>NZ_SMBV01000006.1:0-291073 GCF_004346515.1 Curtobacterium sp. PhB191
CCCCCCCCCCCCCCCCCCCCCCCCCCCCCCCCCCCCCCCCCCCCCCCCCCCCCCCCCCCCCCCCCCCCCCCCCCCCCCCCCCCCCCCCCCCCCCGGGGGGGGGGGGGGGGGACTCGCGCCGGCTACCGGGAAACCGGGCCGACGATCAGTGGGTCGTGGAAGCTCCCACCGAACACGCGCTCGGACGCACCACTGCGGTCGAGGTAGGGGCTGATCCCACCGGCCTGGAACGGGTAGCCCGCGCCGAGGATCAGGCCGAGGTCGATCTCCTCGACGTGCTGGACGACCTCGTCCTCGAGCATGCGGTGCAGCTCGTCGGCGAGGGCGTCCTCGAAGCGCTGCTGCATCGCGGCGGCGTCGACCGGCTTCGCGTCCTTCTTCGACGGCGCGACGAGCTTGACGGCGGCGGGGTCGTACCCGGTCGCGTTGCCCTTCTTGTCGCGGGTCAGGATCTTCCCGTGCTCGGCGATCTTCTTCAGCCCGTCACCGGGGTAGAAGCGCTCCGGCCAAGCGGCGTGGTGCGAGTCGAGCACGTGCGCACCCACCGGCAGACCGACGAGCTCGAGCAGTTCGAACGGCGACATCGGCAGTCCGAGCGGCGCGGCACCGGCCGCCACGACGTCGAACGAGGTGCCCTGCTCGACGCCGCGCATCGCCTCACCGAGGACCCGTGCGAGCACCCGGTTGACGACGAAGCCCGGCTGGTCGGCCGTGATGATCGCCGTCTTCTTGAGGGTCTTCGCGACGGCGAGTGCCGTGACGAGCGTCTCGTCGGAGGTGTCGGCAGTGCGGACGACCTCGAGCAAGGGCATCACGGCGACCGGGTTGAAGAAGTGGAACCCGACCAGGCGCGACGGGTCGGACAGCACCGAGCCCATCTCGGAGACGGACAACGACGAGGTGTTGGTGGCGAGGATGGCGTCCGGCGCGATGACCTGCTCGATCTTCCGGAAGACCTCTTGCTTGACGCTCATCTCCTCGAAGACGGCCTCGATCACCCAGTCGGCGTCGGCGAAGGCGTCGTACGACACCGACCCGCTGACGAGTGCGGTGATGCGGTTCGCGTCGTCGGGGGAGATCCGCCCCTTCTCGAGCAGCTTGCCGACCTCACCGCGGATCCGCTCCACACCGGCGTCGACGCGGGACTGGTCGACATCCGTGATCACGACGGGGACGCCGAGTCGTCGGGCGAAGAGCAGCGCGAACTGCGATGCCATGAGACCAGCACCGAGGACGCCGACCTTCGTGATCTTCTTCGGCTCGACACCCTCCGGAGCACCGACGGGCTTCTTCGCACGCTTCTGCACCAGGTCGAACGCGTACATCGACGCGGCGAACTGGTCACCGGAGAGCAGGTCGGCGAGGGCGTCGTCCTCGTCGGCGAACCGTTCGTCCAGGGAGCCGCCGCGAGCGGCGGCGACGAGGTCGAGCGCGCGGAACGGCGACTTCGGCACCGTCCCGATCTTCGACGCGACCTGCCCACGGGCGACCTTGACGACCGTGCCCCAGGCAGCCTTCTCGAGCATGCCCGGTTCGCCCGGCCGCTTGACCGACACGCGACCGGCAATGACGCCGTCGGCCCACGCGACGGCTGACGGCAGGAACGTCACCGACGGGATCAGCGCGTCGCCGATGCCGATCTCGACCGCGGCCGCTCCGTCCATCAGGCGGTTGTTCTTGAGGGGGTTCTCCACGATGACCCGCAGCGCGCGCTCCGGACCGATCAGACGGGGGAGCAGCGTCGCGCCGCCCCAGCCCGGGATGATGCCGAGGAAGACCTCGGGCAGGCCGATGCCCTGCGCCGCGGACGAGAACACCCGGTAGGTGCAGTGCAGTCCGATCTCGAGCCCGCCGCCGAGGGCGATGCCGTTGATGAACGCGAACGACGGCACGCCGAGGTCGGACAGCTTGCGGAGGGTGGCGTGGCCGAGGGCCGCGAGGTCGTGCGCCACGTCCCGCGACGGCACGGACGCTGCCTGCGACAGGTCGGCACCGGCAGCGAAGCAGTACTCCTTGCCGGTGATCGCGACGCCCTGGATCGTGCCGGCCGTCGCCTCGGTCTTCAGGGTGTCGAGCACACCGGAGAGTTCGCGCAGCGTCCGCGGCCCGAGGGTGCTCGGACGCTTGTAGTCCTTGCCGTTGTCGAGCGTGATGAGCGCCAGGGTACCACCGGAGGGCATCGTGACGTGCTTGACGAACGAGTGCGTGACGACCTCGTCCTCGCTGAGTTCGGACAGACGGTCGGTGTCGACGGTGGTCATGCTCATGCCCCCTTCCGAGCCGAACGTGCTGCGGACTTGCTGAAGCCGGGGTTCTCCCAGATGACGGTGCCGCCCTGGCCGAGTCCGATGCACATCGTGGTGATGCCGTACTGGACGTCCGGACGCTCGGCGAACTGCGCGGCGAGCTGGTTCATCAGGCGGACACCGCTCGATGCCAGCGGGTGGCCGACGGCGATCGCGCCGCCCCACGCGTTGACGTTCGTGGAGTCCTGCGCGATGCCGTAGTTGTCGAGGAACGCGAGCACCTGCACCGCGAACGCCTCGTTGATCTCGAACAGGCCGATGTCGTCGATCGACAGGCCGGCCTTCGACAGCGCCTTGTCGGTGGCGGGGACCGGGCCGACGCCCATGACCTCGGGCTCGACGCCGGCGAAGGCGAACGAGACCATGCGCATCTTCGTGGGCAGGCCGTGCTCCTTGGCGCCCTCGGCCGAGGCGAGCAAGCTCATGGTCGCGCCGTCGTTGAGGCCGGCGGCGTTGCCGGCGGTGACCCGTCCGTGCGGGCGGAACGGCGTCTTCAGCGCGGCCAGCGCCTCGAGCGTCGTGCCCGGACGCGGCGGCTCGTCGGTGCTGATGACGTCCCACCCGTCGCCCTTGTTCACCTCGACCGGGATGACGTCGGGCTGCAGCTTGCCGGCGGCCCACGCCGCGGCGTAGCGCTGCTGGGACTGGACGGCGTAGGCGTCCGTGCGGTCCTTCGTGATCGCCGGGAAGCGGTCGTGCAGGCGCTCGGCGGTGGACCCCATCACCAGCGCGTCGCTCGACACCATGCGTTCCGCGATGAACCGCGGGTTCGGGTCCGAGTTGAAGCCCATCGGGTGGCGTCCCATGTGCTCGACGCCACCGGCGATCGCGATGTCCGCGGCACCGAAGGCGATGGCACCCGCGAGCGTCGTGACGCTCGTCATGGCACCGGCGCACATGCGGTCGATCGCGTACCCGGGGACCGACTTCGGCAGGCCGGCCAACATGCCGACGGTGCGGCCGAGGGTCAGCCCCTGGTCACCCTGCTGCGTGGTCGCCGCGACGGCGACGTCGTCCACCGCTGCGGTGTCGAGCGAGGCGTTCCGGTCGAGCAGTCCGCGCATCGCGTGCACCGCGAGGTCGTCGGACCGGGTCTTCCAGAACACCCCCTTCTCGCCGGCTCGTCCGAACGGTGTCCGAACTCCGTCCACGAACACGACGTCTGATGCCTTTGGCAATCCGGGCCTCCCAGATCCTCATCGATCGGGCCGGAACGCTGGTCGCTCCGGCCGGCCGGGCCTCGCCCGGCGACGCTCCCGACGCTATGCCCCCAGGCTGGGCGGCCGCATGCCGGTTGGGCGGTTCCTACGACTCGACGTCATCCGTCGGCGCGGGCTGCTGTGCAGCAGCGACAAAGGCCGACGCGATGATCGAGGAGAGTTCCTCCACCTGCCAGGGGCGGGCCTCGTGTGCGGCGAGGGCGGCCCCGACCAGCTCGGTCGACGGCGGCGACGGCGGTGCCCACGAGACCACACGCAGGGTCTCCGGCGTGAGCAGGTTCTCGAGCGGGATGTCGAGCTCCTCGGACCGCTTCGTCACCGCGGCCCGTGCGGCCTTGTACCGGCGGTCGGCCGCGGGGTTGCGGTCGGCCCAGGCGCGGGGCGGCGGGAGCGTCGCTTCACCGGATCCGCGGAGCTTCGGCAGGTCCTCGGTCGTCAGGCCTTCGTCGACCGCGGCCCACCAGCGATCGAGCTCGGAACGGCTGGCGCGACCCGTGAAGGCCTTCAGGCCGCCGAGTTCGGCGCGCGACGACGGTGCGGCGGCTGCCGCTGCGACGATAGCGGCGTCGGGGATCGTGCGCCCCGGAGCGATGTCGGCGGCGCGGGCGTACTCGTCACGGGCGACCCAGAGCGACCGGGCGATCGCCAGGGCGCGGGCGCCACGGAGCGCGTGCATGCCGGACAGCCGGCGCCACGGCTCGGCACGGACGGGCTTCGGGGCGCGGTGCAGCACCGCGTCGAACTCCTCTTCCGCGATCCGGGACTTGCCGGCCTCGTCGAGCTTCGCGGCGAGGGCGTCACGCAGGTCGGGCAGGAGTTCGACGTCGAGCGACGCGTACACGAGCCACGACTGCGGCAACGGCCGGGTCGACCAGTCCGCTGCCGAGTGCGCCTTGGCGAGCGTGATCCCGAGCAGCTGCTCGACGACGGCGCCGAGACCGACGCGGGGGAACCCGGCGATGCGGGCTCCGAGTTCGGTGTCGAAGATGCGGGTCGGGACGAGACCCACCTCCTGCAGGCAGGGCAGGTCCTGCGAGGCGGCGTGGAACAGCCACTCCTCGTCGACGATGGCCGCCTGCAGTTCGGAGAAGTCGCCGATCGGGATCGGGTCGAACAGGAACGCACCGGCACCGCGACGGAACACCTGGATCAGGTAGGCGCGCTGCGAGTAGCGGTAGCCGCTGGCGCGCTCGGCGTCGACGGCGACGGGCCCGTGACCGGCGGCGATCGCCGCGACGGCGTCGAGGTAGTCGTCGCGCGAGTCGATGACCTTGACGGCCTCGTGCGAGTCCTCGAACGCGGGGTCCGGTGCACCGGGGGTCGAACTGGCGGGGTCGGTCACTTGGCGAGCCTCCTCGGGGCCAGCAGGGTCACGCCGTCCGAGGCAGGAGGCAGACCGGCGAGCATGGCGACGATGTCCTGCCATGCCTGGACGTGTGCGGTGAGGTCGTCGCCGCGGGGCGTCCACGACGCGCGGAGTTCCAGCTGGGCGCCGTCGCCCTGTGCGGCGAGGTCGCCGTACCCGCGCGAGATGATCTTGGTGGCCGTGCCCGAAGCGTGGTCGTACTCGGCACCGTGCGTCTCGAGCGCGTCGACGAGCCAGCTCCACGTGACGTCGGCGACGAACTCGTCGACACCGATCTCGGGTTCGAGTGGTGCTTGCGCGAACGAGACCACCCGGAACGCGCCGCCCCAGCCCTCGGGTTCTTCGGGGTCGTACAGGGCGATGAACCGTCCGGTGCCGAGGTCCGACTCGACGCCGTGCGCGGTGCCGGACACGTCCGCCGCCAGGGCGATCGAGAACGGTGCGATCCGCGTGGGCGAGGGGATCTCGGTGACGGTGGTCTCGGAGCGGCTGCTGCCGGAGGACACGAACGCGCGGAGCCGCGCGAAGGCGTCGGGCTCTCGGGTTTCGGACACACATGCAGACTAGGCTCCGGGCCATGTCCCGATCCGCGCGACCCGCCGAGGACGCCGTCCAGGAGACCGCACGATCGGCCGGCTTCATCGCCCTCGGTGCCGGTCTGGCCGCCGCCGCGGTGGGGACGGCCGTCATCGGTGGCTTCGTCGCCGCCGTCGCCCGCGCCGTCGTCACCCCGGACCGCAAGCGCACCGAACGCGTCCCGATCCACGCCGTCGACCCGGTCCGGATGACGGTGACCATCGAGCGGACCGCCGACACCGAGCTGCAGGGTCGCTACTCGCTCTGGTTCGGCGCCGGCACCGGGCACATGCGCGTCGGCGAGGTCCTCGGCACCACCGAGACCACGGTCACGCGCCGCATCATCGCGATCGACGCCGGCGACCCGACCGCTGCACGCCGCGGTCGCTGGGGCGGCTGGTTCTACCTGACCCCCGGCGAGCTCGACGTGCCCGTCGAGGACATCGACATCCCCACCCCGAACGGCCCCGCACCGGCCTGGGTCGTCCGTGCCGACGACCCGGACGCCCCGTGGGCCGTCCTGGTGCACGGCCGCGGTGTCACCCGCGCCGAGACCATCCGCGCCGTCCCCGTCTTCCGCGCCGCCGGCTACTCGGTCGTGCTCGCCTCGTGGCGGAACGACGGCGTCGCACCACCGAGCGTCGACGGCCGCTACGGCCTCGGCAGCACCGAGTGGGAGGACATCGACTCCGTCCTCCGGTGGCTCAGTGCGCAGAACGCGCAGAGCGTCGTGCTCATGGGCTGGTCGATGGGCGGTGCCGTCGTGCTGCAGACCCTGTTGCGCTCACGCTTCGCCGGACTCGTCGACGGCGTGGTGCTCGAGTCGCCCGTGGTCGACTGGCACGCGGTGCTCAAGTCCCAGAGTCAGTTGATGGGGTTGCCGCGGCCGGTTCGCGAGGTCGCTCAGCGTCTGCTCCGCACCCCGGTGCTGCACCGGCTCGCCGGCCTGCAGCAGCCGGTCGACCTGCGCGAGCTCGACATGGTCACCCGGTCCGCCGAGCTGACGGTGCCGATCCTCCTGCTGCACAGCGACGACGACGGGTTCGTGCCGTCCTCGGCCTCGCACGACCTCGCACGCGCCCGACCCGACCTGGTACGGCTCGAGGTGCAGACCACGGCCCGGCACACCAAGCTCTGGAACCACGACGCCGACTGGTTCGACGCCCGCATCCTCGCGTGGCTCACCGAGGTGGTCCAGCGTCGCGGGGCGGCCAGCGCGCGGTAGACGCAGGGACAGACGGACGGGAGGCCCGTGGCGGATCCGCCACGGGCCTCCCGTCTGCCCTTGCGTCCGTTCGGTCGCATAGTGAGCAGAAATGGTCGGATCACCGTCGCGCACTCGACCCTTTCTGCTCACGAAGCGGCCGGTGTGGCACTCGTTCCGTTCGTCGTCTGCTGGCGAGGCCCGACCTCCTCGAGACGAGTCGCCGGTCGGCCGGGCTGCGCTGGGCCGTGCGTCCGGTCGAAGGCATCGCTCATCGTCGTGAGCGGCGGTCGGACCGTCACGGTCCATTCGCCGCTGTCGAACGCGTCGATGCGGACGACCAGGTTCGTCTCGTCGGTCAGGTCCGTGCCAGGGAGGTACCCGAGGAACTCGCCGTCGATGAGCTGCCAGATGCTGTCGGCGATGTCCGTCGCCTCGGCTTGGTTGAGGATGAGCCCTGGGTCCTCCGCCGTGTTGACACGGCGTTCGAGGGGGAGCGCCTCGACCAAATGGTCAGGGGACGTGACGGCGGACAGCGTCGTGAGGACCCAGACGAGCTCGGTTGAATCGAGGCCTGGTGTCTCGCGCCCTGGCGTTTCGAGCCCTAGTGTTTCGAGCCCGCGAAGAACTGCACGAGGTCGGGTAACGCGACGTGATCAGCGGGGATCGTGTGCGTGACCATCCCCAGGTCGCTCGGCACTGTCGTGGTCATCCGTTCTCCTCGGTCGTTCCTGTCTGGGGCGAGAGCCCGCCGACGCTCATGGCGGCGAGGACGTCGATCCTGCCGGGCGTGAACGCGGTGATCGCGACCGCGGCGTCAGCCTGCACGGTGCAGAACCCCGGCTGCTCGCTACCGAGCGGCACAAGCGCACGTGCGAACCCGTCGAGTCCACGGACGTCGAAGCCCTTCTCGGCGGCCATCGTGTACTTCGTCAGGAACGTCCGTGCCGTCGACAGCGCGCCCTGCTCGAAGATGCGGACCCGCTCCTCGGACCGACACTGCGATGCCACCTCGAGCGCCAGTTCCACCCCCGGGGCGTTCGACACACGGAGGCGCGCGCACAGCTCCTCGACGGTGATGTGGACGAGACCGACGAATCGGTCGATCGCCGTGGCCGCCACGAGCGTTCGATCCGTCGCGAAGAGCACCACGGTCACCAGTTCATCGCCGTGCTCGACCTGACAGATCAGGACGTCCTCCTCCCCGAGGGCTTCGAGTGGGTCGATGAACGGTACGAGGTTCGGCTCCTGCTTCGAGTAGGTCCGCCGGATGGAGCTCCACAGTCGAATCGTTGGTGACCGCTCGGAGATGGCCGATCGAGATGTCCGGGGGTGCGTCCGTCACCGTCGGATCTCCGCCGACGATGGGTTGTGTCGGTTCCGGACCTCGTCTGGTCGAGGCATCTGGCTGCGCGGCCATCCTCAGCTCAGCTCAACCGCGCTCGATCGGAGTGCCGTCACCAGGTATCGAGATGAACAGGTTGCCACCTCCGAGAGCGGTCGCTCTGACCGGTGGCGTCTCAGGGCCGGAGTAATGCCACGATTCGTAATCGTCGTCCGGTTCTGCTCGAAGAGTCGTTCCCGATGAGAATGTGATTTCGAGCGCACTTTCGTCGATCCGAGCTCCCGTGACGTTCTGTGTGTGGAGATGGAGAGCGGGGAGCAGGGAATCCTTGTCTTCCGGATCCACCGAGACCGTCACACCATCCGTATCCCTGATCGCGAAGGTGGTCTCGAACGAGACCATGCTCCGGTTCGAGAACGCGAGGGTGAGCCTGAAGTCGATCCAGATGAGGTCGACAGTCTCGCCGACGAGTGCGAGGTGAACGTCATTTGCGGTCAGTTCGGCCATCCGAGGTACTCTCCCTGGTGCTCACTGGGAACATGGCTGTCCGGCTTTGAGCCGGGCTTCCCCGTTCGGGGATCGAGCCATTGCCCGTAGTCGTTGCTGTAACGGCTGTAGCCGTTCGGATACCGTTCGGTGGGTTCCATCACCCGGATCATGTTGGCATCGTCGTGCATGCCCGGGTTCGCTGCAGAAGCAGGATCTTGCGCAACGAGCCCTCGGTTGGTCCGAGCCGGTCCGATGTCCCAACCAGCAGGGATGTCGTAGGCCGTCCCCTGTGGCGTCACGACGAACGTCTTCCCGCTCGACGGGAGGACGTTGACAGGCGGGGTCGGCGCGAGGTCGTCCAACTTGTTCACCGCGGTCGGCAGGTGCACCTTCGACATCGTGCCGCCGGTGGCCGCCGACGTCGCGGCACCTTCGGCCGCGTTCCGGAGCAGACCACCCGGGGTCACCGGCTGGCCACTCACCGCGTAGTTCGCGACGTTCTCGACCGCTCCTTCTGCCGCGTTCCCGAGCAGGTGTTTCCCGATCAGGGCTCCGGCACCACCGCCGACGGCACCGAAGGCCCCGCTGACGGCCACCTGGCCCCAGTTCACCTCGCCGGTGGTGGCCTTCTGGATGATGGTGTCGGCACCGGCGCTGATGAGCATCGCGCCGACCGGACCGCCGACACCGGTGGCGACGAGCACACCGCCCGCAACGACCATCGCGCCGCCGGCGACGTACTCCCAGTTGTCCGCGAACCAGTCACCGGTGGCCGCGGCGGCCCGGGCGAGCGGACCCTGTTCGGCCGCCGCGTAGGCCTCCAGTTCCGCGTCGGTAACGGGCGCGAGACCGAGCGGGTCGATGGCGTGCAGCGGATCGTTGCCGGCGAACGAGTAGGGGTTGCCCGCCCAGGCTGCTCCGGCGGGCGCGGTGACCGGGTCGATGGACAGGAAGCCGCGCGACGACGAGTCGTAGGCGCGGGCACCCATCCACTCCAAGCCGGCGACCTGCAGCGAACCGTCGGCGCCGAGGGCGATCCCGCCGGGCAGGCCGGAGCCGCCGAGGTCGAGGAGCGTCTGCCACGGGTCGGCGTCGTCGGCTGCTCTCGTGGTGCGCCGACCGCTGGTTGCCCACCCGTCGCCCACCCCCGTGAGACCACCGGGAGCGCGGACGACCGGGGTGTCGCCGACAGCGAGGAGCGTCGGCGCGAACGCGGCGGTGTCCCAGTCGATCGGGACGCCGTCGACATCGGCGAGTTCACCGAGGGCGTCGACGTGCAGGTCGGTCGTGGTGCTGCCCGCCGCGGTGGTCTCCGCCACCCCGGTGAGGTGACCCTGCGGGGCCCAGCGGTACGTGGTCGCGACGCCGTCCGTTCGGACCGTCTGGATCCGTCGACCTGCGCCGTCGTAGGCGTACTCCGCCTCGGGCGCCCCGTCCGGAGCGTCGACCCTGGTCAGCTGTCCGGCGGCGTCGTACGAGAACCGTCGGGCCCCGGAGTCCGTTCGTTCCTCGACCAGGCGACCTGCTGCGTCGTAGACCCAGCCCGTGCGACTGCCGTCCTGGACGGACGCCACCAGCTGCGCGGCATCGTCGTGCTCGTAGGTGGTGCTCCCGCCGGGTCCGTCGACCCGGGTGATGCGCCCGTCGGCGTCGCGCCCGATGGTGCTGAGGTGCGTGCCGTCCGAGTCGATGCGCGCGTGCCGGACGACGTGTCCGTTCGCGTACTCCCAGGTCTGCAACTGATCGCCGGCGCGGGCCTGCAGGAGCTGGCCTGCCGGGTCGTGTTCGTACCGGACCTCGCCGAAGACCGAGTGCTCGACCCGGACGACCCGTCCGGTGGCGTCGTGCGTGTACCGGGTCGTGGACCCGTCGGGGGACTGCACCGAGGTGCGGAGCCCGTCGGCATCGTTGGTCCACCGCGTTTCCCGGGCGCCGGTCGAGCGTCGGACGAGCTGCCCCAGCCGGCTGAACTCGAGGACGTGGGCAGTGGGGGAGTCCGGACGGGTCTCATCGGTGATCGTCACCGTGCGGGCGCGGGCATCGCGGTCGATGCGGCCGATCAGACGGTCGCCGGCGTACTGCGCGGATTCCCGACCGGCTGCGTCGTACTCCCACCGCAGCACGGTGCCGTCCGGGTCGGTCTGGGTGAGCTGTCGTCCGGCGGGGTCGTAGGTCGCCGTCGTCGTGCGCCCGAGCTGATCGGTGGACGAGGCCACGTTGTCGAGCTGCGTGTACGTCCGGACGGTCACGCCACCCAGCGGATCGACGGTGCGGACGAGGCGTCCACGCTGGTCGTGCTCGTAGCGGGTGGTGCCGCCGAGCCCGTTCACCGCAGCGACGAGCTGTCCTGCGGCGTCGTACCGGAAGGTCCGCTGGCCGAAGCGGGTGTCCCGCGCCGAGACCACGCGACCGACCCGGTCGTACCGGTACCGGACGGTGCCGACCCCGGGGACGTCGGCGTGGACGACCCGGCCCTGGCGGTCGTACTCGGTGCGTGCGACCTCGCCGGTCGGCAGGGTGCGCGCGACGACCCGCGAATCGGCGTCGTAGGTCAGCGTGGTGCGTGCGCCGGCGGGATCGATCGCGGAGACCGGTCGGCCGCACGCGTCGTACTCGTACCGGGTGGTGCGGCCCGCCGGGGTGGTGACGGCGACGACGCGTCCGGCGAGGTCACGTTCGATGCGGGCGAGGCCACCGTTCGCGTCGACGAGCTCGACCGGGCGGCCGCACGCGTCGTACGTCGTCAGCTCAGCAGAGGAATCCGCGTGCTCGAGCCGGGTCGGACGCCCGAACTCGTCGGTCGTCACGGACACGGCGTCGAAGGCGTCGCGGACCGTGGAGACGCCGTCCGCGCGCGAGCGCCCGACCTCAGTGCGGACACCGGTCGGGTCGACGGTGGCGCCGAGGGCTCCGACCGCGTCGTACTCCCGCTCCCAGGTGCCACCGGCCGGGTCGACCACGGCTTCGAGCCGGGAGAGCGCGTCGTGCACGAACGCCCACTCGGCACCGTCGGGCAGGGTCATCGTCGACACGTTGCCGAACGCGTCGAAGTCCTTCGCGACGACGCGACCGAGGGGGTCCGTGGTGGAGACGACCTCGCCGTGTGGACCGTAGGTGACTTCCGTGCGGGCACCGGTCGGGTCGATCGTCGCCGTGACCCGACCGCCGTCGCCGTGCTCGAACCGCCACAGTCCCCCGTCCGGGTCCTCGCGCGCGGTAAGCAGCCCGGCGGCGTCGTAGCGGTACCGGGTCCGGTTGCCGAGCGGCGTGACGGCCTCGACGATCCTGCCTCCGGCGTCGCGCATCAGACGTGCGGTGTCGCCGACGGCGTTCTCGACGCCGACGAGCTCACCGGACGCGTCGTGGTGGAACGTGACGACGACGCCCGTCGGATCGGTGGTGCGGACGAGCACGCCGTCCCGCCACTCGAGCAGCGTGCGACCGCCGACAGGGTCGATGACGACGGACGGGTTCCGGTCGTCGCCCGTGTACCCGTACTCGACGACCCCACCGTTCGCGGTGACCACCGTGGTCATGCGGTCCTGCTCGTCGTACCCGAAGGTCAGATCGGCGCCCTCCGGCGTCACGGTCCGGACCCGACGCCCGCGGTCGTCGTACCCGTGGACGGTCACCTGACCATCGCGCTCGGTCACCGAGACGAGGTTGCCGTGCGGGTCGTACGACATCGACTGGCGCTGCCCGTCGGTGTCGATGATCCCGACGACGCGGCCCTTCCGGTCGGCGATCCAGGTGTTCGCGTGGACCCCGTCGATGTCGGAGACCGAGGTGACCCGACCCGGCAGGTACGAGAACCGGACCCGTCGACCGAACGGTGTGCGCTGCTCGACGACCCGGCCGCGGTCGTCGTAGGTGTTCTCGCACTCGACGACTCCCGTCGCAGCGGTCACCCGGTCGATCAGGCCGTCCGCGTTCCAGCGGTACCGGCGACTGCCGACGGCGTCGGTCGCCCGGACCAGCCGGCGGCCCTCGTCGTAGTGGTACTCGACGCGGCGCCCGTCCGACGCCGTCGCGGACGCCACCCGGTCGCCGCTGTACTCGATGTCGACGAACCGCCCGAACACGTGCGCGAGCCGCGTGATCCGATCGTGCTCGTCGCGTCGCACGGTCACGGCGGTGCCCGCTCCACGCGCACTGCTCAGCCACAGTCCGGACGGCGTGAACGCCCACCGGCCGCCGGCGTTGTCCCGCACGACGAGCGAGTCCTGCTCGGCCCGGAGCCACAGGTCCTCGCCGACGCCGCGGCTCCACCCGTCCCCCTGCCGTGGGAAGTCGACCTGCCGGCCGTCGTCCAGCACGACCGAGGCGGCCTCGTCGCTGACCTCGAGCCGGATGTCGAGGATGGAGGACCACCCGAGTCCGAACACCCCGACGCGGCCGTCGAGTGAGTTGTACATGCGGGTGAGCCGGAGCGACGCGGCCTGCCCCGCGAAGGACAGGTCGGTCTCGGGCTCGAGGAAGTTGCCGGTGGCCGTGTTGACCGGGTCGTCGGCGAACCCGTTGGTCGGGGGCGTCCCCATCGCCGAGAACGGCCCGATGGTGAAGTCGTCGCGACCTGCGTCGATCCCCGCCGAGGACAGCGCGGCCGCGATCGCCGCGTCCGACAGCGTCGCAGGCCCGGCACCGCCACCGGCGGCCTCGAACTGCGCTGCGACGGTGCCCGCCCAGTCGGCGTCCTTCCCGTTCGCCGTGAGCCAGTCGTTCACCGCGGTCAGCAGCGACTGGGCGTTCAGGGTGCCCCAGCACGGGTTGCACTCGGCCTCGTAGTCGCTCAGGGCGTTCCGGAACGTCGAGACGGCGCCGGACAGATCGGCGTCGAGCGTCCGGGTGGTCGCCTCGAAGGAGCGGAGGTCCGCGGGGACGGCGGACGACGTCCCACCGCTGGTCCCGCCGCCCGCCGGGAACTCCCGCCCCGTGACGCTGACCTCGTCCGCCTGCAGTCGTGGCTCCGGCTCGGGCTCCGGAGGCTTCGGGTCGTCGCCCCCGCCGAACCACGTCGAGACCTCGTGCCCGGCGGCGACGAGGAAGTTCTCCTCGCGTTCACGCTTGCGGGCGTCCCACGCCTTCGCCTGCTTCCGCCGGTCGTCCTCGTCCTTCGCGGCGTCGCGCAGCTGCTGCACGAACCCCGACAGGCTCTGCAGCGACTCGACGAGCTTCGTCGCGCTGCGCGAGGCGATGTCGGCGTTGTCCGCGAAGACCTCGGAGAAGTAGCCCCGGAACTCCGCACGCGCAGTCGTCACCGATGACGACCGCGACCCGGACTGGCCGTCGATCGACGACGCGAGCGCCGTCGAAGCCGACTTGAGTGCATCCGCCGCGCTGTACGAGTAGCCGGTCGGATCGTTCCCGTGGATCTTCGCCATCGTCATTCCCCCCTGGTGCTGACCGCACCATCCTGGCACGGATCCGGACTGAAATTCCAGAGGACGGCATGCGTGCCGAGGGGAGATGGACGGGAGGCCCGTGGCGGATCCGCCACGGGCCTCCCGTCCGCTTTCCGGTCGCGTCTACGACACCGCAGCCTGCACCTGACGCTGCACGCGTCCGAGCATGCCCACCATGCCGCGGATCCGCAGCGGGCTGACCGCCTCGGACAGGCCGATGGTCAGCGGGTAGTCCGCCGGCACGGCGAGCACCTGCGCTGCCGTCAGGCCGCTCAGGCCCTGCGCGAGGATGGAGGCGAAGCCGCGCGTGGTCGGCGCCTCGCGCGGCGCGGTCGCGTGCATGCGGACGACGTCGAGTGCGTCGCCGTCCTCGCCCACGGTCACCGTGATGAACACGGGGGACTGGCACTCCTCGACCCGTTCGAGTTCGTCCTCGTGCCCCTGCAGCCGTTCGGGCAGCGCGGGCAGCTCGTTCGAGAACTCGAGGAGGAGCTGCAGGCGGTCCTTCTGGCCCAGGGCGAGGAAGTCGTCGCGGATCTCGGCGAGGGTGGCGGGGAGGGTGGCCTCGGTGCTGTCGTTCATCGGTTCGGAACTGTACCCGGCTCCGCGCCCTGCACGATCGGGACGCGGACGGCGCTGCCCCACTCGGTCCACGAGCCGTCGTAGTTGCGGACGCTGTCGTAGCCGAGCAGGTGCTGGAGGACGAACCAGGTGTGGCTCGACCGCTCGCCGATGCGGCAGTACGCGATGACCTCGTCCGCATCGCCGATGCCGGCGCCCTCGCGGTAGATGGCGTCGAGTTCGGCGCGCGGCTTGAAGGTGCCGTCCGGTGCGGCGGCGGTCGCCCACGGGATGTTCACCGCGGTGGGGACGTGGCCGCCGCGCAGCGCACCCTCTTCCGGGTAGTCGGGCGCGGTGGTGCGGGAACCGTCGTACTCGCCCGGGCTGCGCACGTCGATGAGGGGCTTGCCGAGGTGGGCGAGCACGTCGTCCTTGTAGGCGCGGATCTCGGTGTCGATCCGGTCGACGACCGGGTACTCGGCCGGCGTGACGACGGTCTCGTCGGTGGTGAGGGCGCGGTCCTCGGCGATCCACTTCGCGCGGCCACCGTCGAGCAGGCGGACGTCCTCGTGGCCGAACAGCGAGAAGACCCAGAGGGCGTACGCGGCCCACCAGTTGTTCTTGTCGCCGTAGACCACGACGGTGGTCTCGCGGCCGATGCCCTTGCTGCCGAGCAGCTCGGCGAACGCCTCGCCGTCGATGTAGTCGCGCTGCACCGGGTCGTTGAGGTCGGTGTGCCAGTCGATCTTGACCGCGCCGGGGATGTGTCCGGTCTCGTAGAGCAGGACGTCCTCGTCGGACTCGACGACGACCAGGTCGGGGGTGTGGGCGTCCAGTTGTTCCTGCAGCCACTCGGTGGAGACGAGACGCTCCGGGTGGGCGTAGGCGGTGAACTTCTCGGACGGGTCGACCGGTGCGGTCATGGTGGGCTACCTCCAGGTGGTCATCCGGCACCGGACTAGGATCGGTCGTCGGTGCCTGTGGGCAACGGTACGCGGACGTACCGTGCCCCAGCCGCAACGTGACACCGCACGACTTGCTTCCCGGAAGGGTCCCTGATTGTCCACGAACACCGCGCCAGCGCACCTCGTCGACCGTGACCCCCAGGTGACCCCGCAGCAGATGGCCGCGGCACTCGTGCCACCGCCCCAGTTCGCGGCCGCCTCGTTCGACTCGTACCGGCCCGACCCGGACTACGCCTCGCAGGCCGACGTGCGCGACGCCGTCGCCGCGTTCGTCGCGGCCGGGCCGACCGACGCGCCACGTCGCGGGCTGTTCGGCCGCCGCAAGCAGTCGGTCGAGCCCGCCGCGAAGTCGGGCGTCTACCTGGACGGCGGGTTCGGGGTCGGCAAGACCCACCTACTCGCCGCGGCGTACCACGCGGCCTCCGGGCGGAAGACGTTCGGCACGTTCATCGAGTACACGGCCCTGGTCGGCGCGCTCGGGTTCCAGGGCACGGTCGACCTGCTGCGCGGGACCGCGCTGGTCTGCATCGACGAGTTCGAGCTCGACGATCCGGGCGACACCATGGTCATGACCCGCCTGATCAAGGAGCTGAGCGAGACCGGCACCCGGTTCGCCGCCACCTCGAACACGCCTCCCGGCGCGCTCGGAGAGGGCCGGTTCGCGGCCCAGGACTTCCTGCGGGAGATCCAGGCGATGTCCGACCGGTTCGACACCATGCGGATCGACGGGCTCGACTACCGCCGCCGCGCGGTCGACGAATCGGCCGGCGTGGTGTCCGACGTGGCCGCGGCGCTGCCGGCCGGCACCGTCACGCTCGACGACTTCTCGGCCGTGGTCGCGCACCTCGGCTCGGTGCACCCGTCGAAGTACGTCGCGCTCGTCGAGGACCTCGACGCCGTCGGGCTCACCGACGTCCGGGCCTTCACGGACCAGACCGACGCGCTCCGGTGGGTGGCGCTCGTCGACCGGCTGTACGACGCCCAGGTCCGGATCGTGGCCTCGGGCACGCCGCTCGACCAGGTGTACCCCGACGCCATGCTCGACGGCGGCTACCGCAAGAAGTACCTGCGCGCAGCGAGCCGTGTCGTGGCCCTGAGCCGCGCCCAGGACTGACCCGCACCGTCCGGGGCATCCGCTGACCGGTCGGTGCACCCCCTGTCCAGGGGGCATCGGGCCGTGCGAAACACGACGTTTACAAACCGCGCCGTCGCGTTACATCCGCGAAACACATCGTGCCCCCTCGTGAAACGTCACCTCGCCAGACTCGGTGTCACCCGAGGCGGTCCAAGAGCCGCTCGTGCAATCGAGAGGTGAACAGATGCTTGATCAGGGCAACACGACGTTCGTGTTGGTCATGGCGGCGCTGGTGTTGTTCATGACACCCGGCCTGGCCTTCTTCTACGGCGGTTTGGTGAAGGCCAAGTCCGTCATCAGCATGATGATGATGTCGTTCGGTGCGATCGCACTCGTGAGCGTCCTGTGGGTGCTCTACGGCTACGCGATCGCCTTCGCCAACCACGGGGACGGCACGGCGGTCTCCGGTGTCGTCGGGTTCTTCAGCATCGACTGGAACCAGATCGGCCTCGGCCAGGCCTTCGAGGAGGCGCAGTCCTCGAACATCCAGGCCGCGTACCCGTCGATGGCGTTCGTCGGCTTCCAGGCCACCTTCGCGATCATCACGGTCGCGCTCATCTCCGGCGCCATCGCCGACCGCGCCAAGTTCGGCGCCTGGATGGTCTTCGCGGGCATCTGGGTCACCGTCGTCTACTTCCCCGTCGCCTCGTGGGTCTTCAACCTGACCTCGGGTTGGGCTGCCACGTGGGGCGTCATCGACTTCGCCGGTGGCACCGCGGTACACATCAACGCCGGTGCAGCAGGTCTCGCCCTGGCGCTCGTCCTCGGCAAGCGCGTCGGCTTCGCCAAGGGTGCGCACAAGCCGCACAACCCGCCCTTCGTCCTGCTCGGCGCCGCCATCCTGTGGTTCGGCTGGTTCGGCTTCAACGCCGGCTCCGAGGGCGCCGCTGACGGCATCGCCGCGATCGCCTGGGTCAACACCCTCGCCGCACCGGCCGCCGCCATCCTCGGCTGGCTGCTCGTCGAGAAGCTCAAGGACGGCAAGGCCACCTCGGTCGGCGCCGCCTCGGGTGCCGTCACCGGTCTCGTCGCCATCACCCCGGCATGTGCCAACCTGACCCCGGGTTGGGGCATCCTGCTCGGCTTCGTCGCCGGCATCATCTGCTGCTTCGCCATCGACTGGAAGTACCGTCTCGGCTTCGACGACTCGCTCGACGTCGTCGGTGTCCACCTGGTCGGCGGCATCGTCGGCACGCTGTACCTCGGCTTCTTCGCCAACGACACCGGCCTGATCTACTCGGGCTCGTTCGAGCAGCTCGGCAAGCAGGCCACCGCGGCCCTGGCCGTCGGCATCTACTCCTTCGTCCTGGCGTTCGTCATCGGCTTCCTCATCGAGAAGACGATCGGCTTCCGCGTCAAGACCGAGGACGAGGTCGCCGGCATCGACACCGCGGTCCACGGCGAAGAGGGCTACGTCCTCTACGAGCAGACCGACGACTCGCCGGTCTCGGTCCGCTAGCCAGCAGACACCAGCTCCACCAGCACCACCCGCACGACGACGGGCCCCGCGCACACAGCAAGCGCGGGGCCCGTCGTCGTGCGGTCTGTCGTCGGTCATCTGGCGTCTGGCGTCTGGCAGGGTTGACGGCATGACGACGACGTCGACCCTCACCAACCTGCGCGAGGTCGGGGGACCGGCCCTGCAGGACGCCCGCCCTCGCACCGTGTACCGCGCCAACACCGAACGCGTCGGTGCCGACGCCTACCCGCACGGACTCGCGGCCGTGGTCGACCTGCGCCGTGACGACGAGGTCGCCCGCGTCCCGCACCCGCTCGGCACCACCGACGGCTACCGGCTCGTCCCGCTGTTCGACCCGTCGACCGTCGAGTCCGGCACCCAGGCCGTGCAGCTCGAGGAGCAGTACATCGACTGGCTCGAGCGCCACCGCACCGGGATCGCCGCCGCGTTCCGCGCGATCGCCCGGTCCGACGGCGACGTGCTCGTCTGCTGCTCCGCCGGCAAGGACCGCACCGGCGTCGTCAGCGGACTGCTCGCCCGACTCTGGGGTGCGTCGATCGAGGCCGTCGGCGACGACTACGCCGCCAGCGCTGCCGGGCTGTCCGATCGGTTCGCCGCAGAGCGTGCGGTCAGCACGGACCCCGAGGCGACCGCTGTCGCGCAACGGTGCGTGCCGGAGACCATGACCACCGTGATCCGGCACGTCGAGGCGCGGTGGGGCAGTGTCACCGCGTACCTGCGCTGGGCCGGGCTGACGGACGCGGAGATCGCAGCGCTCTGACGGGCGTGCGTCGTCCTGGCGACTTGCCACGGGCAGTGGTCGCAACGGCGGACGGGAGGCACGGTGCGCGTCCGACGCGCACCGTGCCTCCCGTCCGTGGTCCTGATCGCGGGCCGTGGTCCCGGCCCGTTCCGTCAGCTCACCAGGCGTAGTCCTCCGGTGAGGTCTTGTGCCCCGGGAAGATCTCGTCGAGCCGGTTCAGCGCACGCTGGTCCAGGCGGATGTCGACGGCGCGGACCGCGGACTCCCACTGCTCCATCGTGCGGGGGCCGGTGATCGGCGCGGTCACACCGGGCTGGTGGAGGAGCCACGCGAGGGCGAGCTCGCCGGGCGTGTGACCGAGCTCCTTGGCGAACGACTCGTAGGCGGTGAGCTGGTCGCGGTGCCCCTCGACGTACTCGGCGCTGCGACCCGACAGACGGCGGGAGCCGTTCTCGGTCTTCTCGATGACACCACCGAGCAGGCCGCCCTGCAGCGGGGACCACGGGATGACGCCGAGGCCGTACTCGCGGGCGGCGGGCAGGACCTCGCGCTCGATGTCGCGCACCACGAGGTTGTAGATCGACTGCTCGCTCACCAGGCCGAAGGTGTGGCGGCGCTTCGCAGCCTCCTGCGCCTGGGCGATGTGCCAGCCGGCGAAGTTCGACGACCCGACGTACAGGACCTTGCCCTGCTGCACGGCGACGTCGATCGCCTGCCAGATCTCGTCCCACGGGGTCGCACGGTCGACGTGGTGGAACTGGTACAGGTCGATGTGGTCCGTCTGCAGGCGCTGCAGGCTGGCGTCGAGCGACTGGCGGATGTTGAAGGCGCTGAGCTTGCCGCCGTTCGGCCAGTCGATCATGTCGCCGTAGACCTTCGTCGCCAGGACCGTCTTCTCGCGACGGCCGCCGCCCTTCGCGAACCAGCGGCCGATGATCTCCTCGGTGGCGCCCTTGCCCACCGAGCCGCCGTAGCCGTTGGCGGTGTCGAAGAAGTTGACGCCGAGCTCGTGGGCCCGGTCCATGATGGCGTGCGAGTCGTCTTCAGTGGTCTCCGGGCCGAAGTTCATCGTGCCGAGCACTGCCCGTGAAACCGACAGCCCTGTCCGTCCGAGGTGTGTGTAGTCCATGGGTCCGGTCTACGCGCTCCGAGGGGCACCCTGCCAGGCCCTGGGAGTACCGGTTCTGCATGCTGCGTCGCTGCGCCGCCGCATGCCGTCGGGGGCATGTTCTGGTTCGGGGGAGGAGTACCGTGACGACGGTGAACACCCCAGCACTCCGTGGCAGCCGGATCCTCGGGTTCGGTCACCACCAGCCCGAACGCATCCTGACCAACGACGAACTCTCGACCATGGTCGACACCAACGACGAGTGGATCCGCACCCGGACCGGGATCCAGACCCGCCACATCGCCGGGCCGGACGACACCGTCACGTCGATGGCGATCGAAGCGGGCCGCAACGCCCTCGCCGACGCCGGCGTCTCGCCCTCGGCCGTCGGACTCGTCATCGTCGCCTCCACTACGCACCAGGACCGTGCGCCCTACACCGCCGGTCGGGTGGCCGCCGCGCTCGGGATGACGAACGGCCCGGCGCCCATCGACATCAACACCGCGTGCAGCGGGTTCGAGTACGGGCTCGCCCTCGCCGACCAGTCGATCCGCGTCGGGTCCACCGACGTCGCGCTCGTCATCGGGTCCGAGACCCTCTCCGCCATCGCCGACTGGACCGATCGGTCGACGTGCGTGCTCGTCGGTGACGGGGCCGGGGCCGCCGTGCTCGGCGCGGCCGACGTCCCCGAGATCGGCCCCGTCTCGTGGGGCAGCGTGCCGCACCTGCTCGACGCGGTGCGGGTCGAGGGGTCGCCGGGTCGGTTCAACCAGGAGGGCCGATCGATCTACCGCTGGGCCATCACCGAGGCCGAGGGGCACGCCCGCAAGGTCGTCGAGGCCGCCGGGCTCACCATGGACGACATCGAGGTGTTCGCGTTCCACCAGGCGAACCTGCGGATCATCGAGCCGCTCGTCACCGCACTGGGCGGGGAGTCGAAGTTCGTCATCCGCGACGTCGTCGAGTCCGGGAACACCTCGGCCGCCAGCGTCCCGCTCGGGTTGTCGAAGGCGTGGGCGCGTGGCGACCTGCCCGAGGGCGTCCCCGCGCTGTTGTTCGGCTTCGGCGGCGGGTTCGCGCACGCCGGACAGGTCGTCAGGACGCCGGTGCGGTCGTTCTGATCGGGCCTCGGTCGTTCTGATCGGGCGTCGGTCGTTCTGATCGGGCCTCGGCCGTTCTGATCGGGCCTGCCGCCCGGCTCAGCGCTCGGGCGTCTCCGACCAGAGGTCCTCGTCCTTCGCGGAGCCGCGGCGCCAGCCGAGTTGCTTCTGCTGCTTGGGCTGCTTGGGCTCCTTCAGCTGCTTCTCCTTGGGCTGCTTCTCGGGCTTCGCGGGCTTGGGCTCGAGGATGATCGGGAAGTGTGCCGACGGCGGCCCGAACCCGGTCCGCGAGGCCTGGATGACCTTCCGCCCGAGCGCGTGGTTGCCGAGCCCGCCGACGGCTGCGCCGATCCCGAACGGCAGTGCACGGCCGAGCACCGACGTCCCCTGACGCACTGCGAACCGCTTGATGAACTGGTCGCGGACCTGCCCGCCGAGGCCGTTGACGACCTGCTTCGGCAGGGACGAGGTCACCATCTCGCCCCAGAACGCCGTGCGCGCCTGACCGCCGGCGATCTGCCCGCCGAGCTGCTTGATGAGCTGTGTGCCCGGAGCACCGAGGATCATCGCCATCACCAGGGTCCGTGCCCGTTCGGGGTCATCCAGGGCGATGCCGTGCACCTCGGTCACCGACTGGGCGAACAGCGCGGTGGTCTCGAGGAACCCGACCGTCTCCGCGCCGCTCAGCCCGAGGGCGGCCACCATCCCGACGCCCGGGATGACCGCGCTCGCACCGACCGCTGCGCCACCGGTGGTGACCGCGGTGAGGTACTGCCGCTCGAGGATCTGGATGACCTCGGCGGGGGTGGCGTCCGGCTTGCGTCGGCGGATCGCGTTGACGTGCGCCACGACCACCGGGCGCTGGACGCTGATGGCACGGTCGAGCCACTTGACCCACCCGCCGGGTTGTTGCGGCTGCGGGGTCCGGGAGTCGTCGGGCATGGGGGAGACCTGGGCGTTCGGCAGCGGCACGATCGCCTGGTCCTTCGGGGAGCGGGCCATGCGCTCACCGTACGCCGGGCATGTGGGAGGCTCGCTGGATGGACATCGACGGCGCGCCCGGTCCGGCTGACGACGCTCGTCGGGCCTCCGGGTTCCTGACGGTCGCCGAGGTGCGCGGCTTGCTGCCCGAGGTCGTGGTGCTCGACCCCGGCTCCGTGCTCGTCGGCGCGGACGTCACCCTCGCAGCCGGGGTGGTGCTCTACCCCGGAGCCGTGCTCGAGACGCGTGCCGGGGGCTCGATCACCGTCGCATCCGGCGCGCGGCTCGGTCCGGGCCCGGTCTCCGTCGTCGCCACCGCGGCCCGGGTGACCATCGGTTCCGGTGCCGAACTTGGCCCGGGGCCCGTCACGATCACGGCCACCGTGGCGGACGTGCGCGTGGGGAACGGCGCTCGGTTGTCGGGCGGCTGCCTCGTCGACGGCCCCACCGAGCTCGGCGCCGGTGCCCAGGTGCTCGGGACGGTCGCCGTCCGCGACGCCGAACTCGCAGCCGGGGGCGACCACCGCGAGCCCGACCCGGATCGCCGTGCCGGTGTGGTGAAGGGCGTCGGGCGGGTCCACGGCGTGCGGGTCGGCACCGGCGAAGTGATCGTCGGCGGTGGCGTGCCGAGTGCACCGCTCGTGGTCGAACGGCAGCGTGCGCACCACCCGGAGGCGCCGAGCCGCTGATCCCGGCCGGCCCCTCGGAGCCGCTCGCCTGCGCATCACCGGCACGGGACACCCGCCCGGCGGAGTGCTGCACGCACGCGGTCGGGCTGCATGAGGTCGGCCCACGACAACCGGATGACGAACCGGACCTCGGGGAACGACCGGACGAAGTCCTCGCGACGCTTCTCCTGCCAGTGCGCCTCGGCGGTACTCCGCCCCTCGAGCATCGTCGGGTCCTCGTACTTCGCGCGACCGTCGACCTCGACCACGACGCCCTGATCCGGGAACCAGAAGTCCACGACGGCCGTCCCACCGCCGGTCCGTCGGAACTCGTGCTGCTGCACCGGCTCCGGCGCCCCGACCTGCCGGAAGCGCACCCGGCACACCGACTCCGCCGGCGACCCCGACTGCGCCGACCCCATCCCGATCGCCACCCTCGCCTTTGCCTGCGCCGAGCCCCGCAGTTCGAGATGAGCGGCCAGCGCCTCGGGCGTCGTGCGCCGATCGGCGAGCAGCTGGTCCACGACCGGCAGCGACTCGAGCAACGGACGGGTCGCAGCGACGTCCACCGCGCTCCGCGCCCACCCGGTGGTCCGCAGTCCGCCGGACTCGATGTACGCGGTCGGTGGCCGGGCTGCGGTGCCGTGCCGGACGAACCAGGCGGTCACCCGCGTGTGGGTGGTCGTCGGGTCGGACACGTGGACCTTCATCGGAGCTTCGCCGACGAGCGGCAGCCCGAGCACAGCGCACGCGGACTGGTGCGACACGAGGTCAGTGGCGCGGACGCGGTGGAGCGATGCTCGGACGAGCACGTGGTGTCGTTCACCAGGGTGGAGATGGTCGAGCGCCCCGGGCCGGACCAGGACGCCGGGGCGGATCCGTTCGAGGACCCCGCGGTGGACATCACGCTCGAGCGCCCGGCGTTCGGGATCCGGAAGGCCGGTCGTGCGGATGAGTTCGATGTCGTTCGCTCTGCCCATGCCCCACAGGCTGCTGGAAGCGAGTCGGAGCGAGGGCCCGACCGCGACGATCTGTGGACAGTCGAGCGCAACCGCCCTGTGTGGAGGAACGAGGGCGCTCTATTCGTGTGCACCTTGCGACGATGCACGTGTTGATCACCTCGTGCTTTGTCGACTCATGCACACGCAACGGTTGCGTGCGCATGTTCCGACGAACCACGCGCCGATCGACTCGTGGATTGTCGCAAAACGCGTGCGGCCGACGAGCCCCCGCAGCACCTACGCCCGCGCGAGCTCCGCCCGCAGCGGCAGGTCCTGGTCCTCCAGGATGAGCTGCGCGCCCACGGCGGTCCGGGCGTTCACGACGATCGGCGCGAGCAGGTTGACGGTCGTGCCGGACGCGCCGGGGTTCGCCACCACGAGCAGCATCGCGTCGGCGGGATCGGTCAGCTCGAGCCCCGCGGCCTGCTCGTCGGTGAGCTCGGGCGAGTACGACGGCAGGTGCACTGCGGCGTCGAGCACGAACAAGCGCGAGGAACCCCCGACGAGGGTGAACAGGCCCTCGGCGCCGTCCACCGGGGTCAGCGTGAAGACCGGTGCGGGGGACAGGCCGAACGGCGGGACGGCGAAGGTCAGGGAGATGCTCATCGGAGGTAGTCCATCAGGGTCGGCTGCAGGACCTTCGCGGTGACGGCGAGGGCTGCCTGGTAGTTGGTCTGCTGCACCTGCAGGTCGAGGACGGCCTTGGCGAGGTCGACGTCCTCGATGCCGGCGCGGCGGTTCTCGAGTGAGACGGCTGCCGTCTTCAGCGAGTCCTGCGCGGCGAGGGCGGTCGCGTGCCGGACACCGACGTCGGCCTGGGCGCCGCGGACGGCCCCGAGCGCGCCGTCGACGTCGTCGATCCGCGCGTTCACGTTCACCCCGTTCTGCAGGTCGCTGACGATGGAGTCGAGCACCCCGAACACGGACGACGCGCCGGTGCCGAAGACGTCCGCCCCGGCGGTGTCGACGCGCACGGTGGTGCCGTCGCCGATCCGGCGGGAGACGTCCGTGCCGGAGGCCGCCCACCCGGTCGCCGGGTCGTACGCGGCGGCGGCGGTCGAGGCGCCGGCGAAGACCGAGCGGGTGCCGTAGGTCGTGTTGGCCCGTGCCTCGAGGTCGGACTTCAGCGACTGGAACTGCGTGATGAAGGCGTCGCGGTCGGTGTCGCTCATGGTGCCGGAGTTCGCCGCCTGCACGGTCAGGTCCCGCACGCTGTTCAGCACCGAGTAGACGCTGGACAGGGCGCTGTCGGTGGTCGCGAGCCAGGCGACGGCGTCGTTCGCGTTGCGCGTGTGCTGCGCGGCGGCGGCCTGTTCCTTGCGGACCTGCATCGACGACGCGGTGCCGACCGGGTCGTCGGACGGCTTCTGGATCGCCTGCAGCGTGGTGGCCTGCTCGGTCAGCTGCGCCACGCGCGCCGCACCGGTCTGCAGCCGTGCCGAGGCCGCGGCCATCGACATCTGGGTGGTCACCCGGGTGATCACGATCAGCCCCTCCCGACGAGTCCGACGCGGTTGATGATGGTGTCGAGCATCTCGTCGACGGCGGTCAGGACGCGTGCCGCGCCCTGGTACGCGTGCTGGTAGCTCAGCAGGTTCACGTTCTCCTCGTCGAGGTCGACGCCGGCGCCCGACTGCTGCTGGGTGCGCGCGTTGGTCAGGGCGAGTCCGGTGAGCGTCGACTCCGTCGCGGCCGACCGGGAGGCGGTGCCCACCCCCGCCACGAACGTCGCCCAGGTCGTGTCGGCGGCTCCAGGGCCCGTGCCGAGTCGCGAGAGCGCATCGGCGAACGAGTCGTCGAGCTGCCCCGCCGCGTTCCGCGTCGCCAGGCCGGTGCCGTCCGTCGGGACGACGGACAGGCCCTGCGCTGCGGGGACGCCCGCCGCGAGGGCGAAGAACGCGGTGCCGGTGGTGCCGGCCGGGGTCGTGCCGGTGGCATGGACGGCGTTGACGGTCGCCGCGAGCTGGGTCGCGACGGCGTCGTAGGACGCGGCGGCCTGGGCGAGCGCGCCGCCCGTGCCGTTCCCGTTCGCCGGGGCGAGGACGGCGAGGGCGCCACCGATCGACCCGCCGCTGAGGGACACCGCGCCGGCGGTGCCGGAGGTCCAGGTCAGGGTGACCGCGGCGCCGTCGGCGAGGCGTTCGCCACCGCCGAGGGCGACGGCGCGGGCGTCGGTGCCCTGCACGAGCGGGTTGCCGCCGAGCAGCACGTCGACCGTGCCGTCCGCGTTGGTGCGGGTCGTCCCGCCGGCGAGCGTCGCGATCTGCTCGGTGAGCTGGTCACGCTGGTCGAGGAGTTCGTTCGCGGTGCCGCCGGAGGCCAGTGCGGTGCGGATCCGCCCGTTCAGGTCGGCCACCTGCTTCGCGGCGTCGTTCAGCTGGGTCACCTGGCCGGCCGCGGTGCCCCGGACCGAGGACCACTGCGCGTCGACGGCCTTCGATCCGGCTGCCAGCGCCGAGGCGACGGTGCCCGCTGCGCCGAGGACGGCGCTGGCGGCACCCGGGTCGTCGGGGTGACTGGCGAGTTCGCTCCACGACGACCAGAAGGCATCGAGCTTGGCGCTCAGGCCGTCCTTGCCGGGCTCGTGCAGGCCGGCCTCGAGGGCGGACAGTGCCGTCGCACGGGCGTCGGCGTAGGCGGAGGACCCCGCGGCGACCCGGACGCCGACGTCGAGCGTCAGCGATGCCAGGCGGGCGATGCCGTCGACGGAGACGCCCTGACCGGCGAGGGCGGCGGTGCCGCGCATGAACCCGGTCTGCGTCGCGGGGATGGAGTTCTGCGTGACGCGCTGCCGCGTGTACCCGGCGGTGCCGGCGTTCGCGATGTTCTGGCCGGTGACGTCGATGCCGGCACGGGCTGCGGCGAGGCCGGAGTACGCGGTGGCGAGGGAGCCGAAGGTGCTGACCACGGGGTTACAGGGTCCCCTCGAACAGGCGAGCGCCGTCGGAGCCGGGACCGGAGGTGCCCGAGGCGTCGTAGGTCGCGGCGGTCGTCACGGTGCCGGCGAGGGTCTCCTCGGTGGCCTGGGCGGCGGTGCGCAGGAAGCGGTCGTTCTCGTCGCGCAGGGCGCCGATCTGGGTGGTCAGCTCGACCATCGCGGTCAGGTGCGCGGCGAGGATCTCGCCCCACGGGCCGTTCGGCGCTGCGGCGACGACGTCGCGCAGGGGTGCATCGGCGGGGACGCCCCACTCCTCGGCGACCTCGGCACTCGACGCGGCGCGCTCGAGTCCGGTGCTGCGGAGTCGTTCGAGGACCTGCTCGACCTCGCGGCTGGCGTGCGACACCCAGCGGGAACGGCCCGCGGTGAGCAGGAGCTGCTCCTCCTCGAGCTTGAAGGTGAGCAGCTCGAGCAGTTCGCGTTCGCGCCAGAGCACGGCGGACAGGTCGTTCACGCTCATCAGCTCCTCCCGTGTGGGTCGTCGTCGGGTGTTCGGGTCCACCATCCGGCGGACACCGAGACCTATCGACCCGACGGCGGTGGTCGTAAGCGGCGGGGGACGTGACCTGCGAGGCGGACGTCCCCCGGGCCTCCCGGACAATCGGGAAACGCACCCCGTCCGGGGGACGGAAACGGTCGTTCTACGCGCTGGGTCCCCCCAAATGCCGACCGGGAAACACCGCGAATGCCCCCGCACTGGGGACGGATGAACCCCTGTTCAGGACATTGCCAGCCGATACATTCAGAACGCACCACGAGGGCGACCTCGAACCGCCTCACAGGGGCGCGGGGTGCACCGCTCGGAGGGAACCGGGCGGGTCTTCGGCGTACGCACCGGCCATCCGAGGCCGGCGTCCGTCGTGCCCAGGGACGGGTGAGTCGAGACAGTCACGTCAGGTCGATCAGGGGATCAGCATGGACCGCACCGCACGCAACGCGATGATCGTGGAGCACCTCCCGCTCGTGGGCTACATCGTCGCCGACGTCCGCTCCCGTGCCACGCACCTGGACCGCGACGACCTCGCCGCCGTCGGCTCCCTCGCCCTCGTCGCCGCTGCCGACGCGTTCGACCCCACCCTCGGCGTCCCCTTCGGCGCCTACGCCCGGACCCGGATCGCCGGAGCCCTCGCCGACGACATGCGCTCGGCCGACTGGGCATCCCGTGGCACCCGGAAGCGGATCCGCGAGACCCTCGCCACGCAGGAGGCCCTGTCCGCCCGACTCGGCCGGAGCGTCGGCGTGCAGGAGATCGCGGACGCGATGGGTGTCGACCGGCAGACCGCCTCGGACGCCATGAGCGACGCGGCCCGCATCGTCGCGCCGCTCGACGAGACCGTGCCCGACCTCGTCGCCGCCGACCTGCCGTTGCCCGGCGACGACCTGCTCGAGACCGAGAAGCGCCGCTACCTGCGCGCAGCCGTCGAGGCACTGCCCGAGCGGATGCGCTTCGTCGTCGAGGCCGTCTACTTCGGGGACCGCTCGGTGACCGACGTCGCCGCGGAACTCGGCATCACGCACTCCGCCGTCTCGCAGCAGCGCTCCGAGGCGATGCGCCTGCTCCGCGACGGACTGGCCGCCCACTACGGGGACGGCGGTGCCGCCGCCGAACCCGCCTCGCGCACCACCGCGGCCCGCCGGAGCGCCTACCTCGCACGCGTCGCGTCGAACGCCGCCGCCGGCGTCGCACGTGCCGTCCACGACGCGACCGCGCCGGTCGCCGTGGCGGCGAGCTGAACCGTCGACGGGTATTTCCGTCGATTCCCTAACGACTCCCGGCACCCGGTCGAGAGTCATCCACGTCAGCCCACGGACGGGCTGTAGTACGACCCAGCATTCACGGAGGAAACCACCATGGGTATGTCCATCAACACCAACCTCTCGGCACTCAACACGTACCGGAACCTCAACTCGACGCAGAACGACCTGTCGAAGTCCCTCGAGAAGCTCTCGTCGGGTCTCCGCATCAACCGTGCTGCCGACGACGCGGCCGGTCTGTCGATCTCCGAGGGGCTGAAGTCCCAGGTCGGTGGCCTCACGGTCGCCGCCCGCAACGCGCAGGACGGCATCTCCGTCGTGCAGACCGCTGAAGGTGGGCTCACCGAGACCCACTCGATCCTCCAGCGCATGCGCGACCTGGCCGTCCAGGCCGGTAACGACTCGAACAACGAGGACTCGCGCACGGCGATCACCACCGAGGTCGGCGAGCTCACCAAGGAGCTCACCCGCATCTCGCAGTCGACCAACTTCAACGGCATCAACCTGCTCGACGGCTCCGCCGGCGCTGCAGGCGTCCTGAAGTTCCAGGTCGGCGCCAACGGCGACGCGGCGAGCCAGATCGAGGTCGACCTGTCGAAGTCCAACGTGGAGTCCGTGTCGACCGCTGTCGGCGCCCTCACCTTCGACAGCGCGACGAACGCTCAGGCCGCCATCACCGCGATCGACGAGCAGATCAAGTACGTGTCCTCGGCACGTTCGAGCATCGGTGCTGTCCAGAACCGCTTCGACCACGCCATCAACGTGACGAACGTGGCCAAGGAGAACCTCACCGCTGCCGGTTCGCGCATCACCGACGTCGACATGGCCGAGGAGATGGTCAAGTACACGCGCGACAACATCCTCAGCCAGGCCGGCACGTCGATGCTCGCGCAGGCGAACCAGAGCACGCAGGGCGTGCTCTCGCTCCTGCGCTAGCACCCACGACGCCGCCTTCCGGGATCGTTCAGGCTTCCCGGGAGGCGGCGTCGCCCTCCTGACCATCCCCACGACGCCAGGGAGTGTCGACGATGTCATCGTCCGTGTCCTCGAGCACCAGCCTCGCGATCGACGGGCTCGTCAGCGGGCTCAAGACGACCGACCTCATCAACTCGTTGATGAGCGTCGAGGGCGTGCCGCAGACCCTGCTCAAGAACAAGCTCACGAGCACCAACTCGTTCATCTCGTCACTGCAGACGATCAACGGGTTGGTGCAGGCCCTCGCGACCAAGGCGAAGGACGCCGCCAAGGCGACCTCGCTCGACCTGTTCACGGCCACGAGCTCGTCGTCGGGCGTCACCGCCGTCACCGGCACGAACGCGAGCGCCGGGTCGCTGACGTTCAGCGTCGGTTCGACCGCGTCCGCCCAGGTCGGGGTCACCGCCGCGATGTCCACGTGGTCGGCCGCTGCCGAACCGATCACCCTGGTGGGTGCCGACGGCACGAAGACCACCGTCACGCCGTCGTCGGGCTCCCTCGACGACACGGTGTCGGCGATCAACAAGTCCGGGGCCGGCGTCACCGCCACGAAGGTCGCCGCGGGTGCGGCCGCCGACGGCACCAAGCTCTACCGGCTGCAGCTCACGTCCGCCAAGACCGGGGCCGCGGGGGGCTTCGAGGTGTACCGGGGGACCGCCGACCAGGTGACCGCCGGCACCGCGACGAACGTGCTGACCGAGGTCGGCGCCGCGGTCGTCGCCCAGGCGAAGGACGCCAGCGTCACGCTGTGGGCCGGCACCGCCGCCGAGCAGACGATCACGAGCGCGACGAACACGTTCACCGACCTGGTCCCCGGGCTCAGCGTCACCGTGTCGAGGGCCTCGACGGACCCGGTCACGGTCGGCGTCGCGCAGGACACCACGAAGGCCCAGTCCGTGGCGTCCGGACTCGTCGACGCGATGAACGCGGTCTCGGCCTACTACAAGACGAACACCGCGGTGACGAGCAGCACGAGTGCCACCAGCGGGTCGACGACCACGACCGCCGGGGTCCTGATGGGCGACGGCACCACGCGCGACGCCGTGCAGCGCCTGGGCAGCACCATGTCGGCGCCCGTCGGCGGGAAGTCGCCGTCGTCGATCGGCATCTCGATCACCAAGGACGGCAGCTTCACCTTCGACGCCGAGGTCTTCCAGAAGGCCCTCGCCACCGACCCCGAGGGCACGCAGGCGATGCTGTCCGGCGTCGCCGCGAACGTGGGTGCCGCCGCCACCGCCGCGTCCGACAAGTACGACGGGTCCATCACCACGACGATCACCGGCCAGCAGGCGGTCGCCAAGGACCTCAACACCCAGATAGACAGCTGGACCGACCGACTCACGATGCGCCGCGCATCGCTCCAGACGCTGTACTCGTCGCTCGAGACCAGCCTCAGCAAGCTCCAGTCCCAGTCCAGCTGGCTCGCCAGCCAGCTCGCGGCGACGACGAGCTGACGGGATCACCATGACCTTCGACTTCCAGGCCGCCGCCTTCCGCCAGGCCGCGCAGCCCCGCACCGTGACCGACCAGCGTCGCGCCCAGTACACGAACGAGGCCGTCCTGTCGGCCACCCCGGCGCAGCTCGTCACGATGCTCTACGACCGGTTGCTGCTCGACCTGCACCGCGCCGAGGCCGCACAGACCAGCGCCGACTGGGACGCCGCCCGCGAGCAGCTGCTGCACGCGCAGGCGATCGTCGGCGAGCTGTCGTCCACGCTGCGGATCGACGTCTGGGACGGGGGCGAGGGCCTGCTCGCCGTCTACAACTACGCGTCGACGTCCCTCATCACCGCGAACGTGCACCGTGATGTCCAGGCGACGCGCGACTGCATCCGGATCCTCGAACCCCTGCGGCAGTCGTGGCACGACGCTGCCGCGTCGCTGCCGGCGACGCCGACCCGCCAGCAGTCGACGGGCGGAGCCCTCGGTGTCGCCTGAACCGGCACCGTCGCGTGAAACGACACCGTTGCCCGAGCAGGTCGACCACCGCCTCGCCTGGGAGGCCCTGCTCGACTCCCTGGAACACGACGCCGCCCGACAGGCGGCCGACCCCACGGCCGTGGTGGGGTGGTCGGAGCCGGCCGGGCTGGGTCCGGTGCCGCGCGCGTTGGTGGGGCGTGCCTCCCGACTGCTCGCTGCGCAGCGCGACCGCATCTCGGAACTGGAGTCGGACCGACGGGCGACGCTCGAGCACCTCGGTGCGCTGCGCGCCGTCGACGCGACCCGCGAGCCCCGTGGCGCGGTGTACCTCGACGCGTCCGCCTGACCCGCGCTCCCGCCACACCTGTTCCGCGACGAAGCACGCGTCGTTCGACGAGTGGTCTGTCGCAGAAGTGGTGCCACCCCCGTTCGGGGCGAGGGCTAACGCGGCCGGGGACGGGCACCGATAGCGCCACACGAGCACGGATCGCTCACCAGTTCGGCCACGGATCGGCCACCACCGCACGGCGACGTCCCACGGGCGACGCCTGACGAGGGGACCACCGTGTTCGATTCCGTGACGAGCGTCGCGCTGCAGAGCGCACTCGACGGCCTGTCGATGCGCCAGAAGGTGATCGCGAACAACATCGCGAACATCAACACGCCGAACTACCACGCCGAGAAGGTCCAGTTCGAGGACGCCCTGGCGAAGTCGATCACCGACGGCAGCGGGAACACCGCGCCGACGGTCGCCCGCAGCCTCGAGCCGACGAACACGAACGGCAACAACGTCAACCTCGACGAGGAGACGCTCTCCAACGTCGACACCGTGCTCCGGTACCAGTTCGCCACGCAGGCGATGAACTCCGAGCTCACGAGCGTCCGTGCGGCGATGCGGACGAACTCGTGACGACCTTCGACGCGATCGGCATCGCGAGCACCGGCATGACCGTGCACCGGAAGTGGCTCGACGCCGTCGCCGACAACATGGCGAACGCGAACACCGTGAAGTCGATGGACGACACCGCGTTCCAGGCCCGCTACGTCGAGGTCCAGGAGGGCAACGGCGTGTCCGGCGCCTACGTCAAGGGCGCCGCGTTCGGCAGCGCCGCCGGCCGCGTGACCTACGACCCGGACAACCCGCTCGCGAACGACGAGGGCTACGTCCGCATGCCGGACATCGACCTCGGCACGCAGATGGCGGACCTCATCATGGCCCAGCGCGGCTACCAGGCGAACGCCGCCGTGGTCGACCGTGCCAAGACCGCCTACGAGGCGGCACTGCAGATCGGGAAGAACTGATGCCCATCGACGCCGTCAACGGTGTGACCACCAACGCGATGACGAACGCACTGACCAGTGTGTCCGGCACCTCCAGCGACGTCACCGGCGCTACGGGTGCGACCAGCACCGACGGCAGCGGGTTCGCCGCCAGCCTCGGGAACGCCGTCGACGGGCTGCAGGCGCTGCAGAGCGACTCGAAGACCCTCGCGCTCAAGGCCGTCACCGGCAACCTCGACGACATCCACGACGCGACCATCGCCGCCACCCGCGCGCAGGTCACGCTCGAGCTCGTCTCCGCCGTCCGCAACAAGGGCGTCGACGCGTTCAACGAGATCATGAGGATGCAGGCCTGATGCCCGTCGCCGTCAAGAACGTCTTCGCGCGCCTGTCCGCGTACGTGAAGGGCTTCTCCGCCGCCCAGCGCACCATCGCGATCCTGGTGATCGCCGCGCTCGTGCTCGGGGGGATCGCCCTGGCGTCGTGGCTCGGCAAGGCGTCCTACGCGCCGCTCTTCACCGGGCTGGCCGCCGCCGACGCGAGTTCCATCACCGACCAGCTGCAGACCGACGGTGTGCCGTACCAGCTCACCGACGGCGGCGCGACGATCCTGGTGCCGCAGGCGCAGGTGTACTCGGAGCGCCTCAAGGCCGCGTCGAACGGGCTGCCGTCGTCGAACGAGGGCGGCTACTCGCTGCTCGACCAGATGGGCGTGACGAGCTCGGAGTTCCAGCAGGACGTCACCTACAAGCGGGCGATGGAGGGCGAGCTCGCCAAGACCATCGGTGCGATGGACGGCGTGCAGACCGCGACCGTGCAGCTCGCGATCCCGGAGAAGTCCGTGTTCGTGTCCGAGGAGAAGGACCCGACGGCGTCGGTGTTCATCGCCACCGACAACGGCACGCAGCTGAGCACCGACCAGGTGCAGGCGATCGTGCACCTGACCAGCGCCTCGGTCGAGGGCATGCAGACCACCGACGTCTCGGTCGTCGACGCCAAGGGGCAGACGCTGTCCGCCGTCGGGACCGGTGCGACCGGCAGCGGTGCCGACCAGGCCGCCGACTACGACGCCGCGACGAGCAAGAAGATCCAGGACCTGCTCGACACCACCCTCGGCGCCGGCAACGCGACCGTCGTGGTCTCCGGCACGATGAACCAGGAGTCCGGCACCCGCACGTCGGAGAGCTACACGTCACCGACCTCCGGTCCGGTCGCGCTCAACGAGTCGAGCACCACCGAGCAGTACGGCTCGGGTGCCGCGGGGGCGTCGAGCGGTGCGACCGGGGTCCTCGGCCCGGACAACATCGCGGTGCCGAACGGCACCGCCACGAGCGGCACCGGTGACGACGGCTACACCAACGAGTCGGCGACCAAGAACAACGCCGTCGACCACACCACCGAGACCACGCAGATCCCGTCGGGGTCCCTCGACCGGCAGACCATCTCGGTCGCGCTGAACTCGAAGGCCGACGCCGTGCAGAACGCGAACCTGCAGAGCATCAACGACCTGGTGTCGGCCGCCGCCGGTGTCGACCAGGACCGCGGCGACCAGGTGAAGGTCGCGATGATGGACTTCGACACCAGCGGAGCCGACCAGGCTGCGAAGGCCCTCGAGGCGCAGCAGAAGGCCGACCAGCAGGAAGCCCTGTGGTCGTCGATCCGCACCGCCGGCATCGTCATCGGCATCCTGCTCGCGCTCATCGCGGTCATGTTCGTCATCGCCCGTCGCAGCCGGAAGCAGGAGCGCGAGGCCGTCGACCTCGGCGAACTCGACGCCTTCGCCGGCGAGACGTTCCAGCTGCCCCTCGCGATGGACGGCGCCGCCGACCGCGCGACCCTCGGTGCCGGTGACGCCCCCACCGCCGTGCTCTCGACGATGCCCGCCGGTGACCCGCCGACCGAGGTGCTGACGACCGACGAGATCACGGCCGAGCGCCGCCGTCAGGACATCTCCGCGCTGGCCGAACGCGACCCGAAGCGCACTGCCGAGCTCCTGCGCGGGCTCCTCGACGACCGGGCACCGGTGTGAGCGCCCTGATGCCGAGCGGCAGCAACGGCAACGGCCCGGGCACCGGCAAGGGCTCGAACGACCGTGCGCTGACCGGCGCCCAGAAGGTCGCGCTCATCCTCATGCAGATGGACACCGACCGCGCGGCCGAGGTGATGAAGCAGTTCACCGAGATGGAGGCCGAGGAGATCTCGGCCGAGATCGTCCGGATGCGCCGCGTCGAGGACACCGTCGTCGACCAGACCATGTCGGAGTTCCACCGGATCACGATGAGCGGCCGGCTGCAGAAGCGTGGCGGCAAGGAGACCGCGCTCGGGCTGCTCGAGGCGTCCTTCGGCGCCGAGCGCGCCGCCGGCGTGATGGACCGACTCGCCTCGAACCTGGCCGGCCAGTCCTTCGACTTCCTCGACGACGCCGAGCCCGGGCAGGTCATCACCCTGCTCGAGGGCGAGCTGCCCCAGACCATCGCCCTCGTCCTGGCACACCTCAAGCCCGGTCAGGCGAGCGCCGTCCTCGCGGGTGTCGACGAGCGCGTCCGCACCGACGTCGCGCAGGCGTTCGCCACGATGGGCAGCGCGACCCCCGAGGCCGTCGGGATCGTCGCCGGTGTCCTGCGGCAGCGCGCCGGCGCCGTCGTGTCGCCGCGCGAGAGCGTCGAGGTCGTCGGCGGCATCGCGCCCCTGGTCGACATCATCAACCGCTCCGACGTCGCCACCGAGAAGGCCGTGCTCGACGGACTCGAGGCCCGCGACCCGGAACTCGCCGAGGACATCCGCTCGCGCATGCTCACCTTCGAGGACATCGTGAAGCTCGAGTCCCGCGACATCCAGCAGGTGCTGCGTGGCATCGACTCGAAGCTCCTCGCGACCGCCATGAAGGGTGCCGCCGGACCCGTCGTCGAGACGATCCGCGCGAACGTGTCCGTGCGCAACCGCTCGCTGCTCGACGACGAACTGCAGGCCATGGGCCCGGTCCGCGTCTCGCAGGTCGAGGAAGCGCGCGCCGAGGTCGTCCGTTCCGTGCGCGAGCTCGAGGCGCAGGGCGTCATCACCGTGCACCGTGCCGAGGAGGACGAGCTCGTTGACTGACACCACGACCGCCGGCACCGTGCAGCGCATCGCCTTCCCCGCGATCGGCACCGCCGCCGCGACCGACCGTGCGTCGGGTGCCGACGTCCGCGGCCACGCCGCCGGCTACACCGCGGGACTCCGCGCCGCACAGGCCGAGACGGACGCCCTGCGCGCCCGCCTGCAGGCCGAGCACGCCGCGCTGACCGCGTCGCTGCGCGCGGACACCGTCCGCCGCATCGCCGTCCTCGACGCCGCGACGAACGCGATGCTGTCCACGGTCGCGCCCGTCCTCAGCGACGCCGAGGCGTCCGTCGCCAGCGCGGCCACGGACCTGGCCGAGGCGATCGTCGGGTACGAGATCCGTGCCTCCCGTCCGGCGGTCGGTACCGATGACGACCGGGAGGCCCGGATCACGTCCGGTGCCGAGACCACCGTCCGGCGGGCGCTCGCGTCCATCGACCGCAGCGTCCCGGTGGCCGTCCGGCTCAGCCCGGCGGACGCCGCACGCGTCGCCGACGTCGACCTGCCGGTGCCCGTGGTCGCCGACCCCGCGCTGCGGGACGGCGACGCCGTCGTCGACCTGCCGGACGGCATCCTCGACGCCCGGATCGCCACCGCACTCGACCGTGCCCGCACCGCGCTCGGTGTCGAGCTGCAGGGGGTGTCCGCGTGACCGCCACGCTGCTCCGCCCCCGCGGGCTCGACGACGCCCTGCGGCAGGCCGCACCCCAGCGGGTCGGCGTCGTCACGAGCGCCGTCGGCCTCGGGCTGACGATCGCCGGGCTCGACGCCCACGTCGGCGAGGTCGTCACGGTCGGACCGGAGGACGGCGTGCAGACCGCCGTCGAGGTCGTCGCGACCGACGCCACCGGCGTGCGCTGCATGCCCCTCGGACGCCTCACCGGTGTGACCGCCGGCACCCCCGCACGCCCCACCGGCCGGCCGGTGCTCGTGCCGACGGGTGCCGGGTTGTTCGGCCGAGTGCTCGACGGGCTCGGCCGGCCGATCGACGACCGCGGACCGCTCGTCGGTGCCGGTGGTGAGCCCGTCGACTGGGTGCCGCTCGACCACGCGACCCCGAACGCGATGGCACGCACCCGCATCGACACCCCGATGCAGCTCGGCGTGCGGGTGCTCGACACCCTCACCACCGTCGGCCGTGGCCAGCGCATGGGGCTCTTCGCGGGCTCCGGTGTCGGCAAGTCGTCGCTGCTGTCGATGATCGCCCGGGGGAGCGACGCCGCCGTCAACGTGATCGCACTGGTCGGGGAGCGTGGCCGCGAGGTGCGCGAGTTCCTCGAGGACGACCTCGGCGCCGAGGGCCTCGCCCGCTCGATCGTCGTCGTGTCGACCTCGGACGAGCCCGCCCTCATGCGTCTGCGCGCCGCGTTCGTGGCCACCCGCATCGCCGAGTCGTTCCGCGACGCCGGCCAGGACGTCGTGCTCATGATGGACTCGCTCACCCGCGTCGCGATGGCGCAGCGTGAGATCGGGCTCTCGGTGGGGGAGCCGCCGGCCACCCGGGGCTACCCGCCGTCGACGTTCTCCGTGCTCGCCGGGCTGCTCGAGCGTGCCGGGACGGACCGCGTCGGCAGCATCACCGGCATGTACACCGTGCTGGTCGACGGCGACGACCACAACGAACCGATCGCCGACGCCGCCCGCAGCATCCTGGACGGTCACGTCGTGCTCGACCGGAAGCTCGCGATCACCGGGCACTTCCCGTCCGTGGACGCCCTCGGCTCGGTGTCCCGTGTGGCCTCGAAGGTGACCGGCCCGGCGCAGCGCGGCGCCGCGACGACCCTCCGCAAGGTGATGGCCGCGCGCGCCGCCGCCCAGGACCTGCTCGACGTCGGCGCGTACCAGCGCGGCTCGAACCCGCTCGTCGACGCCGCCGTCGACCACCAGGGTGCGATCGACGCGTTCCTGCGCCAGGGGATGTACGAGCGGGCGACCGCCGACGCGTCCTGGCAGCGACTCGGCGGTCTCGTGCAGCAGCTGGGGGTGTCGTGATGGCCCGCCGGTTCCCGCTCGCGGGGCTCCTGCGCCTGCGGCACACCGAACAGGACCGCGCCGCTGCCTCGCTCGCGACCGCGAACGAGCGCGTGCGCGATGCCGCCGACGCCCGGATCGCCGCGCGCCGCAGCCTCGCCGACGCCGAGGGCGCGCAGCCGATCGAGGACGCCGCGACCCTGAGCGCCGTCGCCGCTGCGCGTGCTGCGACCCGCGGGATGCTCGAGGAGCTCGACGCCGTGGTCCGGACCCGCCGCGCGGACGCCGACCGGGCACAGGAGGAGTACACCGCCGCACGCCGTGCCGCGGTCGGCCTGGAGAAGCTCGAGGGCAAGCACGCCGCCGAGCAGGCCGCCGAGGAACTCCGCACCGAACAGAACGCCCTCGACGAGATCGCGGCACGACGCCGCACGGAAGGTGGTGCCCGATGAGCGTCGAAGCGGTGCTCTCCCGGATCTCCGAGATCCGCTCCCAGATCGACACCCTGCGCGGTGGCTCGGCCGCGGCGACGAGTACGTCGTCGTCCGCCGGGTCGACCAGCGCGTCGTCGAGCGCCTTCGCCGACGCCCTGGCCACGGCGACCGGGAACACCGGCACCGGGACCGCGACCGCTGCTGCCGCCGCTGCGGCGACCACCAGCAGCGCGCCCGCCACGTCGGTCGACGCTGGCGCGGGCACCCTCGCGACGGGCAGCGGCGCCACCGGGTCGGACGTCGTCGCGGACGCGAAGAAGTACCTCGGCGTGCCCTACGTGTTCGGCGGCACGACGACCTCTGGCATGGACTGCTCGGGCCTGGTGCAGACGGTGTTCAAGGACCTCGGCGTCACCATGCCGCGGGTCGTGCCGGACCAGGCGAAGATGGGCGTCGAGGTCGGCTCCCTGAAGGACGCACAGCCCGGCGACCTGATCATCCCGAAGGGCGAGGGCCACGTCGTCATCTACGTCGGCGACGGCAAGGTGCTGCACGCGCCGCGCCCCGGCAAGGACGTCCGCATCGTCGACAACTGGTACTCGGACGCCGACATCGCCACCATCCGCCGCATCGTGCCGGCGCAGGCGTCCGCCACCCCGGCGACGACCGCGACCACCGCCGCGAGCAGCGCCACCGACCTGCAGACCGCCGCGCTGCTGTCCATGATGCAGTCCGGGAGCGCCGCATGAGCCTGACCATCGCCACCCAGCCCGCGCCCGCTCCGACGAGCAGCGCTGCGCCCGCCCGCGCCACGTCCGACGCCGGCGGTGCCGGGTCGTTCGACGCCGCCTTGTCCGCGGCCGCCGCGACCGATCGTCGTGCCGGCGAGCGTGCACCGGCGCGCCGGGACGACTCCCGCGCAGCCGACGACACCGGGTCGACCACGTCGCCGAACGCTGCCACGACCGCCACCGGGACGGACGTGGCGGCTGCCGCTGACGGCGCGGCCGCCGCTGCCGGGGAGGGGCAGGCGTCCACGCCCACGCTCCCACTCGCCGGGACGGTGCCCGCCCCGGTCGCTCCGATCGTGGTGACGACCCCTGCCGAGACGGTCACACCGGTGACGGCGACCGCGTCCGAGCCGACGGCGCGGGACCTCACCGCGACGACGGCGGCCCCGGCGCCGGCGCCGGAGACGACCACGCCGACGACGACTGCTGCCGTCTCCGCCGCCGCCACTGGGTCTTCCGCTGCCACGGGGGCCGCGGTCCCGCTGCCGGCCACCACGGCGCCGCCGGCCAGCACCACGGCGTCCGTCGCATCCGCCACTGCACAGGCACCGGGTACGACCGCCGCAGTCCCCGCGGACGGCCCCGCACCGTCACCGGCGTCCACCCCGAGGCCAGGCACCCCGTCCGGCGGGACGACCGGCACCGGCACCGGCACCGTCGGAGTCACGAGCACGAGCAGCGCGCCCACTGCCACTGCCGCTGCAGCCGGAGCAGCAGCGACGCTCCAGCCGACCGGCCCGACCACCCAGCCCACCCAGCCCACCGACGGCTCCGCCCCCGCGACCCCGGCCGTCGTCACGGTGGCAGCGGCGACCGCCGCGCGGGGTGGGCAGACCGGCCACGGGACGGACCAGCAGGGATCGACGGCGGGTGATCCGGGCCTCCCGGCAGTCACCACCACGCGCGGCGGCGAGACGCCCTTCGTCCTGCCCACCACGCCGACCGCCGCGCCCGCTCCCGTCGCTGCCGCCGCGCCGGTCACGTCCCAGACGGCCACGCCCGCGCCCCTCGGGCAGCAGCTCGCGCGACCGGTGTTCTCGCTCGCGCAGGCCGGCCCCGGGGAACACGTCGTCACGGTGCAGGTCGTGCCGGACAGCCTCGGACCGGTCACGGTCCGCGCACACGTCACCGCGCACGGCATGCACGTCGAGCTGTTCGCGGCGTCCGAAGCGGGACGCGACGCGGTCCGCCAGGTGCTGCCGGACCTGCGGCGCGACGCCGCCGGCACCGGGCTGAGCGCCACGCTCGACCTGTCGTCGCAGAACCACCCGGGCACGTCGGCGGGTCGCGACCAGCGACCGGCCGACGGCCGCCTGCGTGCCGACACCGGCCTGGAGGCACGGCGCACCTCCGCCGCGCAGCCAGCCTCCGCAGCCGCCACGTCCACCTCCACCATCCGCCCCGCGGGACTCGACGTCCTCGCCTGACCGGCTCACGAACAGGAACGCAACCATGCCCATCGACGGCATCACCGGCAGCGTGGACCAGGCTGCCCAGGCCGCGGCCCTCGCCGCGAACTCGACCGCGAAGAAGTCCCAGACGATGGACTCCGAGGTGTTCATGAAGCTGCTCGTCACGCAGCTGCAGAACCAGGACCCGTCGTCGCCGATGGACACCAACCAGATGATCAGCCAGCAGACGCAGCTCGCGATGATGGAGCAGATCACCAACCAGACCACGACGGGGAACGAGAACTTCTCGCTCCAGATGCGCATCGCCGCCGCGAACCTCGTCGGCAAGCAGGTCAGCTACACCGACGCTGCGACCGGTACCGCCGTCACCGGGACCGCTTCGGCCGTGTCCTACGCGAACAGCGTGCCCACGGTCACCGTGAACGGGAAGGAGGTCGCTCTCGACGTGATCTCCGGCATCACCACCACCGCTCCGGCTCCCTGACCGTTCTCCTTCCCCTTCCCCTTCTCCTTCCTGCTCTCCCTGCCTCTCCGAAAGGACGCACCATGCTCCGCTCGCTCTACTCCGGGATCTCCGGCCTCCGCTCGCACCAGCAGATGCTCGACGTCACCGGCAACAACATCGCCAACGTCAACACCGTCGGCTTCAAGGCCTCGTCGACGGTCTTCCAGGACACCCTGTCGCAGATGACCCAGGGTGCCGGCGGACCGCAGACCGGTGTCGGCGGCACCAACCCGGCGCAGATCGGCCTCGGCGTCCAGGTCGCCGGCGTCTCCACCAACTTCGCGCAGGGCTCGGCCCAGGCCACCGGCAAGGCCACCGACCTGATGATCTCCGGCGACGGCTTCTTCGTCACCCGCCTCGGCAACGACACCGTCTACACCCGCGCCGGTGCGTTCGACTTCGACGCGGACGGCCGCCTGGTCACCGCCGACGGCAAGATCGTGCAGGGCTACCCGGCCACGAACGGCGTCGTCAACGACAACGGTGGCCTCGCTGACATCACGCTCCCGCTCGACGCCGCGGCACCGGCCGTCCGCACCACCTCCGCCTCGGTCGCCGGCAACCTGCCGTCCGAGACCGCCGTCGGCGACACCATCACCCGCGAGGCCACCGTCTACGACGCCTCGGGCGCCAAGCACACGATGTCCCTCGCCTACACGCGCACCGGCACCGGCTGGGACGTCACCGCACGCAACGGTCAGGGGACCACCACGAACGGGTCGCTCACGTTCGGCACCGACGGCAAGCTGACCTCCGGCGGCGCCCTCACGGTCGGCGGCATCGCCGTCGACATGGGGGAGCTCACGGGCTTCGCCTCGCTCAACACCGCGTCGATCGGCTCGCAGAACGGCCGCGAAGCCGGCGCCCTGCAGGGCTACGCCATCTCGAAGGACGGCACCGTCACGGGCACGTTCTCGAACGGTGCGTCGCTCGCCCTCGGCCGCATCGCCCTCGCGACGTTCGCCAACCCGGCGGGCCTCGAGAAGACCGGCGCCTCGGGCTACCGTGCCACGGGCAACTCGGGCACCGCGACCGTCGGCGGTCCCGGTTCGGCCGGCGTCGGGTCGCTCGCGGCGGGCACCCTCGAGATGTCGAACGTCGACCTGTCGCAGGAGTTCACGAACCTGATCGTGGCGCAGCGCGGGTTCCAGGCGAACGCGCGCATCATCACGACCTCGGACGAGGTGCTGCAGGAGCTGACGAACCTGAAGCGGTAGGCGCGCTGCGCGCGTCGCGTTTCGTTGCGCCGCGGCGCTGTGCGCTTCGTGAGCAGAAATGGTCGGGTGCCTCCGGGCGACCCGACCATTTCTGCTCACGATCGCCGGTCGCGGCGGACCGTCGCGGCGTACCGTCGCGCGCATGAGCTCGCACAGCACTGGTACCGCTTCGGTCACCGCCAAGACCCTGCTCCGCATCGCCCTCGGAGCCGTGCTCGTCTCGCACGGCTCCCAGAAGCTCTTCGGCGCGTTCGGCGGCGGAGGCATCGAGGGCACCGCGCAGGGCATGCACGCGATGGGGTTCCGCCCCGCCAAGCGGAACGCCGTGCTGGCCGGCATCGGCGAGGCCGGCTCCGGTGCCGCCCTGGCACTCGGGCTCGCCACCCCGATCGCCGGTGCGGGCGCCGCGACGACGATGGGCGTCGCGTCGAGCGTGCACACCCCGAACGGCTTCTTCAACGCGGACGGCGGCTTCGAGTTCCCGGCGTTCCTCGGCTTCTCGGCGGCGATGTTCGCGCTCGGCGGCCCCGGTCCGGTGTCGCTCGACCACGCCACCCGGCACGTGTTCGACCGCCCGTGGCTCCGGGCGGTCGCCCTCGCCGCGATCCCGGTCGCGATCGCGGTCCAGGTCGCGCAGCGTCGGAAGGCGCTCGCGTCCGACGCGGCGGCGCCCGAAGACGCGTAGACCACGAGACGGGAGGCCCGGTGCCAGCTGGCACCGGGCCTCCCGTCCTGTCCGTGGTCGGCGCTCTTGCCGCGCTCGCGCCCGTCTCAGACCAGGACGGGGAACGTGGCGAGCAGGCACGCCCCGCCGACGAGGCCGATGACCGCGGCGACGAACAACGCGATGCGGGCCCACTCGCGGCCACCTCGGTCCGACACGGCCGCGAAGAACAGGACGAGGGCGAACAGCACCGTCAGGAGCGAGTAGTCGTCGGACTGCTGGTTGTCGGCGAGGGCACGGTCGAACTGCCGGTCGGCCTTCGCCGAGAGCGTTGCCGCGCGGTCCGATCCGGCGGGCACGTACGCGTCCGTCGCGAACGGCCCGTCCGCGGTCCGACCGGTACCGTCCCACTCCTCGAACGCGGTGCGGAGCTCCGGGGAGAACCGCTCCTGCACGTAGCTGCGGAGCGTGGCGTCGTCCCGTGAATCGGCGAGCACCCACTGCACCCAGATGGTGACGTCCCACTGCCGTGCGTCGCGCGCGCCGGACGCGGCGTCGGCGGCCTGGATCCGGGCGCTCGACGCCTGGCTGAACGAGATGGACATCTCGCCGCCCCACTTCGACGCCTGGAAGCCGCACCAGGCGGTCACCACCGCGGTGATCGAGAGGAGGACCACGGTCGCCACCTCGCGTCGGCGCGTCCAGTGGGGGCGCTCGGGCTTCTCGGTCATCGTCATCGTCATCGTCCTGGTCGGTCAGGCGCCCGGCAGGGGGAGCGTGCGTGCCCACCGTCGGATGGCGGTGTAGGCGGTCTCGCGGACCCGGGGTTCCGAGAGCATCACGTCGTGCAGGGCGCCGTGGATCCGGGCGACGCTGACGTCGTCGCCCAGCGAGAGTGCCCGGTGCGCGACGGCGTCGACGTTCAGTGCGACGTCGACGTGGGTCATCTCCTCCGACCACTTCGGGGACAGCAGGCTGTGCGTGCTGAGCAGCACGAGCGTCGGGGTCTCGGCACCGAGCCCGTGGGCGACCTGGTCCTGACCGGCGAACACCGCCGCGAGCCACCCCGGGTGGAGCGGGAAGCCGCGCTCCGGACGCCAGGCCTGGTTGTAGGTCCAGCTGCCGTCGGACCCGCTCGACACGGCGCGGGTGTAGAAGCCGGGGTCGACGGTCGGGAGCGGAGCAAGGGGGTTGCGTCGCGCGCCGAGCTTCATCAGCGGAGCGATCAGCTCGCGGGCGAAGCCGGTCGCCTGGAACTCCAGCCACGGACTGTTGAGCACCAGTCCGGCGGCCACACCCCGGTGGCGGCTGTTCCAGAGCGCCAGCGTCAGCCCGCCGGTCGAGTGGCCGAACAGGATGAGTCGCCGACGTCCGTGCTCGGGGTCACCGTGCCCGATGGTGTCGAGTGCCGCAGCGATGTCCTCGTCGTAGACGGCGAGGTCGTCGACGTACCCGGGGGTCTGGTGCGGCAGCAGACTCCGGCCGTACTTGCGGAGGTCCAGTGCGAAGAAGCGCGCGCCGAGCGCCTCGAGGTGCTCGGCCATCTCGCGTTGGAAGAAGTAGTCGGACCATCCGTGGACGTAGAGCACGTCGGCGCCGCCCAGGGGGAGGTGGCCCGACCGCCACGGGATCGCGGTCCGCCACCGTCGCGGGAGCCGGTGGGTCCGGGTGCGCCGCACCAGGGTCGCGGTCACCGGTCCTTCGTCGTCGTCCTCGAGCGGCAACGAGCGGGCCTCGAAGTCGGGACCGAGCACGTCCGGGGCCCACCCGCTCGACGGATCGTCGCCGCGACGGGCTCGTCTCGTCGGCCCCGCACCCGGGCGCGTCCTCACCCGGACCACCTGGTCCCGTCTCGACGCCGACGGCGGGTGGAACGGCGGATCGCGATGCCACCGGTGAGCAGGAGCGCGGCGATGGCGAGCGCCACGACCGCCTGACGACCGTCGTAGCCCGTGGACGCCAGGGAGTCCGGAGCGGGGCCGACCGGACCCGACCCGCTGCCGTCCCCACCCGGTGTCACCGACGGAGGGCCCGGTGCCGGTGTGGGTGTCGGGGTCGGGGTCGGCGTCGGCGGGGTGGGGGTGAAGTCGTAGTCGTTGGTGATCGTCACGACCTGCAGGGTCGGCACGCTCTGGTCGGCTGTCGATGCGACCAGCACCCGGACCGTGCCCGGAGCGACGGTCCGGGCGTCCTCCCCGTACGCGCCCACCGCACCGCGTTCCGCGACGTCGCAGGTGGCGCCGACCGGGATGCCGTCGATGCGCGCCTCGAGGGCGTTCTCGGACGTGAGGGCCACCACGGCGGCACCACCCAGGTCGAGCGCGACACCGGCCACCTCGCACCGGACGTCGGCGTCGAACCGATCAGGGGCTCGGCCTGCGCCGGCGCCCGTCACCTGCTTCCGGATGAGCATCGACCCGACGGACGGTGCGACGCCGACCTTCACCGGCGCCTGGGCGATCGGGAGTCCGCCGTCGCTCAGTGTGGCGGTGGTCCCGACCTGGTTGAAGGCCGTCTCGTCGCGGAGCGGGACCGTCGTGGGGACACCGTCCGGGTGCGCGGCGGTCACCGGCTCGTCGACGGTGCGGTACCGGGCCGTGACGGCTTCGCCCGGGTCGAGCCCGCCGACGGACCCGAGGTCGACCGAGACGCGCAGGCCCGTCACGTCGTCCCAGTCGCCGGTGAACGCATCGTTCGCGGTCCACGTGTTCGTCGAGCAGAGCGAGTCGTCCGTCCAGGTCGTCGAGTCGGTGGTCGAGCACACGGTGCGGTCGGTCGTGACCTGCCAGGTCGTCGTCGCACCGAGCGGTGCGTCGACCTCCACGCCGAAGGAGTCGTCGAACACCGGCCGGTAGCTGCTCCCACGCGGAGCCCCGGTCGCGAGGAGCCGGTCGCCGGGCTGCGGGAGCGGGTCGACGAAGGTGACCCGGTCCTGGTCGACGGTGCCGGTGTTCGTCGTCCGGACGCGCCACTCGTCGGTCCCGCCGACACGCGTGGCGGCGACGCAGGGCGGGAGGGTGAAGCCGTCGTCGTCCGGGGTGCAGGACGTGCCTGGGTCCGACGGGTCGGACGCACCCGAGACGAGCGGGTCGACGACGTCGCCACGCACCGCCTTGCTCGTCTGCAGCGCCGGCCCGGGCGTGGGCTGCACGTAGTTGGTCGTGCCGCACTCCTCGGCAGGGAGTCCCGAGATGGTGCCCTGCCCGTTGCCGGAGTCGTTCGTGCAGCGGTCGAGCGCCGAGCCGGTGACGGCGACGGCCGAGTTCGTGGCGCGCTCGTCCTCGTGCAGACCGGGTTCCAGCGTCAGGGGGATCGTGATGGTGAACGTCTCGTCCGGGGCCATCCGGTCGTCGTCGGTGGGCCAGGTGAACGTGATCGTCCGGCCGTCCTGGACCGTCGTGACGTCGGCGGACAGGGTCCCGTCGGGCGAGGTGCGGAACGTCGGGTCCGTTCCGTCCCACGTGAGGCCCTCGGGGAGCTCGTCGCGCACGGACGTCAGCGTGACGATGCCGGTCCCGGTGTTGCGCATCGTGACGGTCCACGGGACCGGGGTCCCGACCGGCACGGTGTGCTGGTCGTTCGCGGGCGCCTTGGCGACGTCGAGCTGGCGGGTACCCGGGTCGAGCGTGAGGGTGTCGTCCGCGGCGGCGGTGGCGTCGGGGAAGAGCGTGTCGTCGCTGCGGTGGGCGGTGACGGTCGCCGAGTCGTCGAGGGTGCCGGGGAACCGGACGGGTGCACCGTCCCGGCCGACCGGGAGCACGACGACGTGGAGCACCGCGGCGGCGGTCCAGGCTGCCGGCGGGTCGGCGTGGGAGAGGACGTCGCCGTCCGCTCGGTCGAAGACGAAGCGGATGCCCGTGATCGCGGCCGTGTCAGACGTCGGCAACGTCGCCGAGTCGGATGCCGCCCCGAGCTCCCACGCAGGCTGGCCGTCGAGCTGGACGTCGACGCTCACCCGGTCGGCCCCGGCCGGGAACGTCACGTCGTCCGCGGAGAACGCTGCGAGCCGGACGTCGTTCCAGAAGTCCTGGTCGGTGTCCTCGATGGTCACCGTGTCCGGCGAGACCGTCGCGTCGTCGCCCTGCGCACCGTCGAGGCGCACGTCGATCGTGTCGCTGCGGTCGGCCTCGAGCAGGGTGTCCGGTGTGAAGGTCTTCTCCGCGGTGACGTCGAGGACGCCGCGGACCAGCGCGACGGCCGCGGAGGCCGTGTCCGTCGGGGTGCTGGTCTGACCGGACGGCGCCAGGACGGGGTCGTACGACTGCGCGAACGCCCGGTTCGTGACGGTGGTCGTCGCGGTCACGGGGACGGACGGCAGGCTCCGGAGCGTCGCCCGCAACTGCGTGTGCATCGTCATGGTCAGCGGTCGGCCGGTGGAGATGGTCCCGCCGGTGCGGGTGGGGTCCGTGCCCTGGTAGACGACGCTGACGCCGACGACGTCCGCGAGCTGTGCCGCGGTCTGGGCCCGGGCGCCGGTGATCGAGGTCGTGCTGCTGGAGGTCGTCCCGGTGTCACTCCGGTGCAGCAACGTCACCGTCGATGCGTCCGCGTCGACCTCGTCGTCGTCGACGCTGAAGTCGAGTCCGGTGAGGGTGAACCGTTCGAACGGGTTGCCGGTCGTGGAGTCGGCTCCGTCGAAGGGGTCCGCCGACCACGCGTCGGGGTCGCTCGTGCAGTCGGAGAGGGTCGCCGGTGTGCACGGCATCGGGTCGGTCACGCGGACGTACGACGCGCGCGAGGCGGAGCCGTTCGTGGCGGTGACGGTGAAGTCGTTCGTGGGGTACTCGTCGGGGTCGACGTCACCGCGTGCCGGGACGGCGAGGCTGTCGTGCTCGGAGGTCTTCGCGAGCCCGACGAGGGGCGGCCGGTCGAGGATGACGAGGTCGTCGACCGCAGTGGAGCTCTGGTCTCCGTCGTCGGTCGTGGCCGTGACGTCGACCGCGTTGCGGACGGACCCGGCGGTGCTGAGGTTGTAGTCGGTGGTGCCGTTCACCCACTCGACGTCGGCGGTGCCCGGTGCTCGGAGGGAGTTCCGGAGCTCCCAGGTGAGGTGGAACGGTCGCGGCGTCGTGCTCGTGGCGATCCCCGACCCCGGAACGGGTCGGGTCGGGTCGGTGCTCGCCGCGCGGGCGTCGTCGTCGGGCGCCACGGTGATCCGGACGCCCGTCGTCGCAGCGGTCTGCTCGCTCGTCAGCGCGTACCCGACGAAGCCGGTCTGGTCGACCCAGCCGGAGGTCGGCGCCGGGACGGTGGACCACGTCCCGTCGCTGAAGAGCTCGACGGAGGTGACGGTGTCCCACCGCCAGAGCGGGTCGGTGCTCACCGCGATCGGGTCGATCGACTCGAGGTCGAACGCCTGGAAGACGGTGGCGGCCGGGTTCCCCGCGTTGCCTGCTGGATCGGTGACGACGATCTGGGACGTCCCGGTCGTCCGCGAGCCCCACTCGAGGACGGACCCGAACTGCTCGCCGGACTGGCTGTCCACGGTGGTCCGGTCGGTGGCGAAGTCGGTGTCGGTCCACCGCTTCCCGGCGATCGTGCTCCCCGTCCCGGTCGTCGACTCGATGTCGGCGTCGGCGTCGGCCTCGACGACGTCGCTCTCGATGGTGGTGCCGCCGTCGACGGCACCCTCGCCCTGTGCGGTCGCCGTGTTGGTGTAGGTCGACGGACCGGCGTCGGGGGTGCTCGTCGATCCACCGCCGTACCGCTGGTCCGCACGGGCCTGCGAGACGACGTTGGGTTGCACGGTGGTGCCCTGCGGGAAGCCGTCCGGGTTCGTGAACACGAACCGGAGTCCGGTGATCGCGCTTCGGAGGTCGGCGGGGACGGTGCCGGAGAAGTTCGTCGGGCCGGTGGCGGGGAGGCCGTCGATCGGGAGCGGCTGCCAGGTGGCGCCGTCGTCGGACGTGTAGTCGATGGTCAGCGTGGTGCCCGCGGGCACCTGCGTGGGCGCGATCGCGACCGGGTCGAACGCGTTCCAGAACGATCCGTCGTCGTGGGGCGTCGGCGCGACGTCCTCGATGGTGATCGTCGTCGGGGTCACGAACGCGGAGTCCGTGCTGGTCGTGGCCGGGAGCTGGGCCACGACCGTCCCGCCCGGTGCGATCGGCTCCTGCGGGCTGAGGGTCTTGGAGAGCGCGATCTCGATGTCCGGGCGGAACACGTCGAGCGGCGCGGACGCGCCGTCGTCGGCGGTCGTACCCCCGTTGCGTACGGAGGCCGTCGCACGGTTGGTGGTCCGGAGTGGTGCGTCGTCGGCAGCATCGAGCGCGGTGTCGATGCCGAAGCGCGTCGTCGTCGTCGCGTCGGCATCGATCGGGCCGTCGTACACGATCTCGAACCCGGTCACGAAGGTGCCGTCCGGGGCCGCGGCCGCCGGGGTGTCGCCGTCGGCGAACGGATCGGTGCGGGTCGTCCCGTCGCTGAAGTGCCAGACGACGTCGGCGCCGGTGGCGGTCGCGGGGTACGCGAGCGGACTGCTGAACCCGGCGAAGCCGACGTCGGCGGTGAAGTAGTCGAGGTCGCTGACGCGGAGTTCCTCGACCGGTCCGTCCGACGTGTTCGTGGCGGTCACGCTGCCGACCGCGTTCGTGCCCGCGGGGACCCGCGCCGGGTCGATCGACTTGGTGACCGCTGCTCCGAGGTTCGTCGGTGAGACGGTGTGTTCGGCGGAGGCCGTGCTCGTCGCGGGGTCCTGCCCGGGGACCGAGACGGTGGCGGCGGCGGTGTTCGTGGCGGACCATCCCTCGCCGAGCTCGACGTCGGAGTCCCGCTCGGTGCTGCGCTGTCCGACGTCGAGTTGGATCGAGGCAGCCGGATCGCCGGGCGTGAGGACGGCCCCGTCCGGGCCGGTGAAGGTGTACCGGACCCCGGCGACGTCGGCGTCGTCGACGCCGGCCGGGAACGTCGCGGATCCCGGCGGCGAAGGAGTCCCGGTGACCCAGCGATAGGTGCCGGTCCCGGGGTCGAGCACGTACGCGTCGACCTGCACGGCGGTCGCTCCTGCGGGCAGGGCGATCGTGCCGGGTCCGGTGACGTCGACGTACCGGAACGGGTTCGTGGCGTCCAGCGTCGCCGCACCCTCCGCCGCGTTCGACGGGTCCTGGACGACGAGGGACGTGGCGGGGACGTTCGACGCGTTCGAGGCGGAGAGCTCGATGGTCGACGGTGCGCCGGGGGAGTACTGCTCGTTCGTGGGCGTCCAGGACTTCGTCGTCGCGACGTCGACGGTCGTCGGGATGTCCACGGTGACCTTCGCGGCGCTGGACGCGGTCGCGGCGTTGTCCGCGGTGCCGGTACCGGTGTTCGTGATCGGCTGGCCGTTGTGGGGCCACGTCGGCGGGAGGTCGGCGGGGACCCGAAGGGTCGCCGTGAGCGTGTACGCCTGGCCCGCGGCGAGGCCCTGGGAGCCGTCGGCGAGCGGTTGGACGAACTCGAGGGTGCCCACGCACGGCGGGTCGCTGGTGACGACCGTCGCCGGTGTGCCGCCGCAGCCGGTGTGGGTGACGACCCAGTCCGGGTCTGCCGGCGCGGCGGGGTTGGGCGGAGTGGCGCTGAGGTCGACGATCGGGAAGCCCTCGAGCTCCGCCGGCAGGGTGTCGACGATCCGGGCGTCCACACAGTCGGCGTCATCGCACCCGAGTCGGATCGTGAAGGTGAACTCGTCGCCGGGGCCGAGGGTGGCGCTCTTGCCGCCGTCGACCAGCTTGTTCACCTCGATCGCCGCAGGGTCCGCAGCCGATGCGGGGACCGCTGTCGTCACGATCGCCCCGGTCGCGAGGAGCACCGCGGTCGTCGCGGCGATCGCCGAGCGCAGCACGTGGTTCCGGCCGATGCGCTTCACGTCGGGAACACCGTGGCCCAGTCGTCGCGGACGCTGACCACGGTGATGTCGCGCTCGTCGGCCTCACGGAGCACGACCTCGGCGCCCTTGTCGTACGGCTGGTCGCCGCGGCCGGTGTCGTCGTCGTGGTGGACGAGCAGACGGAGTCCTGCGTGGCCGGGCACGGTGTACTCGAGCATCTCCCGGTCGCCGTCGGAGTTCCCGACCGCGACCGCCGGCCGCCGTCCGATCCGGCTCCAGACCCGGACGGGCTTCTCCGGGCCGTCGTCGAAGAACGCGAGTGCGTCGACGTAGCGGACCTCGCCGTCGACGTACTCCAGGCCCATGGCGGAGCCGATGACGTGTTCCGGGGCGATGCCGTAGTTCTGCTCCGTCATGGGACGCATGAAGTCGCGTTCCCCCGCGGACACCACGTAGCAGGTGAACCCGTGCTCGTGCAGGAGCCGCACGAGCTCGACCATCGGCTGGTAGACCGTCGCCGCGTAGGGAACGCCGAGCACGGGGTGTTCGGCGTGCGCGTAGAAGTCCGACACGAGCCGTCGGTAGTCGTCGACGCTCATGCCGGCGGTCGCACGCCCCACCGCCGCCAGCAGTAGCCGGAGATCGGAGTCGTCCCCGCTCGCGTGCCGGTCGACGGCGCCCCCGATCCACGACAGGTCACCGGACTGCGCGGCCGCGTAGGGCTGCGTGCGAGCGAGCTCCGGGTCGGCGGACGCTGCAGCGGCCCACTGCTGGACGAGCCAGTGCAGCTGGGTCGGCATCGGCTTCTCGTTCCAGAGCGTGCCGTCGTTGTCGAAGACGGCGACGCGGTCGTCGACCGGCAGCGGGGTGTCCCCGCCGGTCGTGCGGGCCAGGAACTGTTCGACGGCGTCGCGGGCGTGCCCCGGGCGCCAGGAGGGGAGTGTGTCCATGCCCCGGATCGTCCGGCCGCGCGGGCCGGTGCGCACCATCCTGATCGGGTGAACCGGGAAGCCCGTCGCGCCGGATCGCCCGAAGCGGGTGGTGCCGGCCGCGCGCCGTCGGCGCTAGACAGCACGCCCACGCACTCCTGAAGGGAACACGATCATGGACTTCTGGTACACGTTCTGGGCAGTGATCTGGTACGGGCTGCTCATCTCGGCGCTCATCGCCTCGCTCATGGCGCTCTTCTCGGTCCTCGCGGACCTCGTGCGGGATCGTTCGCTCAGCGGGTGGTACAAAGCGATCTGGGTCTTCTTCCTGGTCTTCGTGCCGTTCCTGACGACGTTCGTCTACCTGATCGCACGCGGTCGTGGGATGGCGGACCGCAGCGCGGAGTCCGCCCAGCGGCAGAAGGACGCCGCCGACGGCTACATCCGCACCGTGGCGGGCACGTCCCCGTCCGACGAGATCGCGAAGGCACGCGCACTCCTCGACGCCGGCACGATCACGGCGGCGGAGTTCGACGCGATCAAGGCGAACGCGGTCGGCAGCACCCGCGCGGCGCCGGCACCGGCTGCGGCGTGAGCGACCGGGCGACCGAGCTTGTCGTCATCGCCTTCGACGACGACGACGGCGCCCGGGCGGCGCACGACGCCGCACTGCGCCTCGACCGCCGCGCGGAGATCGCCCTCGACGGCATCGCCGTCGTGCACGTCGACGAGCATGGTCGCACCCACGTCGACTCCACCGGGCGTGATTCGCAGCGTGGTGCACGGGCGGCCTCGAGCGCGGTGTTCGGCACCGTGCTCGGGTTCCTGTTCCTCATGCCGTTCGCGGGGCTCGTCGTCGGCGGTGCGGTGGGGGCGCTCTTCGCGAGCCTGGACCGTGCCGGCGTGGACGCGGACTTCCGGGAGCGTCTCGCCGCCGAGCTGGCGCGGGGCGGGGCGGCCGTCATCGTCTCGGTGGCGTCGGTCGACGGGGACCGGCTCGTCGGCGCGATGACGGACCTCGGCGGCACGGTGCTCCGGACGACGCTCTCCGACGAGGACCTCCGGGCGATCGCGCACGACCTTGGTGGGCACCCGTGACGAGCGCAGTCGGTCCATCGGCTCGGACACTCGTCCTCGTGACGGCGGCGTCGCTCGTGTCCACCGTGGCCTTCTTCGTCGTCTTCGGCCTCGTGGCGCCCCTCGACTGGTGGTGGACGCTCCCGATCGCGGGGGTCGGCCTCGTGGTCGTCGTGGTCCTGGGGTTCCTGCTGCGCCGGTTCGACGGTCGGCACCTGGTGGTGCGGTCGACCGCCACGGCGGCCCAGGGACTCGGGCTCCTGCCGATCGCGTGTGCGCTGGCGACCGCCGTCGCGGTGGCCGTCGCGCTGCTGACGGGCTGAGCAGACGACGTCCACGATCTCACCCGGTCGGGGTGGCCCGCACCGGAGCGCACCCGAGCACGATCCATGCACGAGCACGACCACACGAACGAGGAGGACAGCGATGCCGAAGGACAAGCCGAACATCCTGGTCATCTGGGGCGATGACATCGGGATCACGAACCTGAGCGCCTACAGCGATGGCCTGATGGGCTACCGCACACCGAACATCGACCGGATCGCGGATGAGGGCATGCGCTTCACCGACTCCTACGGGGAGCAGAGCTGCACCGCCGGCCGGTCGTCCTTCATCACAGGACAGAGCGTGTTCCGCACGGGGCTCAGCAAGGTGGGCATGCCCGGCGCGGACCTGGGGCTCCGCGCCGAGGACCCGACGATCGCCGAGGTGCTGAAGCCGCACGGGTACGCCACCGGGCAGTTCGGCAAGAACCACCTCGGCGACAAGAACGAGTTCTTGCCGACGGCGCACGGGTTCGACGAGTTCTACGGCAACCTGTACCACCTGAACGCGGAGGAGGAGCCCGAGTCGGCGAACTGGCCGTCCATCGAGGAGTTCCCGGCCTTCAACGAGCGGGCCCGGCCGCGCGGCGTGATCCACTCGTGGTCGACCGACGAGGACGACGACACCGAGGACGGTCGATACGGACGACGTGGCAAGCAGCGCGTCGAGGACACCGGCCCGCTGACCAAGAAGCGCATGGAGACCATCGACGAGGAGTTCGCGGACGCCGCGGTGGACTTCATCGGGCGTCAGGCGGAGTCCGAGACCCCGTTCTTCGTCTGGATGAACACCACCCACATGCACTTCCGGACGCACCCGAAGCCGGAGAGCCGGGGGCAGGCCGGCCGGTGGCAGTCGCCGTACCACGACACGATGATCGACCACGACCTGGTGGTCGGCTCGCTCCTCGACCAGCTCGACGAGCTCGGGATCGCGGACGACACGATCGTGATCTACTCCACGGACAACGGCCCGCACATGAACACGTGGCCGGACGGCGGGATGACCCCGTTCCGCAGTGAGAAGAACACGAACTGGGAGGGCGCGTTCCGGGTCCCGCAGATGATCCGCTGGCCCGGCCACATCGAGGCGGGGTCGATCTCGAACGCGATCATCCAGCACCACGACTGGCTCCCGACGTTCCTGGCGGCGGTGGGGGACACGACCACGGTCGAGGAGCTCAAGGTCGGGAAGACGATCGGCGACCGGACCTACAAGGTGCACATCGACGGCTACGACTTCCTGCCGTACCTGACCGGGGAGGTCGAGCAGGGTCCGCGACCGGGCCTGGTGTACTTCTCGGACGACGGCGACGTCCTCGCGCTCCGGTTCGACAACTGGAAGGCGGTGTTCATGGAGCAGCGCGTCACCGGCACCCTGCAGGTCTGGTTCGATCCGTTCGTCGTGCTGCGGGTCCCGAAGCTCTACAACCTGCGGACCGACCCGTTCGAACGAGCGGACCAGACGTCGAACACGTACTTCGACTGGTTGTTCGAGAACGACTACCTGCTGCTCGCCGCCACGACGCTGGTCACCCAGTTCCTGGAGACCTTCGAGGAGTTCCCGCCACGACAGCGCGCGGCGACGTTCAGCATCGACCAGGCGGTCGACAAGCTGCAGTCGTTCCTGGCCGGCGGCGACTGACGGTGCCGACCACCACCGGCCCGGCCACCGCCACGGCGATCCGCTCCTCGATGGTGCGGATCGCCGGCGGCGCGTTCACGATGGGCTCCGACCAGCACTACCCGGAGGAGTCCCCGGCGCGCAGCGTCACCGTCGCCGCGTTCGAGATCGCCCCGCAGGCCGTGACGAACCGGGAGTTCGCGGCGTTCGTCCGTGCCACCGGGTACCGCACGGTGGCGGAGCGGCCCCTCGACCCGGCGCAGTTCCCCGGTGCCCCGGCCGAGAACCTGCACGCCGGCTCGATGGTGTTCACCGGGACGAGCGGGCCGGTGGACCTCCGACACCTCAGCCAGTGGTGGGCGTGGACGCCCGGCGCGAACTGGCGTCGTCCCTCCGGTCCCGGCTCGACCATCGCCGACCGCGCCGACCACCCGGTCGTGCACGTGGCCCACGAGGACGCGGCTGCCTACGCGGTGTGGGCGGGCGGGCGACTGCCCACCGAAGCCGAGTGGGAGTTCGCGGCGCGCGGTGGCCTCGAGGGCGCGGAGTTCACCTGGGGGGACGAGGCGGAGCGCCCCGGGGAGCGGCGCGCGAACTACTGGCACGGCGACTTCCCCTGGCGCGCGGAACGCGGGTACGGACGGACGTCGCCGGTCGGGTCGTTCCCACCGAACGGCTACGGTCTGCACGACACGGCGGGCAACGTCTGGGAGTGGACGAGCGACCGGTACGTGGACCCCGCCGCCGAGCACGACTGCTGTGCGCCGGCGTCCGAGGCCGTGACCGTCGAGCGCCGGGTCGTGAAGGGCGGATCGTTCCTGTGCGCCGACAGCTACTGCCGCCGGTACCGTCCGGCGGCACGGCGTGGCCAGGAGTCCGACACCGGGATGAGCCACATCGGCTTCCGCATCGCGGGCTGACCGCCCCCGACCGGTCTGACCGCGCGCGACCGGTCTGACCGCCCCGTCCGGTGTCCCGCTACGCGGGGGTGATGCCGTCGAGTCGCGCCTCTTCCGCGTCGTAGCCGGCGCGGACCTGGCGGAGCACCAGGTCGTCGATCTCGTCCGAGTCACGGAGCCGCAGCAGGGTCGCGGCCTTGTGCTGCACCAGGGCGAGCTCGAGCGCGACGGCGGTGTCGTGCCGCTGCACCGCCGGGTGCTCGTCGTCGTCCTCCTCGCGCGCCTGGATGACGTCCAGGTGCGCCTCGTAGTCCTTGCGCACCCGGTCGACGGTGGCCTGGTCGGCTCCGGTCGACCGTGCCAACCGCGGCAGGGCGTCGAGGGCCTCCTCGATCGCGGTCCGCTCGGCGTAGCGACGTTCCTCACCGACCGACTCGTCCTCGGGCAGCGCAGCCCGCCGCAGGACCGCCGGCAGCACGAGTGCCTGACCGACGATGGTGACGACGACCACGCCCGCCGTGACGAAGACGATGAGGTCGCGGTCCGGGAAGTCCGCTCCGGACTCCAGAACGCGGGGGACGGCGACGGCCATCGCCAGCGAGACCGCGCCGCGGAACCCGGCGAAGCCGCTCACGAGCCGGTCGCGGTGGCCCTCGCGGGGCGCGCCTCCCGTGCGACGGGTGACGAGCCAGACGGTGCCGCCCGCGGCGTTGAGGAACGCGAACCGGACCACGACGAGCACGACCGCGACGGCCAGGACGACGCCGACGGCGCGGAGCAGCTCGGACGGCGTCAGCGCCCGGGCCGCGACCATCGCCTCGATGCCGACCAGGACGAACAGTGCACCGTTGAGCAGGAACGTCAGGAACGACCAGAAGGCGCGGACCTGCTGCCGGGTCTCGGCGCGGTCGAGCTTCGGCCCGACCTGGCTGACGACGATGCCGGCCGCCACCACGGCGAGCACACCGGAGGCGCCGATCGCCTCGGCAGCCAGGAACGCACCGAACGGCACGAGGAGCGTGACGAGGTTCTCGAGCACCACGGTGTCGACCCGGCGCAGCACGAGCGTGCCGACCCACGCCGCGGCGAGCCCCGCGGCGACCCCACCGAGGTACGACAGGACGAGCATCCCCGACACGCCCCAGAACGTGAGTTCCTGCGTGCCCACCGTGACGGCGACCGCGATGCCGTAGACGACGAGGGTCGTGCCGTCGTTCACCAGGCTCTCCGCCCGCAGCACGGTGACGTTCCGGCGCGGCAGCATCTTCGTGAGCACTCCGACCGCGGTCGCGTCGGTCGGGGCCACGGCGGCGCCGAGCACCCAGGCCGGACCCCACGGCATGCCGAGCAGGTGGAGCAGGACGGCGACGGCGCCCGCCGTGGCGACGACGAGCAGCGTGCCCATCAGGACGATGCCGCGCAGGTTCTTCCGGATCTCGCGCAGCGACGTCGTCAGACTCTCCCAGTACAGGAGCGCCGGCAGGAACAACAGCAGGACGGCGTCGGCCGGCAGCTCGACGTCCGCGAACTCCGGCACGAAGGCCAGCGCAGCGCCGAAGACGAGCAGCAGGACCGGAGGGGCCACCCGGATCCGGTCCGCGATCCCCGCCGTCAGTGCGATGGCGAGGCCGAGGACGACCACCAGTTCAGGACCCAGCACGTGCACTCCTCGTTCGACCGACACTCCAGTCAACGCGGCCGACGGTGATCGTGCACACGGGTGCCGGAGCGACGCTCGGCTCAGGACCCGTTCGCCGCGTCGTGTCGCAGGCGCGCGAGCACCCGCCGGAGGGCGTCGACGTCCTTCGGACCCCAGTGGGCGAGGACCGCATCGAGGTCCTGGCTGAGCTGGTCGCTGATCCGCTCGCCGTACCCGCGGCCCTCGGCGGTGAGCGCGATCAACACGCTGCGCTCGTCATCGGGAGCCGGTACCCGTACCACGAGCCCGATGTCCTCGAGCCGGTTCGCGATCTTCGTGAGGTTGGCACGACCGGTGCCCAACGCCCCCGCGAGCACGCTCGGCTTCGTCGCGCCGCGGTAGGTCAGCTGGTTGACCACCAGGAACATCGACAGATCGGCCACCGGGAAGTCGATCGCGGTCATCATGCGCTGCCGGACCTGCGGGCTGTCCGCCCAGTGCACGATGCCCGCGAGCGCGACCCGGATGTCGAACGGGTCGGGGGTGATGACGGGGCGCACGTCCACACCGCTCGGTCGTCCGCCGCGACGGGTCATCCGACCACCAGACGAACGGGACCGAGCAGGCCGTGGTCGCGGACGTGTGTCGTCTGCACCGCGTCGGGGTCGCCGAGCAGCTGCGCGATGACGTCGGGGACGTCCTCGTAGTACCCGCGGGCGAGCAACCGGTTGTTGAGTGAGCTGGCGACCCGCACGACCACCGTGTTCTCTCCCACGCGCAGGTCGTCGGTGACGTCGACCACCGGGTGCGAGGTGTCGAACCCGCGTGCCGGTCCGCCGTTGAGCACGACCGAACCGAGCCCGCCGGCCGTCGACCCGAGGTCGAGCAGGAACCGGGCGCCGTCGTCGTCCACCGTGTCGACGGAGAACGACGTGGCGTACTCGCCGACCCCGGAGACCTCCGGTCCCACGGCGGGCAGGTCCTTCCACGGACGGAGCGGACCGGTACCGGCGTCGAGTCGTCGGACGTCGGTCAGCGGCCGGACCTCGCGCGTGACGTAGCCGTGGCCGCGGTCCTCGGTGATGAGCTCCTCACCGCCCGCGTCCCAGCTCTCGACCGCGATCCGCCAGTCGGTCATCTCGACGACGACGTCGGTCGTCGTGCGTCCGCCGAGCCGGGCGTCGAGTGCGGTCTCGCGCGCAGGCCCGCTGCGGTCGAGCGTGAACAGCGCGGTCTCACCGGGCGCGAGGTCCACGGTGACGATCGTCCGGTCGCCCTCGGTCCGTGCGGCCGGGTGGGGGAACACCGCGCCGGACCAGGCGTCGACGCGGTACACCGCGCCGGTGCCGGGCAGCGCGACCTCCACGGTGGTCGCCGAGGTCGTCTCGTACAGGAAGTGGTACAGGTACACGTGCAGCAGGTCACCGTCCTCGCGCAGGTGCGACAGGACGCTCCGGTCCTCCGTCACGAACTCGGCGCGGCCGGTCACGCCGAGGCCGCGCAGGGCGGCGACGGTGTCGGCGGCGTCGTCGATCGCGGTCACCGACGGCAGGGCCAGCAGCCGCTCGACGGTGTCCGCGAGCTCGGCGTCGCGTCCGTCGAGGCCCGGGGTGCGGGCGGCCGCTCGGGGGTGGTGCGTGTCCGTCCCGGCGATCAGCGACTTGAGCTCACGCGTGCCGTGCACGACGAGGATCCGCACGCCGTCCTCGGCCCAGGCGAGCAGGCGTGCTGCGACGTCGGCATCGAGCGCGCTCTGGAAGACGAGCAGTGCCTGGTACCCGGGGCCGTCCGGTTGCACCAGGCCGCCGTCCACCCGGACGTCGTCGCGGAGCAGCAGCGACCCGTCGAGGAACTCGTACGTCCACCCGGCGTCCTGCATGCCGAGGTCGCGCCACCAGTGGTTCTGCCGGTCGCGCATCCAGTACTGGCCGTAGGCGACCTCGTCGGGGACGCGGCCACCGTCGGCGTCGCAGAACACCATGCCGGACGCGTTGTCGGTGAAGTGGTCGGTGTGCAGGATGCCGACGTCGATCCGCGGGCGTCCCTGGCGCAGGACGTACTGGTACCGGCCGATCGCGTCGTTCCAGAGCGGGTAGAACTCGGCAGCGGGCTGCCGGGCGTCGAAGCGCTCCGAGAACATGCTCCACATGCCCTCGTGTCCCGGCCAGCTCGTGACGCCCTCGGCGCCCGTGGTGCTCGCCCAGCCGTGCAGGACGGTCTTCGTGATGCCGGCGGCGAGCTGCGTCGCGACGATCTGGTCGTAGAACCGGTGGTCGAGCATGTGGTTGCGGGTCGTCGCACCGGTCTCCGACGAGTACTGCTTGCCGAACAGGTGCGCCGGCCCTGCGAGCAGCCGGTACGCGTCGATCTGGGCGGCGAACTCGAGCGACTCCGTCTCGATCCCGTCGACCTCCGGCCCGGGGCGCGTCAACTCGAACGGCAGCCCGTAGCTGATCTCGGACCGCAGCGTCATGCCGTTGGCGTGCAGGAACGCCGCGAACGGGCGCAGCATGTTCTCGATGTACAGGTCGGTGAGCGTCCGGACGTAGTCGAAGCGGACCTTCTCGACGTCGACCGCCCGGTCCGGCACCGGTTCGGCGTGGTACGTGGTGCTCGACGCCATGAACGGGGCGCTGCGGGTCAGGAACGGCAGCCACGGCGTGATCGGGTAGCCGCGGCGCGTCCGGAACTCCTCGGCGACGTGCGCTCCCCAGAAGAGGCCACCGGCGCCGTAGGTCGACAGCTCGAGGGAGTCCATGTACATCTGGGCACGGGGGTTGCGGGCGATCTCGGCGCGGAGCTCAGCGGTCAGGACGACGTGTTCCCAGTAGTCGATCACGGCGTCGACGCCCGCTCGCTCCAGGTAGTTCACCGTCCAGTTGACCGTCGCCGACGGTGACGCCGTCTGGCCGGTGCCGTGGCTCCAGAACGTGGACAAGCGCCACGTGCCGCCCTCCGGTGCGGTCCAGTCGAGCGCCTCGTCGGTGACCGCGCTGGTCAGGTCCACCACCGAGCCGGGGTCCAGCACGGTCGCGGCGCCGGAACCGGCGGAGTCCGGGACGACGCGCGTCGCGACCACCGCGACGAGCGTCTGGACGCGCACCGTCCCGCGTTCACCGGGGAGCGTCGTGTGTGCGATCGGCGCGTCGAGGTCGATCCGACGGAGCGCACCCGAGCGGCTCGTCCCGCCGGGCAGGTCCTCGTGCACGACGTCGAGTTCCTGCGCAGCGGCGGGGTGGTCTGCGTCGATCGTCGGCAGGTTCGCGTTCGACCAGTTCGTCCCGGACGTGAAGCTGACCGACATGCCCCTGGCGGTGGTCTCCTCGACGACGATCTGCGAGTCGTGCACCCACTCCTCGGATCCCCAGCCGTACCGGCCGTGGTCGATCGCTCCTTCGTCCATCGCCAGGAACTCCATGCCGCCGAACCCGAGTGCGTGGGCGGTGTCGACCTCGCGTCGGAGGGTCACATCGGTGTGCAGGCCCTCGGCGAGCCACCACCGCAGCTCCGGACGGTACTCGATGGCCGGATGGGCGACGCCACGGGCGAGGTGCTCGATCGACATGGTGTTCTCCTCGGGAACGCGCGGCGACGGTGCCGCTGCGATGACCGTAGGTTCTGGGATTCGCAGAAGTCAATGTCCTCAGGAAACGAACAGCGAGGCTGTGGGCAGCAGGCGGAGTGAACGATCCTTGCGGTTGCGGCACTCGGCGAGCTACAGTGCCGCCGACCGGTTGAACCGTTTCATCCGGTGTTCGGCCGACGTTCAAAGGAGAACGCAGTGAACCGACCCCAGCAGCCCGCCCGGCGACCGCACCCCTGGTGGGTCGCCGTCGTCTCGGGGATGGCCTCGTACATCGACGCGGCCGCGATCGTGAGTTCCGGCACCGCGCTCGTCCTGTACCAGCAGTCGATCGGCATCACCGGCACGCAGATCGGGGTGCTCTCCGGCGCGCTCACGTTCTGCATCGCGATCGGCGCGCTCTCCGGCGGCCGGCTCGGTGACCTGTTCGGTCGTCGGGCGGTGTTCATCGTGACGATGGCGATGACCGTCGTCGGTGCGGGGGTCCTGGTGGCGAGCCCGGCGTTCGCGGGGCTGCTCATCGGCACGATCCTCGTCGGCCTCGGCACCGGAGCGGACCTGCCGGTCTCGCTCGCGACGATCTCCGAGGCGGCGACCGACGAGAACCGGGGTAAGCTCGTCGGCTTCTCCCAGGTGCTCTGGTTCGCCGGGATCCTGGCGACCTACGCCATCTCGGCGGGCGTCGGGGACCTCGGCCGCGCCGGTGGTCAGATCATGTTCGCGCACGTCGGGGTCGTCGCACTCGTCGTGATGGTCCTGCGCTTCACGATCCCGGAGTCCACCACGTGGTCCGACGCCCATGCCGAGAAGGCCGCGGGCGTACACACCGTCCGTGCTGCCCGCCACGGCATCCGCGACGTGCTGACGCAGCGCATCTTCCTGCTGCCGTTCCTGTCCCTGCTGGTCTTCTACACGTTGACGAACCTCGGTGCGAACACCGGCGGGCAGTTCGGCGCCTACGTGGCCGTCAACGTCGTCGGGCTGTCGGTGCCGTTCTTCTCGACGATGAACCTGGTCAGCGTGCCGATCGGGATGCTGCTCGCGTTCTGGTTCATGCGCATCGTCGACGGTCGGCTGCGGATGCCGTTCTACATCGTCGGCGCCGTGTGCCTCGTGGTGAGCTACGGCCTGCCGCTCGTGTTCGGCTTCTCGCTGCCGACCCTCGTCGCGATGCTCGCGTTCGGCGCGGTGGGCAACGCGTTCGCCTTCGAGGCGATCATGAAGGTCTGGTCACAGGAGTCGTTCCCGACGTTGCTCCGCGGTTCGGTCCAGGGCACGATCATCGCGGTGGCCCGGATCGCCGCGGCGCTGCTGGCGTTCGTGACCCCGCTGCTCCTCGACCACCCCGAGGTCATGTACGGCATCCTCACGGCGCTCGTCGCGGTCGGTGTCGTGGTCGGGTGGCTCGGGTTCCGGCACGCGGTCTTCGACGCGTTCTCGATCGAGGGCAAGGACCTCGCCGACGCGCAGGAGGCACTCTTCGCCGCCGGTGTCCGCGATGACGCTCCCGCAGCCGCCGCTCGCCGCGACCACCGCTGACTCACGGAGCGAGGCCGCTGCTGCTGCGCGACCTCGCGGACCCCCGCGCCACCCGCCGCCACCACGCCCGCCACGGCAACGAGCTCGCGAGCGCCGAACCGATCACCACGCTGCCGAACCAGGCGACGACGACCCCGGGGATCGGCACGAGCAGGCTCGCCCACAGCAGCACCGCGAGCACTCCGAGCACGTACGCCGCCCCGGCCTTCAGGTACCGCAGCCGCTTCAGTCCCGCGGCCTCGTCCAACCGTGAGGTCAACCGCGCCAGGAACACGGCACCGACGCCGATCGCCGCCACCGCGACCGCCGCCTGTTCGAGCGCTCCGAGGCCGTCGGCGCCGAGGGTCCCGGACCCGGACAGGCTGTACACGCCGTCCAGGATCTCGAACAGCATGAACACCACGAGCCCCCGCTCGAACACGACGGTCGACGCGTGGGCGTGGATCCGCCAGGCACCCCGCCCGACCCCGATCGACGCGGTGTCCGAGCCGACCCCGTCGAGCGCCCAGGCGGCGACGCGCTTCGACCCGAGGTACGCGACGATGCCCGCCGCACCGCCGAGCACGACCGGCAGCAGGGCACCCGGCGACCATGCGCGGTCGACGCCGACGAGGACGGCCGTGACGGCGACCCCCGTCGCAGCGGTGACCAGGGACCAGACGCGAGGACGCGCGACGGCGGCGAGCCGGGCCTCCAGGCGGCCCAGCCAGGACCTGCGCGACGCACGGTCGGTGTTGAACAGGTACTCGGCGAACACGAGCCAGATGAAGGCGGCGCCGAAGGCGGCGAGGGCGGGGCGCACCTCGGCGAGGTGCGCCGAGAACGAGCCGGGGGCGAAGACGGCTTCCTGCACGGAGCTCGCGGGGTCGGTCGCGTCGCCGACCGCGACGGCAGCCGGCGGCAGGAGCAGCCGCATCGCGAGGACGCCTGCGACGATCCCGAGCGACAGGAACAGGCGCCGGGCGGGGGAGTGCAGCCGTCCCGCGATGCCGGCCATCGGCACCGACGAGTCGGCGGCCATCGCGATCTCGAGGAGCGCGAGCGCGACGAACGCCAGCGCGGCGGCGGGGCCGAGGACGAACCAGGCCGCCGCGGCGGCCGCGACGGTGATGGACAGGGGGACGGTCAAGAGCGATCTCGTGGCCATCACCCCATCCAGCACCGGTCGCCTGGATGGGTGGTGGAGCGCTCCTGCGCATCAGCCTGGAGGCACGGGTCGATCCGCGCAGAACGGGTGACGGCCCGTCCCCACTTGCGGGGACGGGCCGTCGGGTCACGCGGGCAGGCGGTCGCCTCAGTCGTGGAAGGTCTCGATGGACGCGCCGAGGGAGTTCAGCCGTTCCTGCAGCTGCTCGTAGCCGCGGGCGATGATGCCCACGTTGCGCAGGACGCTCTCGCCCTTCGCCGCGAGCATCGCCAGCAGGATGACCACCGCGGGGCGGAGGGCCGGCGGGCAGCTGATCTCGGCACCGGAGAAGTGCGTCGGACCGGTGACGTCGAGGCGGTGCGGGTCGCGCAGGGTGACGCTCGCGCCGAGGCGGGTCAGGTCGAGCAGGTGGATCGCCCGGCCCTCGTAGACCCAGTCGTGCACGAGCGTGGTGCCCTCGGCCATCGCGGCGATGACCACGAAGAACGGCAGGTTGTCGATGTTCAGCCCGGGGAACGGCATCGCGTGGATCTTGTCGATCGGGGCGTGCAGCTCGGACGGGTGCACGGTGATGTCGACCAGGCGGGTGCGGCCGTTCGCGGCGGGGTACTCGTCGGTGACGTCGAACCGCAGGCCCATCTCGGCCAGGGTCGCGAGCTCGATCTCGAGGAACTCGATCGGCGCTCGGGTGACGGTGAGCGTGGAGTCGGTGACGATGCCGGCGGTCAGCAGGCTCATGGCCTCGACCGGGTCCTCGCTCGGCCAGTAGTCCACGACCTCGTCGATGCGGCTCTTGCCGGTGATGCGGAGCGTCGTGGTGCCGATGCCCTCGACCTGCACCCCGAGCAGCTCGAGGAAGAAGCAGAGGTCCTGCACCATGTAGTTGGGGCTGGCGTTGCGGATGACGGTCTCGCCGTCGCGGGCGGCCGCGGCGAGGATCGCGTTCTCGGTGACGGTGTCGCCGCGCTCGGTGAGGACGACGGACTTCGTGGGGACGTCCTGGTTCGCGACGCCGACCTCGTACCAGCCGGAGGTCGCCTCGACGTCGACGCCGAAGGGGCGCAGCGCGATGAGGTGCGGCTCGACCGTGCGGGTGCCGAGGTCGCAGCCACCGGCGTACGGGAGCCGGAAGGACTCGTACCGGCCGCTGAGCGGACCGAGGAACATCAGGACGCTGCGGGTGCGGCGGGCGGCGTCGGCGTCGATCGCGTCGAGGTGCAGGTCGGACGGTGCGACGATCTCGAGGGTCTCGCCGTCCTCGGACCACGTGACGCTCGCGCCGAGGCTGCGGAGGACGTCGATGATCCGGTCGACCTCGACGATCCTGGCGACCTTGTGCAGGCGGGTGACGCCGCGGTTGAGCAGCGAGGCGCAGAGCAGCGCGACGGCGGCGTTCTTGCTCGAGTTGACGGCGATGGAGCCGCTGAGCTTCCGGCCGCCCTGCACGCGCAGGTGGGCACGCTGCGGGGCGCCGCCGATCGAGACGATCTGCTGGTCGAGGGCGTCGCTGATGCGGGTGAGCATCTCGAGGGACAGGTTCTGGCCGCCCTGTTCGATGCGGTTGATCGCGCTCTGGCTGGTGCCGACGCGTTCGGCGAGCTGCGCCTGGGTCATGCTGCGGCCCTTGCGGGCGCCCCGGATGAGGGCACCGACCTCGCGGAGCGGGGCGGCGGATGCCGGGGTGGCCGGCGAGACGACGGTGGTGGTGTCGGACATGGCGCCAACGTAACACGCTCATGAGATAAAACGACTGGAGAACGACACCCGTTGCGCGCCCCGAGGTCTCGAATACGTCACAGCTGAGAATTCGGGGGACGAAGACGCTCAGGGATCGGTCAGCGTCCCGCGCACGATCGAGTCGCCGGAGTGCGCCGGGTCGCCGTCGTCCGCTTCGGCGGAGACGTCGACCACGGGGAACCGCGCGGTGTCCAGGTCGGCGGGCACGGTGAAGGTGCCGCGGTCGCCGTCCAGGTAGCCGACGCTCACCAGGCCGGCGAGGTCGGACCGCATCATCCAGACCTCGCGGAGCGGACCGGTACCGGATCGACCGCGTTCACCGTGCAGGTCGACCACGAGCGTCACCCGCCCGTCCCGGTCGCGTTCGAGTTCGGCGGTACCGGACGTGCCGGACCAGCCGGGGAGCGCCGCGAGTTCGGTGTTCGCGAGGACGGTCTCGGTGCCCCCACGGGGCAACCCGGGGACGACGCCGGTCGCCACGCCGATGCCCAGGACGACCGCGAGGACGCCGGCACCCGCGATCAGGACCGTCACGAGACGACGAAGACGCGTGGCCGACCGGGGTCGACGGGACACGACGTGGGACCGCGGGTCGACGGGGGCGGTCACCTGCTGCGGCGTCTGCGCGATCTCGGCCGCGATCCGGTCCCACACGTGGTCCGGTGGCGCGATGAGCTCGAGGTCGTCGGACGCCCGCGTGACGGCGGCGACCCGCTGCAGCACGGCGACCTCGTCGCGGCACCGGGCGCAGGACGCCAGGTGTTCGGCGACGTCGTCCTCAGCCACCTGGTCGGAGACCGCGAGCATCGCCAGGGTCTCGTCGTCGACGTGCTTCATTCGATCACCTCCAGACGTGTTCGGAGCCGAGCCAGACTCCGGTGGATGTGGCTCTTCACGGTGCCCAGCGGCAGGTCGAGCCGTTCGGCGATCTCACGATGGCTGAGGTCGTCGTAGAACGCCAGTCGCATCACTCGTCTCGGTGTCTCGTCGAGTCGGTCGAGCTCGCCCGCGACCAGTGCGCGCTCCGCCAGGTCGAACGCCGGTTCCGGTGCGGGCGTCGTCGCTTCGACGACTTCGGGGTCGGCTGCGCTGGCGTGCCGACGGCGATCGTTCAGGGCGTCGACGATGCAGTTGCGGGTGATGCCGACCAGCCAGGCGCCGAGCGGACCCCTGGCAGGGTCGTAGCTGGCGCTCCGCTGCCAGGCCTTCACGAAGACCTGCTGCGTGACGTCCTCCGCGGCTGCCGGGTCCGACAGCGCCCGCAGGGCCAAGGAGTACACGAGCGACGACCAGCGTTCGTAGACGGCGCGCAGGGCGCGCTCGCCCCCGGCGCTGAACGCGTCGGAGAGTTCGCCGTCGTCCGGGAGGATGGTCGTCACGTCTTCCTGTCGCTGGTGCGGTCGTCGTCGACCACGACCTGATCGTAAGCGGCCGTCGGTCGCCTCGGTCAGATCGGTGCCGCGGTGACGACGAGGTTGCTCTCGTAGTGTCCGGTGCTCGTGTCGAACCGGCCGCCGCACGTGACCAGGAGGAGTCGGCGCGGTCCGTCGTCGCGGAACACGTCTCCCCAGGGGAGGCCCTGCTTCTCGAGCGTGCTGACGGAGTCGATCCGCCACCGGGTGTCGGCACCGGCAGCGTCGGTGAGGGTGACCGTCGTCCCGCGGGGGACGTCCCGGAGCCGGGCGAAGGGTCCGATACCGTACCCGACGGCGTCGACGTGGGCGGCGAGCACGACGGTGCCCTCCGGTGACGACGGCGCTGGGCCGAACCGGTACCACCCGGCGGTCGCGGGGTCGGGCGGGAGGCCCATCGCCCCGCTGCCGTCGACGCCCTCGGGCTGGACGGGGGCGCTGATGCCGTCGTGGTCGACGACGATGCCGGTCGGAGCCGGTGCGCGCCGGACCGGGGGGATGGTGGCTGCCTGCTGCGGCACCGCGGTCGAGAACGCCGTCGGGACCGGAGTGGGGGTGCTCGTCGGCAGGGCGGGCGGCTGCCCGTCGGGGGCGTATCCGGCCGACGAGCACCCGGTCAGGGATGCGACCGCCACGGCGACGACGATGGCCGTCACCGTGACGGACCGCACTGGGAACCGCACGTTCAGCGGCGGGCCGCTGCGGTGCGTCGACGGAGCAGCACGGCACCGATCGCGGCGGCTGCGGCCAGGGCCGCTGCAGCACCACCGACGAGCGGCAGGGAGTCCTGACCGTTCGTGGCCACCAGACCCGCGTTGCCGGCGGGGACACCGTTCGGCGTGCCACCGAGGTCCGAGATCGTCTGCGTGGCGAGCGCGAGGTTCGAGTCGTCCAGGCTGCCCCACGCGTACACGATGGTGTCGGCGCCGGCCGTGACCGCGACGTCTGCCGGGCCGATCACGGGGTCGGTCGTCCCGGTCGCGGCGACGGTCGCCGAGACCGTGCCGGCCGCCAGTTCCAGTGCCTGCTCGTCCGGGTTCGACAGGTTCGTGACGACGGCCTTCCCGCCGGCGAGGACGTCGACCGCGGGTGCGGCCGCGACGTGCCGGACGACGAGACGCCCCTGGCCGGCGGGCACGGCGGAGGTGTCGTTGGTGAACACCGTGGCGGTCGGTGATCCGTCCGCCGCGTCGTGTGCGACCGCGGTGTAGTTGCCGCCCGCGTCGAACGAGACGTCCGCCGGTCCGATGATCGGCTTCGACGCGTCGGCGGCGTCCGAGGCGGTGATGGCGAGTTGGTGTGCACCTGCCGGCACCATCATCGGACCGGCGAGGGTGCCGGGAGTGAAGTCGTCGATCGCCCGCTTCCCGTCGAGGTACACGTCCACGGTGACGTCCGGGACGGCGTGGAGGACCGAGAGTGTCGCCTCACCGGTGGCGGCGGTCGCGGCGGTGGCGGGCAGTACGACCGCGGCGGCCGCGAACAGCACACCGGCGCTCAGGCCGGTGACGAGTGTCTTGCGCATGGCGTTCTCCTTCGGGCCGGTCCGGGCCGGAGCGGACGGCGTCGTCATCGACGTCGTACCCCCACTACCTGCCGTGGACCCCGATCGGATGCACCGGATCCGTGCGGATCAGCCGAGCCGCCGCCAGACCGCTGCTAACGCCCCGGCCCCACCCGCCGATAGACCTCCGTGCAGGCCCACGGACGGGCAGCATCCCGCCCCACGGACGGCGGCGGGACGATCGAGAACCAGGACGGGCCATGATCGTCGTCACACGACTCAACGGCAGCGCATTCGCTGTCAACCCCGACCTCGTGGAGCGCATCCACGAGACGCCGGACACGACGCTCATCATGGTCGACGGGGCGAAGTACATCGTCCGCGAGTCCATGGCCGACGTCATCGACCTGATCGCCGCGTACCGCGCCCGCATCGTCGGCATGGCCTACGGCACCGACCTGCCGACCGCGCGGAACGCCACCGGCCCCCAGCCGACGCTCGCCGCGGTCGCCCCCCTCCGCACGCAGGACGGGGGACGCTGACGTGGACATCGCGACGATCATCGGGATCCTGCTCGCCTTCGGCGCCCTGTTCGGCATGGTCGAGATGGAGCACGTCGAGCTCGCCGGGCTGTTCCTGCCCGCGCCGATGCTGCTCGTGTTCGGTGCGACCATCGGCTGCGGCATCGCGAGCACCACGCTGAAGGACGCCATCGCGAGCTTCAAGGCCGTCCCGAAGGCGTTCACCGGCAAGGTCACGCCGCCGCAGTCGGTCATCGATGACGTCGTGGGCCTGGCGGAGACGGCTCGGTCGAACGGTCTGCTCGCCCTCGAGCAGGAGGCCGACAAGCACGACGACCCGTTCATGAAGAAGGCGCTGCAGAACATCGCGGACGGCACCGACGGCGACGAGCTGCGGATCCTGCTCGAGGACGAGATCGAGTCGAACGCGGCCCCCACGCGCAGTGCGAGTGCGTTCTTCATGGGACTCGGCGGCTTCGCCCCGACGGTCGGCATCATCGGCACCGTCGTGTCCCTGACCCACGTGCTCGCGAACCTCGGCAAGCCCGACGAGCTCGGTCCCCTCATCGCGAGCGCGTTCGTCGCGACCCTGTGGGGCCTGCTCACCGCGAACTTCATGTGGCTGCCGATCGGCGGCAAGCTCCGGAAGCTCGCACAGCTCGAGTCGGACCGCCAGACGCTCCTGATGGAGGGGCTGCTCGCGGTCCAGGCCGGCAGCCAGCCCCGCCTGCTCGGTGAACGCCTCAAGGCGATGGTGCCGCCGGCAGCGCGCACCGACACCTCGAAGGGCAAGGCCGGCAAGAACAAGCAAGACGCCGACGCCGACGACCAACAGCTGGCGGCCTGACGATGAGCGCCAACCCCCGTGGCCGTGGCCGCGGTCGTGCGAAGAAGGGCCACGACGAGGCCGAGCACCCCGACGAGCGCTGGATGGCGTCGTACATGGACATGATCACGGTGCTGATGTGCATGTTCCTGGTGCTGTTCGCCATGTCGACGGTCGACCAGGAGAAGTACATCGCCCTGAAGAACTCCCTGGCGACCGGCTTCGGCGAGGTGAAGTCGCAGAAGGTCGACACCGCCAGCGGCACGGTGGTGACGAAGGACCAGGTGGAGGACGGTTCCGGGTACTCCACCGACAAGTCGCAGGCCGACCACTCGACGGCGTCGTCCGGCACGAAGGACACCAACGTCGACCCCGCGTCGACCGTCGTGCCGGTGACCGCGACGAAGCAGGACCTCGCCGACGCCCAGAAGGAGCTCGACGACCTCACCGCGATCGAGCAGGCGATCAAGCAGAACCTCGCGAAGGCCGGCCAGACCGCGAACGTGCAGTTCACCGTCGACGCCCGCGGCCTGATCGTCCGCCTCGTCGGCAGTGAGACCTACTTCGGCACGAACAGCGCGGACCTGTCCGAGCAGGCGAAGTCGATCATGGACGCGATCGCACCGGTCCTGAAGACGAGCCACCACGACGTCAGCGTCGAGGGGCACGCCGACCAGCGGAACTCGACGGCACCGTACGCCACCAACTGGGAGCTCAGCGCGGCCCGGGCGACGGGGGTGCTGCGCGACCTGGTCGAGCGTGGCGGGATGCCGGGCGACCACGTGCAGAGCGTCGGCTTCGGGTCGAGCCGGCCGCTCGCGAAGGGCGGGACCGACCAGGACCTCGCCCTGAACCGACGGGTCGACATCGTGGTCCTGTCGAACGCCGACCAGGACGTCAGCGCGCTGATGCCGGCACTGGCGAAGGCGCAGGACGGAGCACGCCAGGGCTGACGCACGATCGACGGGGCTGGAGACCCCGCATCCCCAGTACGGGGTACAGCACTGACGGGTGCCGCACAGGCGACCGATAGACGCACCCGTGACCGAGACCCTGCCAGCGCCCGAGGTGTACGACTTCGCGCGCCCGTCGACGCTCGCCCGCGAGCACGCCCGGGTCCTCGAGCTCGCGTTCGAGACCTTCGCGCGGCAGTGGGGCACGCAGCTCACCGCGAAGGTGCGCGCCGTGAGCCAGGTCACCTGCGAGCAGGTGCAGATGGTGACGTACGACGAGTACGCCGCCTCGCTGCCCGCGGTCACCGGCATGGTGCTGCTGCCGATCGCGGACGTCGCCCCGAAGGGCGTCCTGCAGGTCCCGCTCGACGCCGCGCTGACCTGGGTCTCGCACGCGCTCGGCGCCTCGAAGCCGCTGCCGACCCCGGAGCGCACCTTCACGCCCATCGAGCAGGCCCTCGTGCGCAAGATCGTCGAGGACGCCCTCGACGACCTCCGCTACTCGTTCGGCGGGTTGCTCGCGCACGACGTCACGGCTGGTGGCTTCCAGTTCAACTCGCAGTTCGCCCAGGCCGCCCAGAAGGGCGACCTGATGATCGTCGCGGCGTTCTCGATCCGCGTCGGCGACCGCGTCGCCCCCGGCACGCTCGCGTTGCCGGCCGAGGCCGTGCTGCCGCAGCTCGGTGAGGCCGCCGCCCACGTGTCGCCCGCTGACGCCCAGGCCCTGCTCGACGCGCAGCTCGCGGGCGTCCCCGTCGGCGTCAGCCTGCGCTTCGCCCCGGCGACGGTCCTGCCCACGCAGGTGCTCCGGCTCGCGGTCGGCGACGTCCTGCCGCTGCCGCACCCGCAGCACCGCCCCCTCACCATCGCGGTCGACGGTGAACCCGTCGGCACCGCCGCGGTCGGCGCGAACGGCTCGCGCCTCGCCGGCATCGTCGTCACCACCACGAGCACGGAGCAGCACTGATGACCGAAACGACCACCCTCCAGACCACCGCGGCCGAGTCGCTCGCGGCGCAGCTGCCGACGGCCGTCCCGCTGGGTGCGCTGCTGCTGCCGGGAGGCGCGACCCCGGTCGTGCTCGAAGCGGCGACCGACGCCGTGGTCGCGTCGTTCGTCGGCGGCCTGTCGGCCGATCTGGCCCTCGTGCTCACCGACCTCGAGGCCGTCATCGCTGCCGGCGGTACCGACCACGGGATCGTGGCCGTCACCGACGTGCTGCGTCCGTCGCTCGAGGCCGCCGCGTCCGTGCTCGGCGTCGGGGTCCTCGGTGAGGCGAGCCGCGAGTCGGCGGCCGCGCTGCTGGCCGACCCCGACACGGTGGTGTTCGAGCTGACCGCCGGTGGTGTCCCGAGCGGCTGGTTCGGCATCCGGGTGCGCGAGCACGGCACGGTCTCGGCCGCCGCACCCGTCGGGGTGCCCGCCGGCAACCTCGGCCGCATCAACAACGTCGAGATGACCCTGACCGTGGAGATCGGCCGCACCCGCATGTCGGTCCGCGACGTGCTCGGCATGGAGCCCGGCGCGGTCGTCGAACTCGACCGCAGCGCCGGTGCGCCCGCCGACGTCCTGCTGAACGGTCGCCTCATCGCGCACGGCGAGGTCGTCGTCGTCGACCAGGACTACGCCGTCCGGATCACCCGCATCCTCGACGTCGCCGAATCCCTCTGAGCCCCGCGTGGACACCCTCCTCATCACGCTCCGCGTCGCGCTGTCGCTCGGCGTCGTGCTCGCCCTCATGTGGGTGCTGCACCGTGCCAGCAAGAAGCGCTTCGCGGGCAAGACCTCCGGGCGCCGTGCGGCGACCGTCGAGGTCGTCGGTCGCCAGGGCCTCGGCGGCAAGGCGAGCGTCGTGGTGGTGGACGTCGAGGGGGAGCGCCTGGTGCTCGGGGTGTCGGAGCAGGGCGTCAGCCTGCTCACGAGCGGGCAGGCGCCCGCTCCGGAGCTCACCATCGTGACCGGACCCGTGCAGCTGCCCGTGCGTCCCGCCCCGTCGGCCGACGCGTTCGGTCAGGAACTGACACTGCAGACGGACGCAACCGAGAGCCTCCCGGCCGACGCGGCGACGCCGCTGCCGATGCGCCCGCGCAACCGTCGTCCGCAGCGCACCACGGTGCCGACCGCGCAGCAGCTCCAGGGCTCGATCCTGTCGGTCGACACCTGGCGGCAGGCGGCCGCCGCCCTGCGGAACCGGCGCGCCGGGTGACCGCGGTCCGCACCGGACGCACCGCCGCCCTCGTCCTGCTCGGGCTGGCGGTCGTCGCCGGCTTCCTCATGCTCACCGCGACCGGTGCCCACGCCGCCGGCGTCGTCGAACCGACCGCCCCCGCGACGCCGACCGCTCCCGCGAACGGCGACTTCAGCGTCAGCGTGAACGGCCCGGACGGCACCCCGTCGTCGGCCGTCGTGACGCTCATCGGCATCACGCTGCTCAGCGTCGCCCCGGCGCTCATGCTCATGATGACGTCGTTCACGAAGATCTTCGTCGTCCTCGCGATGACCCGGAACGCCCTGGGCCTGCAGTCGATCCCGCCGAACCAGGTGATCGCGGGCCTGGCGCTGTTCCTGTCGCTGTTCGTGATGGCGCCGGTGCTCGGGCACATCAACGACGACGCCCTGCAGCCCTACCTGGCCGGCCACCTCGACTTCAACCAGGCCGTCGAGATCGGCACGAAGCCGCTCCGGACCTTCATGCTGCACCAGACCCGCGACGAGGACCTCGCCCTGATCACCCGCGCCGCAGGGCTCGACAACCCGAAGTCGATGGCCGACGTGCCGATGACGACCGTCATCCCGGCGTTCATCATCTCGGAGCTCCGCAGCGCGTTCATCATCGGGTTCGTCATCTTCATCCCGTTCCTGGTGATCGACCTCGTCGTCTCGGCGGCACTCATGTCGATGGGCATGATGATGCTCCCGCCGGTCATGATCTCGCTGCCCTTCAAGATCCTGCTCTTCGTCCTGGTCGACGGCTGGGGCCTCATCATCACGTCGCTCATCGAGAGCTACCACGTTGTCTAGGGGGCACGCATGAACCAGCAGGCCGTCATCGACCTGGTCCTCCAGGCGCTCCTGGTCGCGGGCAAGCTCGCCGCTCCGGTGCTCGTCACGTCGCTCGTCGTAGGGTTCGCGATCTCGCTGTTCCAGTCCGTGACCCAGATCCAGGAGGTCACGCTCTCGTTCGTGCCGAAGGCGGTCGCCGTCGCGATCGCCCTGGTCGTCTGCGGCAACTGGATGATCTCGGAGATGGTGGCGTTCACGCACGTCGCCTTCGACATGATCCCGAAGCTCCTCGGCAGCGGCTGATGGAGCTCGCGATCAACGCCGACCGTCTGGAGGCGACCATGCTCGCCGGCGTCCGGCTCGTCGCGTTCTTCGTCATCGCGCCGCCGTTCTCGTACCGGGCGTTCCCCGGCACCGTGAAGGTGATCCTCGGGCTCGGCCTGGCGATCGGCGTCGCCCCCCGCGTCGCCGTCGGCTACGAGTCGCTCGACACCGGGCCCTTCCTGCTCGCGCTGCTCACCCAGCTCGTCGTCGGGTTGTCGCTCGGCTTCCTGGTGTTCCTGGTGTTCGCCGCGGTGCAGTCCGCCGGTGCGCTCATCGACCTGTTCGGCGGGTTCACGCTCGCGCAGGCGTTCGACCCGCAGTCGCAGGTCAACGGCGCCCAGTTCACCCGGCTGTTCCAGATGGCGGCGCTCGCGCTCCTGTTCACCTCGGGCGGGTACCAGCTCATCGTCGGTGGGCTCGTGCGCTCCTTCGATGCCGTGCCGCTCACCGGCAGCTTCGCGGTCGACGGTCTGGCCCACCTGCTCGTGGCGGCGATGTCGCAGATGTTCCTGGCGACGCTGCAGATCGCCGGCCCCCTGGTGGTCGTGCTGTTCCTGGCGGACGTCGGCCTCGGCCTGCTCACCCGTGTCGCACCGGCCCTCAACGCGTTCCAGATGGGGTTCCCGATCAAGATCGGGCTGACCGTCCTGTTCGCCGGAGCGCTCTTCATGGCCCTGCCCTCGGTGGTGTCGTCGCTGACCGGTGAAGCCGTCCAGGCGATCACGGGACGGGGGTGAGGCGCCGTGTCCGACAGTGGTGAGAAGTCCGAGAAGGCCACCCAGAAGCGCATGCAGGAGGTCCACCGGAAGGGCCAGCTCGGCCGGTCCCAGGACCTCGGTGCGTGGATCGGCATCGCCGTCGTCGCCCTCATGGTGCCGTCGATGATCGGCAACGCGGCGGCCGCCGGTACGGCACAGCTCGTCGCCGTGCAGTCCGTCATCGCGAACCCGACGATCGGCACCATGAACCACGTGTTCGGCGACGCGATGGCCAGCGTCGGCGCGACCCTCGGCCCGATGCTCGCGGTGGTGCTCGTCGCCGTCACCGCGGCCGCCGTCGCGCAGGGCGGGGTGCACATCCGCAAGCTCGCGCCCGAGGCGTCGCACTTCGACCCCATCGCGGGCCTCAAGCGCGTGTTCGGCGTCCAGGCGCTCTGGAACGGGGCGAAGGCGCTGCTGAAGACCACCGTCGTCGGCCTCGTGCTCTGGTTCGCCGTGCAGGGCCTGATGCCCGTGCTCATGACCAGCGGCTCGCTGCCGTTGTCCGCCGTGCTCGAGGCAGCAGCGGACGGCGCGGGCACCCTGCTCCGCGCCGCGATCGCCGCCGGGCTCGTCCTCGCCGCGATCGACGTGCTCGTGGTCATCCGGCGCAACCGCAAGCGCACCATGATGACCAAGCGCGAGGTCAAGGACGAGCAGAAGAAGAGCGACGGCGACCCGCTCGTCAAGGGTCAGCGCCGCTCCCGCCAGCTCGCGATGAGCCGCAACCGGATGATCCAGGCGGTCGGCACCGCGGACGTCGTCATGACGAACCCGACCCACTACGCCGTCGCGCTCAAGTACGAGCCGGGCAAGGCCGCACCGCGGGTGGTCGCGAAGGGCGCCGGGCCCGTCGCCGACGTCATCCGTGCCCGGGCGGAGGAGGACCGTGTGCCGATCGTGCGCGACGTCCCGCTCACCCGAGCGCTGCACGCCGCGTGCGAGCTCGGGCACGAGATCCCCGTCGACCTGTACACGCCGGTCGCCCGGGTGCTGTCGTTCGTGATGGCTCTGAAGGCCCGCGGCGCCGCTGCCGGCACCCACGCACCGCCGAGGCCGACCACGCCCGACGAGGTGGCGAGCGTCATCGACCCGGCCACGCTGACCGGTGACCTCCGCCCCCGCAAACTCCGCGCACCGCGCATCGCCGAGACCCCGACCGAAGGACTCCCCGCATGAACCGCAAGGACCTGCCGAAGCTCGTCGTCCCGGTGTTCATCGTCGGCATCATCCTGCTGCTGATCCTGCCGGTGCCGTCGTTCCTGCTCGACTTCCTGATCATCATCAACATCCTGCTGGCGCTGGTGATCCTGCTCACGACGCTGTTCGTGAAGAAGCCGCTCGACTTCTCGGTGTTCCCGTCGCTGCTGCTCGTCGCAACACTGTTCCGCCTCGGCCTGAACGTGGCGTCGACCCGGCTCGTGCTCGGCGAGGGCTTCGCCGGCGACGTCATCCAGGCGTTCGGCCACGTCGCCGTGTCCGGGTCGATCATCATCGGCGCGGTGATCTTCCTGATCCTCATCGTCATCCAGTTCGTCGTCGTGACGAAGGGTGCCGAGCGCGTCGCCGAGGTCGGGGCACGGTTCACCCTCGACGCCATGCCCGGCAAGCAGATGGCGATCGACGCCGACCTGAACGCGGGGCTCATCACCGACCAGCAGGCGAAGGACCGCCGCGCCGCGGTCTCCGCCGAGGCGGACTTCTACGGCGCGATGGACGGCGCCTCGAAGTTCGTCAAGGGCGACGCGATCGCCGGCATCCTGATCATCATCATCAACCTGATCGGCGGCATCGCGATCGGCATGCTGCAGAACGGGCTGTCCGCCACCGACGCCCTGTCGAAGTACGGCATCCTGACGATCGGCGACGGCCTCGTCACGCAGATCCCGGCCCTGCTCATGGCGGTCTCCACCGGCATGATCGTCACGCGCTCCGGCGCGGAGTCCGAGATGGGTGCCTCGGCCGCCACCCAGCTCTCGCAGTCGCGCAACGCCCTGATGATCGCCGGCGTCGCCGCCATCGCGATGGGGTTCATCCCCGGCATGCCGATCCTGCCCTTCCTGCTCGTCGGTGCGACCCTGCTGTTCACCGCGTGGCGCATCGGCCGGAACGCCGCGAACGCCGAGTCGGCCGCCGCCGAGCAGCAGGCCCTCGAAGCCGCCGCGCCCTCCGGCGACACCCCCGAGGACCTCATCGAGCAGATGCGCGTGCACGCCCTCGAGATCCTGCTGGCGCCCGACCTGGTCGACATGGTGTCCGGCGCCTCCGACGACCTGCTCGGCCGGGTCCGTGCCCTCCGTCGCAAGATCGCGGTCGACATGGGCATCGTCGTGCCGCCGGTCCGCACCCGCGACAGCATCGACCTGCCGCCGTCGACCTACGCCATCCGGATCGCCGGCGTCGAGGCCGGCCGCGGCACCGCCCCGGCCCGCAGCGTCCTGGCGCTCGGCGACCACCTGGACGGGCTGCCGGGCACCTCGACGGTCGAGCCCGTGTTCGGCCTGACCGGCAAGTGGGTGCCCGCCGAACTCCGGCACGCCGCCGAGATGACCGGCGCCACCGTGATCGACCGGGTGTCCGTGCTCGTCACGCACCTGCAGGCCGTCATCGGCGACAACGCCGCCCGCCTGCTCACCCGCGAGGACGTCAAGGTCCTGACCGAGGGCGTCAAGCAGGTCAACCCCGCCGCGGTCGAGGAACTCGTGCCGGGCATGCTCTCGATGGCCGAACTCCAGCGCGTGCTGCAGGGCCTGCTCGCCGAACGCGTGCCGATCAACGACCTCGGGCGGATCTGCGAGGCGCTGACCCTGCGCGCCAAGGCCTCCACCGACCCCGAGGGCCTGGTCGAGGCCGCCCGCGCCGCACTCGGCCCCGCCCTCGCCGCCCGCTACACCGACCAGGGAACCCTGCGCGTCATCATGATCGACCCGCTGCTCGAGCAGTCGATGCTCGAGGGCCTGCGACCGTCCGAGCAGGGCAGCCAGATCGTCCTCGACGCCCACCGCATCGAGCAGGTCCTGGGCTCCGTCCGCGATGCCGTGCGCAGCATCGAGGACCAGGGCCTGTCCGCCGTCCTGGTCTGCGCCCCGCAGCTCCGCCCGGCCGTGCACCGCATGGTCGCCGCCCAGTCGAACGGGCTCCCGGTGCTGTCGTACCAGGAGGCCACCGCCGCGGGCTCCACCATCGAGACCGTGGGAGTGGTCCGTGCCGCCGACCCGATTGCAGCGTAACGGCGCGACGCTCGACGAGGTCCGCGACGCCGTCCGGACCGAGTTCGGCGCGGGTGCACGGATCGTCGCCGCCGAGCGGGTCACCACGCCGGGCATCGGCGGGCTGTTCCGCAAGGCGCACGTCGAGGCGACCGTCGAGGTGCCGGAACCGGGGGAGACCCCGACCGCACGCGTCGTGATCGCCGACTCACCCGTCCAGCGGATCGGCATCGCGGCGCTGCTCGCCGACGCCGACGCCGCCGAGGCCCGCATCGCGCGCGGTGACGGCACCCAGGCGACGCGTGCCGACGCGTTCGCGTCGGTGCTCGACGGCTTCGTGGCGGACGGGATCACGGGGAGCGCCCCGCGCCCGACGCGCGCCCTGCCCGGAGCGGACGGGCCTGCGGACGTCGACCCGCGCCTCCAGGCCGTCACCGACACCCTGCCAGGAGGCCCGGCCACCGTCCCCGACGTCGCGCCCGGCCGGCGCGCGGCCCGGCCCACGGCGCCTGCCGTGCGGTCTGCTGTCCCGGCAGTGCGGTCTGCTGACGGTGACCTGGTCCTGCTGGTCGGCCGGGCGAACGACGTCGACGCGGCGGCCGGGCTGTTCGCCGTCCGGCACGCGCTGCGGCCGACGGACGCCGCGGACCGGCGGTCCGCCATCCTCGCCCGCGCCGACGGCGTGCGCGACGGCCACGCGGTGCTCGCCGTCGCCGCGTGGGACGACCGGGCGACCGGCGAAGGGATCGAGGCCGACCAGGTCTGGGTCGTCGTCGACGTCGGACGGAAGCCCGAGGACACCGCGGCCATGGTGTCCGCAGTCGCCGCACGGCTGCCGGTGGCCGGTGTCGTCGCGATCGGCGCGGCGGAGACCGCCACGCCGGAGTCCGTCGACCTGCTGGGGGTCCCCGTCCTGTCGCTAGGCTGAGCGGGTGCTGGTACTCACGCGGAAGGTCGGCGAGCGGATCCTCGTCGGTGACGACATCGTCATCACGGTCCTCGACGCCCGGGGCGACGGCGTCCGGATCGGCATCGACGCACCACGCGGGGTGAAGATCCAGCGTGAAGAGGTCGTGCGGGCGGTCGCCGAGGCGAACGCCGAGGCCGCTGCGGCTGCCGGCGCGACCGGTGCCTCCGGTGACGACGCCGAGGCGCGGCTGCGTGCCGCGCTCGGCGACCGCGGCGGGGCCGACCGGGCGTAGTCCGGGCCGGGCGCGGTCGTTGTCGCACCGTCGTCGGCGAGCGCGCCCCGTGGCGGGCATAGCGCCCCGACTCTTCGGGGCGCGATGACGCTGGCGGGGCGCGGGCCGGGCGGCTACGCGCGGGGCTTCTTCTCCTGTTCGGGGAGTCGTCCGGCTGCCGCCTCGGCGGCGAACCACGCACGGGCCTCGTCCTGGCGCGCCTGCTCCTCGCCGAGCGCGATCGGTGCCCGCACGTGGCCGGGCTCGTAGCCGAAGGTCTCGATGAGCTGCGGGACCACCGGACGGAGCCGCGCCACGAGCCGGTCGATCGACGCCGACACCGCACGGGCACGCTGCGCGCTCAGGCGGCCGTGCACCAGGTACCAGTCGAGGTGCTGCTCGAGCAGTCCCAGCGCGAACAGGTCGCGCAGCCACACGAGGACCCGGCGGGTGTCGCCCTCGGGGACCGCGTCGAGCCCCTCGGTGAAGGCGTCCCACTGCATGAGTTCCGCGTGGGCGCGCGCAGCCTCGATCAGCTCGTGCTGCGACCGGTTCAGGAGCACGGCCTGTCGGGCGCGGTCCTTGCCGGCGGTGTTCAGCCGGAGCCCGATCTCGGTGACCATGGTGTCCACGCGGCCGGCGAGCAGCGCGCGCTGCGTGGCGGGGTCGTGCAGGTCCGTGACGCTCGCGGCGAGCGACCCGCGGTCGGCGACGGTCTGGCCCAGCCGGCGGAGGCCCGAGGCGTCCGCGAGCTTCGCGCCCACCTGCGACGCGACGAACTTGGCGGTCGACGCGGCGTCGCGCGGCGCGCGCTTCCGGAAGTCGGTGAGCAAACGCTTGCCGACGAGCTGCAGCAGGACGGTGTTGTCGCCCTCGAACGTCACGTAGACGTCGAGGTCGGCGCGCAGGCTCGTCAGGCGGTTCTCGGCGAGGAAGCCGGCGCCGCCGCAGGCCTCGCGGCACTCCTGCAGGGTGTCGAGCGCGGACCACGTCGACAGTGACTTGAACGCGGCGGCCTGGGTCTCCAGGTCCTCGCGGCGCTCCGGGGTGTCGGCACGCCCGCTGAACACGTCGTCGAAGGTGCGGAGCAGCTGCTCGTGCGCGAACGACTGCGCGAACACCGTCGCCAGACGGGGGATGAGCCGGCGCTGGTGCCGGCCGTAGTCGAGCAGGACGCCCTCGACACCGCCCGCCGTCGGGAACTGCCGGCGCTGCATCGCGTACGTCAGCGCGATCTGCAGCCCGATCTTCTGGGCGACGACCGCGGCACCGTCGAGCGACACGCGGCCCTGCACCAGGGTGCCGAGCATCGTGAAGAAGCGGCGTCCGGGCGAGTCGATCGGCGAGCTGTAGGTGCCGTCCTCGGCGACGTCGCCGTAGCGGTTCAGCAGGTTCGTGCGGGGGACGCGGACGTGGTCGAAGTGCAGCCGGCCGTTGTCGATGCCGTTCAGGCCGCCCTTGACGCCGTCGTCCTCGCCGCCGACGCCCGGCAGGAACGCGCCGTCGTCGTCACGGAGCGGCACGTAGAACGCGTGCACGCCGTGGTCGACGCCCTGGGTGACGAGCTTCGCGAAGACGACGGCCGCCTTGCCGTGCAGGGCCGCGTTGCCGATGTAGTCCTTCCACGCCCCGCGGAACGGCGTGTGCACGACGAACTCCTGCGTGGCGGGGTCGTACGTGGCCGACGTGGCGATGTTCTGCACGTCCGAACCGTGGCCGGTCTCGGTCATGGCGAAGCAGCCGGGAACGTCGAACCCGATGATGCCGGGCAGGAACTCCTCGTGGTTCCGTGCGGTCCCGAGGTGGTGCACCGCGGAGCCGAACAGGCCCCACTGCACGCCGGCCTTGATCTGCAACGACGGGTCGGCGGTGGTGATCTCCTCGAACGCCGCCAGGTTGCCGCCGTGGTTGTCCTGACCGCCGAGCTCGGGCGGGTACGGGCGCTGGATGGCTCCGGCGTCGACCAGGATCTGCAGCTGCTCGAACGCGCGGGCACGGTGCTCGATGGTGCCGAGTCCCTCGGTCTTGTGCAGTGCGGGGTCGAGCACGAGGCGGCGGGAGATCCGGCGGTCCTCGGCCCAGCGGCCGAGCAGGAGGGTCTCGACCATGTCGACGTCGATGCGGATGTCGGTGGGCTTGCCCGCGTTGTCGCTCGTGTGCTTGCTCGTGTTCTCGCCCGATTCTTCGCTGGCGTTCGTGCCCGGGTCCACGCCGGCGTCGTGCTTCGCCGTGGGCGTGCCGGTGTGCTGCGCGGATGCGGTGTCGACCATGGTCGGAGTCCTCCTGAACTGCGGTGTCCGGTGTTGCGCTCCCCACGCTAGACACCACCGCCGGGAGCCGGCGGAACGCCGTGCGGGCCGCACAACGCTGCCCGGCACGGACCGACCACGATGGTGGGAACCCTCCAACTGCACGCGTCGATCGATTTGATGAGCACCCATCAACGATTGGGCGCGCCACCGGCCCGCGGGGCAGACTGGCCGACATGTCAGGCTCCACCACGGGACACGATCCCAAGCCCAAACGCACCTTCTTCGGACAGCCGTTCGAGCTGTCGACGCCCTTCGCGGTGGAGCTCTGGGAGCGCTTCTCGTTCTACGGCATGCAGGGCATCGTCCTGATCTACATGTACTACACGGTCACGCAGGGCGGCCTGGGGATCGACAAGGGCATCGCGACCGGGATCATGGGCGCGTACGGCGGCGCCGTGTACCTGTTCACGATCATCGGCGCGTGGATCGCCGACCGGCTGCTCGGTGCCGACCGCACACTGTTCGGCAGCGCGATCGTCGTCATGCTCGGCCACATCGCCCTGGCGCTCATCCCCGGGGTGGCCGGCGTGGGCGTCGGGCTCGTGCTCATCGCGCTCGGGTCCGGCGGACTCAAGGCGACCGCCACGACGATCGTCGGTGGGCTCTACAGCCGCGAAGACCCCCGCCGTGACGCCGGGTTCTCGCTGTACTACCTCGGCGTCAACCTCGGTGCGTTCTTCGGGCCGCTCCTGACCGGGCTGCTGCAGAGCTCGCTCGGCTTCCACTACGGCTTCGGGCTCGCCGCCGTCGGCATGGCAGCCGGCCTGGTCCAGTACGCCATCCGTCGGAAGAACCTGCCCGACACAGTCCGCCACGTCACGAACCCGGTCGATCGCCGACGCTTGCCGCTGATCGGCGTCGGGGTCGTCGTCGCCCTGGTCGTGATCGCGGTCGCCGTCCTGACCGGGCTGCTGAACGTCGGCAACCTGCCCACCGTGGTCGTCGCGATCGTGATCCTCGCGGCGATCGGGTACTTCGTCGTCATCCTGACGAGCGGCATCACGGCGCAGGAGCGCTCGCGGGTGTTCGCGTTCATCCCGCTCTTCATCGGCAGCGCCGTGTTCTGGTCGCTCTACCAGCAGCAGTTCACCGTCGTCACGGTGTACTCCGACGAGCGACTGAACCGCTCGCTCTTCGGGTGGGAGATGCCGGTCTCGTGGGTGCAGTCGATCAACCCGGTCTTCATCATCGTGCTGTCCGGGGTCTTCGCGGCGCTCTGGACCAAGCTCGGCGACCGCCAGCCGTCGACCCCGACGAAGTTCGGCCTGGGCACCGGCATCATGGGCGTCGCGTTCCTGCTGTTCCTGCCCTTCGTCGGCTCGGGCCAGAACGGCACGCCGCTGCTCGCCCTGGTCGGCATCCTGCTCGTCTTCACGCTCGCCGAGCTGCTGCTGTCACCCGTCGGGCAGTCCGTCGCCACGAAGCTCGCGCCGCCGAAGTTCCAGACGCAGATGGTCGCGCTGTTCTTCCTGTCCGTGTCGCTCGGCACCGCCGTCACCGGGGTGCTGTCGCAGTACTACGACCCGGCGAACGAGGCGCCGTACTTCGCCGTGCTCGGTCTCGTCGCCGTCGCGGTCGGCGTGGTCCTGCTCGTCCTGGCCAAGCCGGTCCTGAAGCTCATGCGCGGTATCCGCTGATCCGTCGCGGCATCCGCTAACCTGAGGGAAGCCACACGGCCGAAGCAACCAAGGAGTCACCCCATGCTCGAACTCATCGCCGGCATCATCATCGGCATCGGCGTCCTCGGTGGTGTGGGCTGCTGCATGGCGGTCGCCGCCATGATGAAGAGCGGCTCCGAAGAGTACTGAGCCCGCTGGGCTACTCGCCGCTGCCGGTCGTGATCGGCACCAACTGACGACTCAGGACGGTCGCGCGCTCGAAGGGGCCGCGGCCGTCCTTCGTGTACACGGGCTCCTCGAACGCGACGGTCCACGACAGCGGTTCGCCGACGCCGGGGTAGCCGACGATCTGGTTGCCACCGGGAGCCACGATCACACCGATCGGCTCGTCGGCCCACCGCTCGCCGCCCTCCGCGGAGTCGATGACCTGCACGAGCGCACCGATGCCGAGGCCGGGGGCGTCGTCGGGGCGGGGCTTGGGGGAGCGGCGTCCGAACACGCCCTCACCGTAGCGGCGAGTGGTCAAGGAACGTCTGTGCGGCGCCTGTCGACACGCTGACGAAGCACCCGCCGGGTGGCCACGACATCCCGTCGGCCGTGCTCCGATTGGTCGCAGGCCGTCGGCGGCGGCGCCGCCAGGCGACGCATCGTGACCAGTGCGCGAAGGTGAGCGGGGTGTTGCGACCGGCGGACGAGCGGCCGGGACGCCCGTGGCGGGCCCGCACCGCGCCTCCAGGCCGCCGTCGGCCGTTCCCACAGCGTGTGCCGGGTGGTCAGGACACCCCGCCGGAAGCGCGTCGAGTGGTCACCAACTGTCGACAGCGCCGCCGCCATCCGACAGTTCGTGACCTCTCGGCAAGCGTCAGGCGTCGGCGGGGACCCGGGCGATCTCGGTGATGGACGAGTGACCGGTCTTGGGGTGCTTGCGCATCGAGAGCAGCCGCTCCATCGAGGGCTCGAGCGCCGTGACCTTGTCGAGCGGCGCACTCACCACCAGCTGGAACCCGAGCCGCAGCCACGCGGTGACCGCACGACCGGCGAACTCCGAGTCCGCCTTGATGAACGCCTCGTCGAGGAACACCGGGGCGAACCGCGGCCGGGGCCGGGTCTCGTCGCCGAGCTGGTAGCGGAGCGCCGCACCGACGATGAACGCCACGAGCTCCTGCGTCTCACCACCGGACTTGTCACCGAGCGACGAGTACACACCGAGGTCGTTGCCCGACGTGTCGTAGCGGACCGCCGTGATCTCCATGTGCCGCCGGACGTCGAGCACGGCGTCGCGCTGCGTGGTGCGGCCACGGGCGGCGTCCGGGTCGGGGCGGATGACGGCCATGAAGCGCCGGAGCCGACGGAACCGGGTCTCGAGCACGTCGTCGGTCAGCTCGGCGTCGACCGAGGCGGACAGGGCGCGGAGCTCGCGGCGGAACGCGGTGACGTCCTCGCGGGTGACCCGCCGGATCTGGATCTTCAGACGGTCGCGGTTGGCGCCGAACGGCAGGTCCCGCAGGATCTCGTTGACCGGTTCGAGGCGCTCCTCGATCTCGACGACGGCCCGGTCGAAGGCCCCGGCGAGCGGCACGAGGTCCTCGCCGCTCCACTGCGACAGCCGCCGACGCCACTCGGTGCGGCGGGCGTGCAGGCCGGTCGCGACGATCTGGTCGAGGATGGCGTGGTAGTCCGGGTACGACGCGACGCCGGTGCCGAGGTTCGGGTCCGGCCAGGCGTCCTGGTAGCGCTGGAACGTGAGCGTCAACGACGTCGAGGCCGCTGCGGCACCGTCGAGTGCCTGCGACAGCCGCTCCTCGAGGCGTCGCCGGAGCCGTCGGGTCGCGTCGTCGAAACCGTCCACACCGTCCGGTGCCCCGACCTCGGCGAACGTCTCGGCGAGGAGTCGCGACTGCTCGTCGTCGGGCAACGACTCGGGGGTGTCGTCGAAACGCGACAGGATCTCGGCGGCGGCGTCCTGGCCGTCCACGAGCACGGCGTGCCGCTCCTCGAGGCGCTGCACGGAGAGCCGTGCGGCGGAGCGGCGGTCGGCGGTCTCGTCGAGCGACTTCCGCAGGCGGGCGACCGAGGCGCGCAGGGTCCGGAGGCCGTCGTCGGCGGCGAGGAGCGCCTGGCGTTCCTCGTCGAGGCGGGCGAGCGAGGTCTCGACGCCCTGGACGTCGATGGCGTCCCACGTCACGTCGACCACGTGCTGGTGCGCGGCGCGGAGGACGTCGAGCGCGGTGAGGTCCTGCGCGACGTCGGTGCGACGGGCCTCGAGCGTGGCGAGGTCCTGCGCGATCGACGCGAGCTCCTGCTCGACGGCGGCGACGCGGGCCTCGTTCGTGAAGCCGATGACGTTCGCCTGGCGGCGGTCACCGTGCGCACCACGTCGGCCGTCGCGGAGCTGCCCGGACTCGGTCACGCGTCGGCCACCACCACCGAGCTCCGAGGCGTCGGTGACGCAGCGGGCGTCGGTGCGGTCCGACTCGATCCGCTCCCGCACCCAGGTGCTGAACGGCGAGTGCTTGATCGCGAGCTTGCCGGAGACCATCGCGGGATCGCCGTCGAGGTCCAGGTGCGGTCCGGTCGGCACGCCCTCGAACTGCACGCGGACAGGCAGGCGGAGTGCGTCGATCGCCTCACTGAACGCACCGAGGCGGTCCTGGTCGACCAGCAGGGTGCGGGCGACGGGGGCCAGCACGGACTCGATCGCCGTGCGCCAGCGCTCCTCGCCGGGCTGCACGTCGAGCAGTTCGGCGACGAACGGCAGGTCGGCGGGGTCGATGCCGGCGGCCCGGGCCATCGCGAGCCGGGCCTCGTGCATCGGCAGGGGCATCGCGCCCTGACGGTGCTCGAGCGACTGCCGCTCCTGCCGCAGCGAGCGCTCCCGGTCGAGCAGCGGGTACTCCTCGCGCGTCAGGGCGTCGCGGCGGTCGTCCAACGACGAGCGCGAAGCAGCGTAGGAACCGAGGAACTCGTGCGAGCTGCGCTGCGCGGCAGTGAAGTCGGCCTCGGTCGCGACGGACGTGCCGAGCACCGCTGTGCGTTCGTCGAAGGTCGCCCGGGTCCGGACCACCGCGTCGCGCTCACGGGTGAGTCGCTCGATGCGGTCCTCGAGCTGGGCGAGCGCGTTGCCGCCCTGGTCGCGGAGCCGCGCCTCGGCGTCACGCAGCTCGATCTCCACTGCGGCGTGCCGGGCCTCGGCGGCGGCGACCTCGGCGCGGGAGGCGGTGCGCTCCCGGCCGTTGCGGTCCACCTCGGCGTCGAGCAGGTCCCGCTTCCGCGAGGCCGTCCAGTGCGCGAACGGGGAGACCTCGGCGCCGGTGGCGATGCCGTCCAGGGCCTCGGCCGCGGCCTTCGACCGTTCGATCTCGTCGTGCAGGTCGGTGATGGGGGAGAGGATGCGGACCTTGCGCTCCTCGGTGTCCATCGCCTCGTACGCCTCGTCGAGCGCGGAGAAGTGCGCGAGGGCGCGGTCGGCGGCCTCGTAGGTGCCCGGGGTCTCGAGCACGAGCGACTTGTACAGCGCGTCGACCGTCGGCAGGTGCTGCCCGGCCTGGATGCGTGCGAGCAGGCGCATCGCCCGGTTCCCGCCGCCGGAGTCGCCGATGCCGAGCCGGGTCTGCAGCGTGTACGCGAGCTCCTGGTAGGTGTCGCGGATCACGAGCCCGGGCACACGACCGGTCAGCTCGAGGTGGTGGAAGCGCGTCGGCACGAACTCCTCGAGCCGACGCAGGTCGAAGGTGTCGTCGACCGTCGCCATGGTCATCTGGATGTCGCCGACGCCACGCGCGCGCTTCGGCACGATGTACGCCCGCAGCACCGTGAAGCGCCGCTCGTCGTCGTTCCGGAACGTGACCGCGGCCGCGCCCCAGGTGGTCTGGTCGTCGCCGCGCAGGTTGACGTCGCGCAGGGCACCGGACTCGGGGTCACGGCGGGTGTCGACCTTGCCCCGCAGGTACGTGAGCAGGTTGCGCTGGTCGGCGCTGCGCGCGCGACCCGTCGTGGCGTCGTTCGAGGCGCCGTTGAACGGCACGTCGGACGGCATCATCACGGCCAGGTACGCGTCCATCAGCGTGGACTTGCCTGTGCCGGACGCGCCGGAGATGAGGGTCGCGGTGCCGGACAGCTCGACCTGCCGGTGGCCGTGGAACCCGCCCCAGTTCACGACCTGCATCGACTCGGCGCGCCACTGCGCGACCGTGTCGAACAGCGCGGGGATCTGGAAGGTGTCGGTCATGCTTCCGTCTCGCCGTCGTCATCGGTGTCGGTCTCGGCTTCGCCGTCTGCCGGGAGGCCCGGGTCGGCTCCGTCGGTCGGCTCGCCACCCGGCGTGGCCGGGTCCTCCTGCGCGGTGGTGGTCCGCAGCCACGTGTCCAGTTCCAGCAGGCGCTCCAGGGGGAGCAGCACCTCGACGACGCTCGCCACCCGGAAACGGTCCGGGTCCGAGGTGCGGATCAGGATGCGCGCCGTGACGAGGCGTTCGACGGCCTTCGCCACCCGGCCCTCGTCGCGCGTGCGGTCGGTCGCGGTCGCCGGTCGGAACCCGGCGACGTGCCCGAGGATCTCCGCGCGGTCGACGACGACCTGGTCCGGACCCGGTCGGGCGTCGGCGCGCAGGCGCATCCGCAGGTAGACGAGGACGATCGTCTCCTCGCGGGTGTACGGCAGGTCGCGCAGCAACGTGGGGAACGTGCGGCGCTGGCTCTCCGAGCGGGCCTGGCGCTTCCACGCGACCTCGCGGTCACGGTCGACGTGCAGCTCGAGGAACAGGTCGTTCAGACGCGACCGCAACTGGTACTCGGCGTCGAGCACCGCACGCCACTCGTCGGGGTGCGTCCGGGAGCTGACGTACGAGTGCCGGAGCAGCGCCACCAGCGCGCGGCGCTGGTGCTCGTCGAGCCGGCCCTCGTCGCCCTCGAAGAGGGCGAAGCTGGACTCGTCGCGTTCGTCGTCCTGCACGACCGTTGCGGGGTCGTCGTACGGGACGGTCTCGTCGACCGGTGCCGGCGTCGTGTCGCTCACCGTGCCTCCTGTGCGTTGTCGTCGTGGGGATCGCCGACCGGCGCGTGCTCGGCAGCGAGCGTAGCGGTGGGCATGTGGAAGGTGACCGGGCTGCCGTCCGGGCGCACCGTGCGGTGCTCGGCGACGTGCGCGGCGGACTCGAAGTCGTCGCGTCCCGTGAGCAGGTGGGCGAGGCCGAAGAGCTCCACCGGTCGACGTTGCTCTGGCGGTAGCCCGTGGAAGGCGTCGACGCTCGAGTCGGCCTCGGCGAACCGGAGCGCGGCACGCAGCTCGGTCAGGAGCGGGCCGCCGTGCTTGCGGAGCATCTCGACGTCGAGGTCCTCGAAGACGTCGTCGTCGGGTTCCTCGATGGGTGGCGGCACCGACTCGGCGTCCGGGTCGTAGAAGCGCTCGCGCAGGGTGCCGACCTCGGCCGACGCCGGCAGCAGGGGGAGCGGGATGCGGTCGCGCGCACCGCCCTGGTCCATCAGCGTCGCCAGGCCGCGGTTGATCGAGCGGATCACGGCGTCGAGCTCACGGTCGCGGACCACGTCGTGGGCGACGATCTGGTCGCGCAGGGTCGCGGTGAGCTGACGCCGCTGGGCGAGGACGTCCTCGATGCCCTGGCGGAGGATCGTCACGGTGTTGCGGAACGCGCGACGCTCACCGGCTCCGAGGCCGTCGGCGAACGAGTGGGACAGGATCGTCGCGATGTCGTCGCGCAGGCGGAGCAGCAGGGCGTCGTCGCGCAGCAGCTCGAAGGCGCCCTCGAACGCGCGGCCCTCGGGCGTCGCCTGCATCAGGTTGTCGGTGCGCGCGAGGTAGTCGTCGAGGATCTCGCCGATCGGGCGGACCTCTTGTCGGAAGTCCTCGACGATCGAGCGGTGCATCGTCGCGACGGCCTCTTCGACGCGCTTGAAGTCGCTCGGCAGCTGCCGGATCAGGTCGGAGATGTTCGTGTACCCGTCGCGCATCCGGTCGTCCTCGACGGTGACGACGTCGTCGCCGTGCTCGAGGCGCTCACGCTCGGCCCGCAGTTCGGCGATCTGGGCGTCGATGCGGCGGATCTGCACGTCGGGGTCCGGCTCCGCGCGGGCGGCCCAGCGGTGCACGGCGTCGACGATCATCGCGAGGCGGCTCTCGCTGATCAGTGCGCGGTCGGCCGACAGGGCGTCGACGAGGCTCAGGGCCTCGAGCGCGTGACTCGTCAGGGAGTACTGCTCGTCGCCGTCGGGGGAGTTGGAGCGGACCAGCCACTGTGCCGCCACCCATTCACGGCAGAGGGCACGGCCGTTCGGTCGGGGGTCCTGCTCGCTCTGCTCGTGCTGTTCGCTCGCGGGCACACGTGCACCCGATGCCTGCAGGCGGGCGACGTGCTCCTCGACCTGCAGGTGCATGCGGTCGGCGGGGACGTACTGGACGTCGCGGTCGAACACCGTGCGGAACACGGCGAGGACCGTCGCGCTCGTCGGGCGGGACATGAGGCGCAGGGTCGGACGGTCGAGGACCGCTCGGACCCGGGCGAACTCGAGGTCGACGTCGGTCATGCGCCCCTTCGTCCGATCGTGCTGGTGGTGTCGCCCGCGTACTGCGGCCGGGTGAGATGACAAGAGCCCGACGCTGCTGCGTCGGGCTCTGTCTCAAGGGTGGGCGATACCAGACTCGAACTGATGACCTCTTCGGTGTGAACGAAGCGCGCTACCAACTGCGCCAATCGCCCCCTGCACTGTTCGTGCGAGTCGATAGTAGCGGAAGTCCGGCGGTGCATCGAACACGGCGCGCGCCCCGGGTGTGGCGCGCGGTCTGCGAGGGGTGCTGAACCGGCCGGATCCGCATGAACTCGGGGGACACGCCCGGTGAACGGGAAGGATTTTGGTGGATGCCCCTGGGTTCGTATAGAGTTTACGTCGTCGCCGCGACAGCGGAAAGACAAGTGCGGATGTGGCGCAGTGGTAGCGCATCACCTTGCCAAGGTGAGGGTCGCGAGTTCGAATCTCGTCATCCGCTCGAGTGTGGGGCTTCTCGAAGTCCCACGACTCACCAGAGGGTATCCCACCGTTCGGGTACTCACGGAGACGTGAACCTCGATGGTGGGGTGGCCGAGAGGCTAGGCAGCGGCCTGCAAAGCCGTCCACGCGGGTTCGAATCCCGTCCCCACCTCCAGCAACACCCTCCAGATCCTGTACGAACCCCGGTTCAGACAGGGAATCTGGGCGATTGGCGCAGCGGTAGCGCGCTTCCCTGACACGGAAGAGGTCACTGGTTCGATCCCAGTATCGCCCACCACCGAGAAGCCCCCGGCAGGACCATCAGGTCCGGCCGGGGGTTTTTGTGTTCCTGCGGCCACGTCCTCTGGTTCACGCAGGACACTCGGCACCGAGCTGGCACGTTCTGCTGTCCCACCGCATCGGAACCGCGCTGTCCCTCCGCGCGTCGCTCTCGCCCGATAGCCTCCTCCGCGTGAGCCTCTCCGACTTCGACGTCGAGCCCGTAACCGGGTCGCGCTCCGGGGCGGTCTTGCTCGGAATCGCGAGCGCAATCGCCGGAGTTCTCGCGATCATCGGGTGGCCGTTGCCTGTCATCTCGTCGACACATGGCCGAGGTCAGCATGCTTGGGCACGGACCATCCGTGGAGTCCAAAACTGGTTCGCACACGACGGCTGGCGGATGTCCGGAGCATCGTGGATCTACGGTGCTTTCGCGGTCGTCGCCGCGGCCACCGTGGTCGTTCTGCTTCATCCTGCTTGGAGCGGCCGCCGCGCCTTGCTCATCGTCGTCGTGCCGGCCGGAGCGTTACTCGTGCTGGGCCCTGCTCTGCAATGGGCTCTCGGGCTGCCCTGGTCAAACTACGGAAGCGAGTCGACCGGCGACACGGCCATTGGCATCATCGCGACGGTTGTGTGCGGCGCCGTGCTCATGGGCTTCCGTCGGGCAACGAGGCGTAGGGCCCGACGTGACAGAGATCAGGGGACGCGCACTCACTGACCTGGTGAGCCAGCGGACGGCCTCCCGAGGGGCCGCGGTACCGCCTGGCCACCATGCGCCGTCGGCGCGAAGACCAGAACGGTCGCAAGAAGGGACCCAGGGCTGACGTCGCTGTACTCGTCGCAGGTATGGGCAGCTTCGCTCGGTGTCGTCGTTCTAAATACAACTGAATGCCCGACCGGGGTCCCGGAGGCCGATCCGCTACTGGGACGGTCGGAGGTACGGTGACCCCATGAACCGTTCGAACGCCCTGTGGCTCATGTTCGCGCTGCTCGGCGTGGTGTTCCTTGGAGCCACAGCCGCTTTGTTCGCGCACGAATCATCGAGGCCGTTCGGATGGATCACCCTCATCAGCGCCATCGTCATCATGGCGAGCGCCTGGTTGGGCTACAGACGTTCCAGGCTGTGAAAAAGGGGGTGCCGTGCGTTTAGATAGCCGATCCGCTACCGGGACGGCTTTGGCCGGCACATCAGCTTTCTCGGCAGCGATACGTGAGGATGGCGGCATGGACCTTGAAGTCGAGCGCGCCAACCGCGTCGTGCAACTTCGTCGGGCCCTCCAAGCAGCTCAGCCCGGATCGGTCGCGAGCGTCAGAGGCTCACTTGCGGAAGGGACTGCGGATGCGTGGAGCGACATCGACCTTTCGTGGCGGGTGAGCGACGGCGACGACGCACTCAACGCCCTGCCGCACACACTCAAGGCGGCGGGGCAGGTCGAGTCACTTCGGCTCGACCCCGAACTCGGTCCGGATCGTCGTCTGGTGTTCGTACGGTTCAGAAACTGGTCTCTGTTCCAGCGGGTGGACCTCGAGGTGGTCGGTTCGTTGCGCAGCGGGCGCGCACCTTGGGATTGTGGATGGTCACGGGCAGAGAGCGCCTTGATGAACGCGGTCGCTGCCGTGAAAGCGTCACATCGAGAGCGCGGTGACATCGACGGGCTGGTCCAGCGAGGGCTGGAGCGGGTGGAGGCCACTGATCCTGGCGGGGCGTTGACGGACCGGTTGTTCGTCCTCATCGACGCTGCGGTCGCCGCCGACCCTACTCAGACAGGTCTGGCACAACGGGTCCATAGAGAAGTGCTCGCCCTCGGCAGAGCGAATAGCTGATCTTCGCCGTTCGAATGTGGATCCTTTAACGGAGCATCGCTTTGCTTGCGCCCGCGGTTGGTCGCACTTACGCTGCCCGCATGTGGTGGTGGATCGGAACCGGCTTGGTCTTGGCGGTGCTTCTCGTGCTGTGGTTCGTCATGCACCGCTACACGAACTTTGGCTCTCGGGCGGCGAAGTTCGAGGGAACTGACCCCGAAGTCGCGGAGGGCCTTCGGCAGGCCGAGGCTGACATCGCGCGGGGGCGCGTGTACTTCTGATGCTCTCAAGGACCAGCGAGCCCACGGCCGTCCGGAAGCCGATCCCGTTCCGGGCAGAAGCAAGTCGACCAGGCGGCGTTCGTCGAGCCGACCGGCTTACCGGCACCATGTCGAACCGCCCCGCACGGCGTTACTAGCTAGGTTGATTGCAATTCGGTACTGCCGACGTGGCGAGCGGGAGGGATGACAATGGGTGCTGGAGTGCTCCGTTGGGTGCCGTGGGTGGGCGTCCGGCTGATCGTCGCAGCCATCGTCTATGCGGTCGTCTCGCCGTGGCGGAAACTGTGAACGAGGTAGTGCAGTTCCCCCGGGCGACGAAGTATCTCCTTTCTGGACTGCTCTCGTTCCTGATCATCGGCGCCGCCCTCCTCGCCGCGTTCGCTGACCCTCGGATGTTGGTGCTGGTGGCGTTCCTGGTCTTGCTCTGGTGGCGGCTCTTCGCTCTGAAGGTCGTGTTCGCTTCGGACGAGCTCGTCCTCATTGGCCTGGTGTCTGTCCGACGGGTACCGCGGATGAACGTGCTCCGGGTTGAGGAGGGGGCCGTCGTCGTTACGAGCAAGCAGGGTCATGATCGCCGCATCACGATCCCGATCGCTATGGGTGCCTCCAAGATCACTGACTACTCGCCTGATGCACGGGTGAAGCAACGCATCGACGCCGCATACCGAACGTGGCTCGCGGCGCCGGCGACGCCCGCATCGGCCTGAACGCGACCCGCCCCATCGACCGCCGGAAGCCGTGCAGCTGTCGAATGCGCCCGGTGAACGACAAGCTAACGGGCAGGTGCGAGGAGCTCCTGAACGAGCATCCGCCTGGTCTTCTACCGGCGGTCGGGCTTCTGATAACTCATGGATCGCGGGGTAGCGTACCCGCATGACGTCCTGGTGGGATCGCACCGATCCAACTGACCGCCCGGAACTCACGAACCGCGCCCCCGCGGGGCTCCTCGCATCATGGTGGAACGTCATTGCGGGGGCCGCGTTGCTCGTCGGCTTGCCGGTGATCGTGCTCAGCGGCGGCTTCAGCCCAGCGCGCATCGCTTTCGCTCTGTTCGGCCTGGCGGTGATGGTGGCGATCGAGCTCGTCTTCTTACGGAAACTTCTTCAGCGGATTGCAGGCAGGCGAGCCCTTCGAGCGGAGTGCGCCGACGAGGAGTGAGCGCGATGCCCGATGGCCGATCGCCAGGCGGGCACATATGGTGGCGGCATGCGCCGACGCTACGACCCATCCGTGGACCGATGGGCACCATTGTCTGTGGCGGGCGTGCGAGACGTCATCGCTGGTGGCCCAGCGTGGCTCTCCGGTGGGTTCGGCCTCGATGCCCTCCTCGGGTACACATCACGCGCGCATGGCGATATCGACGTGAGCATCGTCGATGAGGACTTCCCCGCCCTCGCCGCGGCATTGCCCGGTTGGATGCAGCTCTTCGCCGCGCAGTCAGGGCAGCTCGCGCCGATCGACGAAGCCGTCGACACGGAACCGCTGGACAACATCTGGTGTCTCGACGAACGAACGGGACTCTGGTGCTTGCAGATCAATCGAGAGGCCGGCGACAGCGACAGGTGGCTCTACCGCCGAGTTCCGGCGGTCCAGCGCCTGTGGTCCGCGGCCGTCCTCGACGTCGAGGGATTACGGGTCGTCGCGCCCGAGGTGCAACTGCTCTGGAAATCCGCCGACCCGTCCGCGAAAGACGAATCGGACCGAGCAGCAGTGACACCGTTGCTCGACGACGAGGCGCGTCAGTGGCTCCACGAGGCGATCACACGGGCGCACCCTGGATCAGCATGGGCCAACGCGTTCCGTTGACGTCTCGATCGCCGATCGTCGATCCGAAAGAACCCGCAAAGTCTGATCTGTCGGCTGGCTGACCTCCATATGGCGGGGAGAACAGGCGGGAGGAGCCCGTGCTCTCGATGCTTCAACCGAGGTCGAAGTCGACGATCGCTGCGACGTGGGCGGTCGCCGTGACCATGCGAGCTCGCCATTCCCGAGGATCCTCGTCGCGACGGTCGATGGCACCGAAGTCATCTCGAGCCAGGAACCGGATTCCGTCGCCTTCGACGTAGCCGACGCTCGCCCCGTGTGCACGGACCAGCATCGGCCAGGTCACATCGTTCGTGATCGAGGTGTCGCGACTCTGATCGACGATCAACTGTGCGGTGTCCCGGGTCATCAAGCGCATGGCGATCATCAAGTCCCACCGATTCGCGAGTCCGTTTGCAAGCCCGTACACGTGGTTCACGATCTCCTCAGTTCGGCGAAGCCGATCTGGGGCAGCCTCCATCGCCACGGCGGAGCGTCCAACGACGAGGAAGTTGACGTCGCGTCGAGCGAGCGTGCGCTCCACTTCCCCTCGAGCACCGCTCACCCATCGCAGCATGTGGTCCAGGTCCGAGTGGAACAGCCATCCGCAAGCGCTTTGCAACCCGAGGGCCAGCGCGTTCTTCCTCGCCGTTCCGATCCCGATCGTGCCGGCAGCGTGTTCGTCGAGGAGCAACGGCACAGCCAGCGCACGAAGTGCCGCGATCGTCGCCGGATGAGTTTCAGCGGTGGCGTTCACTGCCACAGCACCGAACACCTCCGCGAGGGCGGGTACGGCGGCCTCGATACCTGCGGCGAATCCTCCGAGCGGGTCGTGACAGGTCGCAACGAGGCATACCGACTCCGGAGCCGCGTGATCATCGAACGTCCCGGCGGCCCGAGTTGCAACCACGTCGTCTTCGAAGCCAGGCATCACCCGACCATACGACGTTGCTCCAGGTCGCCCGACGAAGCGTGTGCTCGAAGGTTTCCCCGTCTGCGCCATCCGTCCGATGGCCGATCGTCGACCGGCCTCCTTTCAGGAGGCGGCGATTGTGAGCGCCAGGACCACGACTCCTGCGCCGATCAAGACTCCGATTACGCCGGCACCGATGATGCCCATGCGCGCGAGTCGCGGCCGGAACGGTACGCCGAGCCTGCCCCAGGATGCCTCGTAGATGGTGCGGGCGAGTCCACGGGAGGTTGCTATCACTCCAACGCAGGCGACGATCACCACGGCCCCCGCGGCGATCATCGCGATTTGCCGTCCAGGCATCCGACGCTCCCTTTCCGTTCGCAGGGAACGCTACTCAGCTTGAAGGCGCGCTTGGTTCGAGCGATCCCGCAAGCCAATCGACTATCGAACGGACGCGGGGTGAGCTTGCCAGAGCCAGCGGAGAGCGTCGGGGAGAAGTACTCCGCCGTGGTTGGGTGAATGGCCGCCGTCGCCGACAACGAGGCGAAAGTCGTAGCCCTCGCGCGCGAGTGAGGCCGCGGTGTCCAGGCTCTCGGCGAACCTATTCCACTCACGCTCGTTCCAGTGCAGATCGCGGTGAGCGGCGTGGAGGAACAGACGTGTCTGCCTGCGCGGTTCGGTAGCAAAAAGGGCCGGGTACGGGTTGCCACCGGGCATCTGCACGAAGCTCGGATTGAAGGCGATCGCTCGGCCCAGGCCCTCGGGTCGACTCCACGCCGCGGTGACGCAGCGTTCCCGCCACTACTGCCACCGCATATACCGCGCATCATCGGATCGTCCGAGACAACGTAGCGCTCTCGCACGACGGGGAGCACCTCGTCGAGGAGGAAGCTGGCGTAGGCGTCGTTGAACGCGTCGTACTCGGCGTTGCGGTGCTTCTTCGGCGTTCCGTTGACATCGAGCACGCCTGGGTCCACAAAGACGCCGATCATCTGTGGCAAATCACGGTTGGCAGCGAGGTTGTCGAGGACGATCCCACCGCGGACGTCGCCGTCGGGATCGAGGTACCACCAGCCGTCGTTGAAGAACATGACCGCGCTCGGCTCGTCGGCCCGATGCCCTGCTGGGCGGTGCACCCACACACTTCGCGTGGTGCCCGGGAAACGCTGGCTCTCTTCGAGCTCGAACTGTTCGGTCGAGCCTGGCTCAACGCCGACCCTTGTCACAGAGTCAGGTCCGTACTCGTACGAGACGTTGTCCTGAGACAGAGGAAGAGCAGCGAATGGTTGCGGCGTCGACACGCTCGGATGCTACCGGGATCGCTTCATCCCGCAGAGCGATCCCCTTCCGAACGCCCGCCGCCGCAAGTGACCACTCGTGCCGTCGAAGCGGTGCCAGGGACCGGCTCCCGTTCGTGTCGCGGAGGGCGGCGTCAGACAGTCTCAGCCGTCCTCGCGTTGAACGCCAGGGACGTGCGCGATTGCCTCACGCACTCGCTGCCACCGACGTCGTTCGATCCAGCTGACGACCGCGATGAAGACGCTGACGCCCAGGAAGCCGAGCAAAAGAACCCCCGAGGTGAGGTTCGCGCCAACGACGGCGACTCCGAACCCGATGAGCGTTGGCCAAAGGTTCCTCGCCGATGCTTGCTGCCGACGCGTCAGGAGGTCGACGAGCTCCATCGAGTGCGGAGTGGGCGGTGTCTTCCCGCGCATCTGCAAGCGGACGGCACGCCGTTGATCACGCTCGAGGAGTGAGGCGGGGGTTCGCTCGCCGCTGCCGAGGAAGGGCTCCAAACCTTCGTGCCGGCGGGCCCAGAACCACCCGAGCAGAGCGATGGTGACCCCCGCGCCGCTGACAATTGCCTTCCAAGGCGATGGCTCGAGTATCGACAGGGTCGTACCGAGCGCGAAGAAGATGAGGGCTAGTCCGGTCAGGACGGCCTGCACTGATGGACCGACGACTATCGGCCCTCGGTTTACAAGCACCCTGGCTTGCTGCGCGGCAGCGACCCAACTCGCATCGACCTGCTCCTCACGGAATAGAGGTTCTCTCGGATCACTCACGCGTCGAGCGTACGGCCCAGTGCGCGCATCGAACCGATCTCAACAAGTAGAGGCGGTCCCGCGCCGATGATGAATCGACTACCGCGCGGCGGCGGAGAGGGACACAGTCCGTCCGCGTCAGTCCGTTGGGAAAGGGCGCCGTGCAAGCCACGCCGTGAACCCGACGAGGAGTAGCGCATCGAGCGCCAGGAGGAAGAAGCCCCACCCGGCTCCGAACCCGGCTGCAAGTGATCCGACGCCGACAAGGACGAGCGCGATAGCTCCCAGCGCGAGGAACACGGGAGGATCCCGCTCAGACGGGGTTGGGCGTTCAGCGTGAGCTGAACCTCGCGAACCCATCGTTCATCCCGGCCACGACGGTGGCGAAGAGCCGTCCCGATAGCCGGATCGGTGGACGCTGTCAGGATCGAGCGGGTTCGGGACATCTCTCAGGAGAAGCACCGATCCGATCGCTCGAAGGAGTCAGCACCATGCAGACCCACGTCCGTCCCCTCGTCGCCGCTGCGGCGGCCACCGCACTCGTCGTCGCACTCACCGGCTGTGCCGCAGCATCGCAAGCCGGCCCGGCGACCTCCACGCCGGACCGCGTCGGGACCAGCACGTCGACGAGCCCGACGCCGACCGAGACGACTGCGCCCTCCCCGACCGCCACCGCACCGTCCCCGGCCCCGACCGCCACCGCGACGCCCACGGTCTCGGCGCTCGCCCAGCACATCTACGACGAGTGCAACAAGGGCGCCGACGACGCCGCGGTCGTCCTGGAGTTCACCGCGGAGCCGTCCGGGTACACCAGCGACGGCAAGTACCTGCTCGTGTACCCGATCAAGCTGTTCACGGACGGCCACACCGACCCGTGGGCGATCTACAACTGCACCCTCACCGACGCCACGGTCGGCTCGACGTTCGTCGGCGGCGGCGTGACCGACACGCACTGAGCGACCAGAGGCGGTGGACGTGACCAGCGCGGGAGGCGCGGTGCGGGGCGGACGCACGCCGCGCCTCCCGGCCGGGTCGTGTACGCAGGGCGGTACCTCGTCGACGCGGTGCACCGCGCCGACCCCGCTCAGGAAGGCGCCCGCACCATGACCTCACCCTTCGACCTCACCGGCCGGACCGCCCTCGTCACCGGCGGCAACCAGGGACTCGGCCGGGCCTTCGCCTTCGGCCTCGCCGAGGCCGGCACCCGCGTCGCGATCGTCGGGCGCTCCGCGGAGCGCAACACCCGGGTCGCCGCCGAGGCCGCGGATGCCGGCCACAACTTCGTCACCATCACGGCGGACATCACCGACGGCGAGCAGGTGGCGCGCATGACCGAGGAGGCGATGGCGGCCCTCGGCCGCCTCGACGTGCTCGTCAACAACGCCGGCACGTGCCACCACCGGGACGCCTTCGACGTCCCCGACAGCGAGTGGGACGACGTGTTCGACCTCAACGTCCGCGCACTGTGGAAGACGTCGACGGCGGTCGGCGCGCACATGCGTGACGCCGGTTCGGGCTCGATCGTGAACATCGGCAGCATGTCTGGCCTCATCGTGAACCGGCCGCAGTGGCAGCCGGCGTACAACGCGTCGAAGGCCGCCGTGCACCACCTGACGAAGTCGCTCGCGGTCGAGTGGGCGAAGTACGGGATCCGCGTGAACGCCGTCGCCCCCGGGTACGTGAAGACCGAGATGGCGCCGGTGGACTCCCCGGAGTTCCGGCGGTACTGGATCGAGGACGCACCGCAGCAGCGCTTCGCCCTGCCCGAGGAGATCGCGCCGAGCGTCGTGTTCCTGGCGAGCGACGCGGCGTCGTTCATCACCGGATCCGTGCTCGTGGCGGACGGCGGCTACAGCGCCGTCTGAGCCGGTTCGGCCACCGGCGTGCCCGCGCGGGTCGTCGCGCGGGCCATGCCGACGGCGACGAGCACGGCGGCGACGACCGTCAGGACGACGCCCGCGACGGTGATCCCGCCTTCGAACGCGGCCAGCCGATCGACGCTCCAGGACGTCGTCGCGATGCTGCCCGGCACGAGCAGCGCCAGCACCGTCCCGGTCGCCGCGATGCCCACCGCGGTCGCGAGCTCGCTCGCGGTGTCGACGAGCGCCGCACCGACCGACGTCCGGTTCGACGGCAGGCCCTGGAGCACGTTGTTGCCCGCGACGACCCCGACGACCCGCATCCCCGCGGCGACGAGGACGAGCGCCGCGGCGACCCAGCCGTACCCGGCACGGCCGCCGACCGTGAAGAGCGCGAGTCCTGCGACGACGGCGCCGGCGCTCAGCCATGCCGCGCGGCCGAGGCCCACCCGCTGCACGAACGGGCCGACGAATCGCCCGGACGCCAGGAGCACCACCACCTGCGGCAGGGTCCCGATCGCGGCCAGCGCCGGCGACCACCCCCAGGCGAACTGCAGCTGCAGTGTCACCAGGTAGGACAGGCCGGAAACGGCCAGTCCGGAGGCCGCCTTGTACGCCAGACCGCTCGCGACGAGCGGACGGGCGAGCAGGCGCAGGTCGAGCAGCGGCTGTGCCGCGGTGCGCTCCCGCTGCACGAAGGCCGCCACCGCCGCGACCGTCACGACGACCCCGGTCCACCCCGGCCAGGAGGCGCTGCCCGCCTCGGCGAAGAGGGTGGGCGTCCCGAGTGCACCGACCAGGGCCGTGGTCCCGAACAGCGCGCCGGTCACGTCGATCCGGTCGGGGTGCAGGTCCTCCGGTCGGTCAGCGGGCACGCCGGCTCGGATGCCGATGAACGCGAGCGCCGCGATCGGGACGTTCACCAGGAGCAGGGCCTGCCACGGCGCCACCGCGAGGGCGAAGCCGCCCGCCGTCGGACCGACCGCGAGCCCGACCAGGCCCGCGGTGGAGATGACCGTCAGCGCCCGGACCCGCAGGGCGTCGGAGTCGAAGAGCCGGAAGGCCAGGGCCATCGACCCGGGCGTCGTCATGGCCGCTGCGAGCCCCATGAGCGCGCGGACCGCGATGAGTTCGCCGGTCGTGGTGACGAGCGTGGTCGCCAGCGCGGTGAGCGCGAGCAGCACCAGGCCGACGAGCATCACCCGGCGTCGGCCGAACCGGTCGGCGACCGCACCGAACAGGAGCATGAGGGCGCCGAACACGACCGAGTAGGCGCCGGTGACCCACTGCAGGCCGGGCGTCGACGCGTGGAGCTCACGGCCGATGGTGGGCAGGGCGACGTTCAGCACCGAGTTGTCGAGCATCTCGAACAGGAAGACGGCGGACAGGCCGGCGAGGGCGATCCCGGCGTCACGGAGCCGGGCGGGGGAACGGGTGGACACGTGCACTCCTTCGATGAAGAAGTGGCGACTCGTCCGAGACCGCGTGTGGGTGCCTGGCCGACGGAGCGACGAGGCGTTTTGCCCTCTGCGAAGACCATACGTCCCGCCGGACGTCCGGTGCAAGCGCGCCGGAGGCTAGCCGGTGACGTCGTAGCGCTCCTGGTGCGCGGCCACCTCGTCGCGGTGGGCTTCCGACCAGCGCTTGAGCTGCCGCACGGTGCCGTGCAGCGAGAGCCCCAGATCCGTGAGCTCGTACGTCACCGTCACGGGTACCGTCGCCGTCGCCGTGCGGACGACGAGGCCGTCGCGTTCGAGCGACTTCAGCGTCTGCGACAGCATCTTCGGACTCACGCCCGCCAGGACGCGACCGAGTTCGGAGTACCGCATCGGCCTCGGGTCGCCGTCGCAGTCCGGGCCGCTCCCGAGTGCCGACAGCACGAGCGTCACCCACTTGCCGGAGACCCGTGCGAGCAGCTGCTGGCTCGGGCAGGCTGCCAGGTAGGCGTTGTACTGCGCCTTGGCGTCAGCTCGTTGCTCGGCGGCGGTCGTGGTCGGCACAGGGCTCCTCGGGTAGCAACGCACTTCTGGGTAACTCCTTCCGAACGGGAAGCAGTTCGTCAAGAGTGGAACACGAGCAACCGCTCCACAAGTCCTCGAAGGAGATCCGATGACCACCACCACCCCTCGCCTGCCGGGCGGCACCTGGACCCTCGGCGACCGGCCGGTCGCACGCTTCGGCTACGGCGCGATGCAGCTCACCGGTCCGTGGGTCGTCGGGCCGCCGAAGGACCACGACGAGGCCGTCGCCGTGCTCCGGGACGCCGTCGCCGGCGGCATCTCGCACATCGACACCGCCGAGACGTACGGCCCGCGTGTGGTCAACGAGCTGCTGCACGAGGCGCTGCACCCGTACGCCGACGACCTCGTCATCGCGACGAAGGTCGGCGCGCGGCGCGACGCCCGAGGCGGTTGGCCGACTGCTCGGGAACCCGACCAACTGCGTGCGCAGGTCGACGACAACCTCGAGACGCTCGGCGTCGATGTGCTGGACCTGGTCAACCTGCGGTTGGGCGATGCGAACGGTCCGGTCGCGGGGCCGATCGCCCCGGCCTTCGAGACGCTGGTCGACCTGCAGCGACAGGGGGTCATCCGGCACCTCGGGGTGAGCAACGCGACGACGGACCAAGTGGCGGAAGCGCAGGGGATCGCACCGATCGTGTCGGTGCAGAACATGTACAACCTGGCCAACCGGCAGGACGACCCGCTCATCGACCGGCTCGCGGCCGAGGGAGTCGCCTACGTGCCGTTCTTCCCGCTCGGTGGCTTCGCACCGCTGCAGTCCGAGGTGCTCTCGACCGTGGCGACACGGCTCGGGTCGACGCCGATGTCCGTCGCCCTGGCATGGCTGCTGCGCCGGTCCCCGAACATCCTGCTCATCCCGGGCACGTCGTCGCGGGCGCACCTGCGCGAGAACGTCGAGGGCGCCTCCGTCGTGCTGAGCGACGACGACCTGCTCGACCTGGAGGGCATCGGCGGCTGAGCCCCGGCCTCGGACCCTGCCGTGTCCGTTACGGTGCTCGTGGGGCGGCACCGGCGCTGCTCGAGAGGCAGGACCGATGACGGACCACGCGGCCACCGCGGTGCAGGAGTTCCTCCGCGCGCACGACGAACGGCTCCGCTCCCTGGTCGACCGGGTGGTACCGGCGGACGAGTACCCGTCGGCGTCCGAGGCCGGCGCGCTCGACTTCCTGGCCGGGATCCTGGTCGACCGGCCGGACTGGCTGGACCGGCTCCGAGCCGTCGTCGCGCACGCGGACGACCACGAGGGCGTCGACGAGGCCCAGGACGAGGACGATCCCGACTGGACCTGGTTCGCCGAGCTCGTCGCAGCCGGCTACTACGCCGACGCGGGGAACGGCGGGAACGCGGGGGAGCGGTCCTGGGACATGGTGGGGTGGCAGCCCGGTCCGCCGGACGGCTGGAGCGTGCCGGTACCGGTACCGACCGCAGCGCCCACGGTCGTGCACCCGTCGCAGCTGGCGGACCGGTACGACGCGGACGTCGTCGGGTCGGGCGCCGGCGGGGGCGTCGCGGCGTGCGGGCTCGCCGAGTCCGGTCGGCGCGTGCTCGTGGTCGAGGCCGGTGGGTGGCCCGGCACCGCGGAACTCAGCCGTGACCACATCCGGAACCCGCGGTCGAGCTGGGGCGTCGCACCGCGGTCGGGGCCGTCCGACGTCGGCAACCCGCGGACGGTGGCGGACGGTCACGAGCTCCTGGTGCTCCGGCCCTCGTCGCCGGGGTGGCACAACAACGCCGTCACGGCCGGCGGCGGCACACGGGTCTACGGCGCGCAGGCCTGGCGGTTCGGGCCGCGGGACTTCGCGATGGCGTCGACGTACGGCGTGCCGGACGGCAGCGCCCTGGCCGACTGGCCGTTCGGGTACGACGAGCTCGAGCCCTGGTACGAGCGCGCCGAGTGGGAGATCGGGGTCAGCGGCGGTGACGTCGACGGACCGTGGTCCGGGGAGCGCTCGCGCGCGCGACCGATGCCACCGCTGCCGTCGGGGGCAGCGCGGGACCGGCTCGCCGGAGCCGCGGACGCCCTGGGCATCTCGACGGTGCACGTCCCGCTCCTGATCAACTCGACGCCGTACCTGGGCCGCCGCGCGTGCGAACAGTGCGGCATGTGCGTCGGCTTCGCGTGCCCGGTCGACGCCAAGAACGGCAGCCAGAACACCATGCTGACCCGCGCGTTCGCCACCGGCAACGCGTCGATCGTGCTCGAGTCACGGGTCGCCCGGCTCCGCACGGACGGTGCCGGCCGTGTGATCGGCGTCACGATCGTCGGCACCGCGGACGGCCGCGACTGGCGGGCCGAGGTCGACGCCGCCGAGGTCGTCGTCGCGGCCGGGGCGGTGGAGTCGGCACGGCTCCTGCTGAACAGCCGGAGCGACCAGGAGCCCGACGGCATCGGCAACGGTGCGGACCAGGTCGGCCGGCACCTGCAGGGCCACGTCTACGGCGGCGCGATGGGGGTCTTCGACGACGTGGTGGACGACGGTCTCGGACCGGGGCCGTCGATCGCCACCACCGACTACCGGCACGGCGTGCCCGGGCAGATCGGTGGCGGGATCCTGGCGAACGAGTTCATCGCGACGCCGTCGAACACGTACCAGTACCTCGTCGGCACGGGGCTCGCGCCGCGCTCCGGGCTCGACGGGAAGCACGCGATGCGGGACCTGGCGCGGCGCAGCATGCGGGTCATGGGGCCGATCCAGGAGGTCACCTCGGCCGACGCGCGCGTCCGGGTCGACCCCGCCGTGACGGACCGGTACGGCATCCCGGTGGCGTCGTTCAGCGGTGGGGTCCACCCCGAGGACGTCCGTGCTCGCGACCACACCAGCGCCCGGAGCGGCGACTGGTTGCGCGCGGCGGGCGCCACGCGCGTGGCGGAGCTGCACGGTCCGGTCCGGGGCACGAGCGGAGGCCAGCACCAGGCCGGCACGCTCCGGACGGGGACGGACCCGGCGACGTCGGTCGTCGACCCGTTCGGCCGGGTGTGGGGCCACGACAACCTCCGCGTGACCGACGGCTCGGTGCACGTCACGAACGGCGGGGTCAACCCGGTGCTCACCATCCTGGCGACCGCGATGCGGAGCGTCGACGCGATGGTCGCGCAGCACGGTTGACCACGTCACCGGTCCGCCACCGATACGGTGGCGTCCGTGACCGACGACCCTGAAGCCGCCATCGCCCAGCACGTCCACGACGCGTGGGACGGTTCCCTGCGGCTCGTGCACATCACGATCTCGGACGAGGACGGCGACGCCTACCCCGGCCAGGACGTCGACCGGTGGGTGATCGACGTCCGGGTGCCCATCACCGACGACGAGGCCGAAGCGGTGTCGGTCGCCGAGGTCTCCGCGTACACGAGCCGGTCACCGGAGTCGGTCGAGGCACTGGTGCTCGGCTACCAGGTGTCCGACGTCGACGGGGACTTCGCCGCGGCGATCGTGGTGCCGGACGCCACCGGCGAGACCTTCCTGTCGCTGCAGACGCACGCCGCCGAGATGCTCGGCAAGCCGGACCTGCTCGCGCTGGACCGGCTCACCGTCCGTCCGGCGTACCGCGGGCTGCCCGGGCTCGTCCCCGCCGTGCTCGACGCCGTGCGCCGTGGCCCCGCCGGTCGTTCGGCGTCGTGGGTGCTCGCGGACCCCTCGGTGTGGAACGTGCCGTTCGAGGACCAGGACCGTGCGGCCGGCGAGTTCGTCCAGTGGGCGGACACCCCCGTGCTCGCGTCGATGAACGCAGACCACGAGGACCTCGAGCGGTTGGCCGCCGTGCCCCCGACGGGCGGCATCGTCATGGGCTCCCGCTCGGACGAGGTGCACCTCGGCGACGCGCTCGACGAGGCGTTGGCACGTCCGGCGATCGCGGTGGCGTTCGCCCTGCCGCCGAAGCTGCCGGCGAGCATCTGGGCCGCCGCCCCCGAGGACGTCCACGGCGTGCACCCCGACGAGGCCACCGGGTCCATCACCGTCGAGACGCACGACGAGCAGCTCGAGGTCGTCGGTTCGCCGGGCACGGCACCGCAGCTGGTCGGGACCTCGGCCTCGGCCGACGCCGCGACGCAGGACTGGCTCCGGGCGGTGCACCAGCGCTGGTGGCAGTACGAGCCCGGACTGCACGACCGGATCCACGAGGTCGTCGACGAGTACCTGACGTCGGGGGAGATCGAGTCCGTCACCGACGAGCGCGCCCCGCACCTGCACGCACCGGACCTGCCCGTGTTCCGCACCGAGTGGCCCGGGATCGGCGAGGTGCACCTGGAACCCCTCGGCGAGGACACCGAACCCGTCGTGTACGACGCCGTGCTCGAGGTCGGCGATGCCCACGACCACATCGGGGTCGTCGTCGTGCACGAGTCCGGGCACGTCCGGGCGTCCCTCCACGACGAGTGGAACCCCGCCCTGGCGGACGTCACCGGTGCGCTCACCCACCTGGTCAGCCTCGGCGCCGGGGAGTTCTTCGCGGACGCGCTGCACGACGAACTGTCGGCCGGCGCCGAGCACGCGATCCTGACGGGCGACGTCCGCGGGCACTGACCGCAATCGAGCGCCAGGCCGGTCGCCGAGCGCGCCTCAGACCGGGCGGTATATCGCGATCGGGGGCGCCTGGTCGTCACCGTCGTCGTGCGCATCGCCGGTGGCGAGCCAGGTCCGCCCCTCGTGCTCGATCGTGGTCGGCAGGTCGCCGTGCACCAGGATGCGGATGGCGGGGGTGTCACCGTCGATCAGGTCGACGCCGTGGGCCTCGGTCCCGCCCGGGTTGTCGTGCACGTAGCTCATGCTCCGATCGAACTCCTCCGTGCCTGATGACCGTGCCTGATGACCGCGCCTGACGACCGCGTCGGGCCGCGCCGGGCCGCGCCTCGCGACACCGGACACGCCCGGATCTGCCGCAGAACACGTCCGTGGGCCCGGGATCGGGTACAGTCGACTCCGCACGGCCCACACGGCGTGCGAATGCGGATGTGGCGCAGTGGTAGCGCATCACCTTGCCAAGGTGAGGGTCGCGAGTTCGAATCTCGTCATCCGCTCGGACGGAACAGAACCCCCGGGGTTGCTCACAGAGCAGCACCGGGGGTTCTGTCGTTCCCGGGCGCCGTGAGCGGGCGCATCCGGGGGCGCAGGCTTCGGGTACCCGCGCCCACCGGACGCAGAGGCCGCACTGCCCCGAGCGGAGACGCCGGGTGGGTGGCCCAGCGATGTCCCGAAGAGTCATCCGGAGCATCGTCGCGGTCGGATTGGACCCCAGTTCGAGGCATGCGGAAAGCCGCAAGAACTCCGCACGACATGCGGTCGGCGATTGCGCTAGCCGCGATCCTCGGGTAATGGGATCAGCGCGGCACGGGTGCCGGGGAGGCTGATCCAGCGCGCGGATCCGGCCTCGACCACCGTGACGAGTACGGTGGCACACGTCCGGCACCGGGCGACGGAGCCCATCGCCGAGCAGTACACGGCGGTGCGCGCGACCGATCCGCGGGACCCGCACCCCGCGCAGCAGAGCACCGTCACGGTCGGCTCCGGACCGAGCACCTCGGACAGGACCCCTGCGAGGGCGTTGCCGTCGACGACCGTCATCAGCTGCCCCCGAACCGTTCGGCACGGACGTCGGTGGTGTCGTGTCCGAGGTCGGCGAGCCAGCGGAGCACCTGCTCGACGAAGGGCGTCGAGCCGCACACGTAGACGAGCGCCCCGGCGTCGGGTGGGAAGACCGCGGCGGCGAGCGCACCGCGGGTCAGCCGTCCCGCGGGCACGGCGGACCCGGGTGGAGCGGTCCGGCTGTACACGGTGGTCACCTCGAGCGGAGCGTCGGAAGCGACGGCCCGGTCGAGTTCGGCGCGGAAGAAGACGTCGTCGGGGGTCCGGACGGCGACGAGCAACCGGAACGGTGCGGGGTCCCCGGCCTCGGCGTGCGCGGTGACCATGGCGACGAGCGGCACGATCCCCGAGCCGCCGGCGATCAGCTGCACCGGACGGTCGGACGCGCCGGGGCGCCACACGAACCAGCCGCCGAGCGGCCCGTGCACCTCGAGCACGTCGCCGACCTCGACCGCGTCGACCAGGAACGGGGACACCTCGCCACCCTCGACGCGGTCGACGGCGAGCACGACGTCGGGCCGGTCACCCGCCGAGGCGATCGAGTACGAGCGGGATGCCTGGTAGCCGTCCTCGGCCGTGAGCCGCAGGTCCAGGTGCTGGCCCGGGTCGTTCCCCGGCCACGTCGGGACGTCCAGGACGACCCGACGGGCGTTCGGGGTCTCGCGCTCCACCGAGGCGACCGTCGCGGGGTGCCAGGCCGGCCGCCTGCGGGGCGCGGGCCGACCGGCGGGCGCGATCCGGGCCTCCAGGTCGGTGGACGGGGCGGTGGACACGTCGGCGGGCACGTCGGTGTCGGGAACCGTCACCAGTACCGCTCTTCCTTCCACGGGTCGCCGTGCAGGTTGTAGCCCGCGTTCTCCCAGAAGCCCGGTTCGTCGTCCGCCTGCATGACGATCCCGCTCACCCACTTCGCGCTCTTCCAGAAGTACAGGTGCGGCACCAGCAGGCGCGCCGGACGGCCGTGTTCGGGCTCGAGCGGTTCGCCGTCGGCCTCGAACGCGATCCACGCCTTGCCGTCCAGCAGCTCGTCGAGCGGCACGTTCGTCGTGTACCCGCCGGTGCTGTGCACCATGCAGTAGTCGAGCGACGTCTCGACGTCCTCGAACAGGCGGTCGAGGGGGACGCCGCGCCACGGCATGTCGAGCTTGGTCCAGTGGGTGACGCAGTGGATGTCGACGGTGACGTCCTCGACGCCGAGCGCGTGCACCTCGTCCCACGTCCAGGTGTGCAGACCGTTCTCGGCGCGGATCGAGAAGACCCACGACGCCGGATCGACGTCGGGCGTGGCACCGGCCGACAGGACGGGCCAGTCGCGCACCAGGGTCTGGCCGGGCGGGATGCGGGTGTCGTCGCGGTCGGCCCGACGGCCACCGAACCCCCTGGTGAACGTCGCCATGATCCTCCTCGGACGGGATGGTCCGATCATGCTCCGTGCCGGCGGCGCCCGTGTAACGAGTTCGTAAACACTCGGACGGACGAGGAGCAGGAGTTGGGGGATCGCCGGTCTCCCTCTATCGTTCACCGGAACGATTACAGGAGGGGCCACCCCGAATGCAGCCCATCGTCCCCGAACCCCGGAACGCCCGCGGCCCGAGCCGCCGAGCGCTCCTCACCGGCGCCGCCGGTCTGGCCGGCCTCGGCCTGCTCACCCTGACGGGGTGCAGCTCCGGCGCGAACGCCGGCACGCCCACCATCCCCGAGGCGGCGGCCACCGGCGTCGCCCGACGCGGCGGTCGCTTGCGCATCGCGCGCCCAGCCGCCTCGGCCGCCGAGACCCTCGACTCCGCCAGCTCCCTGTCGGCGTACGAGTACCTCGGCGCGCTCTACAACCGGCTCGTCAAGCTCGACGAGCAAGGCACCACCGTGCCCGACCTCGCCGAGGAGTGGTCCGCGAACGCCGACGGCACCGAGTGGACGTTCTCGCTCCGCCGTGGCGTCACCTTCCACGACGGCAGCCGCTTCACCGCTGACGACGCCATCGCGAGCATCCGGCACATCCTCGACGAGAAGACCGGCAGCCCGCAGGCCGGGGTCCTCGGCGAGGTGATGGACGCCGACTCGATGCGTGCGACCGACCCGTACACGCTGCGGTTCTCGCTGACCAAGCCGAACGCCGAGTTCCCGTCGCTGCTCACCGCGTACCAGTGCTACATCGTGCCGGCGGCCGCGATCGCCGACATCGGCCGCACCGGGATCGGGACGGGCCCGTTCCGGCTCTCCGCGTTCACCCCCGCCGGTGCCGGCAGTGTCGAGGCGTTCGACGACCACTTCGCCGGGCGTCCCGCGCTGGACGGCATCGACTTCTACTCGATCCAGGACACCACCGCCCGGGTGAACGCGCTGCTCGCCGGCCAGATCGACCTGATCTCGCAGACGAACCTGGACTTCGCGACCGCTCGGGTGGTGTCCGCCTCCGACCGCGCCACCGTCGCCCGGTCGAAGAACGCCCAGTGGTACACGATCCCGATGCTCGCCACGAGCGACGAGTTCAGCGACCCGCGGGTCCGCCAGGCGATGAAGCTCGCCTACGACCCGCAGCAGATCGTCGACACCGCCCTGCAGGGCACCGGCTCGCCCGGGTGGGACAACCCCGTCCCGCCGCAGCTCGCCGCGTTCGTCGACGACCACCGCGAGTACGACCCGGACAAGGCGAAGGCACTGCTCAAGCAGGCCGGTCACGAGGGGTTCCGGACCTCGATCTACACGTCGAGCTACGAGTCGGTCTTCACGCCGATGGCGGTCGCCTACCGCGACGCCGTCGCCGACGCGGGCATCCGCCTGACGGTCCGCAACGCGAGCGCGGACTCGTACTACACGCAGATCTGGATGCAGAAGCCGCTCATGGTGAGCTACTGGTTCACCGGCCGGCCGATCGACCAGCTCCTCAACCAGATCTTCCGCACGGGCTCGTCCTACAACGAGAGCGCGTGGTCGAACGAGACCTTCGACGGGCTGCTCGACGATGCCCGCGCCGAGATGGACGACGCCAAGCGGCTGACGCTCTACCAGGACGCCCAGCGGCTCGTGGTCGAGGACGGGGCCGACATGACCCCGATGTTCGGCGACCGGCTCGTGGGGCTGTCCCGCGACGTCGTGAACTACTCGGAGTACGGCTTCGAGTTCGACTACCTCCGGATCGGACTGCGCCGATGACGACCAAGAACACCCCGTCGGACGTCCTCGTCCCCGTCCTCCGCCGGGTCGGCATCGCCGTGCTCACGGTCGTGCTCGCCTCGCTCTTCGTGTTCCTCGCGGTGCAGGCGCTCCCCGGCGACGTCGCCCAGCAGCTGCTCGGGCAGAACGCCACCCCCGATGCCGTCAAGCAGCTGCGCGAGACGCTCGGTCTCGACCAGAACGTCTGGCTCCGCTACCTGCAGTGGCTCGGCGGTGCGGTGCACGGCGACTTCGGCACCTCGCTCGTCAGCGGCGAGGCCGTCGCGCCGACGCTGTTCACCGCCTTCCGGAACAGCATGCTCATCGCCGTGCCCGCCATGCTCGTCGGCGTCACGGTCTCCCTGACGCTCGGCGTCCTCGCCGGGGTCCGTCGGGGTCGCCCGTCCGACAAGGTGATCTCGATCGTCAGCCTCGTCGTCATGAGCGTGCCCGAGTTCATGGTCGCGACCGTGCTCGTGCTGCTCTTCGCGATCGGCCTGCCGGTCTTCCCCGCCGTCGTGCTGCGGGGGAGCGACGCCACGGTCGGCGAACTCCTGCCGACGATCTGGCTGCCGATCATCGTGCTCACCCTGGCGATGGCCGCCTACATCGTGCGCACCGCCCGCTCCTCGACCATCGACGTGATGGCGTCCGAGTTCGTCACCACGGCGGAGCTCAAGGGCCTGACGATGCGCCGCGTGGTCTGGAAGCACGCGGTGCCGAGCGCGCTGCTGCCGACGCTCAACGTCGTCGCGCTCAACGTCGCCTGGCTGCTCGGCGGTGTCGTCGTCGTCGAGAACGTCTTCAACTACCCCGGCATGGGCAAGCTCATGCTCGAGTCGGTCTTCAACCGCGACCTGCCGACGATCGAGGCGATCGCGCTCCTGAGCGCCGTCATCTACGTCGTCTGCAACCTCGCCGCCGACCTCGTGGCGCTCGCCCTCGACCCGAAGCTGCGGACCCGCCAGCGGCGACCGCGCACGCGCACCCGCACGACGCGCAGCACCAGGAAGGCCGCCGCATGACCGCCACCGCCACCCGCCGCCCCGGACGCGCCGTCCTCGCCGGGGCCCTCGCGCCCCTGCGCGGCTCGACGGCGCTGAGCATCGGCCTCGGCCTCATCGCCCTGCACGTCGTGCTCGCCCTGCTCGCACCGGTCATCGCCGGGTACGACCCGGTGGCCACGAACGCCGGCGACGTCCTCGCCGGCCCGACCTGGACGCACTGGCTCGGCACCGACCAGTACGGCCGCGACGTGCTGTCGCGGACGCTCAACGGCGGCCGGTACGCCCTGCTCGTGACCTTCCTGGCCACGACGATCGCCGTCGCGGTCGGCACGGTGCTCGGTTGCATCACGGCGTACGCGGACAACTGGTTCGACGAGGCCGTCATGCGCGTCGTCGACGCCCTGCTCAGCGTGCCGTCGATCCTCGCCCTGCTGGTCGTGGTCACCGTCTTCGACGCCGGGCTCTGGGTGATCGTCCTCGCCGTCACCGTCGTCTACGCGCCCGCCGTGACCCGCGTCGTCCGCGGTGCCGCCCGCACCGTCATCACGCAGGACTACGTGACGGCCGCCCGGGCCCGCGGTGAACGCGCGCTGTCGATCGTGTTCCGCGAGATCCTGCCGAACGTCCTCGACGTGGTGCTCGTCGAGTACGCCATGCGGGCCTCGTGGATCGTGCTGCTCGTCGCGTCGCTGTCCTTCCTCGGCTTCGGCGCCAACCCACCGACGCCCGACTGGGGGCTGATGGTGCAGGAGAACCGCACCGCGCTGACCGTGGTGCCGCTCGGCACGCTCGCACCGATCGTCGCCCTGGCGACCCTGGTGATCGGGCTCAACCTCGCCGCCGACGGCCTGAGCAAGTCGCTCGGCGTCGACCGCGCCACGAAGGGAGTGAGCGCATGACGCACACCGACACCGCACCGGCCGCAACGGCGACCGCCACGGACCCCATCGTCCGCGTCGACGACCTCGCGATCTCCTACGCGGCCGGCAAGCGCCTGGTCCCCGTGGTGCGCGGCGTATCCTTCGCGATCCCCGCCGGGCGCACCCTCGGCCTCGTCGGGGAGTCCGGCAGCGGCAAGTCCACCGTCGCCCGGACCCTGCTCGCGCACCTCCGGGCGGGCTCGACGATCGTCGGCGGCTCGGTCCGCGTCGGCGGCGACGATGTCTTCGCGCTGTCACCGTCCGGCCGCCGCGAGCTCCGCGGCGGCGTCGCCTCCGTCGTCGCGCAGAACGCCGGCCAGGCGCTCACCCCGTCGATGCGCGTCGGCGAGCAGATCCGCGAGGCTCTGCGCGCCCACCGCGAACCCGACGGCCCCGAGCGCGTCGCCGAGCTGGTCCGGTTGGTCCGGCTGCCAGACCCCGACGCGATCGTCCGCCGCTACCCGCACCAGCTCTCCGGCGGGCAGCAGCAGCGCATCGCGATCGCGATGGCCGTCGCCGCACGCCCGCGGGTGCTCGTGCTCGACGAGCCCACGACCGCGCTCGACGTCGTCACGCAGGCCGCCGTCCTCGACCTGATCGCTGACCTCGGCCGGCAGCTGGGCATGGCCGTCCTGCTCGTCAGCCACGACCTCGGGGTCGTGTCGGCGATGGCGGACGAGATCGCCGTCATGCGCGACGGCGAGATCGTCGAGCACGCCGCCACGGCGGCGCTCTTCGCCGCCCCGCAGCACGAGTACACGCGTGCCCTGCTGGCCGCGGTGCCGGACGGGCGACGGCCGGGAGGGACGGATCGCGTGCCCGAGACGGCGACCGTCTCGTCGACGGTCGCCTCCACGGCCGGCCGAACCGTGCCTCTCCCCACCGGCACGGCCGGCCCGCCGCTGGCGCGTCGCGCCGGAACCGGCGGCGTGGGCCCAGAACCGCTCGTCCGTCCCGTGGTGACCGCCGAGGACCTGGTGATCCGCTACGGACGCGGCCTGCCGGCCGCCGTCGACGGCGTGTCCTTCACGATCGCGCCGCGCGAGACGCTCGCGGTCGTGGGGGAGTCCGGAAGTGGCAAGTCGACGCTCGCGACCGCCCTCGCCGGCCTGGTGCCGGCCGAGTCGGGCACGTTCTCGTTCGACGACGGGACCGTGAGCGGCGACCTGCGCGAGCCGATCGCCGGACGGTCCCCGGACCTTCGTCGTGCGGTGCAGCTCGTGTTCCAGAACGCCGACACGTCGCTCAACCCGCGGCGCACCGTGGGCGCGGCGATCGGGCGACCGCTCAAGCTGTTCACGGGCACGTCCTCGCGGCAGCGCGTCGGCGAGCTGCTCACCCAGGTCGGCCTCGGCCCGGAGTTCGCCGAGCGGCTGCCGGCACAGCTCTCCGGCGGGCAGCGGCAGCGCGTCGGCATCGCCCGGGCCCTCGCCGCCGAGCCGCGCCTGGTCATCGCCGACGAGATCACCACCGCACTCGACGTGCAGGTGCAGGCCGGGATCCTCGCGCTCCTCGCCGACCTGCAGCGCTCGCGCGGGCTCAGTTGCCTGTTCATCAGCCACGACCTGGCCGTCGTCCGCGGCGTCGCCGACCGGGTCGCCGTGATGACCGGCGGCCGGATCGTCGAGATCGGACCGACCGAGCGGGTCTTCACCGGCCCGAACCACCCGTACACGTCGACGCTGCTCGCCGCGACGCTCGAACCGGGCAGCACCGAGCTGCCCGACGTCGGCGACGGGGTGCCGCGCTGGCGGCACACCGAGGGCTGGACCGACCACGGCGACGGACACCTGACCCGGAACTGGGAGGACGCATGAGCCGCGATCGCTCGGTGTCCGCCGACGCTTCGACCCTCACCGCCATCGGCGCGCCGGACTCGCTGCCGGACGGCGTGACCGTCCGCGACGAGTGGATTCCGATGCCCGACGGCGTCCGACTGCACACCCGGATCTGGTCGCCGGCGTCGCCCGACGGTCCGGTGCCGGTGCTGCTCGAGTACCTGCCGTACCGGCTCGACGACTGGACCGCGCCCCGCGACTCGGAACGGCACCCCTGGTACGCCCAGCACGGGTACGCCTCGGTCCGGGTCGACATCCGGGGCAGCGGCTCGTCGGACGGGTTCTTCGACGACGAGTACAGCGAGCAGGAGCTCCGCGACGGAGAGGCCGTGATCGCCTGGCTCGCCGAGCAGGAGTGGTCCACCGGCGCCGTCGGCATGTTCGGCATCTCGTGGGGCGGGTTCAACGCCCTGCAGCTGGCAGCGCGGGCGCCCGCTGCCCTCAAGGCCATCGTCACGGTGTGTTCGACCGACGACCGGTACGACAACGACGTGCACTACGTCGGCGGAGCGGTGCTCGGCATCGACATGGCGGCGTGGGGCGCGACGATGTTCGCGTTCAACTCGCGGCCGCCGCGGCCCGAGGTCGTCGGTACGGACTGGGTCGACCGGTGGCGCGAGCGGCTGGAGTCGAACCGCCCGATGACGCCGGTGTGGCTCGCGCACCAGGAACGCGACGACTACTGGCGGCACGGCAGCGCCGCCGAGGACTACGACAACATCGGCGCAGCGGTCCTCGCCGTCGGCGGCTGGGCGGACCCGTACCGCGACGCCGTGCTCCGACTGGTGTCGAACGTGCAGTCCCCGGTCAAGGGCATCGTCGGACCGTGGTCGCACCAGTACCCGGACCGCGGTCTCGCACCCGGACCGTCGATCGGGTTCCTGCAGGAGACGCTGCGCTGGTGGGACCGCTGGCTCCGCGGGATCGACACCGGCGTGGAGGAGGACCCCGCACTCCGCGCCTGGATCAACGAGGGCGAAGCCCCGGCGACGTACTACGCCTCGCGACGGGGCCGGTGGGTCGGCGCCGAGGCGTGGCCCTCGGCGGCGACGCACCGGCGTGCGCTGCCGCTCGCGACGCTCCGCGGCGGCGAGGACGGGCCGGTCGTCGTCCGGTCGCCGCAGCACACCGGCGCCGACGCCGGACGGTTCTTCCCGTTCGGCAACGCGACCGACCTGCCACCCGACCAGCGTGCCGAGGACGGCCGCTCCGTCTGCTTCGACCTGCCCGTCGGCCGGGCGTTCGACCTGCTCGGCAACGCGCTCGTCACCCTGTCGGTCACGAGCGACCAGCCCCGCGCCACCCTGACGGTGCGGTTGTGCGACGTCGCGCCGGACGGCTCGTCGACCCTCGTGACGCGCGGGGTGCTCAACGCGGCGAAGCGGGACGGCATGGACCGGAACGACCCGCTGGTCCCCGGTGAGCCGGCGTCGCTGCCGGTGCAGCTCGTCGCGACCGGTCACCGGTTCGCCGCCGGGCACCGCCTGCGGATCGCGGTGTCGTCGTCCTACTGGCCCTGGGTCTGGCCGCACGGCACCGAGGCCACCGTCACGATCGACCCGACGGCGTCCGAGGTGTGCCTGCCCGTCTGGACGCGCGACACCGACGACGACGTGCGCTTCGACGAGCCCGAGCGGTCGACGCCGCTCGCGATCGAGCGCGTTGCACCGACCGAGCAGCTGCCCCAGCGCACCGTCACGCACGACGTCGAGACGGGGGAGTGGACCCTCGACGTCGACCCCGGGTACGGCGGTGGACGGGTCTACCCCGACGGGCTCGTCTTCAGCGAGGACGCCCGCGAGACGTACCGCATCCGGTCGGACGACCCGAACTCGGCCGTGGCATCGTCGCGCTGGGCGATCGGCCTGGAGAAGCCGGACTGGTCGGCACGGCTCGAGACGTCCTCCGAGGTCACCGCCGACGCCGAGGCCTTCCACGTCGTGAACACCGTGCGGGCCTGGGCCCGTGACGGCGGCCCCGACGCCCCCGAGGTGCTGGTCACCGAGCAGACCTTCGCCGACGACGTCCCGAGGACCTCGGCGTGACCGGGGCAGCGGGGGCTGCACCGGGCGCCGCAGCGGACGCCGCAGCGGGTGCGGCGCCGCGCGTCCGGCAGCGTCCCGCGGTCCGGCGCGCGATGATCGTCGCGGCCGCCCGTGCCGTCATCGTCCGGAACGGCGTCGGGGCGACGGGCCTGCGGGACATCGCCGCCGAGGCCGGAGTGTCCGTCGGCACCGTGACGTACCACTTCGGCAGCGTGGCGGAGATCCTCAACGAGGTCGTCGTGCTCGAGACGGAGCGCTTCTACGGGGCGATCGTCATCGCCGTCGACGCCGAGTCCGACCCCGTCGAGGCGCTGCGGATGCTCGTCGCGCCCCTGTTCGACGACACCGAACAGGTCCGGCAGCACTGGCGGATCTGGTCCGACTACTGGACCGCGGTCGCCCGCCGGCCCGAGGTGGCCGCCGAGTACGCCGAGCGGATCCGCGTCTGGGAGGCCTGTCTGGTCCGGGTGATCCGCCGCGGTGCCGACGCCGGCACGTTCCCGGGCGGCGCCGGACCGATCGAGCCGGACACCGTGGCGCTGAAGCTCGCGGCCTACAGCGACGGTGTCGCGACGCAGATCGCGCAGGGCGTCCCGGGGCTCACGAACACCGTCGCGCTGTCGTGGATGTGGACCTTCCTGGCGCACGAACTCGGTGTGCCGGCTGTGGAGATCGCCGGAACCGGCCAGCAGCCCTTGTGATGAGGTAAGGCTTGCCTTACCGTTGCAGCATGGCACGGACCCGGCGACAGCCCAGCGAACGCATCCTCATCGCCGGCGGCGTCGAGGACCTGCCGGAGATCCGCCGTCAGCTCGAAGACCTGCCGGAGAACGCGTACGGACAGGTCTTCGTCGAGGTCGCCCTCGACGAGCAGATCCGCATCCTGCCCGCGCCGCCCCGCGTGACCGTGACGTGGCTGGTCCGCAGCGCCCGCACCTCGGCGGTGTCGCCGCTCGTCTTCGCCGACCACGGCGAGGCCCTCGCGCACGCCCTGACCGGCTGGGCGGCCGAGTGGTGCGTCGCCGACTGCGAGCCGCGCACGAGCGTCTGGATCGGGTGCACCGACAGCCCCTGGGTCGAGCGGGCGCGTTCCGCCGTCCAGATCGAGCTGAGCGACGCCGGCTTCGACACGCTCGTCGGCTGACCGCTGCCGGCTGGCGGCTGCTCGCCGCCGGTAAGGGCAGCCTCCGCTTCCTTGCGGCATACAAGAGAAGCGGGCATGGTTGTGTCCATCGGCAGCACCGAACTGGTCAGGACAGGCCCAGCGATCCGGTGTAACCACGACGCAGGAGGTTCAGACATGACCACGACCACCACCAGCACCACGACCACCACGTCCCCGTTCTCGACGACGCCGGAGCTCGCCGCCGGAGTGGCACAGTTCCTCGCCCCCGTCGTGATCGACCTCGAGGCACTCGTCGTCAACGGCAAGCAGGCGCACTGGCACGTCCGCGGCCGCAACTTCGTCGGTGTGCACGAGCTCCTCGACGACATCGTCGAGCACGCCCAGGCCTACGCCGACACCGCCGCGGAGCGCATCGTCGCCCTCGGCCTGCCGGTCGACTCGCGCATCGCGACCGTCGCCGCCAACACGACGCTGCCGCCGCTGTCGCAGGGCTTCCAGAACTCCGACGTCACCATCACCGAGGTCATCGCCCAGATCGACGCGGCCCTGCTGCAGGTCCGTCGCGCCGTCGAGGGTCTCGACGAGGTCGACCTCAACAGCCAGGACGTCGTCATCGAGATCGAGCGCGGTCTCACGAAGGACCGCTGGTTCCTGCAGGCGCACCTCGCCGCCTGAGTCGCGACCAACCCCTGACGGGAGGCCCGATGCCAGCTGGCACCGGGCCTCCCGTCTGTCTGTCGTCGCGTCTGCCCACCGCGACCCGCGTCGACCCCGTGCGCGGCTGGGCGACACGCCGCTGACGCGACGCCGAGATTCCACGGACCGACGTTTCGGCGCGCGAGATGTGCAGATTTCGGAACCTCGGGGGACGTGAGCGGCGCGGCGGACGGGGGCCCGGCGGACGGCGGCGGCGCGTCAGGCGGACGGGCGGACCAGACCGGCCTCGTACGCCAGCACCACGGCGTGCACCCGGTCGCGCAACTGCAACTTCGCCAGCACCCGCCCCACGTGGGTCTTGACGGTCTGCTCCGCGATGAACAGGTCGCCCGCGATCTCGCCGTTCGACCGCCCGCGCGCCATGAGCAGGAACACGTCGCGCTCCCGGTCGGTCAGGACGTCGAGCACCTCGGTGCGCGGAGCGGCGGTGACCGGTCCGGCGACGAACGCCTCGACCAGGTGCCGGGTCACGCGCGGCGCGAGCAGCGCCTCGCCCGCGGCCACCGTGCGCACCGCCGCGACGAGCTCGTCGGCGCTCGCGTCCTTGAGCAGGAAGCCGCTGGCCCCGGCCCGCAGGGCGTCGAACACGTAGTCGTCGATGTCGAACGTCGTCAGCATGACCACGCGGACGGGTCGGTCCGTCGGCGCCGCCGTGATCCGTCGGGTCGCCTCGATCCCGTCGAGTTCCGGCATCCGGACGTCCATCAGGATCACGTCCGGCTGCAGCCGGATCGCCGCGACCACCGCCTCGGCACCGTTCGCGGCCTCGCCGACGACCTCGACGTCGTCCTGGGCCTGGAGGATCGCCCGCAGTCCCATGCGGAACATCTGCTGGTCGTCCACCACCATCACCCGCGTCATCGGCTTCCCCCGTCGCCCGCCGGTACGCGGACGGGCAGGGTCACCACGACCGTGAAGCCGCCGTCCGCCACGGGGCCGTGGTCGATCGTGCCGTCGAGCGCCGTCACCCGCTCGCGCATCCCGGCCAGGCCGAAGCCACCGTCGTCGGGCGGTGCGGCCGGCACGGTGCCAGCGGGTGGAGCGGTGTTGGCGACGTCCACCCGGAGACGCGAGCCGTGCCTCCTGACCGTCACGACGGTGGACGCGCCGGGCGCGTGCCGGGCGACGTTGCCGAGCGCCTCCTGCACGACCCGGTAGACGGTGAGCTGTGCGAGCCGGTCGACGTCGTCGGCGACGTCGACGTCGAGCTCCACCGGGATGCCGGCGGCGCGCGTGGCCTGCACGAGCGCGGGCAGGTCGGCGAGGTCCGGCTGCGGTGCGCGCTCGGCGGCGGTGTCCCCGCGCAGGGTGCCGAGCAGCTGGCGCATCTCGCGCAGCGCGGTACGCGAGGTCTCGGCGATCGCGGCGAACTCGGCGCGGGCCTCCTGCGGCAGGTCGGCCACACGGTACGGGGCCGACTCCGCCTGCATGTGCACGACGGACATGCTGTGCGCGACGACGTCGTGCAGCTCGCGGGCGATGCGGGAGCGTTCCTCGACCGTTCGGCGCCGGGCCTGCTCGAGCTCGGCGTCGCGGCGGGCGGCGACGAGCTCCTGGCGGATGCTGCGGCGCTGCCCGATGACGACGGCGGCCGCGGCGACCAGGAGCGTGTCGCCGGCGGACACGACGAAGCTCGTCGCCCACACGGCGGGCTGGTCCCAGCGGCCCGGCGTCACGGCGACGAGCAGCAGGGGGAGCACGGCGGCGACGGCCCACACGATCGCGGTCAGCCGCCAGGTCGAGCGGACCCCGAGCACGACGAGCAGGACGCTCAGGCCGATGATGCCGGTGACCGGGATCGGCCACGGGCTCGTCTCGACCGGGGCGGTGAGCAGGCCGAGCACGACGAGTCCGACGAGGTGGGCGGCGGCGGCGGTGCGGGGGACGAACGGGGCGATGCCGATGCTGACCGCGAGCACCGCCGACACGAGCAGGGAGAGCGGGACCGCGACGGCGTAGTAGACCGAGGTCACCGGGGCGGCGACGCTGAACAGGGACACCACGGCGACCACGAGAGCGATCCGGGTCGCCAGCGGCAGCCAGGTCGGTCGCGGGCGGAGCAGGGCGGTGGTCACGGTCGGACGATCTCTCCGGTGGGGACGATTCGGGGTGTGGCGGACGGGGCGTGCGTGACGGGTGCTGTGCTCGCGGTGGGCACGTCGGTCGCGGGCACGTCGGTCGTGGGGACGTCGGTCGTGGGGACGCCGGTCGTGGGGACGATCGCGGCGGCCGCTCGGGCGGCACGGGTGTCGCGCCTGCGGCTGATGCTACCGATCACCCGGTCGACCGCGATGCCGAGGCCGCCCGCGACCACCATCGACACCAGGGCGGCGACGAGCGGCTCGTGCAGCACCTGCGACGCGGCCAGGGCGATCCCGACCGAGGTCGCGGACCACGCCGTCCCGGCGATCGCGCTGATGGCGAGGAAGCGACGGTAGGGCAGCCGGATCGCGCCGGCGGTCATGTTCACCGCGACCCGGCCGACGGGGATGTACCGGCCGACCAGGATCAGGCTCGCGGACCGGCGCTGCATCTGCCGTTCGGCGAACGCGAACGCCGCGGCGATCCGCGGCCGTCGGGACTGCGCCAGGCGGGCGAGTCCGATCCGACGGCCGATCCAGTACGCCACCGAGTCACCCGCGATCGCACCCACCGCGGCGGCCACCAGGACCCCGGCCAGGACGGGCTGGCCGGACGTCGCGGCGATGGCGGCGACGGCTACGAGCGCGGACTCGCTCGGGACCGGCGGGAAGAAGCCGTCGACGAAGCACAGGGCGACGAGCACGACGTAGACGAGCGGACTCGCGGCCAACTCGACGACGAACGGGGTGATCTGGTCGAACACGGCGACGCTCCCTCCGCCGACGGACCTCGTCGACGGGTTCGACGCTACGGAGCGCCGGGAGCGCTGCCATCCCGCCGGGGTCTCGACGACCCCCTACTGCGGTATGACCTTTCCGTGCGTGGTCCCCTCGGGGTCGGTCGCGGCTGCGGTCGCGGTGGTCGCGGCGGCTGGCACCGCGGACCCGGCCGACGCCGCGGGTGGCTTCGCCGACCCGGCCGATGCGGCCGCGGCTTCGCGGATGCGCCGGACAACGGCCGTCGTGGAGTGCTCGGGGACGTAGTCGACCATGACCACCTCACCGCCGTACCCGCGCACGACCGCCGTCTCGCGGAGCATCTCGGGTGAGTAGTCACCGCCCTTGACGTAGACCTCGGGGCGCAGCCGTTCGATGAGCGGGATCGGGGTGTCGGTCGCGAACACCGTCACCAGGTCGACGCAGGCCAGGGCGGCGATCACCCCGGCGCGGTCCTCGGCAGGGTTGATCGGGCGTTCCGGGCCCTTCAGCCGTCGCACCGAGTCGTCGTCGTTCAGCGCCACGACGAGCAGGTCACCGAGGTCCCGGGCCTGGCGCAGGTACGTCGTGTGCCCACGGTGCACGACGTCGAAGCAGCCGTTCGTGAACACCACGCGCCGACCGGCCTGACGGGCCTGTTCGACGGCGGCCGCGAGTTCGTCGTGGTCGACGACGGTGGCTGCCGGTGCCGACACCGAGTCGAGCAGGGCGGCGGCGCTGCACACCGACGTACCGGCCTCGCGGACGACGACGTCGGCGGCGGCCTGCGCAACGGACACGGCGTCGCGGACGGACGCGTCGACCGCGAGCGCCACCGTCGCGGCGGCGCAGAACGTGTCCCCGGCTCCGGACGCCTGCTGCTCCGAGGCCGGCACCGCACGGGTGCGGAAACCCTCGTCCGTGCTGCGCTCGAGCAGCACGGTGCCGTCGCGGTCGAGCGTGACGACGGCCGCGCGGGCACCGGTCCGGGCGAGGACGTCGGCGCGTGCGCCCAGGACGGCGGCCACCCGGTCGGCGCCGGTCCCGAGGTCGCGTCCGAGCAGTGCTGCGGCCTCGCCGGCGTTCGGCGTGACGAGGTCGGGTCGCAACGACGCCCAGCGGGGCAGGTCGTGCGCGTCGACGACGATCGACCCAGGGCGGTCGCGGTCGAGCACCGGGACGACGTCCTCGGCACGGACGCCGAGTCCGTAGTCGCAGACGACCGCGGCGTCGGCGCAGCGGACGGCTCGGGCGACGGCACGTGCCAGCCGTTCGTTGTGGTCGGCGGTCGGTGTGCCGGCCAGGTCGTCGACCCGCACCACGACCCGGTCGCCACCGACCACGCGGGACTTCGTGGTGGTGCGCGCACCGGCGATCTCGACCAGGAACGCGGTGTCGACGCCCGCGGTCTCGAGCCGTTCGCGCAGGACGTCACCGGCCTCGTCGTCGCCGATGAGTCCGACGATCCGGACGCGGGCGCCGAGCGCGCGGGCGTTCACCGCGGTGTTCGCCGCCCCGCCGGGCACCGCGATGGTCCCGGTGACCCGGACGACCGGTGCCGGTGCCTCGCGTGAGACCCGCTCGGCCTCGCCCACGGTCCACCGGTCGAGGATGCAGTCGCCGATCACGACGACGAGCGGTTCGCGGTCGTCGATCGTGGCGACCAGGTCGCGGACGAGCCGGACGTCGACGCTCATCGTGTGCCGCCGACGGTGCGTGCGGGGGCAGGCTCGAGGTGCACGACCGTGGTGGTGGTCATCTCGTCGAGCAGGTGCGGGCCGTACCCGAAACCCGCTCCCGAGGCTCCTCGTGGCTGGGCACTGCCGCCCGGCGCACCACCGAACACCGCGTTGACCTTGACGGTGCCGACCGGCAGCTCCGCGGCGGCGCGCAGGGCGTGGCCGGTGTCGTTCGTCAGGACGGTGGCGGCCAGGCCGTAGCGGTCGGCGGCGGCGAGCCGGAGCCCCTCGTCGAAGTCGGCCACGACGCGGACCGGCGCGATCGGCCCGAACGTCTCCTCGGTCATCACGAGCATGTCGTCGGTGCACCCGGTGAGCACGGTCGCCGGGTAGAAGGATCCGACGCCGTCCGGGGTGACCCCACCGGTCCGCGCCGAGGCACCGCGCTGCAGGGCGTCGTCGACGTGCGCCTGCACGGTGCTGCGCAGCCGGTCGTCGACCAGCGGACCGTAGGTCGTCGCGGGTGCGGCGGTGCGGCGCTCCGCCTCGGCCACGAGGGCGGCGACGAAGGGCTCGGCGACGTCACGGTGCACGTAGACGCGCTCGACGCTGGTGCAGATCTGCCCGGTGTTGGCGAACGCGCCGAGCGCCACCTGGGCGGCCGCCCACGCCGGGTCGACGTCGGCATCGACGACGACCGCGTCGTTCCCGCCGTTCTCACGGACCACGTGGGCTCGGGTCGCGACGGCGACCTCGGACAGCCGGTCACCGGTCGCGGTGGACCCGACGTGCGCGTACGCGTCGATGCCCTCCTGGGCGAGCAACAGCTCGCCGGTGGACCCGTCCCCGTCCACGCCGACGAGCACGCCGTCGGGCAGGACCTCGGCGAGCAGTGCGTTCAGGCGTGCGATGGTGGCGGGGGACCGCTCGCTGCCCTTGTGCACCACGGTGTTGCCGGTGACGATCGCGGCACCGAGGATCCCGCAGGCCACGGCGACCGGGTCGTTCCACGGCGTCAGCGCGAGGACGACCCCGCGGGAGTGTGGGACGGCCCAATCGGCGGCCCCGAACTGCCCGCGCAGCGCCTCGCCGCGGTGCACCGGTCCGAGCTCGGCGTACTGCACGAGCGTTCCGACGCCGGCCTCGACCCCACCGAGTGCGTCACCCGGCACCTTGCCGGTCTCGCGGGTGTTCAGGTCGGCGAGCTCCTGGGCGTGCGCGCGCACGTGCTCGGCCGCCGCGTGGAGAAGCGCCCCGCGCTCGGCCGGGGCGGTGCGCGCCCAGGCGCCGGTAGAGGCCCGGGCGCGGGCGACCGCATCGCGGACCTCGGCTTCGGAGGCACGGGGCACGGTCGACGCGACCGTCCCGTCGACGGGGTCGGTCACCACCAGGTCCGTGGCGGCGTCGGCAGCAGCGGGTGCGATCGTCATGGTGTCCTTCCGGAGGGCGGGCGGGGGTCAGACGGTGCTCGGACACCGCTGTGTGCCGACTCGACTCCGCGCTTCGTGTCCATCGGTGGCCGTCCGCCGCCCGGTGCTGGACGTCCCTCAGGCACCCGACCGGTAGACGAGAGACGTGCAGCAGATCGGTGTGGGCGGAGAACGGTTCGACGGCGTGACCGAGATCGCGGTGCTCCGCGGCGGGGGCCTCGGCGACCTGATGTTCGCCGTGCCCGCCCTCGAAGCCCTCGCCGCGGCCTACCCAGACGCGCGCACCACCCTCCTCGGCACGCCCGCCGCGGCAGCCGTCCTGGGCGGTCGGACCGACGCCGTGCACGCCTTCGAGGAACTCCCGGTCGCGCCGGGTGTCCGCGACGCCGGCGACGACGCTCCTGATGCCGAGGACTTCTTCGCGCGGCTGTCCGGCCGGTTCGACCTCGCGGTGCAGCTGCACGGTGGGGGTCGCAACTCGAACCCGTTCCTGCTCCGGCTCGGCGCCCGGCACACCGTCGGCACCGCGACCGAGGACGCCGAGGTCCTCGAGCGCTGGGTGCGCTACGTGTACTACCAGCACGAGGTCCTGCGTGCCCTCGAGGTCGTGTCGCTCGCGGGGGCCGCCCCCGTCACGCTCGATCCGCGGGTGCACGTGTCCGACGACGAGCGGGCGGCGGTCCGCGAGCGGCTCGGGGTCGCCGGGGACGGCACCCGGCTCCTGGCGATCCACCCCGGAGCGACCGACCCGCGCCGGCGCTGGAGCCCCTCGCGCTTCGCCGAGGTCGCCCGTGTCCGGCTCGCCGCCGGGGACGACGTGGTGCTCGTCGGCGATGCGTCCGACGTGCAGGCGTCGACCGCCATCGTCGACGCGCTGCCCGCCGACCTCGCCGGACGCGTGCACGACCTGACCGCCGCCGTGCCGCTCCGCGAGCTCCCCGCCGTGCTCGCCGCCGCCGACGTCATGGTCGGCGACGACTCCGGCCCGCGGCACCTGGCGGTCGCCGTCGGGACCCCCACGGTCGGCGTGTTCTGGTTCGGCAACGTCGTCAACGCCGGGCCCTTCGACCGCGGGCGCCACCGCGTGCACCTGTCCTTCGTCACGCGCTGCCCGGTCTGCGGGATCGACGTCACGCAGGTGGGGTGGACGGCCGAGCGCTGCGCGCACGACCCGTCCTACGTCGACGAGATCGACCCGCAACTGGTCCTCGACGACGTCGCCGACCTGCTCCGCACCGTCTGACCGCGGCACCGTCTGACCGCACCGTGCGCACGTCCCCACCCCGTGCGCGGTTGACCGCTGCGTGCTGCGCTGCAAGCGCGCACCACGCCGTCAACCCCGCACCAGGCAACGCAAGCCGCACCGTGCGCAGGTCCCCACCCTGTGCGCGGTTGACCGCTGCGTGCGGCGCTGCAAGCGCGCACCACGTCGTCAACCCCGCACCAGACGACGCAAGCCGCACCGCGCAGGCAACGTGACAAGACCGACGGACGGGAGGCCCGGCGCATGACCGGCACCGCGCCTCCCGTCCGCACCGTGCGCACGTCCCCACCCCGTGCGCCGTTGACCGCTGAGTGCGGCGCCACAGGCGCGCACCACGCCGTCAACCCCGCACCAGTTGGCGCACGCCGCACCGCGCAGGCAACGTGACAAGACCGACGGACGGGAAGCCCGGCGCACGACCGGCACCGCGCCTCCCGGCCGCACCGTGGCGACGACCAACGCGCCTGGCAGCGGCGCGGCGCGCAGCGAGCGCCTACGGCCAGCTCGGCTCCGTCGCGGGCATGATCGACAGCTCCCGGATCTCGCAGCCGGCCGGCTGCGACAACGCGAAGAGGATCGCGTTCGCGACGTACTCGGGCTCGATGAGCTGCGCGTCCGGACCCGGTTTGTACTGCTCGGTGCGGTCGGCGAAGAAGTTCGTGCGCATGCCGGCCGGGATCACGTTGGTGACACCGATGCGGCCGGCGGTCTCGGCGGCCAGGGCCTGCGAGAAACCGCGGACGCCGAACTTCGACGCCGAGTACGCGGTGCCGTCGCCGACGCCGCGCAGGGCGAGCGACGACGAGATCGTGACCACACGTCCGTGCGCTGCCTCGAGGGCGGGCAGTGCGGCGCGGACGACCGAGGCGGTGCCGATGAGGTTGACCGCGACGATCTTCTCCCAGTTGCCGGACGAGATCGCGTCGATCGGTGCCGGGGTGTCGATCCCCGCGGCGGTCACGACCGCGTCGAGTCCGTCGTGACGGTCGGCCGCCTGGCGGACCGCCTGCTCGACCGCGTCGGTGTCCGACACGTCGACGGCCACGGCGTCGATGCCCTCGGACACCGCGTCGACGCGCAGGTCGAGGACGATCGGGGTGCCGCCGGCCTCGACGACCGCGGCGACGACCGCCGCGCCGAGTCCGGAGGCGCCGCCGGTGACGAGGACGCGGCCGATGGGGGTGGTGGGGACGGGCATGGACTTCCTTCCGTAGGGGCGTGGGTCCGTCGGGTTCAGCCGACGTGTTCGAGGGCTGCAGCCAGGCGGGTCGTCGAGCGGCCGGGGTGGAACGGGACGGTGACGACTCGTCCGCCCCACTCGGCGAGGGTTGCGGCCTCGGGCAGCTCGCTCGCGGTGTAGTCGCCGCCCTTCGCCCAGACGTCCGGGCGGAACCGGCGGAGTGCCTCGTCGGGGGTGTGCTCGTCGAACACCACGACGGCGTCGACGCAGTCCAGGGCGAGCAGCAGTTCGACGCGGTCGTCCTGGGTCATGATCGGCCGTTCCGGACCCTTGAGCGCGCGGACCGAACTGTCCGAGTTGAGGCACACGACCAGGCAGTCGCCGAGTGCCCGCGCGGCCGACAGGGTGCGGGCGTGCCCGGCGTGCAGCAGGTCGAAGCAGCCGCCGGTCGCGACGACGGTGCCGCCGGCGCTCCGGACCTCGTGCACGGTGCGCAGCGCGTCGCGGTCGGCGCCCGGTACCCGCAGCGGCGCAGGGCCGTCGTCGGCGAAGAGCGCGGTGACGCCGCCGGCGGCCAGGTACTCGGAGGCCGCGACCACGCCGGCGGCGACGGCTCCAGGGACGTCCGCTCCACCGGCCAGTGCCACGGCGACACCGGCCGCCAACCGGTCCCCGGCGCCGCACGGGTCGCCGGCGGTGACGGAGGGTGCCGGCACGAAGCGGCTGTCCGAACGGTCGTCAGCGAGGAGTGCTCCGCGGTCGCCGAGCGTCACCGCGACGGCACCGACACCCCACTGCTCGACGAGGGCCGCCGCGGCCACGGTCGCGAAGGGCACGGTGGCGAAGGGCACGGTGGCGAAGGGCACGGTGGCGACGGGCACGCCGTGGCCCTCGACGTCGGTGAACCGGCGGGCCTCGGCGGCGTTCGGGGTGGCCACGGTGATGCCGGGCACGGGTGCGGCGCCCTTCGGGTGCGGGTCCCAGACCACGGGGGTGTGCTCGGCGACGCGTGCGAGGGCCTCCCGCAGCGCCGGAGCGGCGGCGACCCCGCGGCCGTAGTCGGCGACGACGATCGCGTCGGCGTCGTCGAGGGCGGCCGTCATGGCGTCGGTGGCCTCGGGCACGGGCGGGGTCGCACAGCCCTCGTCGATGCGGACCAGCGCGTGGTCGACGACGCGCACGCGGGTCTTCACCGGCGTCGGGGCGCCGGAGGGCCCGGCGACCACGGTGACGTCGGGGAGCAGGTCGCGGAGCTCCTGCGCACGACTGTCGTCGCCCAGGACGGTGACCAGGGTGACGTCGTGTCCGTCGCGCACCAGCATCGTGGCGACGAGTCCGGCACCCCCGGCGCGGCGGTCGTCGGTCGTGACGTCGACGACGGGCACGGGTGCGTCCGGGCTGAGCCGATCGCTGGTGCCGGCCACGTCGACGTCGAGCAACGTGTCGCCGACGACGACGATCCGCAGGCGACGACGATCCGCAGGGTGCTGCGCGGCCGGTCGCTGCGGCGTCATCGCCGGACCCCGCGGCGCAGAGCGGGCTCCATCGCCCGGCACAGGGCGTGCACGAGCACGAGCTGCGCCTCCTGCACGTTGGCGGACTGCCCAGCGATGCAGATCGCGTCGTCCACGGCCTCGGCCAGGGGGTTCGGCCGGGGCCCGGTCATGGCGATCGTCCGGGCGCCGACGGCACGGGCGGCCTCCGCGGCGCGGAGCAGGTTCGGGCTCCTGCCGCTCGTCGACAGCAGCACGACGACGTCACCCGCCCGTGCGTGCGCCGACACCTGTCGGGCGAAGACCTCGTCGAAGCCGTAGTCGTTGCCGATCGCCGTGACGGCCGAGGTCTCCGCGTGCAGCGAGATCGCGGAGTAGGCGGGGCGGTCGCCGTCGAAGCGTCCGGTCAGCTCCGAGGTCAGGTGCTGCGCCTCGGCGGCCGACCCGCCGTTGCCCGCAGCGAGCAGGCGCCGACCTGCGACGAGTCGGGCCGCGATGTCGTCGGCCCAGGCGGCGATGTGGTCGTGGTGGTCGACGAGCGAGGCGATCACGGGGACCGAGGCGGCGACGTGGTCGAGCACGATGCGCGCACTCGCGGTGGTGTGCTCGTCGATGCCGGGCTGCTGGTCGATGGTCATCGGGCGGTCCTCTCGGTCTGCTGTGCGGCACGCGGGACCCGTCCGGCGTGGGTGGCGGCGCGCTGCGGTGCGCCCGCCGTGGCGGCGCGCTGCGGTGTGCCCGCCGTGGTGGTCGGCGCGGCCACGGCGACGGCACCGGCCAGCAGCCGCTCGTACACGCGCTCGCTGTCCGCGGCCACCTTCTGCCACGTGTACCGCGACTCCGCGCGTGCACGGCCGGCCCGGCCGAGGGATCCGCGGCGGTCCGGGTCGTCGAGCAGGGCGCCGACGGCAGCGGCGACCTCGGCCTCGTCGCGCGGCGGGACGTGCAGGCCCGTGCCGTCCTCGACGACGGTGTCGATGAGCCCACCGACACTCGACGCGACGACGGGTCGACCGCAGGCCATCGCCTCGAGCGGGACGATGCCGAACGGCTCGTACCAGGGTGCGCAGACCACGACGTCGGCGCTCCGGTACACGGCGGGCATCTCGTGCTGCGCCAGCTGTCCGCGGAAGGTCACGTGGTCACGGACCCCGAGCGACCGGGCGAGGGCGTCGAGCCGCTGGTACTCGGGGTCGTCCACCAGGTCGGCCCCGGCGACACCGGCACCGCCGACGACCACGAGTTCGACGTCGCGCCCCTCGGCGACCAGGGCGGCGAGTGCGGCGATGGTCGTGCCGACGCCCTTGCGCCGGACCAGCCGCGACACGGTGAGCACCCGCTGCGGACGGCCGCGCTCCTCGACGGGTCCGTCGGGGCGGAACAGCGCCACGTCGACGCCGCACGGCACGACGGAGATGCGCTGCAGGGGGACGCCGAGGGCCTTGAGCTCGAAGGCCTCGTCGGAGCACGTCGCGACGACCTGGTCGGCGCTCCGTCCGACGGCCGGTTCGAGCCACTCGCGCTCGGCGGGACTCGTGTCGGCCGAGCCCTGGTGCCGACGCTTCACGACGCCGAGCGCGTGGAAGGTCTGCGCGACGGCGATGCGGGTGCCGCCGGTCCGGGCCTGCACCTGCGCGACGGCGTCGAGTGCCGCGTGCCCGGACATCCAGAAGTGGGCGTGCACGACGTCGGGCCGGTCCACGAACCACTCCGCGGCGAGCACCGACGCGAACGTCCCCATGAAGGGGAACAGCTCGTCCTTCGGCACGTGCCGCGCCGGACCGGCGTCGACGTGCACGACGTCGACCCCGGGTCGCAGCGGCACCCGGACCGGCGCGGATGCGTCGTCACGCCGGGTGTAGACGGTCACCTGGTGCCCGCGGTCCGCGAGCGCCCCGGACAGTTCGGCCACGTGGACGTTCTGTCCACCGGCGTCGACGCCGCCGAGCACGGCGAGCGGGCTCGCGTGCTCCGACACCATCGCGATCTTCATCGAAGGCTCCCCTCGAACGTGGCCGAAGTCGTGGCCGAAGTCGCGGCCGAAGTCGTGGCCGAAGTCGCGGCCGAGGCCACCCGGTCGCGCCGGGCACCGCGGGTCACGGCGTCGTCGAGCAGGTCGTCCCAGTCGGCGGTGAAGCGGCCGAGCGCGTGTCGTGCGAGCACGGCCTCCCGCGCCACGGCACCCCGTCGGCGCGCCTCGTCGGGGTCCTCGACGAGGATCCGGGAGGCCCGCACCAGCTCCTCGACGTCCGTCGCGATCGCGCCGGCCTCGCCCGGCACCGTGCGGGCCGCGTCCGTCGTCGCGAGCACCAGGACCGGCATCGCCAGGTGCATCGCCTCGAGGAGGGACAGGCCCAGCGAGGTCCACCGGTTCGGGTGGACGTACGCACGGCGTTCGGCGAGGGCCGCGTGCATCGGGTCGGAGGGCACGTCACCGCGGGCGACCACGGCGTCGCCGAAGCCGAGCTCCGGCAGCCGTTCGGTGCCCATGCCCCAGACGTCGACGGGTGCCACGGCCGCGAAGCGGGGGAGCAGGTCGGTGCCGACGACGCGATCCCGACGCACGGGCTCGTTGATGACGACGCCGAGGCGGTCGAGCGAGCCGGTGTAGCGCGGGCCGGGGTCGACGACGCCGTGTTCGACGACCGTGGTGCGCGTGGTGCCGCAGTCCCACATCAGCGCGTTCCAGTGCGTGACGTGCGCGATGGTCAGGTCGTCGCGGTCGCGGAACGGGTGCAGGCTGTTCGGCACGTCGACGCGGGGCGCGTTGTGCTCGACGAAGACGATCGGCACGTCGCGACCGGCCAGCAGGCGCTTCGCCGCGTCGAGTTCCTCGGTGCGTTGCAGGACGACCACGTCGACCTCGGCGTCGGCGACGTCGGCGGGGTCGATCTCGATCGCCGACGCCGGCCAGGCGCGCCCGCCACGACCGAGGCCCCAGGCGTCGCGCGCCGGCGTGGTGGGGATCAGGTACTCGTGCGGGCCGCGGACGAACGCGTCCATCCAGCCGCCGTGCACGTGCCAGACGAGGATGCGCATGCGGGGCCTTTCGGTCGGTCGGGCACGAGGAGAAGGGGGAGCAGTGGCGGACGCTACGCAGCACCTTCTGGCGCGCTCCGCAGACTTCTCGGTTCCATCCGCGAAGCGCGGTCGAGCAGTCGTCGGTGGGCCGCGAGCACGTCCTCGATGCGCACCGTGGACAGGCACGGGTGGCCGGGGACGGGGCACTCGCGGGCACGGCTGAGCCGGCAAGGAGCCGCCTGGTCCCCGAGCAGTTCGACCAGCGGTGCGTACGGCGCCCACCGGACGGCGGGGACGACGGGCGAGAAGAGGCTGACGATCGGTGCGCCGACCGCCGCGGCGAGGTGCGCCGGCCCGGTGTTGCCGACGACGACGACCTCGGCACCGGCCAGGACCGCGGCGAGCTCGGCGGGCGTGGTCCGACCGCCGAGGTCGATGCCGGTGGCGCCGGCGACGGCCGCGGTCAGGTCGCGTTCACCGGGGGAGCCAGTGACGACGACGGGCACGCCACGCTCGGCGTACGCGGCGACGAGCTCCCGGTGGTGCGACGCCGGCCACGACCGGGCGGGGACGCTGGCGCCGGGGTGCACGACCACGTACCGTCCCAGCCCGGCCACGGACCGGGGTGCAACGGCGTCGTGACGCACCACGAGCCTCCCGTCGTCCCCCGGCGGCAGCCGGAACCCGGCCGCGTCGGCGATCCGCAGCGCACGCTCGGGCTCGGGGACGTCCTCGGGCAGGTCCTCGCCGGGTCGCAGGCGGACGTCGAGGAGCGACCCCGGGTGGTCGACCGAGGCCCCGGAGACGCGGGGGACACCGGCGAGGCGCAGGAGCAGTGCCAGGGGCAGCGGCGACTGGTGGAACGAGGTGAGGACGACCGCTTCGTCGGGTCGCTCCTCGGTGACGAGCGCGCGGAACTCGGCGAGCACGGCGTCGTCGATCGGCCGCGCCGTCTCGGTGACCCAGGGCGCTGCCCACACCCGGACGCGGTCCACACCGGGCAGCAGGTCGGCGGCCGGGGCGCCCTGCGGTCCGCACAGCATCGTGACGTGCGAGGCACCGGCGGCGACGGCGCGGACGGCGGGGCCGGCGACGAGGACGTCACCGAACGAGTCGAGGCGCGCCACGAGGACGCGGGGACGGCTCACGTGCGGTCCGTCTCGACGGTCGACGGTCCGGCCGCGGCGATCACCAGGTCGACGGCCTCGGCGAGGGTCGCCGCGACGGTCTCGGCGTCGTCGACCTCCTCGGGTCGCGTGCGCGGGGTCGGCACGAGCACGCCCTGCGCTCCCGCGGCCCGCGCCGCCTGCACGTCGGCACCGATGTCGCCGACCAGCACGAGCGCGTCCGGCGGGACCCCGAGTCGCTCGGCGGCATCGAGGACCATCCCCGGCCGCGGCTTCCGGCAGGCGCAGTCGTCGCCGGCGTCGTGCGGGCAGACGCACCAGACGTCGAACGGCCCGACGAGCGCGTCCACGCGGGCGTTCGTCGCGTCGACCTGCTCGCGCGTCGCGAGGCCCTTCGCGATCACGGACTGGTTGGTGACCACGCCGAGCAGCAGCCCGGCTGCACGAGCCCGCTCCACGGCGCGACGGGCACCGGGGACGGGCACCACCAGGCGCGGGTCGGCGTTGTACGGGAAGTCCACGACGAGGGTGTCGTCGCGGTCGAAGAGCAGGCCGCTGATCGCGCGGTCCGGAGCGAGGGGCATGGCACCGGAGTACCGGTCGGCGGCCGCGTGCCGGTTCAGGACAGCCGGGGAACGCGCCCGCTGCCGACGCCACCAGCGGGCACCGCCTACCGTCGCGCCCGTGACCGCACTCGAGACCCTGCCCGCCGCCGACGGACGCCCGGAGCTCGTCGTCCTCCGCGCCATCAAGCTCGGCGACCTCCTGGTCGCCGTCCCCGCGCTCCGCGCCCTGCGACGGGCCTTCCCCGACCACCGCATCACCCTCGCGACGACCAAGTGGCTGGCACCCGTCGTCGAGCTCGTCCCCGCCGTGGACGTCCACCTGGCGCAGCACGGCCTCGACCACCCGATCAACGTCCCCGCCGGCACGGTCGACGTCGCGGTGAACCTGCACGGCGCCGGCCCCGAGTCGTCCGACCTGATCGCCGCCCTGCAGCCCCGTCGGGTCATCGGGCACGCCGACCCGACCCACGGCTACGACGGTCCCGAGTGGCCGACGGACGTGCACGAACGCGACCGCTGGGCAGACCTGCTCACCTGGCACGGCGTCCCCGCCGACGCCGACGACGTGGCCGTCGACCGCCCGGCGGCACCGCCCGTGGTCGCCGACGCCGCGGTCGTCCACGTCGGTGCCTTCCACGGGGCGCGGCACTGGCCCACGGACCGCTTCGCCGACGTGGTGCGCGGGCTGCGGGAGCGCGGTGCCGACGTGGTCCTGACGGGAGGCGCGGACGACGTCGCCCGTGCACGTGCCGTCGCGGACGCAGCCGGCCTGGCGCCGGGGGCGGTCCTGGCCGGCTCCCTGGAGCTGCAGGAGTTCGCGGGCGTCATCGCCGCGGCGCGGCTCGTCGTCACCGTCGACACCGGTGCGGCGCACCTCGCGACCGCCTACGGCGTGCCGTCGGTGGTGCTCTTCGGACCGGCGCCGCCGGAGGCCTGGGGACCGCCCGCATCGGGTCCGCACATCGTCCTCACCGATGCCTCGGTCCGGCGCGGCGACGTCTTCGCCGAGGACCCCGACCCGGCGATCCTGGCGGTCGGCGCGGCCGACGTGCTCGCCGCGGTGGACCGGCTCGACGTGCTCGGGGTGACCGCACAGGCGACCGACCGGTAGCGTCGACCGAGAGCCACCCGGACCCACCGGGCACTCGGAAGGAGTCCTTCGTGTTCGAAGCCGCCAACATCCGTGACTGGATCGGCCTGCCGGTCGTCGACGAGGCCGAGGACAAGGTCGGGACGCTCGAGAGCATCTACTACGACACCGCCACGTCCGAGCCGGCGTTCGGTGCGCTCACGACCGGGATGGTCGGCTTCCAGAAGCTCGTGTTCGTCCCCCTCGTCGGGGCGACCGTCGCACCGAAGCACCTGCGCGTGACCTTCCCGAAGAAGCTCGTGAAGGACGCGCCCTCCATCGCGACCGACGGTGAACTCGACGCCGCGACCGAGCCCGAGCTGTTCCAGCACTACGGCCTCGAGTACCGCACGGGCAGCGGCGGCGAGCGTCGTCTCGGACGCCGCTGAGGCCGGGACTGCTCCGGATCGCCCGCCGACCACTGCGCACTGCCCTGGCGGTGGTCGGCGCCGTCTGTCTCGTGGCGGCGGGCCTCGGCGGGTCCGTCGGCGCGCCGCCGGCCTCCGCGGCGCCGATGTGGCCGGTGCCCGAGCCGTACCCCGTGACCGCCGACCCCACCGAGACGCTCGACGCGATCCCGCCGGGCAGTGAGTACGTGGCGCTCGGCGACTCCTACTCGGCCGGGTACGGCCTGAGGGACCGCACCGGGCTGCCCACGAACGCCTGCGTGCAGTCGGCGCGCGACTACCCGCACCGGCTCGCGGCGCAGTTCGGGCTCACCCTGACCGACGTCACGTGCGCCGGCGCGACGAGCGACGACGTCACCACGGGCCACCAGTTCAAGGGCGTCCCGCCGCAGATCGAGTCGTTGTCCGACCGCACCCGACTGGTGACCCTGACGATCGGCGGCAACGACGCCGACCTGTTCGGCACGGCGGCCTCGTGCCTGGCGATCTCCGCGAACGGCCCGGTGTTCTCTGGCCGCGACGCCCCGTCGTGCGAGAGCACCCTCGTGCAGGACGGCGTCGACCAGCTCGCCGTGAAGATCCAGTCGCGCGTGGCACTCGGCATCGCCGACACACTCGGCGCGGTGCAGCGGGCCGCCCCGAACGCCGTCGTCGTGTTCCTCGGGTACCCGGCGATCTTCCCGGACGCCGAGGACACCCCCGCGAAGGGCTGCTTCCGGTCGGCACTCGACCTCGGCACCCTGGCGGGCTCGTTCCCGTCGGACACCTACCCCTTCACGGACACCGACGTCGAGTACCTGCACGGTGTCCAGGACGAGCTCAACGAGGTCTCCCGGTCCGCTGCCGCCGCCGCCGGGGTGCGGTTCGTCGACGTCTTCGCGAGCACGCAGGACCACTCGCCGTGCGCCGCGTCGAAGCGCTACGTGGCCGGTGTGACCCTCACTGGTTCCGGCGACCTGCGGAAGATCGACCTGAAGGCCGGCGCCCTGCACCCGAACGAGCGCGGCGTCACGTACCTGACCGCGCGGATGGCCGCCGCGATCCGCGCCCTCGCCGGCTGATCCCACCGGCGGTCTCGGTCGCCGTGGCCGCTCGGCTGTCCGGGTGCGCCGCCGGCGGGACCACGCAGACCGGGGCGGCGGTCTCGCGCACGACGTCGTGGAGCAACGAGCCCGAGAGCGCGCGCACGTGCCCGCGACCGAGCACCACCAGCGACGCCCGGCGGGTGTGCGAGGCGATCGCGTGACCCGGGTGGCCCTCGACCAGCAGCGGACGGAGGCGGAGTGACGGGTACCGTGCGGCCAGCACGGACGTCACCCGCTGCAGCAGTTCGGCGTTGCTCGTACGCCACCGGAGCGGGTCCTCGGCGAAGTCGGTCAGCCCGGTCCGGGTGAGCACGGGCATCTCCCACGCGCGCAGCAGCGTCAGCCGTCGGTTCCGCCGGACGGCCTCGTCGACGGCGATCGACACCGCACGTTCGTCGATCGGGTCCTCCACCGCGAGCACCACGTCACCGTCGATCGGGTGCGGACCCTCCGGCACGACCACGGTCGGGACGGCAGCACGCTCGGCGACCCGCGCCGGGTCACCGCCGGCCGTCGATCCGCGCCGGTGGCGGAAGCTCCCGATCACGAGCAGGTCGCCGCCGTCCGACTCCTCGACCAGGGCTGCGGCGAACGGGCCCGCGTGCCGGTGCACCTCGACCGCCACACCGGGCAGAGCGGTCCGCGCGGCCTCGGCGAGCTGGTCGGCGACCGGCGTCCGGCCCTCCAGCGCGTGGTCGGCGCCGATGATCCGCAGCCGCTCGACACCGGCGTCGGCGCGGGCCACGATCCACCGCAGGGCCTCGTCGTGGGGCATCGCCGCATCGGCGGCCAACGTCACCGTCGTCCATCGCTCGTCCATCCCGATCGGCCTCCTCCGTCGCAGGCTTCGGGGGCGTCACCTGGCGCTCCGTGCGCCACACGGTACTCCGGTCGGGGGCGGTGGAACCGACCGTGCGCAGCGGTGGAACCGGCCGTGCGCGGTGGTGACCGCGAGCGGCGGACGTGAGCCGGGCCTCCCGTCCGACGCCGCGTAGTCTCGCAGGCGTGGTGGTGAGCGCCGGACTGTTGCTGCACCGGACCGGTCCGGCCGGGCCGGAGGTCTTCGTCGCGCACATGGGCGGGCCGTTCTGGCGGAGCCGGCCACGTGCCTGGTCGGTCCCGAAGGGACTCGTCGAACCCGGCGAGGACCCGCTCGAGACGGCCCTGCGTGAGTTCGGTGAGGAGATCGGGGTCCCCGCACCCGTGGCCGCCGACGACGTCACGGACCTGGGCGAGTTCCGGCAGGCCTCGGGCAAGCGCGTCCGGGTGTTCGCCGCCCCGGCCCCGGCGTTCGAGGTCGTCGTCGTGCGGAGCAACACCGTCCGGCTCGAGCTGCCACGCGGTTCAGGACGGTTCGTCGACGTGCCGGAGGTCGACGACGCCCGGTGGGTGCCGGTCGCCGAGGCGCGGGAGCTGCTCGTCGCGGGCCAGGTCGCCGCGGTGGATGCACTGCTCGATGGGCCGGATGCGGCCCGGTGAGCGCATCGCCCGTTGCGGGTGAGTCACGATGTGGTGACGGTGCGGACAGGGTCACGGGGGCGTGGATAACCTGACCGGGTGTCGGGTGGGCCGGCGCGACCACCAGGGGAGTACACATGCGGCGCTGGCGCACGGTCACAGCAGGGTTCACCGCCCTCGCGCTCGGAGCAGGACTCGCGATCGGCGGCGCGACGAGCGCCTCGGCGGAGCCCGCGGGCAACTGGGGCACGTTCACCCTGAGCGGGGCGTCGAAGGCGTACACGGGCACGATGACGTTGCCCGGGTTCCCCGCCACGACGTTCACCTCGAACTCGCGGCAGTCGACCGTGATCAGCAGGGGCGTCGACGTGGCAGTCCGCGGGGACGCCGGTCGGTGGGGTCTACGGCACGAGTCGTGCGCAGACGTACATGAACCAGCGGCCCCAGGCTGATCGTCCCAACGGGGACTCGGCCTCGACCACCACCTACACGTTCGACGGCGCGACGCCCGGCGCGCAGAGCTGGTCGTTCGTCCTCGGGGACATCGACGCCGACCAGGCGACGATCTCCGCCACGGTGGCCGGCGGTGGTGCCGCGACCGCCGAGCAGCTCGGGTACCAGGGCTCCTACAACTCGTGCTCGGCTGCTCCGACGGCCGGCGGCTGGTCGTGCACCCCCGACCCCGACGGCACCACCGGCAAGGACCAGCCGACCTGGGACGCCGCCACGCGTACGCTGACCGGCAACGCCGCCGCGTCGGACACCGCGGGCGCCTCGGCCTGGTTCACGCCGACCGCGTCGCTGACGAGCCTGACCATCACGTACCAGCAGCGCAGCGGGTTCCCGGTGTACCAGACCTGGTTCGCCAACCGCACCGCGGCGATCAGCGGCACCGCGACCCTCGACGGCACGCCGATCCCGGGAGCCACCGTCACCGTGACCGCACCCCGCGGCACCGTCTACACGACGACCACCGACGCCGACGGCAACTACGTGTTCCCGCAGTTGCCGGTGATCGCGAACTACCGCGTCGAGATCACCCCGCCCGCTGGTGCTGACGGTGACGCCACGGTGACGGGTGTCTCGCTCGCCGTCGCCGGCACACCAGGTGGCGTCGACAAGACCGCCGACTTCGCGTTCACGTCGCCGGACGACACGACGTCCGTCATCGGGACGGTGACCGACGACGACGGCAACCCGGTCTCGAACGTCCCGGTCGTCATCACCGACCCGGACACCGGCGACACGCTGGTCGACACCACGACGAACAGCGACGGCGTCTACACCGGTTCCGACCTGCCCGCCGGCACCGAGCTGGACGTCTCCGTCGCCGACGAGCCGCCCGTGTCGATCACCACCGGTGACGCCGATGCAGCACCGGTCGAGCCGGAGCCGATCGTCGCCCCGCCCGCCGTGATCGCGACGATCACCGGCGTCGTCTCCCTCGACGGGACGCCCGTGCCCGCCGGCGTGGTCGTCGAGCTCCTCGACGAGAGCGGCGCCGTCGTCGGATCGGACACCACCGACGCCGACGGCCGCTACACGTTCGCCACGTCCGCCGGTACCTACACGGCCCGCACGGTGGTCCCCGCTGCGGGTGCCACCGGTGACACCGCGAACACCGGCATCGCCGCGGTCGCGGGCACCAGCGTCACGTCGGACCTGCCGTTCACGTCCGCCGCCGCGCCCGAGGTCATCACGACCGACCAGCCCGGCACCGTGGTCGACACGAACGGCGACCCGGTCGCCGGCGTGGACGTCGTCGCGACGCCGACCGACCCGGAAGCCGGCCCGCCGGTGACCGTGGCCACCGACTCCGACGGCGCGTTCGACCTGGTCGACCTGCAGCCGACGACCGAGTACACGATCACGGTCGACGTCGACGGCGCCACCCCGGTGACCGTCGTCACGCCCGAGGACGGCGCTGCGACCCCGCTCGCCTTCGTGGTCGAGGCCGCGGTGACCCCGGTTCCGTCGCCGTCGCCCAGTGCACCGACGCCGAGCAACTCGCCGACCGCGGTGCCGACCGTGCCGGCTGCCGGAGGATCGGGCAACGCGCCGGCCGCTGGTTCGGGTGACGTCGGTGACGGCGGGCCGCTGGCCTACACCGGTGCGGACCTGAAGCCCGGGCTCATCGCGGCCGGGGTGCTCGTGCTGCTCGGTGCGGCGCTGCTGACCTACCGCGCGGTGCGCAACCGTCGCCGGAGCCACCTGCAGGACTGATCGGTCACGACGAGGGGCGGGCCCGGCGCGATGCCGGCCCGCCCTTCGTCGTTGGTGCACGACCCGAGGCCCCGCCGTCGCCCGCGACACGCCGCCGCCCCACCCCCGAGGTTCCGAAATCTGCCCATCTCGGCGTCCCGAACGGCAGTTCGTGGAACCTCAGCGCAACGCGAACGGCAGTTCGTGGAACCTCGACGCCGCGCGCATGGCATGTCGCCGCGGCCCCTCGCCACACGCCGCCACGCGCCGCCGCGACGACGCCACGCCCGGGCCTCGACGCCGAGGTTCCACGGCATGCCGCCGCTGCACCGCCGAGGTTCCACGGATCGCCGCCAGGACCGCCGAGATGCCGAGATTTCGGAACCTCGGCGCAGCGCGAGGCCGACGAGGACGACGACGACGACGCCACCCGACGCCGCGCCGCCCGCGCGCCGCGCTACTGCGTGCGGTGCGAGCCCGTGACCGTCGCGACCGAGCCCGTCAGGGTCTGGATCGCCCGACCGACGACGGGCACCGACGTGGTGACCACCGCGAGCGAGGACGTGATCGCCTCGATCGACGACGTCGACAGGTGCTCCTGCCCGACCGTGTGCACCGGGAAGCCCCGACGCGCCAGCACGACGACCCCGAGCGACCCCAGCAGCACGGCACCACCGGCGAACGGCAGGTACTGCAACCCGACGATCCCGAGCGCCTGCCCACCGATGGCTGCACCGCCCGCGATGCCGATGTTCGACGCACCGTTGATGAGCGCGCCGGCGATGTCGGGGGAGACGCCTCCGGAACGGATCGCGGCAGCCATGAAGAGCGTGCCCGTCGTGCCGTTCGCGGCCATCCACACGCCGGCGACGACCATCGTGCCGACCAGGGAGCCGTGCACGAACGGCATCGCGGCGAACGCGACGGCCATCACGGCGACGGCGGCGATGAGGGTCTGGCGGGGCGCCCGGTCGACGAACATGCCCGCGAGCCAGAGGCCGATCACCCCGGTGCCGCCCAGGACGAGCAGCGCACCGCTCACCATCGAGGCGTCGAGTCCCGCGTCGATCGCGTAGGGCCCGACGTAGGTGTAGACGACGTAGTGCCCGGCGAACAGGAGCAGGTCGGCGATCACGACGGACAGCAGCCCGGTGCGTGCCCAGGCCTTCGGGGACCCGATGTGCGGCGACGAGGCACCACTGACGGCGGGCAGGAACAGCAGCGCCACGGCGGCGAGCACGGCGGCGGCGACACCGATCGAGAACACGGCGGGACGCCAGCCGATGTGCTGCGCGACCCAGGTGGCGACGGGCACGCCGAGCACGAAGCCGAGCGAGCTGCCCGAGTACACGAACGCGATGGCGCGACCGGCCAGGCGCGGCGGCACGATCCGGGTGGCGTACGCCGAGGCGACCGAGAAGAACAGCGCGTGCGCGATGCCGCCGACGACCCGGCCGGCGCAGACGACGGCGAACGACGGTGCGAACGCGATCATGAGGTTCGACACCGTGTAGCCGACGAGCGTCGACACGAGCACGGCCTTGCGGGGGAGCTTGGCGGTGAAGGCGGTGAGCGGGAGCGCCAGGAGTGCCACGGCGCCCGCGTACACGGTGACGACGATGCCCATGGTGGCCTCGGACACACCGAGGTCGGCGCTCATCGTGCCGAGCAGCCCGACGGGCATGAGCTCGGTGGTGATGGCGAAGAACGTCGCCAACCCGAGGACGGCGATGCCGACGATGGACTGGGTGGTGACGGTGATCGGCCGCGTGTTCGTCGACACGGCCGAGGTGGTGGTGTTGGTGGACACGCTGCTGACCTCCTCCGGGGCACGGGCGAGCGCGCGACGGTGCCGTTCGGGGGAACGACGATGACCGGGAGGTCTGCGGGGCGCGCTCGCTGTGGATGTGGGTGATGTGGGTGATGTGGGTACGACTCCACGGCGAGTGCGCTCATCCAGTGTGGCACGATGGACCGCAGCCCGCGAGGGGTCAGCGGAGATTCTCGGAGCGCTCCAACAATCCGCGCCCTCAGTTCTCGTTCGTCACCCGACCCTGCACGCCGCCGCCCCGGAGCGCGATCGTCAACGTCCCGCTCATCGACTGCGCGGACATCGACACCGAGCCGTGCAGTGCCGCCTCGCGGGGGAAGCACGCCGTCGACGACTCGATCCGGTTCGCCGTCGCCACCAGGCAGATCGTCGACCGGTCCGTGCCGACCCCGGCCCACACGGCCCACGGCGTGTCGAACGAGCCGCCGTCCAACGCACGGTTCGTGAACAGGAGCCGCGTGGAGTGCAGGCTCACGGGTGCCTCCACCGGCCCCGGCAGCTGGTCGGCGTACGTCTGCGGCACGTCGAGCAGCTGCTCGAGCGTGACCGTGCCCGCCGTCGGCGTGACGCTCGGTGCCGCTGCGACGTCGCCGCGCACGGGCCCGACGACGGTGCCGGCGGCGAACGCCACCCCGACCGCCGCTGCCGCGCCGAGCGCGATCCAGACGCGTGGCCGCTCCGTCCAGAGCAGCGTGCGCCACCGGGACCGTCGCGTCGGTCCGACCGGGAGGCCCGGCTCACCCCCGCCGTCGTCACCCGTGTCGTCGGGACGGTCGGGTTCTCGGGCTTCGGTCGCCGCCCACGGTCCGGCATCCGTTCGCGGGGTCGGGTCCGTTCGCAGCGATGGATCCGGCTCGGCAGCAACCGTCGCGCGCTGCGGGGCCGGGCGCTCCGGCGAGGGCACGGACGGTGGAGCCGACCGTTCTGGCGACGAGCCGGGCAGTGGAGCCGACCGCTCGGGGGACGCGACCTGCCCGCTGGCCGGGGCCGTGCCTCCCGGCCGCCCGTCGGGCCCCGTGTCGGAGGCGACTCCCGCGACCGCTCGCCGTCCACCCGGCCGCCGCCCGCTCGCCAGGTCCTGCAGCGCGATCCGGGCGCGCGCCGCGTCGGCGGGGCTCGATGCCGCTCCCCAGGCGACGGCCTCGAGCCGTGCCCGTTCCGCTGCCACGTCGTCGTGGGCCATGCGCACTCCCGATCTGCCGGTCGCGTGGACTCCCTTCATCGTGGCACTGCCGGGGCGGCGGCGCGCACCCAGAACGAGGGGAGTAGGCGTGACGCATGAGCACCGAACCCGAACCGCGACACGACGTCGCCCCGGAGACCCTCGAGCCGCTGAGCCACGACACCCAGTCCGGCGAGGCCGACTACGTGGCCACGAGCCCCGGCGGGACCGGCACGGAGCGCCACGTGCCGACCGCCGACGAGGAACAGGGTCGCGGCACCGAGTACGACCCGGTGGACCAGGGGCCGCAGCAGGAGGGCCAGGGCGGCTGACGCCGGGCCCGACGTCACGCGCCCGCGCTACCGGATCACCCGGCGCAGCACGGCCCGCTCGCCCGCCGTCCACGCGGCGCTCGTCACGACGTACAGCGCGGCGGCGAGTGGCGCGAGCGCGGCGAACACGACCGTGATGAACGGCGCGAACCGTCCGATCGCGGTGGTCGCTGCCGCACCGGGCACCTGGGCGCCCCGCTCGGGTGTCGGCAGCGGGTTCCAGCGCAGGTTCGCGCGGCGGCTGAGCTCCACGACGACGGCGAGCACGGCCAGCAGGAGGATGACGACCCAAGCGTGCACCCAGAGCGGCGACGTCAGCGTGACGACGAGCGAGTGCCCGAGCGGGACCCCGACCAAGGTGGCCTCGAGCAGGGCATTGGCCGTTCCGCCGATCGACGCGTGCGTGAACAGGGCGTAGACGAGGGACAGCACCGGAGCCTGCGCGAGGACGGGCAGGCATCCGGCCAGGGGTGAGACCTTCTCGTTCGTGTAGAGCTGCTGGACGGCGCGCTGCAGCTGCTCGGCGTTCTTCCCGTGGCGCTTCCGCAGGGCGGCGAGCTGCGGCGCGAGCCGACGTCGGTCGCGCTCCGCTCGGACCTGCAGGACGGACAGCGGCACGAGCACGGCCCGGACGGCCAGGGTGAGGAGCACGACGGCGATCGCCGCGGCGAACGATCCGGTGGCGGGGGAGAGGGCCGCGGTCAGGGCGGCGACGAGGTCCGCGCCGCCCTGCAGCAGCGGGCCGACGAGGGGCAGGGTGGACAGGTCCATGACGGTTCCGATCGGTGGTGGTTCGCAGGAGGGGTCACGAGGGGCCCGGCCACCGGTCGGTGGTCAGGCCGGGGCGACGACTCCCGGAGCACGCGATCGGACGTGCCCGTCGGCATCGGGGTGGCTCCACGCGATGCGGGTGACGAGATCCGGTACCGCAGCGGGTTCGACGCCCGTCGACCGCAGCCCGAGCACCGTCGCCAGCACCGTGGCCAGGACCTGTGCAACGACGACCGCCACGGCGACGGCCGTCAGGCCGAGCGCGGCCACTGCCAGCAGCGGCAGGGCGCCGGCTGCGGGGTCGCCGACCGCGGGCGCCCCGAGCACCAGCGCGGCGGCGGCGCGGAGGATCAGCAGGGCGACGGTCATGGTCGGTTCAGCGTAACGCCCGCGTGCCGCCACGGACAGGACGGCAGCGCGGGAGAGGATCGCCGCATGACCGCAGGTTCGCCGAGCACCCCAGCGACCGTCGCGCTCGACCGAGCCGGGGTGTCGTACACGCCGCACGTGTACGACCACCACGAGAGCGCCACGAACTTCGGCGAGGAGGCCGCCGCCGCACTCGGCCTCCGCGAGGAGCAGGTCTTCAAGACCCTGGTCGTCTCGGTCGACGGCGCACTGGCGGTGGCGATCGTGCCGGTGGCGAACCGGCTCGACCTCAAGGCCATCGCAGCGGCGGTCGGGGGTAAGAAGGCGACACTGGCCGATCCGGCCCTCGCCGAGAAGCGCACCGGGTACGTCGTCGGTGGCATCAGCCCGGTCGGCCAGAAGTCCCGGATCCGGACCGTGCTCGACGAGTCGGCCCTGGCGTACGACAGCATCTTCGTCTCCGGCGGGCGCCGCGGGTTCGACATCGAGGTGGCTCCGGCCGACCTCGCGCGGGTCACCGAGGCGATCTCGGCAGCGATCGCGCGGACCTGAGTCGAGTCGCCGCAAGTTTCTCCCGTGACCGGGAATGACCCCGGCACTCCTGCGTTGCATTGAGTCGAAGGCACTCAAGTTCCCCAGGAGGTCCCTTTGCCAGAGACGTTCGGCCCGACCGGCGGCAGTGACTCGTTCGACGAGTTCCTCGCCCGCCTCCTCGCGGCGCAGAACACCGGTGACCCGCAGCGCCCCCGTGCGTTCGGCCGACCGGTGGACATCACGCGGCTCCTCAGCCGCCGTACCCACGAGCTGCTCCAGCACACCGCCGAGTACGCGGTGTCGCAGGGGCAGCACGAGCTCGACGCGCTGCACCTGTTGCACCTGCTCGTCCGCACCGAGCCGTTCGACGCCGTCGTCCGTTCCGCCGAGGTCGACCCCGAGCGCCTCGCCGCCGAGATCGAGCAGCGCCTGCCGATGGCCCGCGAGCCGCAGCCCGAGCAGACCGGTCGTCCTGCCCTGACCGGCACGGCGCAGCGCATCCTCGTCGAGGCCACCCAGGCCGCGCGGGGCTTCGGCAGCACCTACACCGACCCCGAGCACGTCTTCTTCGCGCTCGTGACCGACCAGGAGACCGTCACCGGGCAGCTGCTCGCCAGCGCCGGTGTCACCCCGCAGGCCATGCAGGACTACGCCCAGCAGGCCGCGGCAGCAGCACGAGAGGGGCGCCCCATGCCAGGAACCGGTGCAGCGACCGGAACGGCCGACACCGACGGCGACAGCGACACCCCGACCCTCGACCAGTTCGGCACCGACCTCACCGCGCGGGCCCGTGACGGTCGCATCGACCCCGTCATCGGTCGTGCCGACGAGATCGAGCAGGCGGTCGAGATCCTGCTCCGTCGCACCAAGAACAACCCCGTCCTGATCGGCGAGCCCGGCGTCGGGAAGACCGCCATCGTCGAGGGACTCGCCCAGCGCATCGTCGACGGCGACGTCCCGTCGCTGCTGCAGGGCAAGCGGGTCGTCGCCCTCGACCTGCCCGGCATGCTCGCCGGCACCCGGTACCGCGGCGACTTCGAGGAGCGCCTGACGAAGGCCATGGACGAGATCGCGGCGCACGCCGACGAGCTCATCGTCTTCGTCGACGAGCTCCACACCGTCGTCGGCGCCGGTGGGGGCGGTGAGGGCGGCTCGATGGACGCCGGCAACATCCTCAAGCCCCGGCTCGCCCGCGGCGACCTGCACCTGGTCGGCGCGACCACCCTGAACGAGTACCGCCGGATCGAGAAGGACGCCGCACTCGAGCGTCGCTTCCAGCCGGTCACGGTCGGGGAGCCGAGCGTCGAGGACGCCGTCGCGATCCTGACCGGCCTCGCACCCCGGTACGAGGAGCACCACGGCGTCGTCTACACGCCGGAGTCGCTGCGCGCCGCCGTCGAGCTCTCGCACCGGTACGTCACCGACCGGCACCTGCCGGACAAGGCCATCGACCTCATCGACCAGGCCGGCGCACGGCGCCGGCTCGCCCGCTCGGGTGCCGTCGACGTCGAGGCCCTGCGCGACCAGGTCGCCGAGCTGCTCGCCGAGAAGGACCGCGCGGTCGCCGAGGAACTGTACGAAGAGGCGTCGCGCCTGCGCGACGAGACGGTCGGACTGGAGGCCCGGATCGCCGCCGCCACGTCGGCGGACGTTCCCCGCGCCTCCCGTCCGGAATCCGCGGGCACCTCGATCACGGAACGCGACATCGCCGGTGTGGTGTCGCGTGCCACCGGCATCCCGGCGACGCGCCTGACCCAGGGCGACCGCTCGCGGCTCGCCGTGCTCGAGCAGGAACTGCACGAGCGCGTCGTCGGCCAGGACGACGCCGTCGCGGCGATCGCGAAGGCCGTCCGACGCAGCCGGACCGGCATGGGCGACCAGCGTCGACCCGTCGGGAGCTTCCTGTTCCTCGGCCCGAGCGGCGTCGGCAAGACCGAACTGGCGAAGGCCCTGGCGTCGTCGCTGTTCGGTGACGAGTCCGCCATGCTCCGCTTCGACATGAGCGAGTTCGGCGAGCGGCACACCGTCTCGCGGCTGGTCGGGGCGCCTCCCGGGTACGTCGGCTACGACGAGGCCGGGCAGCTCACCGAACGCGTGCGCCGGAACCCGTACTCGGTGATCCTGCTCGACGAGGTCGAGAAGGCGCACCCCGACGTGTTCAACCTGCTGCTGCAGGTGCTGGACGACGGTCGACTGACCGACGGCCAGGGGCGCACGGTGGACTTCCGGAACACGGTCGTGATCATGACGTCGAACATCGGCTCGGAGTTCCTGGCCTCGCGGTCGGGCGCCCTCGGCTTCGCGCCCGTGGGTTCCACTGACGGGTACGGCGAGGACGACCTCCGCGCCCGGGTGATGGGCAAGCTCCGCGAGGCCATGCGGCCGGAGTTCATCAACCGCATCGACGAGATCGTGCTCTTCCGCAAGCTCGACCGGTCGCAGATCACGTCGATCGTGTCACTGCTGCTGCAGGACACGGCGCTCCGGCTCGTCGCGCAGGACATGGTGCTCTCCGTGTCCGACGCCGCGGTCGACTGGCTCGCCGAGCACGGGTACGAGCCCGAGTACGGCGCCCGTCCGCTCCGCCGGCTCATCCAGCGCGAGGTCGACGACCGCATCGCGACGCTCGTGGTCGACGGTGGCGTGACCGCCGGGGACACCGTGCGGATCGACGTCGTCGACGGCGTGCTGACGGCAGCGGTGGTGGAACCCGCGACGCTGTAGCAGCCGTTCGCCCACGAAGGCCCGGTACCGATTCGGTACCGGGCCTTCGTGGCGTCCGGGTGCGCTGCGGGGTGTTCGGGAATGCAATTCCGGAGAAATCGGAGAAAGGGGTTGCGCTGCGAATTGCGGGGCCGATAGTGTTCACTCGTCGCGAACCGCTGCAGTGCAGCCGGGGGACGACTCCGACAGCTCGAGACCGAAAGGGGGCCGACCATGATGATCACCGCAACCACTCCGTTCCGTGGAATCCGTGGACGCGTCGGCACCCCGTTCCGCGTCCGCTGACCCGGAGCGTTCCGCCTTCTGCCGACATCTGTGTCCTTCGATCCTCGTCTCGTGACGAGTCCGTCGCCTGACACTTCGCGCTGAGCCGTTCTGGCTCGCGTCGAACCGGCTCCGTCGATCGCCGATCGGTCCCGATCCGTGTGCTCCGTGCACGCGATCGGACTGCGTCGATCGTGGCCGGAGAATGTCGGCGGTCGGTGCGACGCTCTCGGTACCGGAAGTCATTCAGTACCGCGTCGTCGGACATTCCTCCGGTGACCGCGGAATGCATTCTCACGCATTCATTTTGTCCTGCCCGTGTGCCGGGCAGCTCCGTCATGCCCTGAAAGGGATCACCGTGTCATCGAAGACCGCCACCCGTCCTCCCGATACCCGCGCAGCGCGCCACCGGGTCTCCCTCACCGACCGCATCGCGCTGCGCATCGGCATGTCGCTCATCATCTGGAGCCGCCGGACCCGCCGGGACCGTCCGGTGATCGACCACGCAACACGGCTGCAGCTCGACCGCGAGCGGCAGCAGCGCGAGAACGACCTGCTCCTGCAGGCCGCACTCATGCGCGCCTGGCGCTGAGCCGGATCGGACACCCCACCGTCGCACCGTGCGACCGTCGCCGTCCCGTGCCCGCTTGGTGGCTCGGTGCGAGGGGACAACCCCGCACCGAGCCACCGTCGGCGCACCGGCCGACGTAACCCCCACCGTGCGCCGCACCGACGACCGGGCACGGCGCGACCGAGCTCGCACCGTGCGCCGATGTGTCGGACGCACCCCGGGCCTCCCGTACCGTTGGCGGGTGACCGAAACCGCAGCTGCACTCGTCGAACGCCTGACCGCCGTCGTCCCGGACTTCCCGAAGCCGGGGGTGCTGTTCCGCGACGTGACGCCGGTGTTCTCGGACGCCGTCGCGTTCGGCCGCGTGTGCGAGGCACTCGCCGCGCCGTTCGCCGTCGGTGCCGGGTTCGACGCCGTCGCTGGCATCGAGGCGCGGGGCTTCGCCCTCGCCGGCGGGATCGCCGCGCAGCACCAGGTGGGCGTGCTCACCGTGCGCAAGGCCGGCAAGCTGCCGGGCGAGGTCCTCAGCGAGCAGTACGCACTCGAGTACGGCGAGGCCGAGCTCGAGCTGCGTCCGGGCCAGCTCCCCGCGGGCACCAGGGTCCTCGTCGTCGACGACGTCCTCGCCACCGGTGGGACCGGCGCCGCCACCATCACGCTGCTCGAACGCGCGGGCTACCAGGCGGTCGGGTTCGCCGCGCTGCTCGAGCTGGACGGGCTGAACGGACGCGAGCGACTCGAGCCGCGCCTGCCCGTCACGACGCTCGGCGCCGTGCCCGCCTGAGCCCAACGCGCGCACTAGTCTTGACGCACCATTTCGATCGAGGAGTCCCATCATCGTGACCGAGTCAGTCGCCGCAGCGCCGGAGAGCGCCGAGCCCGCAGCCGTGCCCCAGGCACCCGAGCCCCGCACCGCGACGACGACCACGACGGGCACCGAGCTCTTCGACGGTGAGCGCGGCGTCGTCGCGATCCGCGTCGACGGTGTCCTGAAGGACCTCGCTGCCGACGTCGCCGCCGGCGAGACCGCCGAGGCCGTCACCCTGCAGGAGCAGGACGGGCTCGACATCCTCCGCCACTCGGCCGCGCACGTGCTCGCGCAGGCCGTCCAGCAGATCAACCCCGAGGCCAAGCTCGGCATCGGGCCGCCCGTCACCGACGGCTTCTACTACGACTTCGACGTCGCCGAGCCCTTCACCCCCGAGGACCTCAAGGCCATCGAGAAGGGCATGGACCGCATCGTCAAGCAGGCCCAGCGTTTCCGCCGCGTGGTCGTCACCGACGAGCAGGCGCGCGAGCTGATGGCGGGGGAGCCGTACAAGCAGGAGCTCATCGGGCTCAAGGGTGCGGCGACCGACGGCGACTCCGGCGAGAGCGTCGAGGTCGGCGCCGGCGAGCTCACCGTGTACGAGAACGTCGACCCGAAGTCGGGCGAGGTCGTCTGGCAGGACCTCTGCCGGGGCCCGCACGTGCCGCACACCCGCTGGATCGGCAACGCCGCGAAGCTCATGCGCGTCGCCGCTGCCTACTGGCGCGGCTCCGAGAAGAACCCGCAGCTGCAGCGCATCTACGGCACCGCGTGGCCCGACAAGGACCAGCTCAAGGCCTACCTGGTGCGCCTCGAAGAGGCCGCCAAGCGCGACCACCGCAAGCTCGGTGCCGAACTCGACCTGTTCTCGTTCCCCGACGAGATCGGTTCCGGCCTGGCGATCTTCCACCCGAAGGGCGGCATCATCCGCCGCGAGATGGAGGACTACTCGCGCCGTCGGCACGAGGAGAACGGTTACTCGTTCGTCTACACGCCGCACATCACCAAGGGCGACCTGTTCGAGACCTCCGGGCACCTCGGCTGGTACAAGGACGGCATGTTCCCGGCCATGCACATGGACGAGGCGAAGGACGAGGACGGCAACGTCACGCGTCAGGGTGCCGACTACTACCTCAAGCCGATGAACTGCCCGATGCACATCCTGGCGTACCGCTCGCAGCCGCGTTCCTACCGCGACCTGCCGCTCCGGATGTTCGAGTTCGGCACGGTCTACCGCAACGAGAAGTCGGGCGTCATCCACGGCCTCACCCGGGTCCGCGGCATGACCCAGGACGACGCGCACATCTTCACCACGCAGGAGAAGATGAAGGAGGAGCTGACCACCACCCTCGAGTTCGTGCTCTCGCTGCTGCGCGACTACGGCCTCGACGACTTCTACCTCGAGCTCTCGACGAAGGACCCGGAGAAGTACGTCGGTGACGACGAGGTGTGGGACGTCGCGACGAACACCCTGCGCGAGGTCGCCGAGGAGTCCGGTCTCGAGCTCGTGCCCGACCCCGCCGGAGCCGCCTTCTACGGCCCGAAGATCTCGGTGCAGGCCCGCGACGCCATCGGCCGCACGTGGCAGATGTCGACCGTGCAGCTCGACTTCAACCTGCCCGAGCGCTTCGGCATCGACTACACCGCGGCCGACGGCTCCCGCCAGCGCCCGGTGATGATCCACCGCGCGCTGTTCGGCTCGATCGAGCGGTTCTTCGGCGTGCTGACCGAGCACTACGCCGGCGCGTTCCCGGCCTGGCTGTCGCCGGTGCAGGTCGTCGGCATCCCCGTCGCGGCTGAGTACGGCGACTACCTCGACGAGGTCATCGCGAAGCTCCGGTCGCACGGCGTCCGCGCCGAGGTCGACCACTCGGACGACCGCATGCAGAAGAAGATCCGCACGCACACCAAGGCGAAGGTGCCGTTCCAGCTCATCGCGGGCGGCGACGACCGCGACGCCGGTGCGGTCTCGTTCCGCTTCCGTGACGGTCGCCAGGACAACGCCGTACCCGTGGACGAAGCGGTCGACCGCATCCTGACGGCGATCCGCGAGCGCGCGCAGGTCTGATGACGGACGAGCAGGACCCGCTGGTCATCCGGGACGCCGCCACCGGTGCGGCCGTCCCGGATGCCTTCCAGCGCCTGTGGAACCCGCACCGGATGGCGTACATCGACGCCGGGCGCGAGGGCACGGGCCGCGGGCACGCAGACGACTGCCCGTTCTGCGAGGCACCGCGGAAGTCCGACGAGGACGCCCTCATCGTCGCCCGGGGCGAGCACGCCTACGTGCTGCTCAACCTGTTCCCGTACAACAACGGACACCTGCTGGTCTGCCCGTACCGCCACGTGCCGCTGTACGACGAGGCCACTCCGGACGAGCTCCGCGAGATGGGCGAGCTGACCCAGACCGCGATGCGGGTCCTGCGCGCCGTGTCGCACTGCGACGGCTTCAACATCGGCATGAACCAGGGCGAGGTTGCGGGAGCCGGCATCGCCGCACACCTGCACCAGCACATCGTGCCGCGGTGGCAGTCCGACGCGAACTTCTTCCCGATCATCGCGCGGACGAAGTCGATGTCCCAGATGCTCGGGGACACCCGCCGACTGGTCGCCGAGGGCTGGCCGGCAGCGGACTAGACTGATCGGCATCATGAGCGACAGCACCAGCACCTCCGGCACCCCTGGCACCTCGATCACCGGCTCCGACCGCGTCAAGCGCGGCCTCGCCGAGATGCTCAAGGGCGGCGTCATCATGGACGTCGTCGACGCCGAGCAGGCCCGCATCGCGGAAGAAGCCGGCGCCACCGCGGTCATGGCCCTCGAGCGTGTCCCCGCCGACATCCGCGCACAGGGCGGCGTCGCCCGCATGTCCGACCCGTCGATGATCGAGGAGATCATCGCCGCCGTGTCGATCCCCGTCATGGCGAAGGCCCGCATCGGCCACTTCGTCGAGGCGCAGATCCTGCAGGAGCTCGGCGTCGACTACATCGACGAGTCCGAGGTGCTCTCGCCCGCCGACTACGTCAACCACATCGACAAGTGGAACTTCACCACGCCCTTCGTCTGCGGTGCCACCGAGCTGGGCGAGGCGCTCCGTCGCATCACCGAGGGCGCTGCGATGATCCGTTCCAAGGGCGAGGCCGGCACGGGTGACGTGTCCGAGGCCACGAAGCACATCCGCACGATCAACAAGGAGATCGCGGCGCTGCGCCACCTCAAGGAAGACGAGCTCTACGTCGCCGCCAAGGAACTGCAGGCGCCGTTCGAGATCGTGCGCGAGGTCGCCCGCACCGGCAAGCTCCCCGTCGTGCTCTTCACCGCCGGTGGCGTCGCCACCCCGGCCGACGCCGCGATGATGATGCAGCTCGGCGCGGACGGCGTGTTCGTCGGCTCCGGCATCTTCAAGTCCGGCGACCCGGCGAAGCGTGCCGCGGCGATCGTCAAGGCCGTCACCTTCCACGACGACCCCAAGGTCATCGCCGAGGTCTCGCGTGGTCTGGGCGAGGCGATGGTCGGCATCAACGTCGCCGACGTCCCCGCGCCGCACCGCCTCGCCGAGCGTGGCTGGTAGCACGACGAGCAGTGCCCGGCCCCGCATCGGGGTCCTGGCGCTGCAGGGTGACTTCCGCGAGCACATCGCCTCGTTGACGGAGCTCGGCGCCGACGTGGTGCCCCTCCGTCGACCCGAGGAGATCGCGGCGCTCGACGGCGTCGTGATCCCCGGCGGCGAGTCGAGCGTGATGGACAAGCTGTCCCGGTCGTTCGGCGTCGCCGAGCCCCTCGCTGCTGCCATCCGCGACGGCCTGCCGACGTACGGCACGTGCGCCGGCATGATCATGCTGTCGTCGCGGATCACCGACGGCATCAGCGGCCAGCAGACCCTCGACGTGCTCGACACCACGGTGCGACGGAACGCGTTCGGCAGCCAGAACGACTCGTTCGAGGTGGACGTCCCGATGCCCGAGCTCGGCGACGCCCCGGTGCACGCGGTCTTCATCCGTGCCCCGGTGGTGGAGCAGCACGGCCCCGGCGTCCAGGTCCTCGGCGCGCTGGCGGACGGGCAGGTCGTCGCGGTGCAGCAGGGCAACGTCCTCGCCAGTGCGTTCCACCCCGAGGTCGCCGGCGAGGACCGCTTCCACCGCCGCTTCCTCGCCATGGTGCGCAGCGCCTGACGCGGCCCCCGGGCTCTGGGCACGACCGCCCGCGGGCCCTGGGCCCGGCCGCCTGCGTGCCCGCACCGGCGGGGCGGGGCGGCGCCGGGCCTCCCGGCTGGGTAAACTGACCCCGACTTTCCGCAAGACGCAAGGAGAACCGTGTCCGGGCATTCCAAGTGGGCGACGACCAAGCACAAGAAGGCCGTCATCGACGGCCGCCGTGCCAAGTCGTTCGCCAAGCTCATCAAGAACATCGAGGTCGCCGCGAAGATGGGCGGCGCCGATCTGTCGGGCAACCCGACGCTGGTCGACGCGATCCAGAAGGCCAAGAAGACCTCGGTCCCGAACGACAACATCGACCGCGCCGTCAAGCGCGGTGCCGGCCTGACCGGTGAGTCGATCGAGTACACGACGATCATGTACGAGGGCTACGCCCCGAACGGCGTCGCGATGCTGATCGAGTGCCTCACCGACAACAAGAACCGCGCAGCGGCCGAGGTCCGGACGGCGATGTCCCGCAACGGTGGCACCATGGCCGACCCGGGCAGCGTCGCCTACAACTTCTCGCGCAAGGGCGTCATCTCGGTCACGAAGACCGACGGCCTCGACGAGGACACCGTCATGACCGCCGTGCTCGACGCCGGTGTCGAGGACGTCATCGACCAGGGCGGCGGCTTCGAGATCATCACCGAGGCGAGCGACCTCGTCGCGGCCCGCACCGCGCTGCAGGACGCCGGTATCGACTACGACTCGGCCGACGCCGAGTTCGTCCCCGGCCTCAAGGTGCCGGTCGACGCCGAGACCGCCCGCAAGGTCTTCCGCCTGATCGACGCGCTCGAGGACAGCGACGACGTGCAGAACGTCTACGCCAACTTCGACGTGCCGGCGGACGTCCAGGCCGAGCTCGACGAGGACGAGGGCGAGTAGCCGTGCTCCGTGTGCTCGGGGTGGACCCCGGGCTCACCCGGTGCGGCGTCGGCGTCGTCGAGGTCGCACCGAACCGGCGCGCACGGCTCGTCCACGTGACGGTCGTGCGCACCCCGGCGGACATGCCGCTCGAACAGCGGCTGCTCCGCATCGCCGACGGCATCGCCGCCGAGATCGACGAGCACCACCCGGACGCGGTCGCCGTCGAGCGTGTGTTCGCGCAGGCGAACGTCCGCACCGTGATGGGCACCGCCCAGGCGGCCGGGCTCGCGCTGCACGCCGCGGCGGCCCGCGGGCTGCCCGTCGGCCTGCACACGCCGTCCGAGGTCAAGGCGGCCGTCACCGGCTACGGCAACGCCGACAAGCGCCAGGTGCAGACCATGATCGCGCGCGTGCTCGGTCTGGCCGAGGCCCCGAAGCCGGCCGACGCCGCCGATGCGCTCGCGCTGGCCGTGTGCCATGCCTGGAGGCTCGGATCACCGGACGTCGCCGGTGAACGTGCCACGAACCTCACCCCGGCACAACGCGCGTGGCGCGACGCACAGGGCGGCACCGTCGACTCCCCGCTCGCCCGTGCGGCCGCTGCCGCGGCCCGACCGCGTGGCTCGTCGGCCGCGTCGGTGGGCGGCCGTAGGCTCGGGGCATGATCGCGAGTCTCCGGGGTACCTGCATCGACATCGCCGGTTCCGGCGTGGTGATCGAGGCCGGGGGAGTCGGGTACGCCGTCACCGTGACCCCGGCCCACGCGCTGACGATGCGCCACGGGTCCGAGGTGTTCGTGCGCACCGCGATGATCGTGCGCGAAGACGAGCACCTGCTCTTCGGCTTCGAGTCGACCGACGCCCTCCAGGTGTTCGACCTGCTGCGCAGCGTCACGGGTGTCGGGCCCAAGTCCGCGATGGGCGTCCTGGCCCACATGGACCCGTCGCAGGTCGCGAACGCCGTCGCGAAGGACGACGACGGCGCCTTCCGCAAGGTCTCCGGCATCGGCCCGAAGACCGCGAAGCTCATCATCCTCGCGCTCACCGGCAAGCTCGCCGCGTTCGAGCAGGCCGCCGTCGTCACCGCCGGCCGCGGCACTGCTGCCCACCCGGCCGCGACCGACGTCGTCTCCGCACTGATCGGCCTCGGCTGGCGCGAGGACGCAGCACAGACCGCCGTCGACGAGACCGTCGCGAACGAGCCAGGGGCCGCGGCCATGGGCACGCAGGCGCTGCTCCGCGCCGCGCTCGGTGCGCTCCGGCCCGCCGGTGCCGGTCGATGAGCGGCATCACGTCCGCCGGAGCCGAGTCGCAGGAAGAACTCGCGTTCGAAGGTGCACTCCGGCCGCGGTCGCTCGACGAGTTCGTCGGCCAGCGGAAGGTGCGTGGGCAGCTCGACCTGCTGCTCAAAGCCGCGGGCATGCAGGACCGCACCCCGGACCACATCCTGATGGCGGGTCCTCCCGGCCTCGGCAAGACCACGCTGGCGATGATCGTCGCGCACGAGACCGGGCGTCCGTTGCGGATGTCGAGCGGTCCGGCGATCCAGCACGCGGGCGACCTGGCTGCCGTCCTGTCGTCGCTCGTGCCGGGCGAGGTCCTGTTCATCGACGAGATCCACCGGATGGCGCGCTCGGCGGAAGAGATGCTCTACCTGGCGATGGAGGACTTCCGGATCGACGTCATGGTGGGCAAGGGCGCCGGCGCGACGAGCATCCCGCTCGACCTCGCGCCGTTCACCCTGGTCGGTGCCACCACCCGCGCCGGCCTGCTGCCGAACCCGCTCCGCGACCGCTTCGGCTTCACGGCGCACCTCGAGTTCTACGAGAAGGACGAACTCGAACAGGTCCTGATCCGCGCCGCGCACCTGCTCGAGCTCGACATCGACCGATCGGCGCTGCGGGAGATCGCCGGGCGTTCCCGGGGCACCCCGCGCATCGCGAACCGGCTGCTCCGCCGGGTCCGCGACTACGCCCTCGTGCACCGCACCACCGACGGAATGGCGGCCGTCCAGGGTGCACTCGATCTGTACGACGTCGACGAGCTCGGGCTCGACCGCCTCGACCGCGCCGTGGTCGAGATCATGCTGACCCGCTTCGACGGCGGACCGGTGGGGCTGAACACCCTCGCGGTCTCGGTCGGAGAAGAGTCCGAGACCATCGAGTCGGTCGTCGAGCCCTTCCTCGTCCGGGTCGGTCTGGTCACGCGAACCCCGCGCGGCCGCATCGCGACCCCGGTCGCGTGGCGGCACCTCGGCCTCACCCCAGGGCAGGGCGTCGGGCCGCTCCCGGGCCTGTTCGACGACACCGACACCACCGACTAGCGGCCGATCGGTCGGGTGACATGCCACGCACAGTGGCGTGCCCTAGACTGCTACGGCCCGAAACCGAGCAACCAGAGAAGGCAACTGCATCATGGGTCAAGAAGTCATCCTCATCGTCATCGTCGTGGCGTTCGCGGCCTTCATGTTCTACAACAGCCGCAAGCGCAAGAAGCAGCAGGGCGAGCTCGCCACCAAGATGGTGCCGGGTGCTCGCGTGATGCTGTCCTTCGGCCTGTACGGCACGCTCCTCTCCGTCGACGACGAGAAGGTCACCGCCGACGTCGAGATCGCCCCCGGCACCGTCGTCACCGTGCACCGCCAGACCCTGTCGCGCGTCGTCGACGACAGCGCCTCCGACATCGAGACCACCGCGACGCCGGAGGACGAGGCCAAGCCCGTCGCCGAACTCAACGGGGAGCCGGTCTACGGCGAGCGGGTCGACAACGACCGCCTCGACGAGACCGACTCGAAGCGCAAGTCCGACGACTGACGCCCTCGGCCGCCGGGTCGTCTGACCCGGCGGCTTCCCTCTGCCGTCGTGCCTGAGCGCCGACGGTCCTGAACAGAAAGACGAGACGACCGGTGGCACGATCGACACCCGTCAAGAAGGCGCTGCGCTCGCTCACCTGGTTGGTGATCCTGATGGCGATCCTCGCCGGCCTGAACACCGCCGCGACGATCCTCGCCGGCAGCTCGAAGGACGACACGGACAAGTGGTACCAGGGCGCGAGCTGGGTACCGGAGCTCGCACTCGACCTGCAGGGCGGCACGCAGCTGACCCTCGCGGCGCAGAACACCGAGGGCGACTCGGTCACCTCGCAGCAGCTGCAGCAGGCGGTGGAGATCATCCGCCAGCGCATCAACGCCACCGGTGTCTCCGAGACCGAGATCAACACGCAGGGTGCGAACAACATCGTCGTGTCGATCCCCGGTCGGCCCGACAAGGCCACGATCGACCGCATCGAGGCAGCGGCGAAGCTGACGTTCCGCCCCGTGCTCTTCACCGAGGCCGCGACGAACTCCGCCGTCGGTGACGACGGGAAGTCCACCGCCTCGCCGACGCCGTACTCGCCGCCCGCATCGCTCGCAGCGACGCCGAGCGCGAAGCCGACGAACGCCAGCGACGTCAACTGGATCACCCCGGCGCTGCAGGACCTGTACACCAACTACAACTGCGCGGCTCCGGACGACGTCACCTCGGCGCCGGACGACGAGCCCCTCGTCACGTGTGACGCCGACGGTGCGTCGAAGTACATCCTCGGCCCGGTCGAGGTCTCCGGTGCGAACATCAGCAACGCCACCTCCGGTCTGGCCACCGACTCGCAGGGCACGTCGACGGGCCAGTGGGCCGTCAACCTGACCTTCGACGGCCAGGGCACGAAGGACTTCCGCACCGTCACGAACCGCCTCGTCTCGCTGCAGGCACCGCAGAACCAGTTCGCGATCGTGCTGGACGGCTCGGTCATCACGGCCCCGTCCACGAACTCCGCCATCACCAACGGCAAGGCGCAGATCACCGGCTCGTTCACGGCCGAGTCGTCGAAGACGCTCGCCGACCAGCTCAAGTACGGTGCGCTGCCGATCAACTTCCAGGTGCAGTCGAACGAGAACATCTCGGCGACGCTCGGAACGGCGCAGCTCATCGGTGGTCTCGTCGCGGGCCTGATCGGCCTCGGCCTGGTGATCATCTACTCCGTCATCCAGTACCGGGCGCTCGCGTTCGTCACGGTGCTCTCGCTCGGGGTGGCAGCCGTCCTGACCTACCTGGTCATCGCGATCATGTCGTGGCGCGTCGACTACCGCCTGTCCTTGGCGGGTGTGGCGGGTCTGATCGTCGCGATCGGCATCACGGCGGACTCGTTCATCGTCTACTTCGAACGCATCCGTGACGAACTCCGCGACGGTCGTGCGCTCGAGAGTGCGGTCGAGTCCGGCTGGAAGCGCGCACTCCGCACGATCCTGGCGTCCGACGCGGTGAACTTCCTCGCTGCCGTCACCCTGTACGTGCTCGCGGTCGCCGATGTGAAGGGCTTCGCGTTCACGCTGCTCCTCACGACGCTGATCGACATCGTGGTGGTCGCGCTCTTCACCCACCCGATGATGCAGCTCATCTCCCGCACCCGGTTCTTCGGCGAGGGGCACAAGTTCAGTGGGCTCGACCCAGCGGCGCTCGGTGCGGTCTACAAGGGGCGTGCGCAGTTCCGCGCCCCCGTGGTGGACGGCAAGCGCCAGCGCAGTGCCGGTGAGGCGCAGCGCCGACAGACGATCGCGGAACGGAAGGCCCAGCAGGCCTCCGGCGACAACGGCTCGACGCCGGACGGGAAGGACGACTGATGGCCAGCTTCAGCCAGTTCGGTAGCGACCTCTACACGGGGAAGCGGTCGTACGACATCATCGGACGACGCAAGACCTGGTACCTCATCGCGCTCATCATGATCGTGATCTCGCTCGCCACCCCGTGGCTGCGCGGCGGGTACCAGCTCGGCATCGAGTTCACCGGTGGTTCCGAGTTCACCCTGTCGGACGTCGAGAACACCGACCAGAGCATCGCGACGGACACCGTCGAGCGTGTCGTCTCGGACGAGATCCCGCGCGTCTCCCAGCTCGGAACGCACGGCATCCGCGTGCAGACCGGCCAGCTCACCGACCGTCAGACGACCGAGGTGCAGGACGCCCTGGCCGAGGCGTACGACGTGCCGGAGAGCCAGGTCGCGGCGACGTTCATCGGTGCCACGTGGGGTGCCGACGTGCTCGCCCAGGCGATCCGCGGTCTGGTGATCTTCCTCGCCCTGGCCGCCGTCTTCATGACGCTGTACTTCCGGACCTGGAAGATGTCGCTCTCCGCGATGGCCGCGCTGGTCCACGACCTGTTGATCACGGCCGGTGTCTACGGCATCGTCGGGCTCGAGGTCACGCCCGCGGCGGTGATCGGGTTCCTGACGATCCTCGGGTACTCGCTCTACGACACCGTGGTGGTCTTCGACAAGGTGCGTGAGAACACCGCGCAGGAGTCGATCCGCACGTTCAAGCAGTCGGTGAACCTCGCGGTGAACCAGACGCTCGTCCGCTCGATCAACACCTCGGTCGTGGCGCTGCTGCCGGTCGCGGCGATCCTGTTCATCGGGTCGTACGTGCTCGGTGCCGGCACGCTCCGCGACATCTCGCTGGCACTGTTCATCGGCATCATCGTCGGTACCTACTCGACGATCTTCATCGCGTCGCCGATGTACGCCCAGCTGCGCGAGAACGAGCCGAAGATCAAGCAGGCCGACGCCAAGAAGATCCAGGCGGCAGAGAAGCGCCAGCGCGAGGTCGACGCCGACGCCGACGCGAAGGCGACCGCCTGATGCCGATCGAGATCACCGAGGTCGACGTCGCCGAGGCGCGTCGTCGGCTGGAGTCGGGGTCGCGGCTGTTCGACGTCCGTGAGCAGGGGGAGTGGGACGAGGTCCACGCTCCCGAGGCCACGCTCGTCCCGATGTCCGAGCTGGTGAACCGCTGGCAGGAGATCGACGGCGGCGACGAACCGGCGATCATCGTCTGCCACTCGGGTGTTCGTTCGGCCCGGGTGGTGGCGGCTCTCGAACAGTCCGGTGTCTCCGCGGTCAACCTGACCGGCGGCATGGTCGCCTGGGAGCAGTCCGGAGCACCGGTGGTCCGCGACGCCCAGGGCGAACCGGGTCACGAGCACTGACCGGACACGCGTAGTGTTGGCGGATCGAGCTCGGATCGAGCTCTCGGACCGAGTCCTGGGAGGCGCATCATGACGGACACCCGCGAAGAGCCGTCCGCGCCGAGCCGCCCCGGCTCCGCCCAGCGGCCGACCAGCCCCCTCGGACCGAACACGACGGGCAACCTCGGTTCCCTCCGGTCGCTGCTGCCGCGCCTGTTCTCCCGCGCCCAGCCGGCCGGTGCCGTGGACACCCTGATCCGCACGGTGCGCTCGCACCATCCCAAGGCCGACGTCACGCTCATCGAGCGCGCGTACTCCGTCGCCGAGCGCGCGCACGACGGTCAGAAGCGCAAGTCCGGCGAGCCGTACATCACGCACCCCGTCGCGGTCGCCCAGATCCTGGCCGACCTGGGCATCGGGCCGATCACGATCGCCGCCGCGCTGCTCCACGACACGGTCGAGGACACCGACTACCAGCTCGACCAGCTGCAGGTCGACTTCGGCGACGAGATCGCCATGCTCGTCGACGGCGTCACGAAGCTCGACAAGGTCAAGTACGGCGACAGCGCCCAGGCCGAAACGGTCCGCAAGATGGTCATCGCGATGTCGAAGGACATCCGCGTGCTGGTCATCAAGCTCGCCGACCGGCTGCACAACGCCCGCACCTGGGGCTTCGTCGAGTCCACCTCCGCCACTCGCAAGGCGAAGGAGACGCTCGAGATCTACGCGCCCCTCGCGCACCGGCTCGGCATCCAGATGATCAAGCTCGAGCTCGAGGACCTGTCCTTCGCGGTCCTGCACCCGAAGCTCTACGTCGAGATCGACAGCCTGGTCAAGGAACGGCAGCCGAAGCGCGAGCAGTTCGTCCAGAACGTCATCGGCACGCTCAAGAAGGACCTGAAGGCCGCGAAGGTCCGCGGCGAGGTCATGGGGCGGCCGAAGCAGTACTACTCGATCTACCAGAAGATGATCGTGCGGGGTCGCGAGTTCGACGAGATCTACGACCTCGTCGGCATCCGGGTGCTCGTGCCCACGGTGCGCGACTGCTACGCCATGCTCGGTTCGGTGCACGCGCGGTGGACACCGCTGCCCGGCCGGTTCAAGGACTACATCGCGACGCCGAAGTTCAACCTCTACCAGTCGCTGCACACCAGCGTGCTCGGGCCGCAGGGGCGCCCGGTCGAGATCCAGATCCGCACGCACGAGATGCACCAGCGCGCCGAGTTCGGTGTCGCCGCGCACTGGAAGTACAAGCAGCGTGCCGCCGGCCGAGACGTCGGGACCTCGTCGACCACCGACGACCAGGACATGGCGTGGCTCGCGCACATCACCGACTGGCAGGCCGAGACGAGCGACCCGGGGGAGTTCCTCGACTCGCTCCGCTACGAGATCGGCGCGAAGGAGACCTACGTCTTCACGCCGCAGGGCAAGGTCATCGGCTTGCCCGCCGGCGCCACCCCGGTGGACTTCGCGTACGCCGTGCACACCGAGGTCGGGCACCGCACCATGGGCGCCAAGGTCAACGGTCGCCTCGTCCCGCTCGAGAGCTCGCTGTCGAGTGGCGACGTCGTCGAGATCTTCACGTCGAAGAACCCCGACTCCGGTCCGTCGCAGGACTGGCTGAAGTTCGTCAAGAGCCCGCGGGCGCGCAACAAGATCAAGCAGTGGTTCACCAAGGAGCGCCGCGAAGAGGCGATCGAGCAGGGCCGCGACGCCATCGCCCGGGCCGTGCGCAAGCAGAACCTGCCGCTCCAGCGGATCATGAGCCAGGACACCATCGCCGAGGTCGCCTCGTCGATGCGCTACGACGACGTCTCGGCCCTGTACGCCGCGGTCGGCGAGGGGCACGTCTCGACGCAGTCCGTCATCGAGAAGGTCCTGGGAAGCGTCCAGAGCGACACGGAGACCGACGAGCCGGAGCTCACGTTCCCGCGGCAGGTCACGAGCCGTCAGCTGCGCACGAGCGACAGCGGCGTGCTGGTGCGCGGTGCGCCGGACATCCTGGTGAAGCTCGCGAAGTGCTGCACGCCGGTGCCGGGCGACCAGATCGTCGGGTTCATCACCCGCGGGCAGGGCGTCTCGGTGCACCAGTCGTCGTGCACGAACGTCAAGTCCCTGATGAACGAGCCCGACCGGATGATCGAGGTCGAATGGGCCCCGTCGTCGAAGTCGGTGTTCCTCGTGCAGATCCAGATCGAGGCGCTCGATCGGTCGGGGCTGCTCAGCGACGTCACCCGGGTGCTCACCGACCACCACGTCAACATCCTGTCGGCGACGGTCTCGACCTCGTCCGACCGGTTGGCGCTCAGTCGGTTCGTGTTCGAGATGGGTGACACCATCCACCTCGACCGGGTGCTGAACGCGGTCCGACGCATCGACGCCGTCTACGACGTCTACCGCGTCAGCGCCGGCTGAGCACGGCCACCGCCGCGGCAGTGCCCCGCGCGGCACGACCATCCGTCGGTCGCGACACGTCGCGCGGGCCCCGTCGACCGGTCACAAACCGTCGGCTGCGGCCCCGCCGACCGACAGTTCGCGACCACTCGGCGGACGCGAGCGGGGTGTATTGACCGCTCGCACGCTCCGGACGGGAGGCCCGTGGCGCCCCCGCCCCGCGCCTCCCGCCCGACGTCCGGCCGACGTCCGGCCGACGCCCGACCATCCGCCGGTCGTGACTCGTCGCGCGTGCCCCGTCGACCGGTCACGAACCGTCGGCTGCGGCCCCGCCGTCCGACAGTTCGCGACCACTCGGCGGACGCGAGCGGGGTGTTGTGACCGCTCGCACCCGCGACGCACTACCGGACAGCGCCCCCAGCGCCCCCAGCGGCCCCAGCGGCGTCCTGCAGCCCCCGCAACCGCCGCTCGGCCTGCCGCACCATCGGGATCGTCCCGAGGGCGCTCAGCCGCACCTGCAGTTCGGCCGCGGAGACCGCCCCGATCGCCAGCAGCCCGTGCACGGCCGTCGCCTCGGCCTCCCCGAACGCGCCGGCCGAGAGGCCCGGCATCCGGAGCAGGTCGACCGCGGTCCGCGCCGGCATCGTGACCCGCAGCCCTCCGAGGACGACGCTGTCGTCAGCCTGGATCCGGACCTCCCGCAGGCGCACGTCCGGCCCGACGTGCACTCGGACCTGCGGCGGGATGCAGGCCTCGAGCGGCGCCGGCAGTCTGGACGCCGCACCCCAGATCCACGCGGCCGTCAGGGTGCAGGCGATCAGCCGCCCATCCCGCAGGACCCAGGCGGCAGCGGCGGCACGCAACGACGGCGTCTGCGGCTCGGCAGGGGAGGCCCAGCACGGTCCGACTGGGACGAGTTCGCCGGCGAGGACCGCCGCACGCAGCTCGGGCTCCGGCCAGTCGTCACTGGTCAGCAGTCGCGGGCGGGGCACCCGCACATCCTGCCCGACCTGCGCACGCGACCGACATGCCTGTGGACAAGCCGCGGACCGGCCTGGAGGCCCGTGCGGGCCCGCACCGCGCCTCCAGGCCGTCGCCGGTCACTTCCACGGCGCGGGCCGCTCGCGCTCAGCGCAGGACGTCGGCGCGGTGCACGAGTGCCGCGGCGCCGATGAGCGGGCCGTCCTGCGACAGCGCCGTCGGCACGATGCGTACCTTCGTCACGAACCCGAACTCGACGCGCTCCGCCACCGCTTCGCGTGCGTACTCGAACAGGTCCGGCGTGACGTGGGAGAACCCGCCGCCGATCGCCACGACCTCGAGGTCGACGAGGCTCGTCGCCGCCGCGATCGCCTGCCCGAGCGCCCGGCCGCTGCGCTTGACCGCGGCGACCGCGATCTCGTCGCCGGCCGCGTACGCCGCCGACAGTTCTTCGCCGGTGGACCCGTCGAACCCCTGGCGCTGCGCCCAGGCAACCGTCTTCGGGCCGCTGGCGATCGCCTCCAGGCAGCCGGTGCCGCCGCACGCGCACGGATCGTCGTAGCCGCCACACTCCACGTGCCCGATGTGCCCCGCGTTGCCGGTCGGGCCGCTGACGGTGCGGCCGTGCAGGATGAGGCCACCGCCGACGCCGGTCGACACGATCATGCCCATGACGTGGTCGTACCCCTGGGCCGCACCGACCCAGTGCTCGGCCAGCGTGATCGCCAGGCCGTCCATGCGCAGCGTGACCGGCACGCCCTCGGGCACGAGCGCGGCGATGCGGTCGCGCAGCGGGTGGCCGCGCCACACCGGCATGTTGAGCGGGGAGACGAGGCCGTGCTCCTCGTCGACGGGGCCGGCCGAGCCGACCCCGACGCCGACCAGGGTCGCGTCGGTCGGGACCGTGGCGAGCGCGCTCGTCACGACCTCGTCGACGGCTGCCTGCAGCTCGTCGGACGTGCGCTGCGGCCCGGTGGGGCTGCGGAAGCGCGTGCCCGGCAGGACGACGCCCTGGTCGGTGACGAGCGCGGCCTCGACCTTGGTGCCGCCGAGGTCGACGGCGAGTGCGAGGGCGGGGGACTGGGGTGCGGTGCTGGACATGCGCGCTCCGATGCGGCGGTCTGGAGGCCCGGGGCGGCTCCCGGACGCGGCGTCGCGTCCGGTGGGCCCCGGCCTGGCAGGTGGTGGGTCGGTCGGGTCAGGTCGTCGTGCGGTGGATCAGGTCGTGTCGCGGTGGGTCAGTAGGAGCTGGTGTCGTCGCCCTGCGAAGACGCGGCGCCGGTCTCGACGCGGTGCGCGACCTCGTCGAGGATGCGCGCGGACGCACTCGTGCCGATGCGGTTGGCCCCGGCGTCGACCATCTCGAGCAGGGTGTCGAGCCCGCGGACACCGCCCGAGGCCTTGACGCCCGTGTCGGCTCCGACCGTGCGGCGCATCAGCGCGATGTGCTCGGTCGTCGCCCCGCCGCCGGCGAACCCGGTGGAGGTCTTCACGAACGCGGCACCGGCGGACTGCGCGGCACGCGAGGCTGCGACGATCTCGTCGTCGGTCAGGAACGCGGTCTCGAGGATCACCTTGACGACGGTGGACCCGGCGGCGTCGACGACGGCGCGGACGTCCTGCTCGACGCGCTCCCAGTCGCCGGACTTCGCGGCGCCGATGTTCTGCACCATGTCGAGCTCGAAGGCGCCGTCGGCGAGGGCCTGCAGCGACTCGGCGACCTTGGCCGCGGTGGACGTGGTGCCGTGCGGGAAGCCGATGACCGTCCCGACGCCGACGCCGGTGCCCCGGAGACGCTCGACGGCGTAGGCGACGTCGCTGGGCCGGACGCACACGCTGAAGACCCGGTACGCGGCGGCTTCGTCGAGCTGGGCGTCGACGTCCGAGCGGGTGAGCTCGGGCTTCAGGATCGCGTGGTCGATGAGGCCGCGGACGGCATCGGCGGTGACGGGGAAGGCTGCGTTGTCCACCCGGCAAGCCTACCCGTCAGGCGTGCCGCGTAGCGTTCCGGGCATGCAGGTCCTCGTCACCGGCGCCACCGGGTACATCGGCGGTCGTCTCGTCCCCCGTCTCCTCGAAGCCGGACACTCCGTGCGCGTGTTCGTGCGCAACCCCCGGAAGCTCCAGGACGTCCCGTGGAGCAGCGACGTCGACGTCGCCGAAGGAGACCTGCAGGACGCCGACGCGGTCCGCGCCGCGGTCGACGGCGTCGAGGCCGTGTACTACCTCGCCCACGCGATGGGTGCCGACGGCGACTTCGAGTCCGCGGAACGGCAGGCGGCCGAGACGATGGCGCACGAGGCGAAGCGTGCCGGCGTCAGCCGATTCGTCTACCTGGGCGGCCTGCACCCCGACGGCGACCTGTCGAAGCACCTGCGCAGCCGGAAGGAGGTCGGGGAGATCCTGCTCCACTCCGGCGTGCCGACGATCGCCTACCAGGCCGGCGTCGTCATCGGTTCCGGCAGCACCTCGTTCGAGATGATCCGGCACGTGACCGACGTCCTGCCGTGGATGCCCGCACCGCGGTGGGTGCGCAACCGCATCCAGCCGATCGCCGTGCGCGACGTCCTGTACTACCTGGTCGCGGCGCTCGACGTCCCCGCCGACGTCAACCGCACCTTCGACATCGGCGGGCCGGACGTCCTGCGCTACGGGCAGATGCTCAACGGCTACGCGGTCGAGGCGAAGCTGCGGCAGCGCCCGATCACGGTCCTGCCGGTGCTCACCCCGCGCCTCGCCGCACACTGGTTCAACGCCGTCACCCCGATCCCGCGGAAGCTCGCGACGCCGATCATCGAATCGCTGCAGTTCGAGTGCGTCCAGCGCGAGCACGACATCGACGACGTCGTCCCGCAGCCCGAGGGCGGGCTCACCTCGTACCGCCGCGCGGTCCGACTCGCACTGAACAAGATGCGCTCCGGCGAGGTGCAGACGAGCTGGCGGAGCGCCACCCTGTCGAGCGCCTCGGCCGACCCGATGCCGACCGACCCGGACTGGGCCGGCCACACCGTCTACGTCGACGACCGGAAGCGGCACTCGACCGCCTCGGCGGAGGACGTCTGGCGCGTCGTCGAGTCGATCGGCGGCGAGAACGGCTGGTACTCGTTCCCGCTGGCCTGGGTCGCCCGCGGCTGGATGGACAAGGTCGCCGGCGGCGTCGGGCTCAGCCGTGGTCGTCGTGACCAGGACCGACTCGAGCAGGGCGACGCCCTCGACTGGTGGCGCGTGGAACGCCTCGAGCGCGGTCACTACCTGCGGCTCCGCGCCGAGTTCAAGTCACCCGGGCGCGCCTGGCTCGAGATGACCGTGACCCCGAACCCCGAGGGCGGCAGCGACTACCACCAGCGGGCGATCTACTTCCCGCAGGGCCTGCCCGGACGGCTGTACTGGTACGGGATCCTGCCCTTCCACGGGATCATCTTCCCCGGCATGGTCGAGCGCATCACCGCGGCCGCCGAGCGCGAGTCGGACAACACCGAGTCGACGCAGCGCAACCGGACCCAGCACAATGGGAGTCCGGAACCGGCGAACGAGGAGGCAGCATGACCGAGGAACGCAGTCCCGTCCTGTTCCTGGGGGACAGCATCACGGCCCAGGGGTCGTGGGACAGCTGGCTCCCCGACGAGCAGACCCTGAACCAGGGCATCAGCGGCGACACGACGGACGGCGTGCTCGCACGGCTCGACGCGGTCGTCGCCGAACAGCCCGAGGTGATCGTGCTGCTGATCGGCACGAACGACTTCGGCAACCACCGCGCGAGCGCCGAACACGTCGTCCGCAACGTCGAGACGATCCTCGTCACCCTGCGGCGCGAGCTGCCCGGTGTCCGCCTGCTGCTCGTCTCCGTCCTGCCCCGCCAGGCCGAGTACACGGCGAAGATCGAGGAGGCGAACCGGCACCTGCGGCAGTTCGTCGCGACCTGCCACGCGCAGTACCTCGACGCCTGGCCCGCGCTGGCCGACGGCGACCACCTGGACGACCGCTTCACCGACGACGGCCTGCACCTCACCGACGAGGGCTACCGGGCCTACCTCGGCGAGCTGGTCCCCGCGCTCGAGCGTGTGCGGGGTCTCCCGCCGATGTCCCGGTCCTTCACGGCCATCGACCTCGACGAGGCCCCCGCCTGATGGCTGCCCGCAAGGGACGACCCCCGGTGGGGTCGTCGCAGAACGGCGCGCCCGCCGCACCGGTCCGACCGACCGCGGGGACGACGAACACCCGTGCCACCCCGGGGTTCACCCGGCCGGCACTCGCGCCGTCGCTCATCGCCGCGATCGTCCTGCTCGCCTGCGTCGCGATCATCGACTCGTCCGGCTTCGTCTTCGCCCGCTGGGGCATCACGGTGCTGTCCCTCATCGTGCTCGTCTTCGCGGTGCGCGGGAAGACGTGGTGGGCCGCCGTGCTGATGGCCGCCGTCGCCGTCTGCTGGAACCCACTGGTCACGGTGCCGATCCCCGGCCAGGTGTGGGCCGCGTTGCAGATCCTGGCTGCCGCCCTGTTCATCGTGGTGGGCATCGCCGTCAAGGTGCCGCGCGAGGCGGACGCACCCCGGGCCTCCTGACCGGCTCCGCTGACCGCCTGCGGAACCGACCGGGCGGGCGGACGGTAGGATCGCAGGGTCGGGTACAGGACCCGGCAGCACGACCCGAAGGGCATGGATGAACGACGAGACCGAGCCGGTGACCGAGAGTCCTCTGCTGACCCCTCGACCGTCCTCCGGCGGTCTCGACCGGCCCGACGTCGTCGTCCGCAAGGGGCGACTGACGCTGCTCAACGGCCACCTGACGCCGCAGCAGTCGATGATCGAGGACCTGTTGTTCCTGGACGACGCGCTGACCGAGGCGGACGTCGACCACCTGCTCATCCGCGGCAACGACGAGCGTCCGGTCATCGCGATCGACGAGCGGGACCGGCAGCGTGCCGAGAGCGCCGTCATGGCCGCCGCCGTCAACGAACCGTTCTACGCGAAGCCGCCGGGCGAACCGGCCGTGCTCGTGCAGGACGACGGTCTCGGGCCGGTCGACGAGCCGGTGCTGCGCGTCTTCCGTCCGCGTCTCGAGCCCCTCGGGCGCCTGCGCTACGGCGCCGAGACGAGCGTGCAGCTCGAGTTCTGGCGACTCACCGACACCGAGGTGCTCGCGCCCGTCGAGAACGCGCTGATGCGCCGCAGCCTGCCGGTCGACGAGTTCGTGCTCGTCGACATCGAGCGCTACGGCCGCACCTGGCGCACCGTCGAGCACATGTTCGACGACCACGTCTCCGACATACGGTTCCCGATCGACATCGTCTTCTCGTGGGTCGACGGCAACGCCATCGAGTACCAGCGCGCCCGCCAGGCAGCGCAGGCGACGGCCGTCCTGGGCGAGGGCGACGACGCCCCCGCACGGTTCCGCCAGATCGACGAGCTGAAGTACGCACTCCGCTCGGTGCACACGTTCGCACCGTGGATCCGCCAGATCTACATCGCCACCGATTCACCCGCTCCGCACTGGCTCGCCGACCACCCCAAGGTCCGCATCGTGCGCAGTGAGGAGTTCTTCGCCGACCCGTCCGTGCTGCCGACGCACAACTCGCAGGCCGTCGAGTCGCAGCTGCACCACATCCCGGGCATCAGCGAGCACTTCATCTACTCGAACGACGACATGTTCTTCGGCCGCACCGTCGACCCCTCGGTGTTCTTCAGCCCGGGGTCGGTGTCGAAGTTCATCCTCGCCACCACCCGCATCGGCCTCGGCGTGAACAACGCCGCGCGCAGTGGGTTCGAGAACTCCGCGCGGGTCAACCGTCGCCTGTTGCAGCAGCGGTTCGGTGCGGTCACCACCAGGCACCTCGAGCATGCGCCCACCCCGCTCCGGTCGTCCATCATGACGGAGATGGAGCACGAGTTCGCCGACGAGTTCCGTGCCACGGCGGCGTCGCGCTTCCGTGCTGCCGAGAACATCTCGGTGACCAACTCGCTCTACCACTACTACTCGTTGCTCACGGGTCGGGCGATCACGCAGGAGAACGCCGACGTCCGCTACATCGACACCACGATGCAGTCCGGGCTGCGGTCGCTCGACGAGTTGCTCAAGAAGCGGAACGCGGACTTCTTCTGCCTGAACGACGGCAGTTTCCCGGAGGTCAGCGACGAGGAGCGGACGCAGCGCGTGACCGACTTCCTCGAGCGCTACTTCCCCTTCCCCGCGCCGTGGGAGCGCGACAGCGTCTAGAACGCGCCAGCGTTCTGCTGTCGCGCTCCGGGCGAGCCTGCGAGCCCGGCGCCGAAGCCCAGCCACGCGCTCCGGGCGAGCCCGCGAGCCCGGAGCCGAAGCCCAGCCACGGCTCCGGGCGAGCCTGACCGCCCCGCCCCGCCCCGTCGCCGACCGCCGAGCGGCCGCGGCCTGTCGGCGCCCGCGCCGTCAGGCGACGCGAGCTGACCGCTCGACGCCTGACACGCGGTGCGTGGTGACCCTTCACCGGACAGGAGGGCCGGGACGGCCCCGCCACGCGCCTCCCGACCGCCCCGCCCCGTCGCCGACCGCCGACCGGTCGCGGCCTGTCGGCGCCCACGCCGTCAGACGACGCAAGCTGACCGCTCGACGCACGTCTCGCGGTGGGTGGTGACCGGTGGCCGGACGGGAGGCCCGTAGCGGCCCCGCCACGCGCCTCCCGTCCGCCCCCGCGCACGCCCACCGCACATGGTGAGCACAAATGGTCGGGTCCGCACTGCGGACCCGACCATTGCTGCTCACGAAGTGCGGCGACCTACCGGTGGACGGGGGAGACCGGCACCGAGTCGAGCGTGAAGACCGGGATGCTCGAGGTCACCGGAGCCGGCTCGACCGCGGGCGGGATCGTGACCCCGTGCGCTGCGAGTCGGGCCTCGGTCTCGACGGCCGAAACGGGTTCGCCGACCGTGGAGTAGTGCCCGATCGGGACGACCGAGTGCACGACGTTGTGGCCGTACACGTGCACCAGGTTGAACGACTGCGCGCCGTCCCGCCCACGCGTGCCGCCCTGGAACTCGGTGAGGTCCTGCGTGTAGCACGTGGCACTGGCGACCGACACGGGGATGCCCGCGAAGACCGCGCTGGTCGAGTAGTGCAGGTGTCCGGCGATGATCGACAGGACGTCACTGCCCTCGACGACCTCGGCCAGGGCATGCTGGTCGCGGAGCTCGACGAGGACGGTCAGGTCCTGCACACTCGGCACGGGCGGGTGGTGCATCGCCAGGATGGTGCCGTGCGGCGCAGCCTCGGACAGGACCTCGGCCAGCCAGTCGAGCTGCTCGGGGGAGACCTCGCCGTGGTGGTGGCCCGGGACACTCGTGTCGAGAGTGATCACCCGCAGACCGTTGACGTCGTAGACGAAGTCGACCGGACGGTCGGTGGGGTGCAACCCGAAGAGCTCCTGACGGAACGCGCCGCGCTCGTCGTGGTTGCCCATCGCCCAGATGACCTGGGCACCGATCCGGCGGGCAGCTGGCTCGACGATCTCGCGGACGCGGGCGTAGGCACCCGGTTCGCCCTTGTCGGCCACGTCGCCGGTGACGACGATCGCTTCCGGCCGGGTGCCTGATGCTTCGATGTCCGCGACGATCTCGGTGAGCCGTGCGGCGGAGTCGACCCCGCCGTACAGATCACCGTCGCCGGAGACGAGGTGGGTGTCGCTGAGGTGGAGGAGGAAGTGGTTCGGCCTGGGGTGTTCGGCCGTCCGGCTGTCCATCGGGGTCTCATTCCGTTGGCGGATGCGTGGTGCAACACGTTGCCACACCGTCCTGGATGAGTCCAGCACGTGTCGGTGAACCAGCCGTGAACTGGGGGCGGCGTTTCGCCCATCGCACGAAGAAACCCCCGCCACGTGGTGGCGGGGGTTCCTGTCGTCGTGCTTAGTGCTTTTCCTCGACCTGCGGGGCCTGGTGGCTGCCCTCGAGGTCCGGGCCGTGGTGGGCGGCGTGCGCTGCCTCGAGCTCGGCCTTCGAGACCGGCTCGATGCGGTCTTCGAAGAAGAAGCGGGAGACGCTCGCACGGGCCTTCTGGACCACGGTGATCTGCCCCTTGGCGTTCGGGCGGATCATGAGCGGCTTGTACTCGTTGAACTGCAGCAGCTTCCAGCGCTCGTACTCGTCGAGCTGCTCGTGCACCTCGATGTACTCACCGTGGGGGAGTCGGACGATGCGACCGGACTCGTAGCCGTGCAGGACGATCTCGCGGTCCTTCTTCTGGAGTGCGAGGCACACGCGCTTCGTGATCCAGAAGGCGACGAACGGGCCGAGGACCGTCGTTGCCTGGATCACGTGGATCACGTGTTCGATCGACACCAGGAAGTGGGTCGCGATGATGTCCGACGACGCCGCAGCCCAGAGGCTGGCGTAGAGCGTGATGCCGGCGGCACCGATCGCCGTGCGGGTCGGGGCGTTGCGCGGGCGGTCCAGGATGTGGTGCTCGCGCTTGTCGCCGGTGATCCACGACTCGAGGAACGGGTACAGCAGGATCGCGAGGATGAGCAGCACCAGGACCGCGATGGGCGCCAGGATGTTGAACGACACCGTGTAGCCGAACCACACGACCTCCCAGTGCGGCGGCACCAGACGCAGTGCGCCGTCGGCGAAGCCGATGTACCAGTCGGGCTGGGTACCGGCGGAGACCGGCGAGGGGTCGTACGGGCCGTAGTTCCAGATCGGGTTGATCGTGAACATCGACGCGATGAGGGCGATGATGCCCGCGACGATGAAGAAGAACCCACCAGCCTTGGCGGCGAACGCCGGGAGGATCGGGACACCGACGACGTTGTCGTTGGTCTTGCCCGGGCCGGCGAACTGGGTGTGCTTGTTGATCACGACGAGCACGAGGTGGACACCGAGCACCGCGACGAGGATCGCCGGCAGCAGCAGGATGTGCAGCGTGTAGAGGCGGCCCACGATGTCGGTGCCCGGGAACTCGCCACCGAAGAGCAGGTAGGCGATCCAGACGCCGATCACCGGGACACCCTCGATCATGCCGACGATGATCCGCAGACCGTTTCCGGAGAGCAGGTCGTCGGGGAGCGAGTAGCCGGTGAAGCCCTCACCCATGGCGAGGACCCAGAGCAGGAAGCCGAAGACCCAGTTGAGCTCACGCGGCTTGCGGAAGGCACCGGTGAAGAACACGCGGGCCATGTGCAGCATGATCGACGCCACGAACAGCAGGGCTGCCCAGTGGTGGACCTGGCGGACGAAGAGCCCGCCGCGGATGTCGAACGAGATGTCCAGCGTGGACTGGAGCGCCGTCGACATCTCGACACCCTTGAGCGGGACGTACGAGCCGTTGTAGACGACCTCGGCCATGGAGGCCTGGAAGAAGAACGTCAGGAACGTGCCGGAGAGCAGGACGACGACGAAGCTGTACAGCGCCACCTCGCCGAGCATGAAGCTCCAGTGGTCCGGGAAGATCTTCCGGCCGACTTCCTTGACGAGCCCCGAGATGCTGGTGCGCTCGTCGATGTAGTTGGCGACCCCGCCGATGATGCGGGATCCGCGCTCCGGAGCCGGCTTGTTGGCCGTGCTGCTCGGTGCCGTGGTGGTGGGGGTGCTGGTCATCAGCGTTCACGCTCCCAGAAGGACGGTCCGACCGGCTCGTGGAAGTCGCTCTGGGCAACCAGGTAGCCGTCGTCGTCGATCGCGATCGGAAGTTGGGGGAGGGGGCGTGCGGCCGGACCGAAGATGACCTCGCAGTTGTTCGAGACATCGAAGGTGGACTGGTGGCACGGGCACAGCAGGTGGTGCGTCTGCTGCTCGTAGAGCGCGACCGGGCATCCGACGTGGGTGCAGATCTTGGAGTACGCGACGATGCCGTCGTAGCCCCAGTTCTCGTGGCCCTTGGACGGGTTGAGGTCCTTCGGGTCGAGACGCATGAGGAGGACGGAGGCCTTGGCCTTCTCCTCGAGCATGTGCTCGGAGTCGAGCATGCCGTCCGGGATGACGTGGAACACCGAACCGATGGTCACGTCCGAGGCCTTGATCGGCAGACCCGTCGGGTCCTTCGTCAGGCGCAGGCCCTGCTTCCAGAAGGTGTGGCGCAGGAGCTCGTTCGGGTCCTCGGCCGGAGCGAGGTCGCGGACCAGGACGATGCCCGGCAGCGGGAACGCGGCCAGCGCACCGATCATCGAGTTGCGGATCAGCTTGCGACGGCTGAAGCCGGACTCCTTGTCGGCCAGCTGGAAGGCCTCGACGGCCTTGGCGCGCGTCGCGTCCGTGCCGCGGGTGCCGTGGCGGAGCTCGGTGATCTCGCGGTCGACGACGAGCGACTTCGACCAGTAGACCGCGCCGAGGCCCAGCGCGATGAGCGCGAGGGCAATCGAGAGGCCGAGGAAGAGGTTCGCGGTGCGGACCGTCCCGAAGTCGTTCGAGTCGATCGGGAACGCGACGTAGGCCGCGATCGAGAGGACGCTGCCGACGATCGAGAGGTAGAAGAAGGTCGCGACCTGACGCTCGGCCAGGCGCTGCTTCTTCGGGTCGACGTCGGTGCGGCGCGCGCGGTGCGGCGGCTCACCCGGGTTCTCGAACGGGTCGGTGGGCAGCACCGCGATCCCGGGGGAGGTGGTCGTGCCGTGCTTCTCGACAGCCGAGGACGAGTTCAGCGTCTCGTCGTCGTGCTCTGCCATGGTGTTCCCTTCAGTGTCGTTCGACACGGACGATCAGTTGGACTTCGCGGTCAGCCAGACGGTCATCGCGACGACCGCGCCGAGTCCGAAGATCCAGATGAACAGACCCTCGGCCACCGGGCCCAGGGAGCCGAGTGCGAACCCGCCGGGCGACTTGTTGTCCTGCACGTACTTGAGGTACGTGATGATGTCGGCCTTCTGCTCCGGCGTGAGGTTCAGGTCGTTGAAGACCGGCATGTTCTGCGGGCCGGTCTGCATCGCCTCGTAGATGTGCTTGCCCGAGACCGTCGACAGGTTCGGTGCGTACTTGCCCTCGGTCAGGGCACCGCCGGCGCCGGCCACGTTGTGGCACATGGCGCAGTTGATGCGGAAGAGCTCGGCCCCCTCGGCCGCGTCGCCGTCCTCACCGTTGGTGAGCTCGGTGGACGGGACGGCCGGGCCGGGGCCCAGCGAGGCGACGTACTCGGCGAGGGCGTCGACCTGCTCGTCCGTGAACTGCGCGGGCTTCTCTTCGGCCTGCGGACCCTGGGCGGCCATCGGCATGCGGCCGGTGCCGACCTGGAAGTCGACCGAGGCGGCGCCGACACCGATGAGGGACGGGCCCTCGCTCGTGCCCTGGGCGGAGAGGCCGTGGCAGGTCGCGCAGTTCGAGGCGAAGAGCTTCTGGCCCTCGTTGACCTTCGACTGGCTGGTCGCCGCGACGGTGCTCGTGCTGTCGTCGGCGTTGGCCGTGGAGCTGAAGAGCGCGTACGCACCGCCGGTGGTCATGAGGCCCACGACGATGAGCGAGACGGTCGCCATCGGTGAACGGCGGCCCTTCTTGGTCTTGGTTCTGTTGAACATGTGCTCGGGGGTGTCCAGTTCCTACTTGAGAAGGTAGATGACGGCGAAGAGGAAGATCCACACGACGTCGACGAAGTGCCAGTAGTACGACACGACGATGGCGGTGGTCGCTTCCTTGTGACCGAAGTTCTTCGCGGCGAAGCCGCGGCCGAGCGTCAGCAGGAAGGCGATGAGGCCACCCGTGACGTGGAGGCCGTGGAACCCGGTCGTCATGTAGAAGGCCGAGCCGTAGGCGCTGGAGGAGAGCGTGACGCCCTCGTGCCAGAGGTTGGCGTACTCGAAGATCTGGCCGCAGACGAAGATCGCGCCCATCGCGTAGGTGACGAAGAACCACTCCGTCATGCCCCAGTGGCGCGGGTTCCAGCTCGTGCGGTGCACCTGGAAGCGCTCTGCAGCGAACACGGCGAACTGGCACGCGAAGCTGGACAGCACCAGGATGATCGTGTTCACCGAGGCGAAGGGCACCTCAAGCTTGGAGGTTTCGGCCGCCCACAGCTCGGGGGACGTGCTGCGCAGCGTGAAGTAGATCGCGAACAGGCCGGCGAAGAACATGACCTCGCTGCCCAGCCACACGATCGTCCCCACGGCAACGGCGTTCGGCCTGTTCAGGGCCGGACCGCTGGCGGATCTGGAGAGAGGGGTGCTAGTCACGTCCTCCATTATGGCCGAAACCCCAGACAGTGTTTTCGCAGGAGACTGGCGGGTCTCTCGAATTCACTACGATCGAGCCATGCCTGACGCACTCTCTTGGCCTGCAGTGATCAGCGCGCTCATGGCGCGCGAGGACCTGACGATCAGGCAATCCACATGGGCCATGGAGGAGATCGTGCACGGGCGCGCCACCCAGGCACAGATCGCCGCGTTCGCCGTGACGCTCCGTGCGAAGGGCGAGACCGTCGACGAGGTGGTCGGGTTCCGCGACGCGATCCTCGACGCCGCCGTTCCGCTGGACGTCGACCCGATGGCGTTGGACATCGTCGGGACGGGTGGGGACGTCGTCGGCACCGTGAACGTCTCGACCATGGCGGCGATCGTCATCGCCGCCGCCGGGGTGCCCGTCGTGAAGCACGGCAACAAGGCGAGCTCGTCGAAGTCCGGTTCGAGCGACGTGCTCGCCGCACTCGGGCTCGATCTCACGATGGACGCCGCGCGTGTCGCGGACACCTTCCGGCGTGTCGGACTGACCTTCGCGTTCGCCAACGCGTTCCACCCGGGCTTCGCCCACGCCGGGCCGGTCCGCCGCGAGATCGGTGTACCCACGGTGTTCAACTTCCTCGGGCCGCTCGTCAACCCCGCACGGTGCGAAGCGAACGCCGTCGGCGTCGCGCAGCTCGACCTCGTGCCGATCATCACGGGCGTGTTCCAGACCCGCGGCGCGACCGCCCTGGTGTTCCGCGGGGACGACGGCCTCGACGAGCTCACCACCACCGGCCACAGCCACATCTGGGAGGTCACCGGCGGGCGCATCATCGAGCACGACCTCGACCCGCGCGACCTCGGCATCGCACGTGCAGGCACCGAGGACCTGCTCGGTGGTGACCCCGAGCACAACGCGGCCGTCGTGCACCGCGTGCTGTCGGGGGAGACGGGCCCGGTACGCGACATCGTGTTGCTCAACGCCGCAGCGGGACTGGTCTCCTTCCGTCTGGCGCAGGACCCGGCCGAGTCCGACCGACCGATCCTGCAGCGCTTCCGCGAGCAGCTCGCAGTGGCCGCCGAGGCGATCGACTCCGGCGCCGGTACCCGCAAGCTGGCGGACTGGATCGCGGTCCCGACCGCGACCGACGCGTAGGAGACGCAACCGACGGGAGGCCCGGTGCCGGTTCCAGGAACCGGCACCGGGCCTCCCGTCGGTGCGTTCAGTGCACGCGGTCAGCGTGCGCGTGCGTCGCTACTGGACGTCCTCGTCGACCCAGTCGAAGGTCTTCGTGACGGCCTTCTTCCAGAGACGGAGCGTGCGCTCGCGCTCCGCAGCGTCGAGCTGCGGCTCCCAGCGCTTGTCCTCCTGCCAGTTGGCGCGGAGCTCGTCGAGGTTGGCCCAGAAGCCCACCGCGAGGCCGGCCGCGTAGGCCGCGCCGAGCGCCGTCGTCTCGGCGACGACCGGACGCACCACCGGCACGTTGAGGATGTCGGCCTGGAACTGCATGAGCTCGTTGTTGGCGGTCATGCCGCCGTCGACCTTGAGCTCGGTCAGGTCCACGCCCGAGTCGGCGTTCACCGCGTCGAGGACCTCGCGGGTCTGCAGCGCCGTCGCCTCGAGGGCCGCACGTGCGATGTGCCCCTTGTTGACGTAGCGGGTCAGACCGACGATGGCACCGCGAGCGTCCGGACGCCAGTACGGCGCGAACAGCCCGGAGAACGCCGGCACGAAGTACACGCCGCCGTTGTCCTCGACGGTCTTGGCGAGTGCCTCGACCTCCGGGGCACTGCCGATGAGACCGAGGTTGTCGCGGAGCCACTGGATGAGCGAACCCGTGACGGCGATCGAGCCCTCGAGTGCGTAGTGCGTCTCCTGGTCGCCGAGCTTGTAGCCGACGGTGGTGAGCAGGCCGTTCTCGGAGCGGACGATCTCGGTACCGGTGTTGAAGATGAGGAAGTTGCCGGTGCCGTAGGTGTTCTTCGACTCGCCCTGGTCGAACGCCGCCTGGCCGAAGGTCGCGGCCTGCTGGTCGCCGAGGATGCCCGCGATCGGGACCTCGCGGAGCAGGTTGGACGACTCGACGTGGCCGTAGACCTCGGAGGAGCTGACGATCTCGGGGAGCATCGACTTCGGCACACCGAAGTCGGCGAGGATGTCGTCGCGCCACTGGAGCGTCTCGAGGTCCATGAACAGCGTGCGGGACGCGTTCGTGACGTCGGTCTTGTGGACGCCGCCGTCGACGCCACCGGTCAGGTTCCAGAGGACCCAGGTGTCGGTGGTGCCGAAGAGCAGGTCCCCGGCCTCGGCCTTCTCACGCGCACCCTCGACGTTCTCGAGGATCCACATGATCTTGGTGCCGGCGAAGTACGTCGCGAGCGGGAGGCCGACGATGGCCTTGTAGCGGTCGGTGTCACCGTCGGCGAGCTTGTCGACGATCGACTGCGTGCGGGTGTCCTGCCAGACGATCGCGTTGTAGATCGGCTTGCCGGTGGTCTTGTCCCAGACGACGGCGGTCTCGCGCTGGTTGGTGATGCCCACGGCGGCGACGTCGTGACGCGTGATGTCGGCACGCGACAGTGCCTGACCGATCACCTCGCGGGTGTTGTCCCAGATCTCGGCGGGGTCGTGCTCGACCCACCCGGCGCGCGGGAAGATCTGCTCGTGTTCCTTCTGCCCGGTCGAGATGATCGAGCCGGAGTGATCGAAGACGATCGCTCGGGTGGAGGTCGTGCCCTGGTCGATGGCGACGATGTAGTCGGCCATTTGGTGCTCCTTACGGGTGTTCGGTGCGGTGAGCGGCCCGCGATCGCGGGCCGCTCACCCCGGGGTTGGGTTGGGTCAGCTGACGACGGGCAGCAGGGCGTAGGACAGCCCGGCGGCGATGGCGCCACCGATCAGCGGTCCGACGACGGGCACCCAGGCGTACGACCAGTCGCTCGAGCCCTTGCCCTTGATGGGCAGGAAGGCGTGCGCGAGGCGCGGACCGAGGTCACGGGCGGGGTTGATGGCGTAGCCGGTCGGGCCACCGAGGCTGACACCGATCGCGATCACGAGGAAGGCGACGGGGATCGCGCCGAGCTGCGCCGGGGTCTGGCCGTTGGTGAAGGCGATGACGACGAACACCAGCACGAAGGTGCCGATGATCTCGGTCACGAGGTTCCAGCCGTACGACCGGATCGCGGGGCCGGTGGAGAAGACGCCGAGCTTCGCGGCGGGGTCGGGCTCCTCGTCGAAGTGCTGCTTGTAGGCGAGCCAGACGATGACGGCCCCGATGACCGCACCGATGAGCTGGGCGAGCCAGAACAGGAGCATCGCGCCGACGGTGATGTTGCCGAGGATGGCCTGGGCGAGGCTGACAGCCGGGTTGAGCTGGCCACCCGACTTGTACGACACGGTGACACCGGCGAAGACCGCGAAGCCCCAACCGATCGTGACCATGAGGAAGCCGGCCCCGAAGCCCTTCGACTTCGAGAGGGAGACGGCGGCGACGACACCGCCACCCAGGATGATGAGCATCGCTGTACCGACGAGCTCGGACAGGAACTTGACGCCGATGTCGTCCATCGGTGACCTCCAGTGCGTGAGGTGGGGGTCCGGTGGTGCTGCGCCGCACTCCCCGTTGAGTGATTGAGGCCGAGCATAGTGACGCGGAGAACGACGGGGCGATGGATTCCTGAGGGAAGTCCGGGATCGTGCACGAACGTGCAACCGGCGTGCGCTGCGAGGGATCGCGAGCCGGTGACGCGTCCCCGTCGCACTGCACGAACGTGCAGACCGGACGAACGAGCGCCCGGGCGTCGGATGTAGATTGGGCGCACTCCGGTCGACGACGGCGGTGTGCAGTTCGCCTCGGCTCGGCCCCGTACCCGTGGAGGCACGCGCATGAAGAAGCTCATCAACGACCCGCAGGCCGTGGTCGACGAGACCGTCCGGGGATTCGCCCGGGCACACGCCGGACACGTCGTCCTGGTCGAGGACCCGATCCACCTGCACCGCGCCGACGCACCCGTCGCCGGCAAGGTCGGCATCGTCAGTGGCGGCGGCAGCGGACACGAGCCGCTGCACGCGGGCTTCGTCGGGTACGGCATGCTCGACGCCGCCGTCCCGGGCCCGGTGTTCACGAGTCCGACCCCCGACCCGATCGTCGCGGCCACCAAGGCCGTCGACGGCGGCGCGGGCGTCCTGCACATCGTGAAGAACTACACCGGCGACGTCCTGAACTTCGAGACCGCCGCCGAGCTCGCCGAGATGGACGACATCCGCGTCGAGGCCGTCGTGGTCGACGACGACGTCGCCGTGCAGGACTCGCTCTACACCGCCGGTCGCCGCGGCGTGGCCGGCACCGTGGTCGTCGAGAAGTGCGCCGGTGCCGCGGCCGAGCGCGGTGACGACCTCGACGCCGTCGCCGCGATCGCCCGCCACGTCAACGACGTCACGCGGTCGATGGGCCTGGCGCTGGCGTCCGGCACCGTGCCGCACGCGGGGGAGCCGTCCTTCACGCTCGCCGACGACGAGGTCGAACTCGGCATCGGCATCCACGGCGAGCCCGGGCGCGAGCGCATCCCGATGGCACCGGCCGACCAGCTCGTCGACCGTGTGCTCGAACCGATCCTGACCGACCTCGACGCCCCGGCCGGCTCGAAGCTGCTCCTGCTCGTCAACGGCATGGGCGGCACCCCGCTGTCCGAGCTGTACATCGCCTACCGCCGCGCCGCCGAGGTGCTGACGGACCGCGGGTACGACGTCACGCGTAGTTTGGTCGGCGACTACGTCACGTCCCTCGAGATGCAGGGGTTCTCGCTCACCGTCACGGTGCTCGACGAGGAACTCACGGCACTCTGGGACGCACCGGTGGAGACCCCGGCACTGCGCTGGGGTCGCTGAGCGGCCGACATCGACCGCTCGACCACCGACCACGACACCGAGCCCACCGGGCCGGAAACACGAAGGGAACCGCATTGGCGCTCGACACCGCATGGGCCATCGACTGGGTCCGTCGCACCGCTGCGACGATCGACGAACACCGGGCAGAGCTCGTCACACTCGACCGCGAGATCGGTGACGGGGACCACGGCGAGAACCTCGACCGCGGTTTCCGCGCCGTGCTCGAGGCCGTCGACGGCGGGTCCTTCGACACACCCGGTGCCGTGCTCAAGACGGTCGCGACGAAGCTCATCTCGACCGTCGGCGGCGCCGCCGGCCCGCTGTTCGGCACCGCGTACCTGAAGGCAGCCCAGGCTGCTGGCGACGCGACCGAGTTCGACGCCGACACGCTCGTCGCCGTGCTCGCCGCAGCTCGCGACGGCGTGGTCTCGCGCGGCAAGGCCGCCGTCGGCGACAAGACGATGGTGGACGCCTGGACCCCCGCGGTCGACGCCGCCACCGCTGCCGCCGCAGCCGGTGACGACCCGGCAGCAGTGCTCGCCGCCGCGGCCGACGCCGCCGCCTCGGGCGCCGAGGCCACCGAACCACTCGTCGCCCACAAGGGTCGTGCGAGCTACCTCGGCGAACGCGCCGTCGGGCACCGCGACCCGGGTGCGCAGTCGACGGCGTACATCCTGCGTGCCGCGGTGCACGCGATGACGGGTTCCGCCGCGTGACCGTCGGCATCCTGATCGTCTCGCACAGCGCTGCGATCGCCTCCGGCACCGTCGAGCTCGCCCGCCAGATGGCGGCCGACGTGCCGCTCGTCGCCGCGGGCGGGACCGACGACGGCGGCATCGGCACGTCGTTCGAGGCGATCACCGCCGGCATCGAGGAGCTCGCCGACGCCGACGCCGTCGTCGTCCTGTGCGACCTCGGTTCGGCCTACCTGACCACCGACACGGCGCTCGACTTCCTCGACGACGACGTCCGCGCACGCGTGCACGTCTCGCAGGCGCCCCTCGTCGAGGGCGCGGTCGCCGCGGCCGTCGCGGCCCAGACGGGTGGTGACGCCGAGGCAGTGCTCGCTGCTGCGGCGTCCGCCGCAGGCTCCGCGGACGACGCGAGCACTACCTCCCGTCCGTCCGGTGACCAGCCGGGAGGCCCGGGACCGGGTGGCGGGGCGGCCAGCGTCGACGACGTGGCCGCGTCCGAGAGCGTCGAACTGGTGAACGAGACCGGCCTGCACGCCCGTCCCGCGGCGGAGTTCGTGAAGACGGCAGCCAAGTACGACGCAGCGGTGCGCGTGAACGGCGTGGACGCGAAGAGCCTGCTGGCGATCATGGCGTTGGCACTGCCGAAGGGCGCCACCGTGTCGATCGAGGCGAGCGGGACCGATGCGCAGGTCGCGGTCGACGCGCTGGTGGAGCTGGTGCGGAGCGGCTTCGGCGAGTAGCCCTCGCCGGTCGTCGTCCCGCGCTCAGCGGATGGACACCGTGCCGGCCAGGTCGAGGTCCGACGGCCCGCCGGTGACGCCCGCGTCGGCCAGGAGCGTCGCGCCGAACACCGCGCTCCAGAACGTCCGGGCATCACGGCCGACACCACTCGGACTCGTCCAGCCGTGCTCGGCGACGACGCGCTCGAGGTAGCGCTCCGACTGCCGGAACAGGACCGCGAGCAGGAGTCGCACGCGCTCGCGCTGGGCGTCGTCGTCGCCGGCGGCGGCCAGCGCGCGCACGACGAGCAGTGTCGACGGCATGGCGAGTGCGGTGCGTGCGAGCACCTGACGGAACGCGTCGGCGGACCCGGCACGCCGACCGGCGGCCTGCAGGCGCGTGGTGTCGCGGAGGAAGAGCGCGAAGGCGGCGTCGAGGACGAGGCGGTCCTTCGAGCCGTAGTGGTGCGTGATCTGGTTCGGGTAGACCCCGGCCGCACGGGCGATCTCGCTGACGGTGACGGCGTGGCGTGCGCTGCTCGCTCCGCCCGCGCCACCGGCGCGTGCGGTGCTCGCTCCGCCCGCGCCACCGGCTGCCCCTGCGCTGAGGAGTCCGGCGGTCGCGGCGAGGATCCTCGCCCGGGTCGCTGCGCCGCGGGTCGTCCGGGCGCCGTCGGTGGTTGCCATCTCTGAATTGTACGTAGTACAACTCAACTTGTTCAACGTACAAGAAGGGGCACTCGTGGACATCTCCATCACCGGCTACGGCGCGGTCTCCCCGTTCGGTCACGGCGTCGCGCCGCTGTGGGACGCCCTGGTCGCCGGACGCTCCGGCGTGCACGAGCTGCACCGCGACGGGCAGCTCTGGGAACGGGTGCCGATCATGGTCGGCGCCGACGCAGCACTCGACGCCGATTCCGCACTCGGTCGCGTCCGGGCGAACCGACTCGACCGCAGCCAGCAGCTCGCGCTCGTCGCCGCCGGCGAGGCCTGGGCCGACGCCGGCGCGCCCGCGGTGGAAGGCCACCGCCTGGCCGTCGTCGTCGGGACCGGCATCGGGGGAGTGGAGACGTTGCTCGATGCACACGACGTGCTCGGCGCCTCGGGCGCGCGTCGGGTGTCGCCCCGGACCGTCCCGATGCTCATGGCCAACGGGGCCGCGGCGCAGATCAGCATCGAGTACGGCGCCCGCGCCGGTGCGTACACGACCGTCTCGGCGTGCGCGTCCGGTGCCGAGGCGATCGCGACGGCCGCGCGGCTCATCGTCACCGGGGAGGCCGACGTCGTCATCGCGGGCGGCACCGAAGCGGCGGTCACCCCGGTCACCATGGCCTCGTTCGCGCAGTCCCAGGCCCTCGCGAAGCCCGACGGTGACGACCCCACCACGTTGTCGCGACCGTTCGACGCCGACCGCCGCGGGTTCGTGCTCGGCGAGGGCGCCGGGTTCGTCGTCCTGGAACGGGCCTCGCACGCCGCCGCCCGCGCACAGCGGTCGCACGGGACGCTTGCCGGGTGGGGGATCACGTCGGACGCGTTCCACATCACCGCCCCGCTCGGGGACGGCAGCGAGCAGGAGCGCGCGATGACGGCGGCGATCCGGATGGCCGGGCTCACCGGTGCGGACATCGACCACGTCAACGCGCACGCGACCGGGACCCCGGTCGGGGACGTCGGTGAGGCAGCGGCGATCGGTCGTGCTGTCGGGACCGGTGCGCTCGTCACCGCGCCGAAGAGCGCCATCGGGCACATGTTCGGTGCGGCGGGAGCAGTCGAGGCGATCCTGACGGTCCGGGCACTCGAGACCGGGGTCGTGCCGCCGACGCTGAACCTGCAGCACCAGGACCCGGCGATCGACCTGGACGTGGTGTCGGGGACGGCTCGGACCGCGGCCATGCGTGCGGCGCTGAACAACTCGTTCGGGTTCGGTGGGCAGAACGCGTCGTTGGTGTTCACCGCGGTCTGAGGGGCACGGGGACCGACGTATCCTGACTGCCATGAGCATGGAAGGCGTTGCCTGGAGCTCGCTGTACAAGATCTCGACCGCCAAGGACGGCAAGCACGGCATCTCGCGCGAGTCGGTGCGGCGGATCATGACGTTCGCAGTGCCCTACCGGGCCAAGCTGGTGGTCTTCATCGTCCTCTCCGTCGTGGGCGCCGTCCTCGCGGTCGCGACACCGGTACTCGCCGGCCGGGTGGTCGACGTCATCGTTGCGCGTGGCGCGCTCAGCACGATCGTCTGGCTCGCGGTCGTCATCGCCCTGGTCGCCGTGGGCGACGCAGGGGTGTCGCTCGCCACGCGCTGGTTCTCGGCACGCATCGGCGAAGGCGTGATCCTGGACCTCCGGACCGCCGTCTTCAACCACGTGCAGAAGATGCCGATCGCCTTCTTCACCCGCACACGCACGGGTGCCCTCGTCAGCCGCCTCAACAACGACGTGATCGGCGCGCAGCAGGCCTTCAGCGGCACGCTGTCCGGCGTGGTCACGAACCTCGTGGCGCTGATCCTCACCCTGACCGTCATGCTCAGCACGTCCTGGCTCGTGACGGTCCTGGCGATCGTCATGCTCCCGATCTTCCTCGTCCCCGCGCGGCGCATGGGCAGCCGCCTCGCCGCGCTGCGTCGCGAGGCCGCCGACCACAACGCCGCCATGAGCACGCAGATGACCGAGCGCTTCTCCGCGCCGGGCGCCACCCTCGTGAAGCTGTTCGGCCGGCCCGACGAGGAAGCAGAGGAGTTCCGGGTGCGCGCCGCCCGCGTCCGCGACATCGGGGTGCGGAGTGCCCTGCTGCAGTTCGTCTTCGTGACCGCCCTCACCCTGGTCTCCGCGCTCGCCCTCGCGCTCGTCTACGGGGTCGGCGGCGCCCTCGCACTCGGTGGCCAACTGAACACGGGCGACGTGGTGACGCTGGCCCTTCTGCTCACCCGCCTGTACGCGCCGCTGACCAGCCTCGCGAACGCCCGGGTGGAGATCATGAGCGCGGTGGTCAGCTTCGAGCGCGTCTTCGAGGTCCTCGACCTCGAACCGCTCATCCAGGAGAAGCCCGACGCCGGCACCGTCCCCGACGGCCCGGTGGCGGTCGAGTTCGACGACGTCCGCTTCGCCTACCCATCGGCGGACAAGGTCTCCCTCGCCTCGCTCGAGGAGGTCTCCACGCTGGACACCCGCGGCGGTGACGAGGTGTTGCACGGTGTCTCGTTCCGGATCGAGCCGGGGCAGACCGTCGCCCTCGTCGGCACCTCCGGGGCCGGCAAGTCCACGATCGCGCAGCTGCTCTCCCGCCTGTACGACGTCGACAGCGGCGCCGTACGACTCGCCGGGTCGGACGTCCGCGACGTCACGTTCGCCTCCATGCGACACACCATGGGGATGGTGACGCAGGACGGCCACCTGTTCCACGAGACCATCCGCTCCAACCTGCGCCTCGCACGGCCCGAGGCGACCGAGGACGAAGTGTGGGACGCCGTCCGGCGCGCGCGGCTCGAACCGCTCATCCGCTCCCTGCCGGACCAGCTGGACACGATGGTCGGCGAGCGCGGCTACCGGCTGTCCGGCGGCGAGCGCCAGCGGATGACCATCGCCAGGCTCCTGCTCGCCCAGCCGCGCGTCGTCATCCTCGACGAGGCCACCGCGGCGCTGGACTCGACATCCGAGGCGGCCGTGCAGGCTGCGCTCAGCGAGGCGCTCGAGGGGCGGACGGCGATGGTGATCGCCCACCGACTGTCGACCATCCGCAGCGCGGACCTGATCCTGGTGGTCGAGGACGGTTCGATCGTCGAGCGTGGGACCCACGAGGAACTGCTGGCCGTCGGCGGACGGTACGAGGAGTTGCACCGGACCCAGTTCGCGGTGCAGAAGGACGTCGCGGCGGACGAGGAAGCGCTCCGGGGGAGCTAGCCTTCCGCCTGTGCCGGATGGCTCCGACCGCTCATCGAAGGACCCGTCGATTCCGCGGTCTCGGGCCGCCTTGCAGCGATGGTCCGGCGGTACGCGTCGATCTTCCGTTCCAGCGCGGCCAGGTGCCGCTGGACTTCGGCCTGCCGGCCGAGGACGGTCGCATGGTGTCGTTCGAGGAGCGCAAGACGCTCGGCATCGTCGGCGCCGGCCCGGTACGCGGCCGCGTACTCGCGCATCTCCTGCACGCTCATCCCCGTACCGCGGAGCATCACCGTCCCGGCGAGCCAGCTCAGCGCAGCCGTGTCGTAGCGGCGCCACCCGTCCTGCCCACGATCAGGAGCCGGCGCGATGCCTTCCTTCTCGTAGTAGCGGACGGTGTCGACGGTGATGCCGAGCAGGCCTGCGGCGGCGCTGATCGTGACGGGCTCGTCGACGCGGACTTCGGGAAGGAGCACGGGATCGAGTACCGCGCTTGACATGGTGTGCGCACCAGGGTGGAAGGTCAGGTTGTCCGGAACGATCCGGCGGCGAACGGAGCACACGCATGCAGCAGATTCCTCTCGGCTCTCAGGGCCTCGTCACGTCCGCGATGGGGCTCGGGTGCATGGGGATGAGCGCGTTCTACGGCGGCGCGACCGAGTCCGGCTCGGTCGAGACCATCCGCCGGGCGCTCGACCTCGGGATCACGCTGTTCGACACGGCTGAGGCGTACGGGCCGTTCGAGAACGAGCGGCTGGTCGGACGGGCCCTCGGCGCTGACCGTGACCGGGTGGTCGTCGCGTCGAAGTTCGCGACGGACTTCACGGATGACGGCACACCGATCGGCCTCGACGGCTCCCCGGAGCATGCCCGTCGCGCGATCGACCGCTCCCTCAGGCACCTCGGAACCGACCACGTCGACCTCTGGTACCTGCACCGTGCCGACCCGAACGTCCCGATCGAGGACACCATCGGGGCGATGAGCGACGCGGTCACCGCCGGGAAGGCCCGGTACATCGGCGTCTCGGAGACCTCCGCCGCAACACTGCGCCGAGCGCACGCGACCTTCCCGATCACCGCGATCCAATCCGAGTACAGCCTGTTCGAGCGCGACGCCGAGCACAACGGCGTCCTCGACGCCGCCTCAGGACTCGGGATCGGCTTCGTACCGTTCTCTCCGCTCGGCCGCGGATTCCTCTCCGGTGCGGTCACCCGCAAGGACGACCTCCCCGAGGGCGATGCCCGCCGGAACCTCCCACGGTTCTCCGACGAAGCCATCGATGCGAACCTCCGCGTCGTCGACGCACTCAAGGTCATCGCCGACGAGAAGGGCGTCACCACCGCCCAGCTCGCTCTCGCATGGCTGATCCAGGCAGGAACCGTCCCGATCCCGGGCACCACGAAGGCATCTCGGGTCGAGGAGAACGTCGCCGCCGCCGACGTCGTCCTCTCCACGAGTGAGCTCGGACGGATCGAAGCGGCCGCACCGCACGGCGTTGCCGTCGGTACCCGGAACACCGAGGTGGGGATGGCGCGAGATCGCGGCTGACTGACGCCCTCGGCGCCGGCCGGGGGCGTCGTGGTGCCTGACGGCCGGTCGTCGACCGAGACACCTCAGTGGGAGTGGCGGTGGTGGCTGTCGGGGTAGTGCTCGTGGGTGTGGGTGATCGGTTCGTTAGTGTGCGTGTGTCGGTGCCACGTGCCGACCGCGACGGGTTCGGCGTGCTCGTGCTGGTGGTGCTCGTCGTGGTGGTGCCAGTGGTCGTGGGTCACGGCTTCGTGGGTGTGCTCGTGCTCGTGTCGCTCGGTGAGGTGGAGCCAGATCCCGACGGCCATGAGGACGCCGGCGATGACCAAGGGCACGGTCACGGGTTCGCCGAGCACGATCGCGAGGACGGCGCCGAAGAAGGGGGCCACCGAGTAGTACGCGCCGGCGCGGGCGGTGCCGACGTGGCGGAGTGCGACGATGAACAGCACCAGGCTCACGCCGTACGCGAAGAAGCCCACCACCATCGCGGCGACGACGTTCCCGATGGCCGGCAGCTGCGCGCCGAGCAGGGAGGCCAGGAGCAGGTTCACGGGCCCGGCGACACCGCCCTTGACGGCGGCGAGCCAGGACGCGTCGTGGATGGCGACCTTCCTCGTGAGGTTGTTGTCGATGCCCCATGACAAGCATGCGCCGAGGATCGCCAACGACGGCCAGGCGCTGACGAACTCGATCCCGGCCGGGACGGTCAACACGACGGCGCCGGCGACGATGGCGAGCATGCCGAGGGCGATGCGGCGGTCGAAGTTCTCACGGAACACGAACCAGGCCAGCAGTGCCGTCGCCACGCCTTCCGCGTTCAGCAGCAGCGATGCCCCTGAGGCGGGCATGTTCACGAGGCCGATCAGCAGGAGGACCGGTCCGAGGACGCCGCCGAAGAGGATCGCTCCGGCGAGGGGCAACTGCTCGTCCCTGGCGAGGTGCACGCGCGGAGCGCGTCGGACGATCCGGATGAGGCCGAGCCCGAGTCCCGAACCCGTGTAGAGCAGTCCGGCGAGCATGAACGGGCTGACCGTGTCGAGGAGGATCTTCGCCGCGGGTGTCCCTGCACCGAAGAGCACCGCGGAGAGCAGCGCCGCTTGGACGCCGCGACTATGCAGGGCGGTCGGCACGAGAGGCTCCGTCGTGGTGGTGGGCGGGGGTCCCGTCGAGCTGGTGCTCGGCCTGGAAGATCGCGTCCGACACGAGCTGGCGAGCGTGCTCGTTCGTGAGGCGGTAGAAGACCCGCGTGCCCTCGTGCCGGGTCGCGACCACGCGGGCGAGGCGCAGCTTGGCGAGGTGCTGCGAGACCGCTGCCGGCGACTTGCCGACCTGCGCGGCGAGGTCGTTCACGGGCAGCTCGCCGTCGGAGAGCGCCAGGACGATCCGCACCCGCGTGGCATCGGCGAGCATGCTGAAGACCTCGACCGCCAGCTCGACGTACTCACTGTCGACGTGTCGGCCACACCTACTATCTGCATCCATGCGCAGATTCTTGCACGCGCACCCGGCCGACGCTCCATCGGTAGGGTGCTGGTGCTGGATGCTTCACGGCGCCGTCGTGAACTGCTGGAGGCCGGTGACCCGCAGCAGGTCGAGCTTGGCGGCGTCCTCGGTTCCGGGGACCGCGGTGTAGACGACGATCCGCAGGTCGCCGCCCGGGACCGTCAGCACGTCGCAGTCGATCTCGATGGGGCCGACGGGCGTGTGCACCTGCTTGCGGCTCGCCCGGTGCTCGGCGATGCGACCGGTGTCCCAGCGACGTTCGAACTCGGGTGACTCCCGGCGCAGCCGCGCGACGAGCTCGGCCAGTTCGCGGTCGGCGGGGTAGCGTCCGGACGCCTGACGGAGGTCCGCTGCGAGGTCGCTCGAGAACTCCTCCTGGTGCTCGTCGTCCCACTCGACGCCGTCGTGCGCGTACATGAAGTGCCGCCACACCAGGTTGCGCTCGATCCCGACGGCCCGCGAGGGGTCACCGTTCAGCGCAGCCCACAGGTCGTTCCACAGCACGATGTCGTGCGTCGCCGTGAACACCGCGATCGGGACGTCGCCGAGCCGGTCGACGAGCCGCTGCACCCCGGGTGTGATGTGCCGCGGGACGACCTGGAGCGACGGGGGAGCGACGCCCGCGACCCGGCACAGGTGGTCGCGCTCGGCCGCGGTGAGCCGGAGCGCCGTGGCGAGCGCGCCGAGCAACTGGGGTGAGGGGTTCAGCGCGCGGCCCTGCTCGAGGCGGACGACGTAGTCGACGCTCACCCCGGCGAGCGCAGCGAGCTCCTCGCGTCGGAGACCCGGGGTCCGTCGGCCGGGCCCGGCCGGCAGGCCGACCTCTTCGGGACGGACGCGGTCGCGCCAGGAACGCAACACACTCGCGAACTCGCTCATGTCCACCATCCTGGCCCCGCGCCTCCCGTCCGTCCTGGTACTGCTGGTCCCACCGTCGCACGGTGCCTGGGGGAGTCAGCCGCTCGGGCGGAGAGTGGGGGCATGACAACGACACTCATCACCGGAGCCAACCGCAGCCTGGGGCTCGAGACCGTCCGCCGCCTGGTCGACGCGGGCCACACCGTGTACGCCGGCATGCGCGATCCGTCCACCGGCGACGAAGCACGCGCCCTCGGTGCCCAGGTGGTCCAGCTCGACGTGACCGACCAGGACAGCATCGACGCCGCGATCGCGACCATCCCCGTCCTCGACGTGCTCGTGAACAACGCCGGCATCCTCGGGACGTCGTTCGGCGTCGACGACCTCGACTCCGCCGCGATGTCCGCCGTGCTCGACACCAACGTCACCGGCATCGTCCGGGTCACGCAGGCAGCGCTCCCGCTCCTGCGGGCATCCGACCACCCGGTGATCGTGAACGTCGCCTCGGGCGTCGGGTTCGCGCGGTGGTTGACGACCCCGGGCCACGACGAGTACGCGGTGCCGGCGGTGCCCTACGCCGCGTCGAAGGCCGCGGTGATCGCGTTGACCGTGCAGTACGCGAAGAACCTGCCGGGGTTCCGCGTCAACGTCAGCGACCCCGGGTACACCGCCACCGAGTTCAACGGGTTCGGTGGCCACCAGACGATCACCGAGGGCACGGACGCGACCGTCGCGCTCGCCACCGTCGGGCCGGACGGGCCCACCGGCGAGTTCCACAACCGGGACGGCCGCATCGAGTACTGAGGTCACGGCGTCCGGCTCAGTCGTGCACGTCGGCGCCGAACCCCGGCCCGGGGCGCATCATCCAGCCTTCCGGGTCGGGGAGCGGACGGAACCCGAACCGCTCGTACAGTGCCTGCGCATCCGCGGTGAACAGGGCGAACCGCTTCAACCCGAGTGGCTCGATCGCCTCGGTCACGCCCTGCACGAGGGCGACGCCGACACCACGGCCACGAGCGTCCGGATCGACGAACACGTCGGCCAGCCAGCCGAACGTCACCCCGTCGGTGATCACCCGGGCGTACCCGAGCTGCGCACCCGTCGCCGTGTCGTAGACGCCGAAGTTGCGGGACCCGGCGATGATCGCGTCCTGGGTGGCACGACTGCGACCCCGTGCCCAGTACGACTGCTCGCTGAGCCAGCGGTGCACGCGGTCGACGTCGAGGTCGGCGGGGTCGGCGGAGAAGTGCAGTGCGGTCGGTTCGTCCATGGGACCAGTGAAGCGGCGGTCGCCGTCGGCGGGCAACAGCCAATCCGTCGCCTGTGGACAACGCGGCACCACCGTCTGGGACGATGGCGGGATGCGCGCAGTCCAGTACGACCAGTTCGGATCCGCCCCGTCGATCGTCGACGTGCCCGATCCGGTGGCACCGGACCACGGTGTCGTCGTCCGGGTCGCGGCCACCGGGGTGTGCCGCAGTGACTGGCACGCCTGGAAGGGGCACGACGACTCCGTCTCGCTGCCGCACGTCCCCGGGCACGAGTTCGCCGGTGTCGTCACGTCCGTCGGGGACGCGGTGACCCGGGTCTCGGTCGGTGACCGGGTGACCGCGCCCTTCGTGTTCGCCTGCGGGACGTGCCCGGAGTGCGTCGACGGCGCCACCCAGGTGTGCACGCGCCAGCAGCAACCCGGGTTCACGCTGCCCGGTTCCCACGCCGAATCGGTCGTCATCCCGCACGCCGACGTCAACGTGGTCGCGCTCCCGGACGCCGTGGGCTTCGCCGAAGCCGCGGCGCTCGGGTGCCGGTTCGGGACGGCGTACCACGCCCTGCACGCCCGAGGTCGGGTCGCCGCACGGGAGTGGGTGGTCGTGTTCGGCTGCGGCGGCGTCGGTCTGTCGACGATCATCGTCGCGGTCGCGGCGGGCGCACAGGTCGTCGCGGTGGACGTCTCGCCGGCGGCGCTCGAACGTGCCGCGGCACTCGGCGCCGTCACCGTGCCGATGGACGGAGCGGCAGTCGCCGCGGTCCGCGCTCGCACCGACGGCGGCGCGCACGTCTCGATCGACGCCTTCGGCAGTCGAGCGACCTCAGTCGCAGCGGTCGCTTCCCTGCGCCCTCGGGGACGTCACGTGCAGGTCGGCCTGCTGCTCGACGACGAAGCCGAGCCGGTGATCCCGATGGGCCGCGTCATCGCTGATGAACTCGAACTGCTCGGCAGCCACGGCATCTCCGTGGGGGAGTACGCGGCGATGCTCGCCGACGTCGTCACCGGGCGACTGCGTCCGGACGACTCGATCGGTCGGACGATCGGTTTCGACGACCTGCCCGGCGCGATCGTCGCCATGGACCGTCCCGCCACGTCGGCCGGGATGACCGTCGCCGTCTTCTGACCTGCTCAGCGCTTCGGTCGGTGCACCAGTCCGAGCGCGCCGCCGGCGAAGGCCTGAGAGCTGATCAGTTCGAGATCGAGCTCGTCCGTCAGGTCGGCGAACACGCCATCGCCTGACCCGAGCGCGACGGGCAGGACCGCTAGCCGGTACTCGTCGACCAGACCAGCCCGGACCAGGCTGCGACCGAACTCCGTCCCGCCCTGCGCGAGGACGTACCCACCGGACTCCTGCTTCAGCGCTGTCACCTCGGCTTCGAGCGGTCCGGCTGCGACTCGTGCACCCGTCCAGGTCGCCGCCGCGGGGGAGTCGGGGTCGGGGACCGGCACCGAGCGTGGATCGAAGTCGCGCTGTGTGGTGAAGACGACCTTGGGGATCCGGTTCATCGGTTCGGCGATCGGCCCGGGCGCCGTCGGCCAGAAACCTGAGATGATCTCGAAGGTCTTGCGGCCGAAGGCGTGCACGCCCGCACCAGCGACGACGTCGAGCACCCAAGCCATCGAGTCCGGACTCCCGCCGCGGAACATCCAGTCCGACTCAGCTCGGGGAGCGGCCACGAAGCCGTCCAACGACATCGACATCTTCAGGACGAGTTCACGCACGGGGAGCCGCTGTCCGGATCTGAGTTGACATAATATGCATTATCGGCGCACAGGTGCGAGCGGCACCAGAGCGTTTCGTGAGCAGAAAAGGTCGGGTCCCACGCGCGGACCCGACCTTTCCTGCTCACGAAGCACATCGTCGGGCGACAGTGTCAGTCGACGGGCTTCGTCGGGACGTCGTCGGCGTCGATCTCGAGCGCCGCCGGTTCACCGCCCTGTTCTTCCAGGTTCTCCTGGTCGGTGTCCGGCTGCTCCGGCGTCTCGCTCTGGGTGGTCTCTTCGGCTGGGTCTGGCTGGCTGTAGCTCATGCGCCGGACGGTACGCTCACCGCGCTGATGACGTATCGGGGCTCCGTGCACGGCGCGCTACTGTCGGATGGCCGGTCGACGCCACGGGAGGAACGATGCCGCAAACGCTCGTCGGGCTGATCGGCGTCGGACTGCAGCGGTCGCTGACTCCCCTGATGCACGAAGCAGAGGGCCGGCTGCTCGGACTCGACTACGAGTACCGTCTTCTCGACCTCGACATGGTGGGCCGGACTGCGGCCGATCTACCGGAACTGCTCGCCACCGCCGAGGCCGAGGGGTACCGCGCGGTCAACGTCACGCACCCCTGCAAGCAGGCCGTCGTCCCGTTGCTCGACGCGCTCGATCCGCGCGCTGCCCGGATCGGTGCGGTCAACCTCGTGCTGTTCCGCGACGGCCACCGCATCGGGTACAACACCGACGAGACCGGCTTCCGGATCGCCGTGGAACGCGGCCTCGGATCGGTCGCCGGGCAGCACGTCGTGCAGTTCGGTGCCGGCGGTGCCGGCTCGGCGATCGCCCACGCGCTCGTCGGACTCGGTGTCCGGCGGCTCGACGTCGTCGATGCGGACGTCGGCCGCACGGAGGCGCTCGTCGCGACGCTCGAGCCACCGACCGACTCCCCCGTCGACGCCCGTGTCCTGGCGATGACCGATGCCGACGAGGTACTCGCGACGGCGGACGGAGCCGTCAACGCGACACCGCTCGGCATGAACGACGACCCGCGGCAGGCCTTCGACCCCGCGCTGCTCCCCCGAGGCGCCTGGGTCTCCGACGCCGTCTACTTCCCGCTCGAGACGCCGCTCGTCCGGTCGGCACGTGCGGCCGGATGCCGGGTGGTCGACGGTGGCTGGATGGCCGTCGGGCAGGCGGTCGCGAGCCTCCGACACATCACCGGGCTCGAGCCGGACCTCGACCGTGTGCGCGCTGCCTTCACCGGGTTCCTCGCCGAAGGGCGAACCGCCGGTGACCGGACCGGGCGCGAAGCCATCGGGTGAGCAGAAGAGGTCGAGTCCGGATGGCGGACTCGACCTCTTCTGCTCACGATGCACGCCCGCGGACGCACCGAGTGCGCCCGCGAACGCGCTCCATCACGACTGGGTGAGGATGACCGCCGTCAGGATGTAGCCGACGATGCCGATGACGATCGCGACGGCCGACAGGATGATGCCGGCGAGGACGGTGCCGCGGCTGCCCCCACGCTTGCGCGCCAGGATGCCGAGCACGAGCCCGATGATGCCGGCGATGATGCCGATCAGGGCGATGAAGATGCCGCCGACGACGCCGACGATGCCGAGCACCAGGGAGACGACACCGAAGGTGTTGGACTGAGCGGGCGCGTTGCCGGGGTTGGACATGGGAGCTCCTTCGATCAGGACGCCGATCCAGGCCGGGTAGCCGATCGTGAGCGTCGATCAAACGCTATCCGAATCGCACCGGCAACGTTCAGGTTCTGCGCACGAACCTGTCCCCTGCTTCAGACGCCGACGTACGTCGCCAGGTGCTGGCCGGTCAGTGTCGAGCGAGCGGCGACGAGGTCGGCGGGCGTGCCCTCGAACACGATCCGGCCGCCGTCGTGCCCCGCGCCGGGCCCGAGGTCGATGATCCAGTCGGCGTGCGCCATGACGGCCTGGTGGTGCTCGATCACCACGACGGTCTTGCCCGAGTCCACCAAGCGGTCGAGCAACCCGAGCAGCTGGGCGACGTCCGCCAGGTGCAGTCCGGTGGTCGGTTCGTCGAGCACGACGATGCCGCCCGGCTCGCCGAGGTGCGTCGCGAGCTTGAGGCGCTGCCGTTCTCCGCCCGACAGCGTCGTGAGCGGCTGCCCGATGGTCAGGTAACCGAGTCCGACGTCGGCCAGGCGCGCCAGGATCGTGTGCGCAGCAGGTAGCGCGGCAGGACCGTCGGCGAAGAACGCCACGGCCTCGGCGACGGACATGCCCAGGACCTGGCTGATGTCCTTGCCGCCGAGCTGGTACCCGAGCACCGACTGGTCGAACCGTTTGCCGTCGCACTCCACGCACGGGGTGGCGATGCCCGCCATCATCCCGAGGTCGGTGTAGACGACACCGGCGCCGTTGCACGCGGGGCACGCGCCCTCGGAGTTCGCGCTGAACAGCGCGGGCTTCACGCCGTTGGCCTTCGCGAACGCCTTGCGGATGGGTTCGAGCAGCCCGGTGTAGGTCGCCGGGTTGCTGCGTCGGGAGCCGCGGATCCCGCTCTGGTCGATGGCCACGACACCCTCGCGATGCGCGAGCGAACCGTGGATCAGCGTGCTCTTGCCGGAACCGGCGACGCCCGTCACGACGGTGAGCACCCCGGTGGGGACGTCCACGTCGACGTCGTGCAGGTTGTGTGCCGACGCACCGCGGATCGCGATCGCCCCGTCGCACCGGCGGACGGCGGTCTTCACCGAGACGCGGTCGTCGAGGTGCTGACCGGTGATGGTCCCGCTCCCCCGCAGCCCCTGCACCGGACCCTGGTAGCAGAGCGTCCCGCCGCCGGAGCCGGCGCCCGGGCCGAGGTCGACGACGTGGTCGGCGATCGCGATCACCTCGGGCTTGTGCTCGACCACGAGGACGGTGTTGCCCTTGTCGCGCAGCCGCAGCAGCAGGCCGTTCATCCGCTCGATGTCGTGCGGGTGCAACCCGGTGCTCGGCTCGTCGAAGACGTACGTGACGTCGCTGAGGGACGACCCGAGGTGCTTCACCATCTTGACCCGCTGCCCCTCTCCCCCGGACAGCGTGCCGGTCGGGCGGTCGAGCGAGAGGTAGCCGAGACCGATCTCGACGAACGACTCGAGCAGGTCGCGGAGGCCGTCGAGCAGCGGCGCGACGCCGGGGTCGTCGATGGCCCGCAGCCACGGGACGACGTCGGTGATCTGCATCGCGCAGACGTCGGCGATGCTCCGGCCCGCGATCTTCGACGAGCGGGCGATGTCGTTCAACCGGGTGCCACCGCACGCCGGGCACGTCGTGAAGGTCACCGCACGGTCGACGAAGGCGCGGATGTGCGGCTGCATCGCCTCGCGGTCCTTCTGCAGCATCGAGCGGCGCACCCGGGGAACGAGCCCTTCGTACGTCATGTTGATGCCGGCGATCTTCTGCTTCGTGGGCTCGCGGTACAGGAAGTCGGCGCGCTCCTGCTCGGTGAAGTCGCGGATCGGGGTGTCCTTGTCGAAGTACCCGGACTCCGCGTACATCCGGACGTTCCACCCGTCGGTGCCGTAGCCGGGGATCGTGATCGCCCCGTCGCCGAGCGCCTTCGAGTCGTCGAACAGCTGCGTCAGGTCGATGTCGTTGACGAGCCCGCGCCCCTCGCAGTCGGCGCACATGCCACCGAGCCGGGTGAACGAGACCTTCTCGGCCTTGGCGTCCTTGCCCTTCTGCACGGTGATCGCTCCCCCGGCGGTGACCGTCGCCAGGTTGAACGAGAACGCGTTCGGACCACCCACGTGCGGGTCGCCCAGACGGCTGAAGAGCACCCGCAGCATCGCGTTCGCATCGGTGGCGGTGCCGACGGTCGACCGCGGGTCGGCGCCGATGCGCTCCTGGTCGACGACGATCGCGGTGGTCAGGCCGTCGAGCAGGTCGACGTCGGGTCGTGCGAGCGACGGCATGAAGCCCTGCACGAAGGCGCTGTACGTCTCGTTGATCATCCGCTGCGACTCGGCGGCGACGGTGCCGAACACGAGCGAGCTCTTGCCGGACCCGGACACACCGGTGAACACCGTGAGTCGACGCTTCGGCAGGTCGACGTCGATCCCCTGCAGGTTGTTGGCGCGGGCACCGCGCACGCGGATCCGGTCGTGGCCGTCGGCGGCGTGCACGCTCCGGCTCTGGGCGGCGTCGTCACCGGAACTGGTATGCATGTCGATCAGCGTACCGGCGGGTACCGACACCGACAAGACAACCCGGCACCATGCACGCCTGCTCACCCGGTGCGCGGTTCCGCGCACCGTGCGCACCTTCTCACCCCGTGCGCGCTTCCGCGCACCGTGCAGCGTCACGAGCGCGCACCACGCCACCAACCCCGCGCCGGCCGACGGACCCGGCACCGTGCGTTGGACGCAACCCACCACCGGACGGGAGGCACGGGTCAGGCCCGCACCGGGCCTCCCGTCAGCACCGTGCGGACCTTCTCACCCCGTGCGCGGTTCCACGCACCGTGCAGCGCCACAAGCGCGCACCACGCCACCAACCCCGCACCGGCCGACGGAGCCGGCACCGTGCGTTGGACGCAACCCACCACCGGACGGGAGGCACGGGTCAGGCCCGCACCGGGCCTCCCGTCAGCACCGTGCGGACCTTCTCACCCCGTGCGCGGTTCCACGCACTGTGCAGCGCCACAAGCGCGCACCACACCACCAACCCCGCACCGGCCGACGGACCCGGCACCGTGCAGACGACGGCCGGGTCAGACGACGGCCGGGTCAGCTCACGGCAAACCGACGCACCAGCTCCGGCAGCTCCGCCGGTTCGAACGGCTCGTCGGTGGCGTCGAGCTCGTCGGCAGTCCACCAGCGCGACGCGAGGATGTCGACCCGCTCGTCGTCGGTCCACTCGGCGTCCGACAACTCGAAGCCCGGGGTGCGCACGACGTAGAACTCGCTGTGGCCGCGGTCGTGGTCGGCGAGGTCCCACTCGACGGTGAAGTCCCAGGACCAGACCGGCTCGCCCGGGTCGTCGATGACGATGCCGGTCTCCTCGCGCAGCTCGCGGATCGCCGCGTCGCGGTGGTCCTCGCCGGGGTCGACCCCACCACCCGGCGTGATCCACCGGTGTGCACCGTCCGACGACGGCGAGTTCGTGTCCATCAGGAACACGCGACCCTCGGGGTCGAGCAGGATGATGCGGGAGGTTCGGCGCAGGCCGGGCTTGGCAGTCACCCGCCCGACGCTAGCCGACGAAGCCGCTGACGTCGCCGACGAGCTTGGTGTGGTCGGCGGGGATCGGCTCGATCGCAGCGAGGGCGATCTCGGCCGCGAACTCCGACACGCTGTAGAGCTTGCCGACCTCTTGCCGGCGGCCCTCGATCGCGCCGGGGTTCAGGCGGTTCAGCAGGGTCGCGGTGATCGTGCCCTCGATCATGTCGCCGGAGACGACGACGAACTCGATGCCGGCGGCCTCGAGCTGCGGGATGAGCTCACGCAGGGCGAGTTCGCCGGCGCGCTTGCTCTTGGCCACGGGGACGTACTCGTCCATCGTCTCGGCGGTCTCGACGAAGTGGGCCTGGTGGCTCGTGACGAAGACGACGCGCGACCCGGCGGGCATGTGCGGCACGGCGGTCTGGAGCATGTCGACCTGCGCGTCGCGGTTCAGGCGGAGCGCGTAGTCCTCGCCGAGGCCGGACTCCATGCCGCCCGAAGCGTTCAGGACGAGCAGGTCGATGCCGCCCCACTCCTGCACGACGGTGTCGACGAGCGCCTGCACCGACTCGTGCTCGGTCAGGTCGGCGCCGATCGCCAGGGCGGAGCCACCGGCTGCGACGACCTTCTCGGCGATCTGCTCGGCGCGCTTTGCCTTGTTGCGGTAGTTCACGACGACCTTGGCGCCGGCCTCGGCCAGGTACCCGACGGTGTCGGCGCCGATGCCGCGCGACGAGCCGGTGACGACGGCGCGCGTGTCGGTGAGGGATCCGGGGGCGAGGGGGTTGCTCACAGTCGTGTTCTCCAGGTCGTGTTCCGGCCGGTCGGCCGCATCGAGCCTACCAATCGCCTGCACGGCCGACCGACCCTCCTGATATGTTGAACGGAGTTGTACCGGCCGTCGCGACGCTGCGAGCCACGGCGCGCGACCGAGGGAGGGAGATCGCGTGAACGGAATCGATTGGATCCAGACCATCGTCTGGATCGGACTCGTGTTGCTGCTGGGAGTGGTCGAGATCTTCACCCTCGACTTCATCTTCATCATGCTCGCGGCCGGAGCCGCCGGTGGGTTGATCGCCGCCCTGCTCGGCGCCCCGTGGTGGCTGTCGGCCATCATCTCCGCCGTGCTCGCGCTCGTGCTGCTGTCGCTCGTGCGACCGCGCCTGCTGCTCATGCTCGGCCGAGGCGCCGACCCGCACCGCACGAACATCGAGGGGCTCATCGGGCTCCCCGGCACCGTCGCCGTCGCGTTCACATCATCTGCTCCCGGTCAGGTCCGCCTGGCCAACGGCGAGACCTGGAGCGCACGGTTCGCCGTGGGCGCCATCGACCGCACACCGCCACTCGGCACCCCCGTGGTCGTCGAGTCGATCGAGGGGTCGACCGCGGTCGTGCGCCTCGCAGAAAGGGCCACCTCGTGACCATCTCACCCGGGACGATCGCACTGCTCGTCCTGATCCTCGTCGTCGTCATCTTCGTGATCGTCGTCCTGGCCAAGGCGATCCGCATCGTCCCGCAGGCCACCGCGGGCATCGTGGAACGCCTCGGCAAGTACCACAAGACGCTCTCGCCGGGCCTGAACCTGCTCGTGCCGTTCATCGACCGCCTGCGGCCCCTGCTCGACATGCGTGAGCAGGTCGTGTCGTTCCCGCCGCAGCCGGTGATCACCGAGGACAACCTCGTGGTCTCCATCGACACCGTCGTGTACTTCCAGGTCACCGACGCCCGCGCGGCGACCTACGAGATCGCGAACTACCTCGGCGCCGTCGAGCAGCTCACCACCACCACGCTCCGCAACGTCGTCGGTGGCCTCAACCTCGAAGAGGCCCTGACCAGCCGCGACAACATCAACGGTCAGCTCCGCGTCGTGCTCGACGAAGCGACCGGCAAGTGGGGCATCCGCGTCGGCCGTGTCGAGCTCAAGGCGATCGAGCCGCCCGTGTCCATCCAGGACGCCATGGAGCAGCAGCTGCGTGCCGAGCGGAGCCGTCGTGCCGCGATCCTGCAGGCCGAGGGCACCAAGCAGTCCCAGATCCTCGAGGCCGAGGGGCAGCGGCAGGCCGCCATCCTCGCGGCCGAGGGTGACGCCAAGGCCCAGGTGCTCCGCGCCGAGGGTGAAGCCTCGGCCATCGCCACGGTCTTCGAGGCCATCCACACCGGTGACCCCGACGACAAGCTGCTCTCGTACCAGTACCTGCAGATGCTCCCGAAGATCGCCGAGGGCACCGCGAACAAGCTCTGGATGATCCCGAGCGAGTTCACCGAGGCGCTGTCCGGCATCGCGAAGGGCTTCTCCGGCGGACGCAGTGGCAGCGGCCCGGTCGCCGGCGCCGGCTCGGGCGGGGACTTCCTCTCCCGCATCTCCAAGCTCGCGAACGAGAGCCTGGCGAACACCGCCGCTGCCGGGTCCGCCGGCACGACCATGCCGCGTGCGGACGCCACCGCCGCGGACATCGTCCCCGAGTCCGACCTCGACGCACGACTGGCCGAGTCGAACCGGAGCGTCGACGCGCACCTCGCAGCCGCCGACGACGCGACCGCCGAGAAGGTCGACGACGCACCGGCCCCGCAGACCGACGCCGCGCAGCACCCGAACGACGAAGCGTCGGGACACCGCACCAGCGACGGCTCCGGCCGACGCTGACCCGCACCACCACGAACGACGATGCCCGCCCCGGGGAACCGGGGCGGGCATCGTCGTTCGTCAGGTGGTGGTGTCAGGCACCGCGTCGTGCACGGAGGACCTGCAGGCGCTCCTCGAGGAGCTCCTCGAGTTCCTCGCGCGAGCGACGCTCGAGCAGCATGTCCCAGTGGGTGCGGGGCGCCTTGACGTCCTCTGCTGCGACCTCGACGGGGATGCCGTCGTCACCGAGCAGGCGTCCTTCGCGGCCGGAGCGTGGCTCCGACCAGGTCTGGGGCACGTCTGCGTCAGCGGAGAAGACGATGTCGAAGGTCTCCCCCGAATCGGTCTGGTAGACCGCGCGCTTGCGGTCCGAGAGCTCGACGCCCTCTTCGCTCTGGAGACTCTGACTCCCGAGCCGCATGCCGCGGAGACTCCGATCAGCCATGTGTGTGCTCCTCTCGCTCGTCTGCCCTCCACAACACTGTCCCACGCCCCGTCGTTCCCGACTGGGCGCATTCACAGTCCGTTCCCAGTGCGTGGCCCCGATGCACAGGATCACAGCCTCGGACGGACAGGGACGCGGCGGCGGATCAGGAGCGGTTGCGGCGTCCCCACGGTGCGCAGGCGAGCAGCACGAGGAGTCCGCCGAGCGACAGGAACAACGCGATCGACCCCGAAGCGAGCGACGCCGGAGTCGTCGAGGTACCGAGCGGCACGTCGGTCACCATCGAGGTCGCGGTGTACTCGGGGACCCGATCGATGGTGCGTCCGGACGGGTCGATGACCTGCGAGGCGCCGACGGTCGAGATGTTGACGAGGGACCGACCGGTCTCGATCGCCCGCATCCGTGCGATCTCGAGTTGCTGCAGGTTCTCGTCGGTGCCGGAGAAGTCCGCGTTGTTCGTCTGCGCGAGGATCACCTGCGCTCCCCCGCGCACCATGTCGCGGGTCAGCCCGTCGTCGACGATGTCGAAGCAGATCGCGATGCCCGCGTTGATACCCGCCACCGGCAGGACGTTCGGCTTCGTCCCCGGCGTGTAGTCGCGCTGCAGCAGGCCGATCAGGGACGGCGCGAGCTTCGAGAAGAACCACCGATCCGGCACGTACTCGCCGAAGGGCACCGGCCGTTTCTTGTCGTAGGACGACTGCCAGCCGTCGGCGGTCCACACGAACGAGGTGTTGTGCAGTACCCCGGACGGGGTCTGTGTGATGGCTCCGGCGACCAGCGGCGCACCGACCGAGTCGACGACGGCGTCGAGCGACGACGCGATCACGGGCTGCTGGCGCGGGTCGAACTCGGCGGAGGCCTCGGGCCAGACGACGAGGTCGACGTCCTTCGCCTCGACGTCGGTCGCCGCGACCTGCGAAGCCAGGACCTCGCCCGGCGCCGCACGGTCGAAGTACCCGGCTGGCCCGTTGCCCTGTACCGACTCGATCCGGATGGTGCCGGAGGTCGCGGTCGGCCATGCCGGCACCGCCAGCACGGCGGCGACGAGCAACCCGGCGGTCGCGACCCGGACCGGCAGCCGCAGGGTCGCGCCCGGCACCCGCGGGGACACGAGGGCGAGCGACACGACGACCGCGACGCAGTAGACGACCACGAACGTCACCCCGAGGACGCCGACGTACGCGGCGAGGTGGGTGAACGGGCCCTGCGACTGCGACAGGCCGACGCGCCCCCAGGCGAAGCCGCCGTACGGCCAGCTCCCCGAGAACCACTCGCGTCCGGTCCACAGTGCGGCGACCACGGCCGGGAGGCCCCACACACGTCCGGCGGTCGAGGGCACCAAGCGCGCGACCCAGCGGTACGCGAGGGCGATCGCGACGCTGCCGAGGGCGAAGAACGCCGCCTCCAACAACGCCAGTGCGAACCACGGGACGGGTCCCAGGTAGCGGCCGGCCCACGAGATGGCCGGGATCCAGAACGCGGCACCGGCCACGTAGCCGAGCCACGCGGCCCTGCGGGCACGCTGGCCCATCGCGGCGAGCAGCATGCACGCGAGCGCCGGGAAGGCCAGGAACCACCAGCCGGGTGACGGGAACGCGAGCGCGAAGAGCAGCCCGCCGATGACGGCCAGGGGCAGCGCGCTGCCGAGCGGGAGCGCCGCGAACGGGCCGTCCGCGACCGCACCGCGGCCCACGCGCGCGGGCACCCCGCGCACACCGGTCTCCGGAACCCGCACCGTGCCTCCTGTCAGACCGCGGCGTAGGCGACGATGCCGCGGCGCACCGCGTCGGTCGCACGTCGGGCGGTCTGGGCGAGGTCGTCGTCACCGGCGTTCCGGATCTGGTCGAGCAGGTCGATGACCTGCTTCGACCAGCGGACGAAGTCGCCGGCGGGCAGGTCGAGGGTGCGCAGGACGTCGTCGAGGGCCGAGCCGGAGGCCCAGCGGAACATGCCGACCGCCATCGCCGGAGTGGGCGGCACCGACCCGGCCAGACGGGCGTCGCGCTCGATGTCGTCGAGGCGCGACCAGATCGTCAGGGTCTCGTCGAGCGCCGGACGGAACGCGCCGCGCGGCAGTGCGTGCTCGGTGCCGGGGGCGTCGTCGCGGCGGGGCTGGTAGATGATCGTGGCGGCCATCGCGGCGAGCTGCGCCGGGGTGAGGTCCTTCCAGACGCCCGCCTCGAGGCACTCGGCGACGAGCAGGTCGCGGTCACCGTAGATGCGCTGCAGGCGGCGACCACCAGCGGCCACGGTGGCCTCGCCGTTGCCGGCGTCGACGAGGTAGCCGAGCTGCAGGAGCACGTCGGTGACCCGGTCGAACGTGGTCGCCACGGCACCGGTGCGGGACCGGATCTGCTGGAGCAGCTTGTCGTTGACGCGCTTGAGCTTCCACCAACGCTCCGCCCATCGAGCGTGCGCCTCGCGGTCGGGGCAGGCGTGGCACGGGTGCCGCTGCATCTGGCGACGGACCGCCGTGATCGCGGCCTGCCGTTCCTGCCGTGCGCCGTGCGAGGCCTCGCGCCCACCGGGCACGTTCGTGCGCTCGAGGTCGGAGAGCTCGCGGCGGAGCGTCGAGTACTCGGTGAAGTCGCCGAGGTGGCACTGCATGGCCTCGCGGTAGCCCTCGAGGGACTCCTGCTGCGAGCGGACCTTGCGGGCCAGGTCGACCACGGACCGGTCGGCCTGGAACTGCGCGAACGAGGTCTCGAGGACCTCACGCGTGCGCTGCCGCCCGAACTGGTCGATCAGGTTGACGGCCATGTTGTAGGTCGGCTTGAACGACGAGTTCAGCGGGTAGGTGCGTCGGCTGGCGAGCGAGGCGACGGCCTGGGGGTCGAGGCCGTCGGTCCACTGGATGACCGAGTGCCCCTCGACGTCGATGCCACGGCGCCCGGCACGCCCGGTGAGCTGGGTGTACTCCCCCGGGGTGATCGGGACACGGGCCTCGCCGTTGAACTTCTCGAGCTTCTCGAGCACCACCGTGCGTGCGGGCATGTTCACACCGAGCGCGAGGGTCTCGGTGGCGAACACCACCTTGAGCAGCTTGCGCTGGAAGAGGTTCTCGACCACCTCCTTGAACGCGGGGAGCATGCCGGCGTGGTGCGCGGCGACACCGCGCTCCAGGCCCTCGAGGAACTCCCAGTAGCCGAGGACGGCGAGGTCCTCGTCCGGCAGGGTGCGGCAGTGGTACTCCGCGGTCTCGCGGATCTCGTTGCGCTCCGGGACCGTGGTGAGCGACAGGCCGGAGCGCAGGACGTTGCGGACGCCCTGGTCGCACCCGGCGCGGCTGAACACGAAGAAGATCGCGGGCAGCAGCATCCGCTCGTCGAGCATGTGCGCGATGCGTTCGCGGTGCAGTTTCTCGGTGCGCGGCCCACGGCGGTCGTGGTATCCCCCACGCCCTCGTCCGCCACGGTGGCCGCCGCCGTGCCGTTCGCTGCGCGAGGCACCACCGACCATGCGGAGCAGTTCCGGGTTGACGCGGTTCGTCGCCGCCGCACCGCTGGAGTCGAACAGGTCGACCATCTTCGAACCGACCAGGACGTGCTGCTCGAGCGGGACCGGGCGGTCTTCCGACACGATGACGTCGGTGTCGCCGCGGACCGTCTGCAGCCAGTCGCCGAACTCCTCGGCGTTGGAGACCGTGGCGCTGAGCGAGACCAGCCGGACCTCGGTCGGCAGGTGCAGGATCACTTCTTCCCACACCGCACCGCGGAACCGGTCGGCCAGGTAGTGGACCTCGTCGAGGACGACCCAGGCCAGGTCGTCGAGCAGGTCGGAGTCGGCGTAGATCATGTTCCGCAGGACCTCGGTCGTCATCACGACGACCCGCGCCCGCGGGTTCACGTTCGTGTCACCGGTGAGCAGGCCCACCTCGGACTCGCCGTAGACCTCGACCAGCTCGGCGTACTTCTGGTTGCTCAGGGCCTTCATCGGCGTCGTGTAGAACACCTTCGCCGTCGGCTGCCGCATCGCCAGCCAGATCGCGAACTCGGCGACGATCGTCTTGCCCGCACCGGTCGGCGCGGCCACGAGGACGCTGCGGCCCTGGTCGAGCGCGTCGCACGCGGCGAACTGGAACGGGTCGAGGTCGAAGCGCAGGTCGGCGCGGAACAGCTCCAGGTTGCGGGAGCGGTTCCGGACCTTGGCGGCGGCGAAGCGCTCGGCCGCGCTGAGGTCCGCGCCCGTCACAGGCCGTACTCTTCGTCGAGCTTGGCCTGCTTCTTCGCCACCCTGCGGTCGTGGAACCAGGCCACGACGCACGCGGCGATGTAGAGCACCACCATCGGGACGGCCAGCAGGAACATCGAGATGACGTCGGCGCTCGGCGTGACGATCGCGCAGAAGACCAGGATGCACAGGATCGCGATGCGCCAGGACTTGATGATCGCCGCCGCCGACAGGACACCGACGAAGTTCAGCAGCACGATGAAGACCGGCAGCACGAACGCGATGCCGACCGCGACGATGAGCTTGATGACGAAGTCGTAGTACGCCTTCGCGTCGACGATCGAGGTGTCCTGGCTCGACACGAAGCTGCCGAGGATGCCGACGACGTGGGGCAGGATGTACCACCCGAAGTAGCACCCGGCGAAGAACAGCGGGATCGCGGTGCCGAGGAAGCCCCACACGTACTGCTTCTCGCGCCGCACCAGGGCGGGCACGATGAACGCCCAGATCTGGTAGAGCCAGACCGGGCTGGCGATGACGATGCCGATCGTGATCGCGATCTGCAGCTTGAGGTCGAACGCACCCGTGATCATCGGGAAGTTCAGCTCGGCCGTGTGTCCGCCGACCTTGGCGAGCTCGGCCACCGGTGCCCGGAGCGAGTCCAGCACGAACGGGGTCAGGAACCATCCACCGACCGCGGCGATGACCACGGCGATCACTGCGCGGAACAGGCGGTTGCGCAGCTCGATGAGGTGCTGCCCGAGCGACATGCGGCCTTCGGCGTCGTTGTCACGGCGCCCTTGCCGCCTCGCTCGCCCGCGCGCGGTCGTCGAAGCCATGGGTCGATCCTACGGGGTGGGGACCGACAGTTCGGCGCGCTCCGTGCGAACGCACATGCAGGAGCGGTCGGCGGCGGGGTTGCGACGTCAGCCGGCGGCGGGGTTGCGACGTCAGCCGGCGGCGAGGGCGGCGGCGGCGAAGTCCCGCACCGCGTCCCGCGCGGCAGGCGGGTCGAGCACCACGGCACGGCCGGGCAGCCCCGCGACGAGCCGGACCACGCCGTCGAAGCCGTTCGACGCCGCGAGCCGGATCCGCACGCGTGCCTCGGCGTCAGGGGCGTCCGCGGTGTCGGCGAGGAAGTCGGCCACGAGCGGCAGCGACGACGAGTCGAGCTCGACGGTGACGATGACGTCCTCTGCCGACTGCTGGAACAGCGTGTCCGGGATCACCACCTGGTCGGCCGACTTCTCCACCGCACGGTCGTCCACGCGTGCACCGGACATCCGGTCGAGGCGGAAGGTCCGGAGCGCCTGCCGGTCGAGGTCCCAGGCGCGGAGGTACCAGTCCGTGTCGATCGACTCGACCCGGAGCGGGTCGACCCGACGGGTGCCGCCCTGGGTGCGCGGACCGGCGTACTCGAAGGACAACCCGCGGCCGCCGGCCATCGCACGACGGATCGTGGCGAGCGCGACGTCGTGCAGGTCCTGCCCGACCGCGACCGTCGACGCGGCACCGCCAGCACCGCGCGACAGCTTCGCCATGAGTGCTCGGATGGCATCGCGGTCAGCGGCCTCGGGCAGCGCGGAGAGGTACTGCAGCCCGGCGATGAGCGCCGAAGCTTCTCGCGCGGACAGTCGTGGCGAGTCGTCGATGGCGACGAGGTTCGTCAGGACGATCATCTCGTTCTGGTCGAAGTCGTCCCAGGCGATGTCGAACAGGTCGCCGTGCTGGTACTGCATCGTCTCGCCGGGGACCCCCGACACCGCGATGAGCTCCACGGCTCGACGGATGCGGGCCTCGGGGACACCGAAGTGGCGCGCGGCCTCGGCCACCGAGACACGCTCGCGGTCGATCAGGTACGGCACCAGGGCGAGCAGGAAGGCGAGCTTGTCCTGCGCCTGCAGGGGTTGGGCGTCAGCCACGGGCGGACTCCTCTCCGTCGCTGTGGTCGCGCACGAGCGCACGGAGCCGCTCGACCACGCGCAGCCGCAGGTCCTCCGGCTCGAGCACCCGGACCTCGGGTCCGAACGCCGCGAGTTCCTCGGCCAGGATCTGCGGGTCGACGTGGTGCAGCACGAGTGCGCCGTCGGCGTCGGTCTCGGTGTCACGACGGCGGGCGAGCCGCCGCTCGGCGTCGGAGCCGGGGGTCACCGCGATGCGCGCCGTGCGGGCGGACCAGATCCGTTCGAGCTCGGCGAGCGTGCGCTCCCCCGCGCCCACCGGGGCGGTGTGCTGCCCGACGTCGTACTGCGTGACGGGTCCGACGATGCGTGAGAGCAGGTAGTTCTTGTCCGAGTCCGTGGCGAACTCGTGGGCGGCGAGCATCCAGCGGCCGCCGTGCTGCACCAGGGCGAGCGGGGCGAGCTCGCGACGACGGGCCTCGTGCTGGCCCGGGGTGATGTAGTCGAACCGGACGGCGGCACCGCGGTCGAGGGCGGAGCGGAGCGGCTCGAACGCCGCGTCGCGTGCTCGGAGCCGCGGGGCGTACGCGTCGACGCCGAGCTGGAGTGCGCCGTCGTCGTCCTCGGAACCCGCGGACCGGACCTTCAGCAGCCCGCGACGCGAGTCAGCGGACAGCGCGCCTTCGCGCCAGGCCATGGCGGCCAGCGACAGCAGGGCCGACTCGTCCGGGGTGAAGCGGACGTCGACGGGCAGGTCGTACTCGCCCTTCGGGATCCGGTAGCGCAGCGTCTGGTTGTTGCCGGCGGCGCCCGGTGTCTCGATGGTCTCGAGCGGGATGCCGAGCTCGCGGACGTCGTCCTTGTCGCGCTCGAACTGCCGCTCGAGCGAGGCGTTGTCCCCACCCGGTGTGAACCGCTGGCGGTAGCCCTGCACGTTGGTCAGGATCTCCGCCTTGGTCAGCCCGGACTCCGTCGAGAGCAGCGCGAGCACGAGGCTGAACAGCCGCTCCTCTGCGGGCACACGGGGCACACGGGTCGCTGGCACGAGGCGATCCTACGGCAGCGCGGGTGCACCGGAGTGCACCCGCGCCGCGGTCGGTGGACGGTGTGGGAGCGTCAGCTCGACATCGCTCCGAGCACGTCGATGACGTACGCGTAGGCGGTGCCCTGCTGGTTCACGACGGCCAGGACCTGGTCGCCGACGTGGTGCCCGACGATGGCGTTCCGCACGCCCTCGTCGACCTGGCCCTTGGTGAGCGGCACGGTCTGCGCGCCCGAGCCGTCGGTCCAGCTGGAGCCGGCCACGGACGGGTCAGCGCCCCACGTCACGGCGGTGTACTTGATGACCGCGGTGTCCTTGGCGGTGAGCACGCGACCGGACCCCTTGCGGAGCAGGTGCGTCTCGTTCGACTTCGGCGCGTTCCACGACGGGATCGTGATGCCGGGGGCGCCGGACGGTGCGAGCACGACGGCGGGCATCTTGTCGCCAGCGAGCTGCGGGGTGCCGGTCGCGCGGGCGTCGAAGGCCCGCTTGACGTCGATGACGGCGATGACGGCGTCCTCGGTCTTCGCCGACGAGCCGCTGTCGGTGGTCGCGCTGGTGTCCGAGCTGCTGAGGGCGCTCTTCGGCAGCGCGACGGCCAGGCGGTCGCCGACCTGCGCGCACTCGAGCGACTCGCCGAGGGCGCCGTAGTTGCTCGCACCGGCGGTGATCGGAGCCGTCTGCCCGGAGTACCCGCTGGTCTGCGCGACCTCGCCGGTGGCGCCGTCGACGAGCGTGTACTCGATCAGGACGGGGGTGCCGTCGTCGATCGTGCGGCCGTCGCCCTGCTTCAGGACGGAGACCTGCGTGCCCTTCGTGGTGAGTCCGCTCGGGATCGACACCTTCGGCTCCTTGCCGAACGCGCCGGTGGCCGTCACCGCTTCGGACGCCGCACCGGGTGCGGCGCAGCTCGAGGGGGTGGTGCCGGCGCCGTTCGAGGCGCACGCCGTGAGCGACGCCACGAGACCGATGGTGACCAGGAGTGCGGGGATGGTGCGCACGGACCCTCTTTCCGTTCGATGCAGGACGGGCACGACCGTCAGCCTACCGTTCGCCGTCGGTCGGCTCGGACGCGTCGCTGACGGGCTCGGACCCCTCGGCAGCGGCTGCTGCGGACCCGGCCTCGGCAGCGGCGACCTTGCGGGCCTGTGCCGCCGACTGCCGTGCGACCTTGCGGAGCTTCTTGTCGCTCGTCGCGCGCTCGCCCACGGCGCCGGGGGTCCAGGCTTCGATGTCCTCGTCGGAGAACTCGACCTTGCCCGCGCGGCGCTTCAGGTTCGGCAGGACGGTGCCGTCGGCGAGACGACGGGCCGTGATGAGGAACCCGGTGTGCCCGACCATGCGGTGGTCCGGTCGGACGGCGAGCCCCTCGACGTGCCAGGTGCGCACCAGGGTCTCGCTCGGCATCGGGTCGGTGAAGCGGCCGGTGTCGCGCAGGGCCTCGGCAGTGCGGGACAGCTGGGTGACGGTCGCGACGTAGCAGACGATGAGTCCGCCGGGCACGAGGGCGTCGGCTGCGGCGTCGACGCACTCCCACGGCGCGAGCATGTCGAGCACCACGCGGTCGACACTCTGCTCGTCGACGGCGCCGGGCAGCTCCTCGACCAGGTCTCCGACGGTCACCGACCAGTTGTCCGGGACGGCGCCGAGGAACGTGCCGACGTTGCCCTGTGCGATCGCGGCGAACTCCTCGCGACGCTCGAAGGACTGCAGCTGCCCCGTCGGACCGATCGCCCGCAGCAGGAACAGGGAGAGGGCACCGGAACCGACGCCGGCCTCGACCACCCGGGCGCCCGGGAAGACGTCCGCGAACGCCACGATCTGGGCGGCGTCCTTCGGGTAGACGATGGCGGCACCGCGCGGCATCGACATCACGTAGTCGTTGAGCAGCGGACGGAGCGCGAGGTACTCGTCGCCCGTGCTGGCCCGGATCACCGAGCCGTCGGGCTGGCCGATGACGTCGTCGTGCCGCAGGACCCCGCGGTGCGTGTGGTACTCGCCGGCGGTCTCGAGGGACAGCGTCGTGAGCTTGCCCTTCGGGCCGGTGAGCTGCACTCGGTCGCCGGCCCGGAACGGGCCACGCGGCGGCGTGTGGGGCGCGCCACCGGCGGTGTGCGGCAGGGCCGCTGTCGGGTCGTCGGTGTGGCTCATCGGGTGACTCCCTCGGTGTCCGCAGCGTGCGCCGGGTCAGGAGCCGGGCCTCCCGTCACGGCAGCGCGCGCGGCCAGCGCCGGCCCCGTCAACTCGACCAGGCGGTCGACGTCGACACCCGACAGGGTGGTCAGGTGCACGTCACCGCCGGCGATCTCGGACAGCGGGACGATGTGCTCGACGGCGACCGTGACGGCGCCGGAGGCGACGGCCGAGGCGACGCCGGTGGCGGAGTCCTCGATCGCGACGCACGCGGTCGGCTCGACGCCGAGCTGGGCGGCGGCGGAGAGGTAGGCGTCCGGGTACGGCTTCGGACGGTCGACGTCGTCACCGGCCACGACGACGCGGAACCCGCGCTCGCCCAGTGCCTCGGCGGCGACGAGTGCCATCTTGCGGCGGGACATCGTCACCAGCGCGGTGGGGATGCCGCGGGCGTGGAGCTCCTCGACGAGTTCGCGGGCACCCGGGCGCCACGGCAGCTCACCTGCGCGCAGGTGCTCCATCACGTATTCGGTCATCCACTGGATGATCTCCTCGACCTCCATGTCGACGCCCTTGGCGCGCAGGAGCTCGCCGGAGCGCTCGAGGCCGGAGCCGACCAGGGACAGGCCGTCCTCGTGGGTCCACTCGGCGCCGTAGCGGTTCGTCAGGTCGACCTGGGAGCGCTGCCAGATCGGCTCGGTGTCGATGATCGTGCCGTCCATGTCCCACAGCACGGCTGCGGGCGGGACGAGGGCAGGAGGATGCGCGGTCACGGGCGACGAGTCTACCGGGGCCGTTCCGCTGGGCGCGGACGGGCATGCCCGCGGGCGTCGCCGGGGCCTACAGTGGATGCCTGCATCGTGTCCGGCCGGGTGCCTCGTCGTGCCCGCCCCGCTCCGCTCCACCACCAGGAGGTCCGCTCCGTGCCACAGCACTCCCCCTTCAGCGACGGCCGGTTGCTCGTCGTCGCCTTCGAGGGCTGGAACGACGCCGGCGAAGCCGCGAGCGGACTCGCCCGCCGCATCGTCGAGTCCCTCGGGCTCGACGAGCTGCGCGAGCTCGACGGGGAGCGGTACGTCGACTACCAGTTCAACCGTCCGACCATGGGATCCGACGAGACCGGCGCCCGCGGGGTGCAGTGGCCCCGCATCGTGCTGCACGGCCCCGGGGCCGAGGGCCGTCCGGTCATCGGCGCCACCGGCTCCCCGACCGACCGCGACGTGTTCGTCCTCGTCGGTCCGGAGCCCTCCCGCACCTGGCGCGGCTTCTGCGCCGAGATCATCGACCTCGCCGACGTGTACTCGATCGACGCCGTCGTCTTCGTCGGCGCGATGCTGGCCGACGTGCCGCACACCCGACCGATCTCGGTCTTCGTCTCGAGCGAGAACGCAGGCGTCCGCACCGCGTTCGACGTCGACAAGTCCTCGTACGAGGGTCCGACCGGCATCCTCGGCGTCCTGGCCGACGCGATGGACAAGGCCGGGCTGACCACGCTGTCGCTCTGGGCCTCGGTCCCGCACTACGTGCACAACTCGCCGTCGCCCAAGGCCACCCTCTCGCTGCTCGACAAGATCGAGGAGCTCACCGACGTCACCGTGCCCCGTGGCACCCTGCTCGACGACGCCACCGAGTGGGAGGACGGCATCGACGCCCTCGCTGCCGACGACGAGGACATGGCCTCGTACATCGGGCAGCTCGAGCAGGCCCGCGACACCGTCGACTCCCCCGAGGCCTCGGGCGACGCGATCGCGCAGGAGTTCGAGCAGTACCTGCGGCGCCGCGAGCACAAGGACGGCAAGGACGGCGGTACCGCTGGTGGCGAGGGGCCCTGGCGGCCCCCGCAGCCGCCCCAGCAGTAGCCGACACCCCGCTCGGTTCCGCCGAGAGGTCGCGGACTGTCGGCTGCCGCCAGCCTCGGCGACAGTTCGTGACCTGTCGCCGGCACGCACGCGACGTGTTGCGACCGCACGGCGGACGGGAGGCACGGGGCGGGTCCGCCACGGGCCTCCCGTCCGGGGGTCGCGAACGGTCACGGCAGCCCGCTCACCTCCGCAGGGTGGTCGCGAATTGTCGGTTGCCGCTCGCTCAGGCGACAGTTCCTGACCGAACGGCGACCGGCACACGACGTGTCGTCACCTGTCGACGCAGGCCGACAACGACGCCGCCGGCCCGAGCTCAGGCCAGACGGATGCCGAGCAGCGCGTCGATCAGGTCGGCGAGCTCCGGCGTGCACGCAGTGCCCCCGGCGATCGCAGTGTCGACCGCGGCGACCGCACCCGGCGTGTCGAGGTCGTCGGACACCCGCGCCCGGATCCGGGACGCCACGTCGGCCGCATCGTCGGCGTGCCCGGCGGATGCACCCGATGCCCAGGCGTCCCAGGTCGCCAGGCGCGTCGTGGCACTCGTGAGCTCGGCGTCGAACCACTCCCAGTCGTCGGAGTACTTGTGCGACAGCAGCGCGAGCCGGATCGCGCGGGGGTCCGCGCCGTCGTCGAGCAGCCCCCGCACGGTGACGAGGTTGCCGAGCGACTTCGAAATCTTCGTGCCCTGGTAGGCGATCATCCCGGTGTGCACGAACGCGTGTGCCAGGGGCTGGTGCGCCAGGGCCGCTGCGTGTCCCGCGCTCATCTCGTGGTGCGGGAAGACGAGGTCACTGCCGCCGCCCTGCACGCTGATCGGCAGGCCGAGGCGGTCGCCGGCGATGACGCTGCACTCGATGTGCCAGCCGGGCCGGCCGGGGCCGATCTCGGAGTCCCAGCTCGGCTCACCGTCGCGGGCCGCACGCCAGAGCAGCGGGTCGAGCGGGTCGCGCTTGCCGGGTCGCTCCGGGTCGCCGCCGCGCTCGGCAGCGAGCGTGAGCATGGTCTCGCGGTCCAGGCCGCTCTCGTCGCCGAGCGACCACGCGTCGGTGGGGTGGTTCACGTCGAAGTACAGGTCATCGCCCTCGGCGTCCGGGGTGGGGACCTCGTAGGCGGAGCCGGTCTCCTGCAGGAACGCAACGGCCTCGGCGACGCGGTCGACCTCGTCGGTGACGGCCACGAAGTCGTCGGGCGGCAGGATCCGCAGCGACTCCATGTCGCGACGGAACAGGTCGATCTGCGACGCGGCGAGCTCGCGCCAGTCGACGCCGTCGCGGGTGGCGCGCTCGAGCAGCGGGTCGTCGACGTCGGTGACGTTCTGCGCGTACTCGACGTCGAGGCCGGCGTCGCGCCACGCGCGGCCGAGCGTGTCGAACGCCAGGTAGGTCGCCGCGTGCCCGAGGTGGGTGGCGTCGTACGGGGTGATCCCGCAGACGTACAGCGCAGCGCGCTCCTCGCCCTGCGTCGGGTCGACCGGCTTGCCGGTGGCGGTGTCGTGCACGACGGGCCGCGGCGCTGCGCCGGGGACGTCGGGGACGGACGGGGCCTGCCAGGCCCTCACGGCTGGATCACTCCGAGCGACAACAACACGATGAGAACGATACCGAGTGCGATGCGGTACACGACGAACGGCATGAAGCTGCGCTTGCTGATGTAGTTCATGAACGCCGCGATCACCACGAACCCGACGACGAAGGCCACCACCGTCGCGATGAGCGTGTCGGCGAGTCCGAACGGCGCTCCGTGGTCGCCGAGGCTCGTCGCGGCCTCGTACAGGCCGGACAGGAACACCGCGGGGACGGCCAGCAGGAACGCGAACCGCGCCGCGGCCGGCCGCGTGTAACCGAGCGCGAGCCCCATCGACACGGTCGCGCCGGAGCGGGAGACCCCGGGGACGAGTGCGAGCACCTGCGCGAGCCCGATCAGGATGCCGCCACCGAAGGTCATGTGCTCGATCCGACGCTCCTTGCGGCCGACGACGTCGAGCACCCCGAGCACGATGCCGAAGACGATGAGCACGATCGCGACGATCCAGAGCGAGCGGAACGTGGTCTCGATGGAGTCCTTCAGCAGGAGCCCCGCGATGCCGATCGGGATGGTGCCGAGGATCACGAGCCACCCGAGGCGCACGTCGGGGTCGCCCTTCGGGACGTCGCGCCGGAACACGGAGCGGAACCACCGCCCGATGATCCGGGTGATGTCCTTCCAGAAGTAGATGAGCACCGCGGTCTCGGTGCCGAGCTGCGTCACCGCGGTGAAGGCCGCGCCCGGGTCCTTCGCGTCGGGCAGGAACAGCCCGACGATGCGCAGGTGCGCGCTGGAGGACACCGGCAGGAACTCGGTGAGCCCCTGGACGAAGCCGAGGAAGATCGCCTCGAGGATGTGCACGCACGGGCCTTTCGGGGGAGGTCGGTCAGGACACCGCCACGCAGGCGACCATGAACAATATCAGTACGTGGCCAGGAGGTCCCCGAGAACACGCCGACCGAAGGCCAGCGAGTCGAGCGGAACCCGCTCGTCGACACCGTGGAACATCGCCGGGAAGTCCACGCCGGCGGGCAGCTGCAGCGGCACGAAGCCGTACCCGGCGATCCCGAGCGTCGACAGCGCCTTGTTGTCCGTGCCGCCGGACAGCAGGTACGGCAGCACCGGGGCTCCCGGGTCGTGGCGGCCGAGGACGTCGCGGACGGCGTCGACGAGCGGTCCGCCGAAGTCCTGCTCGAGACCGATGTCGCGGAAGGACATCACGACCTCGACCTCGTCACCGGCGAGCTCCCGCACACGCGCCAGCACCGACTCCTCGTCCCCCGGCAGGCAGCGGATGTCGACGAGCGCCTCGGCCGTGTCCGGGATCACGTTGTGCTTGTAGCCCGCGGTCAGGACCGTCGGGTTCGTCGTGGTGTGCAGTGCGGCGTGGATGAACCGCGAGGCCGAACCGGTGGCGAGCGCGACCTCGTCCGGGCCCGTCACGGTCGGGTCGACGCCCAGGAACCGAGCGACCTCGGCGACCATCGCGTCCGTCGTCGCCGACAGACGCACCGGCCACTCCTCGCTGCCGATCCGGGCGACCGCCGCGGCGAGCTTCGTCACGGCGTTGTCGCGGATGACGTGCGAACCGTGCGCAGCCGTACCGCGGGCGACGAGCTTGATCCACATCAGCGCCTTCTCGCCCGTCTGCAGCAGGTAGGCACGACGGTCGCCGAGGGTGATCGAGTACCCGCCCACCTCGCTGATGGCGGCGCTGGCCCCGGCGAAGACCTCGGGGTGGTGCTCGACGACGTGGTGCGAGCCGAGGACTCCCCCGGCTTCCTCGTCGGCGAAGTACGCGATCACCAAGTCGCGCTCGGGAGCCCCCTGCGCCGCGATGACGTCCGACAGCGACGTGAGCATCATCGCGTCCATGTTCTTCATGTCGACGGCGCCCCGCCCCCACAGCGAGCCGTCCTTGACGACACCGCCGAAGGGGTCGACCGACCAGTTCGCCGGATCGGCCGGCACGACGTCGAGGTGCCCGTGCACCACCAGGGCCGGCTTGTCACGATCGCGGCCGGGCACCCGCGCGACGACGCTCACACGATCCGGCTCGGACTCGAACAGCTGCGGCTCGAGGCCCAGCCCGCGCAACTTGTCCTCGACGTAGTGCGCCGCCTCGGTCTCGCCGCGCGACTTCCCCTCGCCCCAGTTCGTGGTGTCGATGCGGATGAGGTCGCGCGCGATCGCCGCGGTGGCCTCGAGCTCGGGCGCGGTCGGCTCCGGGTTCGTCATGCCACCACGGTATCGGTCCGCACCGACGCGCCCCGGCCCGGTGACGCCGGAGGACGCGCCGGGTACCCAGCCCTCTGGACGCGCCCGGGATGCGCGGCCGTGTTCATCGGGCGTTCAGACCCGTGCTAGTGTTTTCTCTCGGCAGGGACGCCGGGGAAACCCGGGGAAATCGCCACACATCCAGTCCGGATGGCGGAATTGGTAGACGCGCTAGCTTGAGGTGCTAGTGCCCGTATTAGGGCGTGGGGGTTCAAGTCCCCCTTCGGACACAGAAACATGCAATGCCCCCTGACCTTTCGGTCCGGGGGCATTTTCTGTTGCGTCTCCCGGCGAGTGCCGCCATCGCTGCGCTCAGGGCGTCACCGCCTCGGCCAGTTCGCTGCGCTCACGGCCACCGCCCGCCAGTTCGCTGCGCTCACGGCCAGGGGTGGGGGCACGGCCAGTTCGCTGCGCTCACGGCCGATGCGTGAGCAAGTTCCGACAGACCACCAGGGGAACGACTCGTGTGCTGTCGGAACATGCGCACGCATCCGGCAGCGAGCAAGACAGCGCACGCACGGACGGACGGGAGGCGCGGTGCCAGCTGACACCGCGCCTCCCGTCCGTCAGGTGGTTGCGTCTAGGACTTCGACGCCTCGACGAAGTTGCGGCGCGGGTCCGTCTCCTTGATGAGCGAGGTCGCGTCGCGGCCTGAGACGGCACCGGTGACCCAGCCGATGACGATGCGCGCCTTGCGGTTCAGCGTCGGCATCGCGTACACGTGGTACGCGCGGTGGGCGAGCCAGGCGAGCAGGTTCGTCATCTTGATGCCCTTGATGTTGGCGGCACCCTTGGCGACACCGTACGAGGCAACCGTGCCGATCGAGGGGTGGCGGTACTCCTCGAGGGGCTTGCCGGTGATCGTCGCGACGACGTTGTCCGCCGCGACGACGGCCTGACGGACGGCGTTCTGCGCGTTCGGCGGGTAGAACGCCGGCTGCTTGTCGGCGGTCAGGTCGGGCACCTGTGCGACGTCGCCGAGACCCCAGACACCCGGGACCACTTCGTGCGTGTCCTCGGCCTCGACCTGGAGCTTCGCGTTGGCGGCGAGGTGGCCCTTCGGTCCGCGGGGCAGGTCGGAGGCGTCGAGCAGCGGGTTCGGCTTCACGCCGGCGGTCCAGACGAGCAGCCCGGTGGGGATCTCGTCGCCGTCGGAGAGCTTGACGATGCCGCCCTCGGCGCTCGGCATGGTGGTCTTCAGGCGCACGTCGATGCCGCGGGCGCGGAGCGACTCGAGCGTCCACTTGGACAGCTCCGGGCCGACCTCGGGCGCGACACGGTCGAGCGCGTCGATGAGGATCCAGCGGGGGTGCTCCCCCGCGAGCGACGGGTAGGTCTTGATGGCGGCCTGCGAGACGTCGAACAGCTCGCCGATCGCCTCGACGCCGGTGTAGCCACCGCCGACGAAGACGCTGGTCAGCAGACGACGACGCTCGTCCTCGTCACGGGTGGCAGCGGCCTTGGCGATGTTGTCGAGGAGCTTGGCGCGCACGTAGGCGGCCTCTTCCACGCTCTTGAAGCCGACGCCGTACTCCTCGAGTCCGGGGGTCGGGAAGGTGCGGGTGACCGAGCCGAGTGCGACGACGAGCTGGTCGTAGCCGAGCGTGCGGTCGTCGCCACCGGCGGTCGCGATCGAGACGGTCTTGTCCTTCGACGAGATGCCGGTGACCTTGCCCTGGATGACGCGCGTCTTGCGGAGCGCACGGCGCAGCTCGACGGTCACGTCCTTCGGGGCGATGTGGCCGCCGGCGACCTCGGGCAGGAACGGCAGGTACGTGTAGTAGGTGTTCTGGTCCACGAGCGTGATGCGCATGGGCACGGTCGCGGCGTGCTTCTGCAGCTGCTTGACGGTGCTGTAGCCAGCGGAGCCGCCGCCGAGGACGAGGACGTGAGGGATCGAGTCTGCCATTCCTCCGGTCTACCGGATACGGGCCGTCAACGTCATGAACGCCGCACTTCCTGAGCGAATCAGCGCTCTCGGAGTCGCCACCAGGCCGTCTCAGCGAGGTCGAGACCCATGTAGACCCCGTGCGCGGTGCGTCGGGACTCGGTCAGCGAGAACCGTCGCAACCGGTACCCACCGCCGAACCGGTCGATGATCGCCTCTGGGGAGGACTCGGCGTCGCGCTTGACGTACCAGGTGCGGTCGTCGACGGACTCGATCACGGGCGGACCGCCCGGACCGGACCCGTCACCGGCGCCCGCCGATGCGGGAGCGCAGGACGTCGATGCGCTTCTGGATCTGCTCGATGCTCGCCTGTGCCACGGCCGGCCCACCGCTGATGCGCCGGAGTTCGGCGTGGATGGAGCCGTGCGGCTCGTTGGAGTGCCGGGACCAGATCGACACGAGTCGCGCGAGCTCGGTCCGCTGCTCCTTGATGGTCATGTACATCGGGCGGTTCTCGGGCTCGGCGGCCTTCGGCTGGCCGTCCTTGACCGCCCGGCCCTTGGAGCGCTTCGCCTGGGTCGCCTGGCGCGCCCGGAGCAGGTCGCGCACCTGGTCGGGTTCGAGGAGCCCCGGGATGCCGATGAAGTCGAGTTCCTCGAGCGACCCGACCTCGCCGCCGGTGCCGAACTCGCCGCCGTCGTAGAGGACGCGGTCGAACGACGCCTGCGAGTCGAGCGCCTCGAACGGCTGGACCTCGAGCAGGCTCTCGGACGCGCGGTCTTCCTTGGTGGCCTCGGCCACCATCGCGTCTTCGGGGTTGTACATGCCGTCGTCGGCGTCCTTCGGACGGTCGAGGGCGTGGTCGCGTTCGAGCTCGAGCGTCGCCGCCAGTGCCATCAGTCCGGGCACGCTCGGCAGGAACACCGAGGCGGTCTCGCCACGGCGCCGAGCACGCACGAAGCGACCGATCACCTGGGCGAAGAACAGCGGGGTGCTCGCGCTCGTGGCGTACACGCCGACGCAGAGCCGCGGGACGTCGACGCCCTCGGACACCATGCGCACGGCGACCATCCACCGCGAGGTGTCGTCGGCGAACGCGCTGATCCGGCTGGACCCGGCGGCTTCGTCGGACAGGACGACCGTCGGCCGCTCCCCCGTGATCTGCTGCAGGATCCGGGCGTAGGCGCGGGCCGTGGTGGTGTCCGTCGCGATGACCAGACCACCGGCGTCGGGCACGCCACGGCGCACCTCGGTCAGGCGCTTGTCGGCGGCGGACAGCACGGCCGGCATCCACTCACCCTCGGGCGACAGCGCGGTGCGCCAGGCCTGCGCGGTGATGTCCTTCGTGACCTGTTCGCCCAGGGAAGCCGACATCTCGTCGCCCATCCGGGTCTTCCAGCGCATCTGGCCGGCGTACGCCATGAACAGCACGGGCCGGACGACGCCGTCCTTGAGCGCCCGGCCGTAGCCGTAGTTGTAGTCGGAGATCGAGGTGCGGATGCCCTGCTCGTCGGGGGCGTACTGGACGAACGGGATCGGCGCGGTGTCGGACCGGAACGGCGTGCCCGACAGCGAGAGCCGTCGGGTGGCACCGGAGAAGGCTTCCCGGATGCCGTCGCCCCAGGTGAGTGCGTCGCCGCCGTGGTGGACCTCGTCGAGTACGACCAGGGTGCGCCCGCCCTCGGTGATCGTCTTGTGCACCTCGGGGTTCATGCCGACCTGGGCGTACGTGATCGCGACGCCCTGGTAGTGCCGGCCGAACATGCCGTCGCCGTTCTTGAACATCGGGTCGATGCGGATGCCCACGCGGTCAGCGGAGTCCGCCCACTGCCGCTTCAGGTGCTCGGTGGGGGCGACGACCACGATGCGGTCGACGGTGCCGCGCGCCAGCAGCTCGGTGGCCAGGCGGAGCGCGAACGTCGTCTTGCCGGCGCCGGGCGTCGCGGCCGTCAGGAAGTCACGCGGCTCGGACTCGAAGTACTTCGTGAGGGCTTCGACCTGCCACGCCCGGAGCTTCGACGCGGTGCCCCACGCGGCTCGGTCCGGGAACGCCGGCGACAGGTGCTGGACGGCCGAGTTGCCGGCTGCCTCGGCCAGGGCGGCCGCGTCGGCTTCGTCCCGTGCCACGGCGTCGGCGTGCGCCGATGACTGCGCGGACACCGACGACGAAGACGTCGACGACGTGTGATCGTCCCCCGACTCGGCCCACAGCGTGGCGGGCTGCTGATGTTCGTACTCCGCTGCGCTCACTGGACCTGATTCTACCGCCACCGTCAGTCCTGCCTGGCGTGCGGGACGTGGCCGTCGGGGGTCCGGCGGACCAGGGATGCCGGTCGCAGCACGCCTGCGCCGAAGCGCGCGGCGACCGCGTCGACCGTGGTCTCGGTCTCGCGCCACGGCGCGTCGTCGTCCCAGAGCGCGTTGCTCGCGGCGGCCGGCACGAGGTTCTCGCCGCGGACCCCGATGAGCCGGATCCGGTTGCCCGGTCGGTGCAGCACGTCGTACAGCTCGACGGCTTCGCGGTGCAGCCGCTTGGCGACGTCGGTGGGCTCGGCGAGGGTGCGCGACCGGGTGAGCGTGGTGAAGTCGGTGTAGCGGACCTTGAGCGCGACGGTGCGGGCCTGCACGTCGGCGTGGCGCAGGCGGACGGCGACCTTGTCGGCGAGGCGCAGGAGCTCGCGCGCGACGTCGTCCCGCTCGGTCAGGTCGTGGCCGAACGTGACCTCGTGCCCGATGGACTTCTCGCCCACGCCGGTGTCGACGACGCGTGGGTCGCGCCCCCAGGACAGGTCGTGCAGGCGCTGGCCACCGGCTGGCCCGAGCGCGGACACGAGTGACCCGAGGGGCGTGTTCGCCAGGTCGCCGACGGTGCGGATGCCGCGGCGCTCGAGGGTCTCCTGCGTCTTGCCACCCACGCCCCACAGCGCCGAGACCGGCTGCGGGTGCAGGAACGCGATGGTGTCGGCCGCGGGCACGACGAGCAGCCCGTCCGGCTTGGACCGGCTCGATGCGAGCTTCGCCACGAACTTGGTCGACGCGGCGCCGACCGAGCAGTGCAGGCCCGTCTCGGCGTGGACCGTGCGCCGGATGGCCCGGCCGATCTCCCACGGCGTGCCGTACAGCCGGAGCGCGCCGGCGACGTCGAGGAACGCTTCGTCGATGCCGAGCCGTTCGACCCGCGGCGTGAACCGGTCGAAGACCGCCATCACCGCGGCGGACTGGTCGCGGTACTTCTCGAAGTGCGGCTCGACGATGATCGCGTTCGGGCAGCGGCGCTTCGCGATGGCCATCGGCATGGCGGAGTTCACGCCGTACCGACGGGCTTCGTAGGTGGCAGCGGTGACCACGGAGCGGTCGGAGTCGTGGCCGACGATGACCGGCAGACCCACCAGGTCGGGTCGGTCGAGCAGTTCGACGGACGCGAAGAAGGCGTCCATGTCGACGTGCAGCACGGTCGCCGAGACGTCGTGCACTGGCGCGTCGGAGACGAGCCGGTTGCTTCCGTCCTGCTTGCTCACACCGAGATGATGCCAGGGACCACCGACATCGCCGGGCTCACCGTGCGCCGGGGGCCGCCGAACGCGTGGCGGTCTCGCCGAGAACGGTCGCCCGGTGCCGGTCGGCCAGCAGCGCGAGCGCCTCGTCGATGCGGCCCAGCGCGTGCGCCGCGACCTCGACGGTCTGCTGGTCCGGACCACCCGCCGCCGCGCCCACCGCCGTGTCGAGCTGGTCGCCGACCCGCGCCCAGACCGGCGCCGGCGCGGCGGACCGTGGCCCGGCCACGATGCCGTCGGCCAGGTCCGCGATCGACGCGGCGAGGCGGTGGGCGGCACCGACCAGGGCGGCGGGCGGGTCCTGCGGGGGCGAGCCGAGCCTCCCGGCCGCCTCGCGCGCGAACGTCGCCGCCGCCTGCAGGGACGTCCGGGTCCTGGCATCCGCGCGGGCGGGTCCGCCCGTCGGGAACCGCACCATCGGGCGCAGGACGGCGTCCAGTTGGTAGGTGGCCGCGTCGACGGCGCGCGATCGTGCGCGCAGGTCGGGTGCGGCGGCATCGGTGGCCGTGTCGGCGGACCGGGAGGCCCGGCTCGCGCCCGCACCGTCGGTCGCGTCCGCCTCGGCGTCCGCATCGACCCCGACCAGCGCGAGCACGAACGCCCGGACCGCGGTCAGCTGCCGGCGCACGGCCCGTCGGATGACGGCCCGGGTGGCGATCGGGAGGACGACGGCGCTCACGAGCACGGCGACCGCGGCGCCGAGCAGGTTCTCGGCGAGGCGGATCGGGATGAGCGAGTCGGTGAAGCTGCCGGAGAACGCGTACACCTGGCACAGGACGACGACCAGGCACGCGACCCAGACCGAGTAGACGCCGCCGAAACCGTACGTGCCGACCGCGAGCAGGACGCAGACGAGCACGAGCGTGAACCAGGGGTGCGCCGTGCCGACGACGTGCACGAGGACGATGCCGACGGCGCCGCCGACGACCGTGCCGACGGCGCGGTGCAGGCCCTTGCGGACCCGCTCGTGCGTGGTGTTCGTGCCGGCGAGGACGATCATCACGCCGATCACGCCCCAGTAGAACCGCGGGCCGTCGAGCAGCAGCGCGAGGGGCTCGACGATCGCGACGGCGATCGCGGCGTGCACCGCGGTGCGCAGCGAGACGGAGAGTCGCCAGCGGCGCCAGGGGCCGTCGGCGACGGTGTCGGCGAGCACCGGCACGGCCCCGGCCGGGCGGCCGCCGGCGAGGACGACGGGCGTGACGAAGGGCGCTGCCAACGCGACGCCGTCGCCGCGGCGCGGCAGTTCGTCGCGGAGCTCGCGCCACCGCAGCCCGGCGCCCTGCAGGTCGGTGAACTCGGCGGCCATCCGACGGACGACGGCCGTCGTGCGCGAGTCGGGGTCGCCGGCGGACGCCGTGATGCCGTAGCGGGCGAGCAGGGTCTGTGCGGCGTCCTCGCCGTGCCCGCCGCCGTGGCGCAGGACGATCGTGACGGCACGGAGCGCGGCGTGCCGGACGTCCGACGGCGCGCCGTGCTCGACGAGGGCACCGGCACCGCGCCCGAGCTCGTCGACGGCGAAGTGCGTGTCGAACACGAGCCGGTGGAGCTCCTCGGCCGTGGTGTCGGCGTCCACCCCGCTCGCGGCGAGCATCCCGTCGACCGTCAACGCGATCTCGTGGTACCGGTCGCGGCTGCGACGGAGGCGGCGCAGGGTGCGGCGTCGTGCGGCCGGGTCGTCCGCCGCGGCGAGGACGGCGGCAGCGGCCTCGAGCACGGCCGAGCCACGGGCGACGAAACCACGGCGGGTACGCAACAGGGCACGGTGCGCGTCCGGTCGGAGCACCAGGCGGACCAGGACCGTCGCAGCGAGCGAAGCGGCCACGACCAGGCCGAGCGGCACGACACTCGTCTCGGGCAGCGGGAGGAGCAGCCCGCACAGGTACCCGGCGAACCCGACGATCGCGGCGTCGGCGGCCCACGCGCCCCACGCGGCCGCGGCGAACTGCAGGAACAGCAGCACGACGATGAGCACGAGCTCGAGGAGCCGGAACGGCTGCAGGGCGATGCTGCCGGCGAGGGCGACGACGAACGGCACGAGGACGGCTCCGGTGCGGGCAGCCGTCCGGCCGGTGCTCGGGTCGACGATGACCAGGCAGGTGATGAACGCGGGCATCGCGCCGATCATCACGCCCAGGATCGCGGGCAGGCCGAACGCTGTCGCGACGGCGTACCCCACGGCCATGCCGGCGGGCACCGCGACCAGGGTGCGGAGGGCGCCGTCGGTCTTCACGAGCCCGGGGTCGAGCGCGAGGGCCGCGTCGGCGAGTCGCCGGGAGCGGGTCCGTCGACGGGGAGCGGTCCGGTTCGTGGTGTCGGTCCTCGGCACGAGTCGGCCGCCTCCTCTGCGCTCGGGAGGCCAATCGTACCGGATGCTAACTATCCGGCTGTGCGGTCGGCAGCCGCACGGTGCGGCCTTCGGCGCTCGGTGCGAGGTTGATCGCTCGGTGCGGCGCTACAGGGCCGCACGGAGGGATCAACCTCGCACCGGGGCACGCGGCCGGCCGCACGCGTCCGCGTCAGGCGGGCGGGCCGAGCACCGACGCCGCGAGCGTGCGCGCCGCCGAGTCCCGCGACGACGGGTGGTACTGGCCGGCCCGGACGTCGCGCGCCAGGCGGGCGAGTTCGCTCGAGGACCGGAACGCCGAGCCCCCGACCACCCGCATGGCCTCGTCCACCACGTGCTGGGCGGTGTCCACCGCCCGCGCCTTCGTGCCGACGAGCAGCGGGAACCACCGGGCACCGAGGTCGTCCTGTTCGTCCACCGATCGGGCGAGCGCGTCGACCTGCAGGGTGATCGCGTCGACGGCGCCGCGCAGGTCCGCGATCGCACGCCGGACGTCCGGGTCCTGCGACCGGAGCGAGCCGTCGGCCGCGACGCGACGTCCGACGGCGGACACCGCCAGCGTGATCGCACGTTCGGCGATCCCGACGTACACCGAGGCGATGAGCAGCTCGAACGCCGCGAAGACCCCGAACACGAGCGGGTCCTGGTTCGGCCCGACCGGCAGCGACCGGACGATGCGGTCGGCGGGGACGTGCACGCCGTGCAGCTTCGTCGTGCGGCTCTGCGTGGCCCGCATGCCGAGGGTGTCCCAGTCGTCCAGGTGCTCGACGTCGCCGTCGGACCGGAGCACGAAGCCGTGCACCAGCCGCGGTTCCGGGCCGGAGGTGTCCTTGCCGAACACGCTCAGGACGTCCCACGCCGGTGCGAGCGAGGTGAAGACCTTGGTACCGGTGAAGCGGTACCCGCCGTCGCCGTCCGGCTCCGCCGTCGTCGACGAGTCGAACAGGACGGCGTCGTTGCCGGGTTCGCTCACCCCGAAGGCCAGCAGGTGGTCGTCCGACGCGTGGTCGGTGACGGCCTGGAGGAACGACGCACCTCGCGCAGTCACTGCGCGCGCCGCCTGCACCCACACCTGGTGCATCCCCAGGCCGAGCGCCGTCGCCGGTGCGGCCTGGGCGAGGGTCCGCTGGACACCGACCGTGGCGCGGAGGCCGAGACCAGAGCCACCCTGCGCCACCGGCACCCCGATGCGCAGGTAGCCCGCGGCGCGGAGTTCCTCGAGGTCCTCGGCGCAGAACGCGTTGGCGGCGTCGTACCCGGGGGCGCGTTCGGCGATGTGGGCGAGCAGGTCGTCCGGCACGGTCCAGGCGGCTGCGCCCGTGTTGGCCTTCGTCATGGCACGAGACTATGGTCCGGAGCGTGTCAGATCGTCATCCGTGGTCCAGGTACGTCGCGATCGGTGACTCGTTCACCGAGGGGATCGGCGACCCCGACCCCACCGTCCCCGGGGGGAACCGGGGTTGGGCGGACCGAGTGGCCGAGGTGCTCGCCCACGGGTCCGACGACTTCGCGTACGCCAACCTGGCGATCCGCGGGCGGCTGCTGCAGCAGATCATCGACGATCAGGTCGAACCGGCGCTCGCGCTCCGTCCGGACCTGGTCACGGTGTCCGCCGGGGGCAACGACATCATCCGGCCGGGCTCCGATCCCGACGAACTCGCCGAGCGGGTGGACGCCATGGTGTCCAGGCTGCGGAGCGACGGCGCCACCGTGGTGCTGTTCACCGGGCCCGACGTCGGCATGACGCCGGTGCTCGGCATGGTGCGCGGCAAGACGGCGATCTACAACGAGAACCTGCACGCGATCGCCCTGAAGCACGGCGCACTGGTGGCGGACATGTGGGCCCTCCGGGTGCTCCGCGACCCGCGCATGTGGGCACCGGACCGGCTCCACCACTCCCCCACGGGGCACGCCACGATCGCCGCCGCGGTGCTCGACGCCCTCGGCGCGCCGCACGGTCTGGAACCGTTCAACCCCGAACCGCTCGAGGCCCGGCCGTGGCGTGAGGCCCGCGCCGAGGACCTCGGCTGGGCGAAGGAGTACCTGGTGCCGTGGGTCGTCCGCCGCATCAAGCACACCTCGTCGGGCGACGGCGTCTCCGCCAAGCGCCCCGAGCTGCAGGACGTCGTCGAGCACAAGTCCGACACCCCGTAGCCGGACGACGCCCATCCGAGTCCGCACGCCTCCCCGGCCGCACCCCACCACGGTCATCGCGCCCCGACTCCCCAGGGCGCGATGACGGCACGGGGGCGCGAACCGCGACGTGCGCACCCTGTGGTCGGCAGAGGTCAGTCGGCGGGCCGGTGCAGCGTCAGCGCGCCGTCGTGCAGCGGTTCGGTCTCCCACGTCGTCCCGACCGTGCCCGCGTCGAGGTCGACGCGCAGGTGCAGCAGGTGCGGTGTCTCCACGAAACGGAGCGCGACGAGCACGGCGCCGTCCGGCTGGGTCGCGGCGCTCGCTGCGAGGGCACCCTCGACGGCCCACTCCCCCTCGCCGACCGGCACCGACGCCGACGCTCCGTCGGCCGACACGGTCAGCCGGATCCCGTGGGCCCCGCGGTCGAAGCCCACGGCGTCGAGCGCCGCACCGGGCAGCACGCGGAGTGCACGACCGGCCACGTGCTCGGGGACCGCGGCGCCACTCACCGCGGGCAGCCCCAGGGAGGCGAGCCGGGCCTCCAGGACGGTGTCCGCACCCGTGTCGGACGGCCGGTCGACGGCGGGCAGCAGGTGCTGCCAGGCCGCGTCGAGGACCGCCTGCATGTCGAGGCTCTGTCCCGTGATCGCGAGGACGACGTCGTGCTCCGGCAGGACGACGCAGAACTGGCCGTAGGCGCCGTCGCCGCGGAAGCCGTGGCGGGCCATCCAGAACTGGAAGCCGTAGCCCTGCGACCAGTCCGGGTTCTCCTCGTCGAGGTTGTCGATCTGCTTGCGCGTGGCGGCCGCGACCCAGTCCTCGTCGAGGATCCGCTCGCCCTCCCAGACGCCGCGCTGCAGGTACAGCTGCCCGAGCGCGGCGACCGCCGACGTCGTGGTGTAGCAGCCACTGAAGCCGAGCTCGCCGCCGGACTCGTCGCGGCGCCAGGCGAGGTCGTCGATGCCGAGCGGGTCGAGCAGCCGGGGACGCAGGTAGTCGACCAGCGAACCGCCGCTGACCCGCCGGACGATCGCGGCGAGCGTGTACGTGCACGGCTGGTTGTAGGTGAAGAGCGAGCCGGGCTCCTCGTCCGGCGGCAGGAGCAGGAAGCCACGCACGACGTCCATGCGGTCGGCCTCACGAGCCCGGTCGATGGCGTCCTCGCGGTGCCCGCTCGCCATCGCGAGCAGGTGCCGGACCCGGATGCGGCGGCTGCCTTCGTCCGTGATCTCGTCGTCGAGCTCGGGGAAGTACGACAGTGCGGTCGCGTCGAGGTCGATCAATCCCTCGCGCACCGCGATGCCGACCGCCGCTGCGGTGAAGCTCTTGCTGAGCGAGTAGAGCAGGTGCACCCGGTCGGCTGCGTACGGCTGCCACCACCCCTCGGCAGCGACCTGGCCGTGGCGGAGCAGCATCAGGCTGTGCGGCTCGACACCGGGGGTCGACTCGAGGGCGTCGACGAACGCGAGCACACCGCGGGCGTCGATGTCGAGGGCGGAGGGGGTGGTCCGGGGGAACGTCTTCGTCGTCGTCACCCGTCCGACAGTACGGACTCCGGGTGGTGCGCGTCAGCGCGCGAGCACCGTCAGCCCTGGAACGGGTTCGTCCAGCGCCACCAGACGCCGGGGTCGTCGATCGTCCGCTCGAGCACGAGCGGCACCGACACCGGGTCGTGGTTCGTGACCGTGAAGCGGACCTTCCCGACCCGCTCGCCCTTCGTCCCGAGGGTGACCTCGTCGAGGTGCGCCTTCGCCCGGACCTTCGTCTTGCCCCAGACCAGGACCTCGGCCGCCTTCGCGGTGACCGCGTCGGCCTCGTCCTGCCAGGGGGTGGAGAACGTGCCGAAGGTCTGGCCGGCGTGGGTCAGGGGCACGACCTGGAAGTTGTCCGCGACCGACCGGAGCAGCCGTTGCACGTCGACGTCGAGCGAGTCGTGGTCGACACCGCCGAGCATCACGCCGATGACCGTCACGTCACGGCCGCCGCGCTCGTACGTCGCCGCGAACAGCAGGCAGGCGCCGGCCTCGTCGAGGGTGCCGGTCTTGATGCCCTCGATGCCGTCCAGGCCGAGCAGTTTGTTCGAGTTCTCGATCTCGCCGACCGTCGGGATCGTGACGTCCTTGGTGCCGACGATCTCCTTTACCACCGGGTTCGCGAGGGCGAGCTGCCCGAGGTCGACCAGGTCGGTCGCGGTCGAGGTGTTCTGCGGGTCGAGACCGGTCGGCTCGTGGATCGTGGTGTCGTCGAGGTCGTGCTCCTCGAGCCACTTCGTCGCCGCCTGCTCGTACTCGGCGATCGACCCGAAGGCCCAGATGGCGAGGGCGCCGGCGTAGTTGTTCGCCGACTTCATGAGCATCACCTGGAACGCCTGGTGCTCGGTGAGCTTCAGGCCGGCGGGCATCGGCGCGACCTCGCCGTTCATCGCCGCGTACTTGGCGTAGAGCGACTCCATCTTCGGCGTGAAGGTGATCGCCGGGCCGGACTCCCCCGCCGCCATCGGCTTCTCGTCGAGGACCACGAGCGCCGTGACGATCTTGGTGATGCTCGCGATCGACCGGGGCTTCGTGTCACCGCTGGTGCGCAGGCTCTCCGGGAAGTCGGTGGCCTCGACCGCGGTGGCGCCGTAGCCGGGGAAGCTCAGCGCCGGCACGCTCGACGTCGGGGCCGAGTACGTGGTGGTCGCGGCGCTCGCCGGACCGAACGGCACGACGGCGGCGGCCACGAGGTACCCGGCGACGAGCACCAGGACCGCGACGACGGAGATCGTCACGGGCCTCCGGACGGCGGAGCGGGGGCGACGGACGACTCGTGACACGGGAACCGAGCGTACCGGTCGGTGCCTAGACCCTGGCTGCGACCGGCTGCTCGACGGCGGGGGTCGTCGTGGGCGTGTCCGTCGTCGCGCCGGGCTGGGTCGGCCGCGCGAACGTCAGCCGCCGGGACAGGTACGCGAACGCCGGACCGAGCGCGTTCATCACGACGACCGACGCCCATGCCGCCCACGCGTTGCCCGGATCGAACCCGAAGCCGCCGAAGCACGTGGCGAAGAAGGACGCGAACCCGAGGAACATGCCGGGCACGAGCCCGAACAGCCGCGTCCGACCCGTGTACATCAGCGCGCAGTTGACGACCAGGATGAGCAGCGCGAGCACGGTGTTCTGCGCGGCCTGCCCCTCGCCGAGCACCGTGCCGAACCGCTGGTCGAGCAGCACGATCACGAGGCCGAAGGCGGACCCGATCGGCATCGCCGCCCAGAGCCGGGTGGCGTTCCGGAGCGTGGGCTTCGCCCCGAGCAGGAACATCCCCGCCCAGCTGATGAAGATCGCCCAGGTGGGCAGGTGCAGCGCGTTGCCGCCGATGAACGCCGTGGTGCCGGCGAGGACCGAGGCGACGATCTCGTGCGGGATCCGTTCACGCATGGGTGAGCTCCTTCGATCGAGTGGTGGGTCCGGTAGTGAGTCGGGTGGTCCTGGTGGTCTCCGCGACGACGCGGCCGCGCTTGACCACGAGGTTCCGGTCGGGGCGGTCGAGCAGGACGCCCGCGGGGTCGGTCGTCGACAGGACGACGAGGTCGGCGGCGGCTCCGGGCCGGATGCCGTGGGTGTCGGAGACCCCGACGACGCGGGCCGCGGACGACGTGGCCATCTCGAGCACGCGCCCGAGGTCGGCCGGGCCGGACAGGTGCCCCACCTGCGCGAGCAGCAACCCGATGTCGAGCAGGTCCGCGTTGCCGAACGGCGTGAACGCGTTGCGGACGTTGTTCGACGAGTAGGCGCTCGTGACGCCGGCGTCCCAGAGCTCGCGCACCGGGACGACCCCTCGGCGGACGTCCCGGTCGTCCGAGCGACCGCCGAGGTGCAGGTCCGTGGCGGGCAGCGGCACCACCGCGACACCCGCTGCGGCGAGTTTCGCGAGCACGGCGCTGCGCGAGACCGGGGGCAGACTGGCGAGCGAGGTCACGTGTCCGAGGGCGACCCGGTCCCGCAGCCCGCGAGCGGCGACACGGTCGGCGATGTGCCCGGCGAGGGCGAACCGCGGGTCGGACGTGTCGTCGGCGAAGTCGGCGTGCAGGTCGGCCGGCACGTCGAACTCCTCGGCGAGGTCGAGGACGGTCTCGACGTGCTCGTGGCATGCGGCCAGGGTCGCCTCGTTGTAGGTGCAGCCACCGATCACGTCGGCCCCGGCGGCGAGCGCCTGGCGGAGCAGGGCGAGCGTGCCCGGCGCCTTCGCGATCCCCTCCTGCGGGAACGCGACGATCTGCAGGTCCAGGGCGTCGCGGTACTCGTCGCGCAGGGCGAGGAGCACCTCGACGCCGGTCAGTCCGACGACGGGGTCGACGTCGGGGTGCGCCCGGACGAGTGTCGTGCCGTTGGCGATCGCCTGGTCGAGCAGGGTCCGGGCGCGGTCACGGACGGAGTCGTGGGTGAAGCCGCGTTTGAGTTCCCCCGTCACCGCGATCGCACCGGCGAGGGTGCCGTCGGGGTTCGGTCGTTCACGGTCGAGCAGTGCCTTGTCGACGTGCAGGTGGGACTCGATGAGCCCGGGGATCACGACGCGACCGGCACAGTCCACGACGCGCGCCGCCTCGGTCGGCTCGACCTCCGTGCCCGCTTCGGCGACCTCCGTGCCCGCTTCGGCGACCTCTGTGCCCGCTTCGGCGACCCGGACGATCGTGCCGTCGGCGACGTGGACGTCGACCAGGCGGCCGTCGGTCAGGCGGGCCGTGCGCAGGATCAGGTCCATGGTGGGGTCTTCCTCGGATCGGATGGGTCGGACGTGACCCACCCTTCGCCCGCCGTGTTTCCGACTCGGACGCCACGTGTGACGAGCGTGTAAAAGTTGGTCGTACCAATGAACCAAGCGGACCAAGGGACCCTAGGCTCCTGTCCATGCAGAGAGGCCGCACCCTGAGCGCCGCGACCGCCGCGCACCTGGCCCGCCTGGTGCTCGAGGACCTCGCACCCGGCGACAAGCTCCCGCCGGAACGGACCCTGGCCGAGGACCTCGCCGTGTCCCGCACCACGGTGCGTGAGGCCATGCAGGAGCTCGAGCGCCGCAGGCTCGTCTCCCGGACACCCGGCCGTGGCACCGTCGTGCTGCCGCGCTCCGAGGAGGCGACCGCCCTGCTCGAACAGCAGACGGGCGCAGCGCACGGCGACGACCTGGCGCGGCGGGCCGAGCACGTCGCCGAGTTCCGCACGGTGGTCGAGCCCCGGGTCGCCGGTCTCGCCGCCGTCCGTGCCGGCGAAGCGGACCTGCTCGCCCTCGAACGCATCCTCGCCGCCACGCACGCGGGACTCAGTCCCGAGGAGTCGCTGGCACAGGACGTCGCCTTCCACGTGCAGGTCGCGCGCACCTCCGGCAACCCGTTGCTGGTGTCCCTGTGCGAGCTCAGCAGCGGGTGGGTGCAGGACGTCCGTGCCCGGTCGCACAGCACCAGCGAAGGTCGCCGCTCGTCGTTCGTCTGGCACGAACGGATCCTCGACTGCATCCGACGGCACGACGAGGACGGCGCCCGTGACGCGATGACCGCCCACCTCGCCGACGTCGCCCACCTCGTCGAACGGAAGGCCGACCGATGATGACCACACACACCCCCGCGATCCCGACCCTGCAGCCCGGCGCCGGCCCGATCCGGTCGGCCCGGTACCTGCCCGTCGACCCGGACACGGTCCTGTGGGGTCGGCTGCCGAACGCCGACGACCGCCCGGTCATCACGATCGCGTCCGGTGAGGACGTCACGATCGACACCGTCAGCCACGAGGGGATCCTGCCCGACCAGGGCAGTGACCCCCGCGCGTACTTCGCGTCGCACGGCGTCGCCGCGGAGCACGTCCTCGACGACGCCGTCGCGATCGCCAGGAGCGGCCACCGGGACCCTGCCACCGACGGCCCGCACGTGGTCTCCGGTCCGATCGCCATCGCGGGCGCCGAGCCGGGCGACGTCCTGACCATGACGGTGCTCGAGACACTGCCACGGGTGCACTACGGCGTCGTGTCGAACCGGCACGGCCGCGGCGCCCTGCACGGCGAGTACCCGGTCGACGGCACCACGGTCAGCGTCTTCGCCGACCTGGTCGAGACGGCCGCGGGTCAGCGGGGCCGCATCCCCCTGACCGGCGCCCGCGACCGCTTCGCGCACTTCCCGCTCGCCCCCTTCCTCGGGATCATGGGCGTCGCCACCCCCGGCGAGCGGCTGCACTCGGTGCCGCCGGGCCGGCACGGCGGCAACGTCGACGTGAACCTGCTGCAGGTCGGCGCGCAGCTGCACCTGCCGGTCCTGGTCCCCGGGGTGCTCGCGTACGTCGGTGACCCGCACTTCGCGCAGGGGGACGGCGAGGTCGCGCTCACCGCGATGGAGGCGTCGCTCCGCGCGACCGTCCGGTTCGACGTGACACCCGCCGCCGAGGCAGCGCAGCAGTTCGGCGACCTGGTCTGGCCGCTCGTCGAGACCCACGAGTTCCTCGTGCCGACGGGCATGGACCCGGACCTCGACGAGGCCGTCCGCGCCTGTGTCCGGCACGCGGTCGCGATCCTCGGCGCCCGCTGGGGCATGGAGCCGCACCTGGCGTACGCCTACCTGTCGGCGGCGACGGACTTCAACATCTCGCAGGTGGTCGACCTGGTCACCGGCGCGCACGCCCGCATCCGCAAGGCCGACTTCGAGGAGCCCGCACGATGAGCCCGCACGAGACGAGCACGCACGAGACCAGCACCGCGGCACCGGAGGGCTTGCTCGACGCGCTCGACGCGTACGAGGCCGCCCTCGCCGCGAACGACCTCGACGCGCTCGACGCCGCATTCGTCGACGCCCCCGGCACGATGCGCGGTGACGACCGCGGCCTGCTCGTCGGGCACGACGCGATCAGCGCGTTCCGCGGGGCACGGGGTGGGGTCCAGACCCGGTCGCTGACGCGCGTCGAGGTCCGCCCCCTGGCCGAGGGACTCGCCCTCGTCGTGTCGGTGTCCGAGTTCGCGGCGGGCGGGCAGGGCCTCCAGACGCAGCTGTGGCGACGCGACAGCGACACCAACAGCAACAGCAACAGCAACAGCAACAGCAACAGCAACAGCGACCACGGCGACGCCGGTCCGCGCTGGCGCATCGAGGCAGCCCACGTCACCGGCCGCCCGAAGGCCTTCGACACCACCGTCTGGCGCGCCGTCGGCGACCCGCTCGTCGCCCCCACCGCGTCCGGACCGCTCGACGGGCTCACCGTCGCGGTGAAGGACCTCTACGCCGTCCCCGGCCAGCCCGTCGGCGCCGGCAACCCGACCTACCTGCGCGAGTCCCCCGTCCAGGCGACGCCGGCAGCGGCCGTCGCGGCGCTCCTCGACGCCGGCGCCGCGATCCGCGGCATCGCGCGCACCGACGAGTTCGCCTACAACCTGACCGGACGCAACGAACACCACGGCACCCCGCCCAACGGGGCGGTCCCGACCCGACTGCCAGGAGGCTCGTCCAGCGGATCCGCATCGGCCGTCCGTCTCGGCACGGCCGAGATCGGGATCGGCACGGACACCGCGGGATCGGTGCGGGTCCCCGCCTCGTACCAGGGACTCTGGGGCCTCCGGACGACCCACGGCGCGGTCTCCCGGCAGGGACTGCTCCCCCTCGCGCCGTCGTTCGACACGGTGGGGTGGCTCACCCGGAGCGCCGACGTCCTGCTCGCGGCGCTCGACGCCACGGTGCCGTCGGATCCGGTCGCTCCTGCGGAGCCGGAGCTCTTCGTCCCCGCCGAGCTCCTGGACCTCGTCGAGCCGGCCGTCGCCGAGGCCTTCACCGCGTTCGTCGCAGGGCACGGCCACCCGATCGGCACCGTGCGGCTCGCCGACCTCGGGATCCCGCCCCTCGACGACCTGCGTGAACTGCTGCGCCTCGTGCAGGCCGCCGAGGCCGTCGCCGCCCACGGTGCCTGGATCGACGCCCACCCCGGCGGCCTGAGCGCCGTCGTCGGCGACCGGTTCGCCGCAGCCCGGGCGAACGACCCCGCAGCCACCGCCGACGCCGTCGCGCGACTCGACGGCGTCCGGGCGACGATCCGCACGGCCCTCGCCGGCCGGACCCTGCTGTTCCCGACGGTCCCCGGGCCGGCACCGCTCATCGCCGCCGACACGGCGGCACTCGAACGCACCCGGACCGCGACGACGGCGATGACGAGCCTCGCGAGCGTCGGCGGCACACCGGCGGTCAGCGCACCGGCGCTCACCGTCGACGGAGCCCCCGTCGGCGTGTGCCTGGTCGGGGAACCGGGCACCGACCGTGCCCTGGTGATCCGCGCCGGACGGATGCTGCAGCACTGAGGCGAGTCGGGCCTCCCGGTCCGCCCGTGGCGTGGCTAGGAAGCGAGCCGCTGGGCCTGGGTGACCGCCCACAGTCCGACGGCGCTCGCCGCGGCGATGTTGAGCGAGTCGACACCGTGCGCCATCGGGATCCGCACCGTGGTGTCCGCCGACGCGATCGCGGCGGGCGTCAGCCCCTGCCCCTCGGTACCCATTACGAGCGCGACCTTGCCGGGGACGTCCCGGGTGAACTCAGCGAGGTCGACCGACTCGTCGGTGAGCGCCATCGCGGCGAGGTGGAAGCCCTGCGCGCGCAGTTCCTCGCCCGCCGCCGGCCACTCGCCGATGCGGGTCCACGGGATCTGCAGGACCGTGCCCATGCTCACCCGAACGCTCCGGCGGTACAGCGGGTCGGCGCAGCGCGGGCTCACGAGGACCGCGTCCGCGCCCAGGCCGGCGACGCTGCGGAAGACGGCACCGACGTTCGTGTGGTCGACGATGTCCTCGAGCACGACGACGAGCTTCGCGTCCCGCACCACGTCGGCGACCGTCGGCAGCTCGGGGCGCTGCACGGCGGCGATCGCGCCACGGTGCATGCGGAAACCGGTGAGCTCCTCCAGCAGGGCGTCCGGGCCCACGAAGACCGGACCGTCGTGGTCGGCGACCAGGGGCAGCACGCTGTCGAGCCACTTCTCCTGCACCAGGATGCTCCGCGGGGTGTGCCCGGCACGGACCGCGCGCTCGATGACCGTGTTCGACTCGGCGATGTACAGGCCGCCCTCCGGTTCGCTCACCCGGCGGAGCGCCACGTCGGTCAGACGGGCGAAGTCGTCGAGGCGGGGGTCGTCGAGGGAGTCGATGCGGACGGGGTGCACGGGGCTCGTTTCGGTGTGGTGCAGGTGGTGGGCCAGCCGGTGTCTCGCCGCGTCTCGCCGAAGGGGAAGCGACCGGGACGGTCGGCTGTTGAGGGTACCGTGAACAGGGTGCTGGATGATGCTGCGTCGACGACCGGACCGCCCACCGGGGCGACGACCGGTCAGCCGACCGGTCTGCCGACCGCGGCGGACCTCGACCGCGTGCTCGAGGTGCTCGCCGGCAAGCGCGTCGCCGTGCTCTCCGGAGCCGGCCTGAGCACCGACTCCGGCATTCCCGACTACCGCGGCGCCGGGCGGGTCGTGCGCAAGCCGATGACCTTCCAGGAGTTCCGCGCCGACGCCGCCAAACGGCAGCGGTACTGGGCCGGCTCGCACCTCGGCTGGCGGAGCTTCGCCGCCGCCCGACCGAACGAGGGGCACCGGGCGCTCGCCGCCCTCGAGGACGCCGGTGTCGTCACGGGCGTCATCACGCAGAACGTCGACGGCCTGCACCTGCGCGCCGGATCCCGGCGCGTGGTCGAGATCCACGGGTCGATGGACCGCGCCCTCTGCCTGACGTGCGGGCAGGTGTTCTCGCGCGCCGACCTCGCCACGACCATCGACCGCGCCAACCCGTGGATCGACGAGCCCGGCTCGGTGCAGCTGCAGCCCGACGGCGACGTCGAGATCACCGACGTCGAGCGCTTCGTGGTGCCGGACTGCTCGGTGTGCGGCGGGATGCTCAAGCCCGACGTCGTCTTCTTCGGCGAGTTCGTGCCCACCGAGAAGTTCCACGAGGCGGTGTCGATCGTCGCCGACGCCGAGGCGCTGCTCGTGGTGGGGTCGTCGCTGACGGTGAACTCCGGCGTGCGGCTCGTCGACCACGCTGCCCGCCGCAAGAACCCGGTGGCCATCGTGAACCGCGGTGCGACCCGCAGCGACCGCCGTGCCGCCGTGAAGCTCGACGGCGGGACGACCGAGACGCTGGTGCACCTGGCCGAGCGGCTGGGGTCGGGTCGCCCGGCAGCCGGTCCCGCGGCAGCCGGTCCCGCGGCGTCTGGGATGATCGACGGGTGACGACGCTCCTGTACCTGGTCCGGCACGGTGAGACCGACTGGAACGCGCAGCGCCGCATCCAGGGTTCCACCGACATCCCGCTCAACGACACCGGACGGCGACAGGCCGCCGAGGCCGCCGAACTGCTCACCCGCCGGCAGTTCGACGCCGTCGTCGCCTCGCCGCTGTCCCGTGCCGCCGAGACCGGGGCGATCATCGCCGACCGGCTCGGGCTCGCGGCACCCGTGACGTACGCCGGGCTGGCCGAACGGTCCTACGGCGAAGCCGAGGGGCTCACCGACACCGAGGTCACGGCGGAGTACCCGCACGACGACATCCCGGGCCGCGAGTCCCGGTCCGCGCTGCTCGCCCGCATCACGGAGACGCTCGGTGAGATCGCGGTGCGCTTCGACGGCGGGGTCGTGGTCGTCGCCACCCACGGCGCGGTGATCCGGAGCGTGGTCAACGAGGCGGCGCCCGGTACCGCCGACCGGCACGCCACTCCGATCCGCAACGGCTCGATCCACTCGTTCCGCTGGGACCCCGAACGCTTCCACGCGGAGCTCGTCCGGTTCGACGACCCGATCGACGACGTCTCGGACGGGCCCGGGCGGTACGCGTTCGACTACCAGAACCCGCTGGAACGCCGGCGCTGACGAGCGCCCTGCGCGGACGGGGCGGCCGTCCTGCGACTAGGCTCCGACGCACCCGAACCAGGGGGCGACATGGTGACCGACGGAACCGACCCGGGTGGCTGGCAAGCCACTGACCAGCAGGACGACGACCTCGACCGTGCCTTCGGCCCCGAGACCGCCAGCGTGCAGACCCGCACGATCGGGCAACGGGCACGCACCTGGCTCGTCATCGGCGGCAGCACCGTCGTCGTCGCCGGGGTGATCGCCCTCGTGCTCGGTACCATCATCGGCAGCGTGCAGACCGGCATCGGCGGCGTGTTCCCCCGGCCGGACCTGGCACTCGACCGCCTCGACGACCGGCTCGCCGACGTGCCGGGCGTCACCGAGGTCCGCCACCACCCGGCCGAGAAGACCGGCTTCGCGAGCTACGACGCCACCGCGACGATCACGGCCGACCCGTCGCTCGACCCTGCCGCGCGCACCGACCTGGTCGAGACGCTGAGCCGCGCGACCGACTCGGCCGGTGGCAACGGCGTCCGGGTCGTCGCGATCGCCGACCTCGGCACCCTCGAGGTGGGTGTCTCCGACTCGCGCACGGTGACCGCGAAGCGCCTGGTGCTGGCGGACACGCTCGACCACATCGGCGGGGTCACGGCCGTCCGCTGCTCGTGGGAACGCGGTGGCACGCCGTCGGACCGCGCCGCCGACCAGTCGATCGTCGTCGAGACCCCGGGGCGAGGGGCCGCCGTCCCGCCGATCGTGGCGCGGGTGACCGAGGAGACGCACAAGGTGTTCCCCGGGGCGAGCGTCGAGGTGGTCGCGGCGAAGTAGCGGTCGCCGGTCGTGTGGCCGACGCGGAACGACGAATCCGATGTCGTACGACGTCGACCATGTCGTATCGCATCGACCGACGCGCCCCCCGCCCCCGCGCCCCGCTACCGCGCGCGCCGGTCGGCCACGGCCCGCTCGACCGCCCGCACGACCTGCTCCGCCGAGTCCTGCCACCGGAACCGCGCGGCCCGCTCGACCGACTGCGCCGACGCCTCGTCCCACCGCTCCTCGACCCGCCGCACCGCAGCCGCCACCGCCGACGGCGACGCCGGGTCGAAGTACTCGGCCGCATCGCCCCCGATCTCGCGGAAGATCGGGATGTCGCTCACGACGACCGGGGTCCCGACGCCCATCGCCTCGACCAGCGGGATGCCGAAGCCCTCGTCGTACGACGCCGTCGCCAGGGCCGTGGCGGATCGGAGCACCGACAGGTACTCCTCGTCGGTCGCACCGTCGTGGAACACGATCGAGCCGGTCGGCGCGAGCCCCTCGATCCGTGCGCGGTCGGCGTCGGACACCCGCGACATGCAGTGCAGGGTCCAGTCCGCTCCGAGCAGCGGCAGCGCGGCCGCCAGCGTCTCGACGTTCTTGTACGGCATGAACGACCCCATGTAGACGAGCGAGCGCTCCCGCGGCGCACCCGCCGCACGCGGAGCCGCCGGGTCGGCAGCGTTGTACGCCACCGTCACGGGACGCTTCGTCAGCCGGTGCTCGGCGATGAGCCCCGCGGTGGTCTCGGACACCGTGACCACCCCGTCGGCGCCGTTCAGCAGGACGCGCTGCGGCACCCACGACAGGTGGAACGCGCGCCACCCGAGCCGGAGCGGCCACGAGAACTCGCGCGGAGGCGTCCGGTTCCGGTAGTAGATCAGGTCGTGCAGTGTGAGCACGAGCGCGTAGTCGCGCCCCCGCGAGCCCATCGTCTGCATCGGCGAGAACACCGCGTCGAGGCCGAGCCGGTTCACCCGTCGTGCGACGAGCGGCTCCCCCGCGTCGGTGGGCGCCGGCAGCAGCTCCCACGGCAGGTCGCGCGGCAGGGACTCGAGCTGGCGCTCGTCGTGGACGAGCAGCACGACGTCGTGCCGGTCGGGCAGGTTCCAGGCGACCCCGGCGGTGAACCGGCTGATGCCGTCGTGGCGGCCGATCCGGACGTAGCGGCAATCGAGGCCGATCCGCAGGCGCGTCACGCGTCGGTCTCCTTCGCGTCGCTCGTCGTCGTCTTCGTCGCGGTCGTCCGGGAGGCCCGTCCCGCGCCCGACGATCGGCCCGCCTTGGTGCCGCGGCCCCGTCCAGGGCGCGCGGCCGTGTCCGCCATCCGGCGCAGCACCGCCGCAGCGGCCGGCGCCGGTGTCTCGTAGTGCACCAGGTGCCCGACCCCGGGGATGACCACGACTTCGGCATCGCGCAGGCGGGCGGCCAGGGCGCGTTGCTGGGGGACGGCCGTGATGTCGTCGTGCTCCGCGGCGATCATCAGCACCGGCACGTCGATGCGGTCCGCGTACTCGGACACGTCGTGGGTGACCGAGGTGCGGAACGCCTCGAGCACGCTCGTGCGGTTCGCGAAGGCCGAGAAGTACCGGTCGTGCTGGTCGTGCACCCAGCGGCGCATCCCGCGGTCGTGCGACTTGAGCATCGCGATGCTCATCACGCGGACGATGGCGGCGTTCCGCAGGATCCCGAGCCCGATCGGCTTCGGCAGCACCGCGCCGGCCCTGTAGTAGCCGATCGCGATCCCGGTGCCCACCGCGCGGGGCCCCTGCAGCGCCGGCGCGGCGATCGGGTTCACGAGGACGAGCAGCCGGGTGTCGAGCCCGGCGGCCACGGTGGCGGACACCACGATCGACCCGAACGAGTGGCCGAGGACGACGGCGTCGCGGCCGAGCCCGAGCGCCTCGTGGAACGCGCGCAGCCAGCCGACGTACGACTCGATGTCGGACACCGGCAGCGGGTCGGACACGCCGAAGCCGGGCAGGTCGGGGACGATCACGCGGACGTCCTGCAGGTGCGCGGCGATCGTCTCGAGGCCGTGGTGGTCGCCGCGGAACCCGTGCACCGCCAGGACGGTCTGCGTCGAGTCGGACGGCCCGTACTCCCAGTAGTGCGTGGTGCGGCCGTCGACCTGCACGGACCGGTGGACCACCGGTGTGGCGGCCATGAGCGACTGGTACGGGGAGAGCACGGGCGGTTGCATCGGCGCCAGTCTACGAAGACAACCGCACGAAACCCCGGACACCCGCAGCATCGCGCGCCTATCGTGTCCGGGGCGGGCCGTCGACCGGCCCGTCGATGACGACGAGGAGCACGGTGACCTTCACAGCCCCGATCCAGCTGCCCGGCCTGACGCTCGACCCGCAGTGGTACAAGCGCTCGGTCTTCTACGAGTGCATGATCCGCTCGTTCGTCGATTCGAACGGCGACGGGATCGGTGACCTGCAGGGCGTGATCGGCAAGCTCGACTACCTGCAGTGGCTCGGCGTCGACGCCCTGTGGCTGCCGCCGTTCTTCCAGTCGCCGATGCGCGACGGCGGGTACGACATCGCCGACTACAAGGCGATCCTGCCGGAGTTCGGCACGCTCGACGACTTCCGCGAGCTCGTCACGAAGTCGCACGAGCGCAACATGCGCATCGTCATCGACATGGTGATCAACCACACCAGCGACCAGCACGAGTGGTTCCAGCAGTCGCGCGAGGACCCCGACGGCCCCTTCGGTGACTTCTACGTCTGGCGGGACACCGACGAGGAGTACCCGAACATCCGGGTCATCTTCGTCGACACCGAGGAGTCGAACTGGACGTTCGACCCGGTCCGCCGGCAGTTCTTCTTCCACCGGTTCTTCTCGCACCAGCCCGACCTGAACTTCGAGAACCCCGCGGTGGTCGAGGCCGTGTACGACGTCGTGCGGCACTGGCTCGACCTCGGTGTCGACGGTCTGCGGCTCGACGCGATCCCGTACCTGTTCGAGTCGGAAGAGGGCAACGGCGAGGGCGAACCGGAGACCCACGAGTTCATCAAGAAGATGCGCGCGATGGTGGACGACGAGTACCCCGGCCGTGTCCTGCTCGCCGAGGCGAACCAGTGGCCGCGCGAGACCGCCGCCTTCTTCGGCACCGACGAGGAGCCCGAGTGCCACATGGCGTTCGACTTCCCGGTGATGCCCCGTATCTTCTACTCGCTCCGTGCCCAGCACGCCAAGGAGCTGTCGGCGATCCTGTCCGAGACGCTCGACGTACCGTCCGCGGCAGCCTGGGGCGTGTTCCTCCGCAACCACGACGAGCTCACGCTCGAGATGGTCAGCGAGGAGTACCGGCAGGCCATGTACGGCTGGTACGGCTACGACCCCCGGATGCGCTCGAACATCGGCATCCGGCGCCGGCTCGCTCCCCTGCTCGACAACTCGCGAGCCGAACTCGAACTCATCCACGCGCTGCTGTTCTCGCTGCCGGGCTCGCCGTTCCTGTACTACGGCGACGAGATCGGGATGGGCGACAACATCTGGCTGCCCGACCGCGACTCGTCCCGCACGCCGATGCAGTGGACCCCCGACCGAAACGCCGGGTTCTCCACGGCAGACCCGGGCAAGCTCTACCTGCCCGTGGTGCAGTCGCTCGTGTACAACTACGCGCAGGTCAACGTCGAGGCGCAGCTCGCCCAGTCCCGCTCCCTGCTGCACTGGGTGCGCAACGTCATCCACGTGCGGAAGGCCCACCCGGTCTTCGGGCTCGGGACCCTGCACGTGCAGGAGACCTCGAACGAGTCGGTGCTCGCGTTCGTGCGCTCGTGGGAGGGCTCCGGCCAGCAGTTCGGGCCGTCGGCGGAGGACGTGCTGTGCGTGTTCTCGTTCGCCACGAACCCGACGTCGGTCACGGTCTCGGCTCCCGAGTTCGCCGGTCGGCCGCTCTACGACCTGTTCGGCGGCGGTTCGTTCCCCGCGTTCGACGAGGACGGCACCGTCACGCTGACCCTCGGGACGCAGTCGTTCTACTGGCTGCACGTCGGCGCGCCGGTCGGGTAGCACCGGTCGTGTCGGTGCGTCCCGTTAGCCTGACCGCGTGACGTTCCCCACAGCACAGCTGGATCCGACAGCACAGCTCGACACGCCCGTCCCGGCGCAGGACCTCTCCGGACGCCCCTGGTGGCACGCCCTCGGCGTCTTCGACCTCGAGACCACCGGTGTCGACGTCGAGACGGCGCGGATCGTCACGGCGCACGTCGGCCTCATCGACATGACGGGTGCCTCCATCGCCGAGGGCGCGTGGATCGCCGACCCGGGCATCGCGATCCCCGAGGGCGCCGCGGCCGTGCACGGCTACACCACCGAGCGCGCCCAGGCCGAGGGGCGTCCCGCGGCCGAGGTCGTCGCCGAGATCATCGCCGCGATCGAGGCGGTGTTCGCCCGCGGCATCCCGCTGGTGATCTACAACGCCCCGTACGACCTGACGGTCCTCGACCGCGAGGCAAAGCGGCACGGGTTCGCCTCCCCCGTCATCGGCAACGTCGTCGACCCGCTCGTGATCGACAAGGCACTCGACACCTTCCGCAAGGGCAAGCGCACGCTCGAGGCGGCGTCCGAGCTGTACGGCGTCACCCTCGACGACGCGCACGACGCCGGTGCCGACGCCATCGCGGCCGGTCGCGTCGCCCAGGCCATCGCCGGCAAGTACCAGGACGAGCTCGGCATCTCGGCGGAAGAGCTCCACCGCAAGCAGGTCGGGTGGTGCGCCGAGCAGGCGACCTCGTTCCAGGAGTACATGCGCAAGAAGCGCGACCCGTCCTTCACCGCCGACGGTCGCTGGCCGCACCGCAACGGCGCCTGACCCGCGCACCGGCCGCACGACGCAGAACGGGCGGTCCTCCCGAAGGAGGACCGCCCGTTCCGACGTGCTGTGGGGCTGCTTACTTGGAGAAGCCCTTGAAGCGCTGGTTGAACTTCTCGACGCGACCGGCCGAGTCGAGGATGCGCTGCTTGCCCGTGTAGAACGGGTGCGAGGCGGACGAGATCTCGACGTCGATCACCGGGTAGGTGGCACCGTCGAGCTCGATCGTCTTGTCGCTGTTCGCGGTCGAACGCGTCAGGAAGGTCTCACCGGAGGCCAGGTCACGGAAGACGATGGCGCGGTACTCGGGGTGGGTGTCGGTCTTCATGGAGTTTCCTCGATAGCGGTAGCGGTGGTGGGATTGCGCGAGATGCGCGGGAAGTCATCGGCTTGCGCCAGCCGTCAACGTTACCAGACGGACGGCGCGATCGCAGCGCTAGGACGCGCGCGCCGTGTACCGACCGGCGTCCTTCGTGACGGACAGCGCGATGCCGAACGCCTCGGTCAGGGTCTGGTCGGTCAGGACCTCGTCGATGGGCCCGGCGGCCTGGACGTGGCCGTCGGCGAGCACCAGCGCGTGGGTGAACCCGGCGGGGATCTCCTCGACGTGGTGGGTCACGATCACGATGGCTGGCGAGTCGGCGCTCTGGGCGTAGCCGCCGAGGGTGCGGACGAGGCTCTCACGGGCGCCGAGGTCGAGCGAGGCGGCCGGTTCGTCCAGGAACAGGATCTCCGGGTCGGTCATCACGGCGCGGGCGATCTGGACGCGCTTCTGCTCGCCGTCGCTCAGCTCGCCGAAGGTGCGGTCGGTGAACGACCCCAGGCCCCACTCCTCGAGCACGCGCTGGGCACGGCGGACGTCGAGCTCCTCGTACTCCTCGTTCCAGCGACCCGTGACCGAGTACGCGGCCGTCAGCACGACGTCGATGACCTTCTCGGTCACCGGGATGCGACGGGCCAGGGCGGTCGACGCGAAGCCGATGCGCGGGCGGAGCTCGAACAGGTCGGCGCCGCCCAGCTCGGTGCCGAGCACCTCGACGTCACCCGAGGTCGGGAACGTCTGGGCACCGGCGACCTGCAGCAGCGTGGTCTTGCCGGCGCCGTTCGCGCCGAGCACGACCCAGCGTTCGTCGTCCTGCACCCCCCACGAGATCGAGTCGAGGATGGTGGCCCCGTTGCGGACCACGGAGACGTCTGACAAGCGCACGACCGAGGGCATGCGACCAGCCTACGGGGTCCGGCCGAGCACCTCGTCGTAGACCTGCCGTGTCCTCGTGGCGATCGCGTCCCAGGTGAACTCGGACTCGACGCGCAGGCGTCCGGCGCGGCCCATGAGCTTCGCGAGCCCCTCGTCGGCGAGCACCTCGTTGAGGGTCGCGGCCAGGTCCGCCACGTACTTGTCGGGGTCGGTCGGGGTGCCCGTGCCGTCCTGCGCCTGGTCGATCGGCACGATGCGACCGGTGAAGCCGTCCGCGACGACCTCGGGGATGCCCCCGGTGCCGGTGCCGACGACGGGGATGCCGCACGCCATGGCCTCGAGGTTCACGATGCCGAGCGGTTCGTAGATCGACGGGCACACGAACACCGTGCCCGAGGACAGCACGTTCACGATCTCCTCGTGCGCGAGCATCCGGTCGATCCAGACGACGCCCTCGCGCTGCTCACGCAGGCCCTCGACCAGCCCGGTGACCTCGGCGAGGATCTCCGGGGTGTCCGGGGCACCGGCGCACAGCACGATCTGGACGTCCTCGGGGAGCGACGCCACGGCGCGGAGCAGGTAGGGCAGTCCCTTCTGCCGGGTGATGCGACCGACGAAGACGACGCTGGGGCGCGACGGGTCGATGCCGAGGGCGCGGACGGCGTCCTCGTCGACCTGCGGCTTCCAGGCGTCGATGTCGATGCCGTTGTAGACGACGTGCACCTTCGACGGGTCGATCGACGGGTACGAGCGCAGGATGTCGGCGCGCATGGCCTTCGACACCGCGATGACACCGTCGGCGTTCTCGAACGCCTCGCGTTCCATCCAGCTCGACAGGCGGTAGCCGCCGCCGAGCTGCTCGGCCTTCCACGGGCGGAGCGGCTCGAGGCTGTGCGCCGTGACGACGTGGGGGATCCCGTAGGTCAACTGCGCGATCCGGCCCGCCGAGTTCGCGTACCAGGTGTGCGAGTGCACGAGATCGGCGCCCTCGACGTCGGCGGCGATGGCCACGTCGGTGCCGAGCGCCTGCAGTGCACCGTTCGCCTGTTCGAGGCCGGCCGGCGTGCGGTACCCCCAGACGTCGGCTTCGTCGCGGAAGGCCCCGAAGGCCCGGACCCGGACGTCGGTGTCGGTCCCCGACCGCAACGCAGCAGTCAGTTCGGCCACGTGGACACCCGCTCCGCCGTAGACCTCCGGCGGATACTCCCTGGTCAGTAGATCGACTCGCACGGGTTCAAGGTAACCGGTTCCCAGTGCTGACGCCTACTGTGAGCGGCATGGCACCAAAGAAGGTCTTCGGCATCGTGCTCGCTGGCGGCGAGGGGAAACGGCTCATGCCGCTCACGGCCGACCGGGCGAAGCCCGCAGTCCCGTTCGGCGGGAACTTCCGTCTCATCGACTTCGCGCTGTCGAACCTGGTGAACTCCGGTCTGCAGAAGATCGTCGTCCTCACCCAGTACAAGTCGCACAGTCTCGACCGGCACGTCGCCGAGACCTGGCGCATGGAGGGCCTGCTCGGGTCCTACGTGGCGTCGGTCCCCGCGCAGCAGCGACTCGGCAAGCGCTGGTTCGCCGGCTCGGCCGACGCGATCCTGCAGTCGCTCAACCTGCTCCGCGACGAGCGTCCCGACATCGTCGTCGTGGTCGGCGCCGACCACGTGTACCGGATGGACTTCCACCAGATGGTCGAGGCGCACATCGCCTCGGGTCGCAGCGCCACCGTCGCGGCGATCCGTCAGCCCATCGAGCTCGCCGACCAGTTCGGCGTCATCCAGGTGGACGCCGACGACCCGACGAAGATCGACGCCTTCCTCGAGAAGCCGAAGAACCCGGTCGGGCTCGCTGACTCCCCTGGCGAGGTCCTCGCCTCGATGGGCAACTACGTGTTCAACGCGGACGCCCTCGTCGACGCGGTGCTCCGCGACGGCCAGGTCGAGTCGTCCGCGCACGACATGGGCGGCGACATCGTCCCCGACTTCGTGGACCGCGGCGACGCCGGGGTCTACGACCTGCAGCGCAACGAGGTCCCCGGGTCCACCGACCGTGACAAGTACTACTGGCGCGACGTGGGGACGATCGACTCGTTCTTCGACGCCCACATGGACCTCATCGCCCCGGTGCCGGTGTTCAACCTGTACAACCAGGACTGGCCGATCTTCAACCAGCAGACGAACCTGCCGCCGGCGAAGTTCGTGCGGGACGCCAACGGCAACACCGGCTCGACGGTCGACTCGCTCGTGTCGCTCGGATGCCTGGTGTCGGGCGCACAGGTCGAACGCAGCATGATCGGCCCGTGGTGCGGGATCGACTCCGGCGCGAAGGTCCTCGACTCGATCGTGTTCGAGCGGGCGACGATCGGCGCCGGTTCGGTCGTGAACCGGGCGATCCTGGACAAGGACGTCGTCATCGCGCCGGGTGCGCAGGTCGGCATCGACCGTGAGGCCGACGAGGCCCGCGGCTTCACCGTGACCGAGTCCGGCATCACCGTGGTCGGCAAGGGCGTCCGCGTCGACGCGTAGCGTCGGCCGGTTACGTCGACACCGACGAACGGACGGTCAGGAGGCACGGCTCGCGTCTCGGACGCGGGCCGTGCCTCCTGACCGTCGGTACCGTTGGTCCGTGCCCCGCTTCCTCGTCGTCCTCGATGCCGATTCCACCCTCCTCGAGGACGAGGTGATCGAACTCCTCGCCGACACCGCCGGGACCCGGCCACAGGTCGCGGCGATCACGGAGCGCGCCATGCGCGGGGAGATCGACTTCGCCGAGAGCCTCCGGGAGCGAGTCGCGACCCTTGCGGGCCTCCCGGTCGACGTCTTCCGACGCGCACAGCAGGCGGTCCGCGTGACGCGGGGTGCCGACCAACTCGTCCGCGGCGTGCACGCCGCCGGTGGGACCGTCGGTGTCGTGTCCGGCGGGTTCCACGAGGTCCTCGACCCGTTCGCCGAGCGACTCGGTCTCGACCACTGCCGCGCGAACCGGCTCGAGGTCGCTGACGGCGTGCTGACGGGACGTGTGCTCGGCGACGTCGTGGACGCGCACGCCAAGGCCGTCGCCCTGCGCGAGTGGGCCGAGGCCGACGGCGTGGACGCGGTCCGCACCGTCGCGATCGGCGACGGGGCGAACGACCTCGAGATGATGCGCGTCGCCGCCCTGTCGGTGGCGTTCGACGCGAAGCCGCGCGTGCGGGAGCAGGCGGACGTCGCCGTCGTGGACCGCGACCTGTCCGCTGTGCTCGCGACGCTCGGCCTGCGCGGCTGAGCGGACCGTCCGGTTCTTCGCGCTCAGCGACACGTCACGCGCGCGAGCACCCGTGAACTGTCGCTGAGCACGAAACGACGCGCAGGCGCTGGCTAGTGGCCCATGCCGAGGCCGCCGTCGACCGGGATGATCGCGCCGGAGACGTAGCCGGCCCCGTCGCTCGCCAGGAACAGCGTGGCGTCGGCGACGTCGTCGACCGTGCCGTACCGGGCCGCCGGGATCGCCTTCTTGAACTCGGTCTGCAGCTCGTCGGACAGCGCGGCCGTCATGTCGGTCTGGATGAACCCGGGCGCGACGACGTTGGCGGTGATTCCGCGCGAGCCGAGCTCACGGGTGATCGACCGGGCCATGCCGACCAGGGCGGCCTTCGACGACGCGTAGTTGACCTGGCCGATCTGGCCGTAGGCGCCGACGACGCTCGACATGAGCACGATGCGGCCGAACTTGGCCTTCATCATGCCCTTGGTGGCGCGCTTCACGACCCGGAACGTGCCGGTCAGGTTGGTGTCGACGACGCTCGTGAAGTCGTCCTCGGACATGCGGAGCAGCAGCTGGTCGTTCGTGATACCGGCGTTGGCCACGAGCACCTCGATCGGTCCGAGCTCGGCCTCGACCTGCGTGAAGGCGGCGTCCACCGAGGCCGTGTCGGTGATGTCGGCCTGCACGGTGAGGGCCCCTTCGGGTCCGCCCTGTCCGCTGCGCGACGTGACCGCGACGCGGTGCCCGGCGGCGACGAAACGCTCGGCGAGGGCGTGGCCGATGCCGCGGTTTCCGCCGGTGATCAGGACGGTACGGGGGGTGCTCATGGTCGCTCCGTTCGGTGGTGGTGTGCGGTCGTGTCGTGCCGACGGGTCGGCGGACACGCCCGGACGAGCGTAGCGGAGCCAGCACCGCAGCCCGTTCGCGCGCGGCGCACCCACGATCGGCCCCGGAGGCTTAGGCTGGACCACGGGTAGACGGAGACCATCTGTATGAAGAGCACGCACACGAGCATCACCACGCTCCCGGATTCGCCGGAGCTGGACCGGGCGCACCGCCTGTCCCGCTACGTGTGGCAGATGGCCATCCGCGTCGTCCTCTTCGTCGTGGCCGTGCTCGTCTACTCCATCTGGCACTCCTGGATCGCCGTCGTGCCGATCGTCCTCGCCGCCGTGATCCCCTGGGTCGCCGTGATCGTCGCGAACGCCGGCAGCCGGACCGAGAGCGACATGATCTCGCCCGCCGGTGCGATGCAGCTCTACGACGCCGTCGACCCCGGCCTCCGCGAGCAGCAGGAAGAGGACCGGGCCCAGGCCTACCGCGACGAGCAGGACCGCCTCCGGCAGCAGGCTCAGCACGCGCAGGACGAGTGGCAGCGCAACGGCGACCGCTCGAAGATGTGGGGACCCCGCTGATGGGCGCGACCTTCGACCTGCACACCGAACCGGGCTCGACCCCGGTCTGCTCCCGAGCCGGCTGCTCCAACACGGCAGCGTGGCGGGTGAACTGGCGCAACCCCCGGATCCACTCCGCCGACCGCGTGAAGATCTGGGCCGCGTGCGAGGAGCACCGCGACTTCCTCGCCGACTACCTGCGGTCCCGCACCTTCCCGGTGCGCGTCACCGGCATGCACGAGGACGTCGACCGGCTCGACGACGAACGCGACCCCGCCTCGTCGCCGAAGAACGACGTCGGGGTGCGCTCCACCGGCACCGGTCGATGACCGACGACTTCGACCCGCACTCCCGGTACGGCCGGAAGCACGCTGCCAAGCTGCAACGCGCCGCCGACCACGCCCGTCGCTCCGTGCCGGACGACGAACGCCCCACCCAGGACCCGGACGAGCCCTTCGTCGGCTGGCACTTCGTCCGCAGTCGCCGCTGGCTCGGGTACTTCGCGATCGCCGTGGCCTTCGCGATCGTCTGCGCCCTGTTCGGCATGTGGCAGTGGGACCGCCGCAACGAGGCCGTGCGTCAGAACGAGCAGGTCGCCCAGAACTACGACCACACCCCGGTCCCCCTCGACCAGGCGCTGCCGACGGCGTCGAGCTGGCAGGACGAGCAGGAGTGGCTCCGCGTCTCCGTGACCGGCCGCTACGACATCGACGCACAGCTGCTCGTCCGCAACCGCGTGCACAACGGCCAGCCCGGCTTCGAGGTCCTGACCCCCCTGGTCACCGACGACGGCCGGGCGTTCATCGTCGACCGCGGCTGGGTCCCGACCGGCAACGCGCAGGACGCCCCCGACCACGTGCCCGCTCCCCCGTCGGGCGAGGTCACGGCGATCGTCCGCCTGCAGCAGAGCGAGCCCCGGATCCCCGGCCGCACCGACCCCGCGCACACGGACCAGGTGCAGTCGGTGACCCTGGCCGACGTCGCGAAGAAGGTCGACACCCCCATCTGGACCGGTGCGTACGGCGAGCTCGCCTCCGAGTCCCCCGCCCCGACCGAGGCGCGCCCGCTCGGCTGGGAGCGTCCCACCGCCGACACCGGCCTGCACCTGAGCTACTTCATCCAGTGGTTCCTGTTCGCGGCCGGCGGCTTCGGGTTCCTGGCGTACGTGATGGTGCAGGAGTACCGGAACCTCAACCAGGACGACCCAGAGGAACGCGAGCGCGCCCAGGAGCGGCAGCGCCGCAAGGACGCCAAGCCGAAGACCGACGCCGAGATCGAGGACGACCTGATCGCGTCCCGCCGCTGACGCGCTGCGCCGGGCCGCTCGCCGCGGGCGCGCCGCCGAGCGGTCACGAACCGTCGCCCGTCGACGCCGGTGACGCCACGTGGTGACCACTCGGCGGACGTGAGCGGGTTGCCTTGACCGACGGGACAGCGGACGGGAGGCCCGTGGCGGCGTCGCCACGGGCCTCCCGTCCGTCCTACGGTCACGTCGACCACCGCACGCCGCCCGGCCGCTGGTCACGACGCGCTCGCACGCGTGCCGCGGAGCGGTCACGAACCGTCGCTCGCCGGCGACGGCGACGACACATGGTGACCACTCGGCGAACCTGAGCGGGGTGTCGTGACCGCCCGCTAGGCGAGCTCGATGAGCTCCGCGTAGTCCTTGTTCCAGTGGTCCTCGGTGCCGTCCGGCAGGAGCAGCACGCGCTCGGGGTTGAGCGCCTCGACGGCACCGGCGTCGTGCGACACCAGGACGACGGCGCCCTCGAACCCAGCGAGGGCGTTGAGGATCTCCTCGCGCGACGCCGGGTCCAGGTTGTTCGTCGGTTCGTCGAGCAGCAGCACGTTCGCGCCCGAGACGACGATCATCGCGAGCGACAGACGCGTCTTCTCACCGCCGGACAGGACCCCGGCCTTCTTGTAGCCGTCGTCCCCGGTGAACAGGAACGAACCGAGCACGCGACGGGCCTCGGTCTCGTTGAGGTCAGTCGACGCCGACACCATGTTCTCGATCACGGTGCGGTTGATGTCGATGTTCTCGTGCTCCTGCGCGTAGTACCCGATGCGCAGACCGTGGCCGGGCTGGATCTCACCTGTGTCGGGCAGGTCAGCACCCGCGAGGATCCGGAGCAGCGTCGTCTTGCCGGCACCGTTGAACCCGAGGATGACGACGCGCGAACCGCGGTCGATCGCCAGGTCGACGCCCGCGAAGATCTCGAGCGACCCGTAGGACTTCGACAGCCCCTCGGCCATGAGCGGCGTGCGGCCGCACGGGGCCGGCGTGGGGAAGCGGATCTTGGCGACCCGGTCGGCGACGCGCTCGTCCTCCAGGCCCGCGAGCAGCTTGTCGGCACGCGCGACCATCTGGTGCGCCGCGGCGGCCTTCGAGGCCTTCGCACCGAACCGAGCGGCCTGGTCCTTCAAGGTCGCGGCCTTCTTCTCGGCGCCGGCGCGCTCCTTGCGACGACGCTCCTCGTCGGCGACGCGCTGCCGCTGGTAGAGCTTCCAGCCCATGTTGTAGATGTCGATGGTCTGACGGTTGGCGTCGAGGTAGAACACGCGGTTGACGACCTCTTCCACGAGCTCGACGTCGTGGGAGATGATGATGACGCCGCCGGGGTAGGTCTTCAGGTGCTCGCGCAGCCACACGACCGAGTCGGCGTCGAGGTGGTTCGTGGGCTCGTCGAGGATCATCGTCTCGGCATCCGAGAACAGGATCCGCGCGAGCTCGATGCGACGACGCTGACCACCGGACAGCGTCTTGAGCTGCTGGTCGAGGATGCGGTCCGGCAGCTTGAGGTTCGACGCGATCGACGCCGCCTCGGCCTCGGCCGCGTAGCCGCCGAGCGCGTTGAACTGGTCGTCGAGCCGGCTGTACCGGCGCATCGCCTTCTCGGCGACGGCGGTGTCCTCGCTCGCCATGTCGAGCGTGGCGAGGCGGATGCCCTCCACGAGCTCACCGAGCCCGCGGGCGTCGAGGATGCGCTTCCGCGCGGTCTCCTCCGGGTCGCCGGAGCGGGGGTCCTGCGGCAGGTAGCCGATCTCACCACCGCGGTCGATCGTGCCGCCGTTCGGCTGCGTCTCGCCCGCGAGGGCCTTGGTCATCGTCGTCTTCCCCGCGCCGTTGCGGCCGACGAGTCCGATCTTCTCGCCCTTCTCGACACGGAAGGACACGTCTTCCATGAGGAGACGAGCTCCGACGCGGATCTCGAGTTCGTGCACGGCAAGCACAGTGGACGTCCAATCAGTTGGTGGGTTTGCACAACGACGTGTGCGTGAGGTGCACCGCTACGCTGACGGGACCGATGGTTCCGAACGGGACCAGCAGTCCATTCTAGGAGAATCCATGACGAACGCCACCGGGTTCGCTCCCCGCGCAGTCCTCGCCGACCGTCTGCGGACGCACGGGCTGGCCACGAACGCCGCCCTCGTCGCCGGCGGAGCCCTGTTCACCGCTGCGATGGCACAGCTCGAGGTCCCGATGTGGCCGGTCCCGATCACCGGGCAGACGCTCGCCGTCGTGCTCGTCGGCGCGACCCTGGGTGCCCGACGCGGCATGCTCTCGCTGCTCGTCTACGCCGTCGCCGGCCTCGCGGGCGCACCGTTCTTCGCCGACATGACCGGCGGCCTGCAGGCCCTGGCCGTGCCGAGCTTCGGCTACGTCATCGGGTTCATCCCCGCCGCGGGCGTCGTCGGTTGGCTGGCCCGCCGCAACTGGGACCGACACTTCGGGCGCGCAGCCGTCGCGATGCTGCTCGCGAGTGCCATCCCGTTCGTGACCGGCCTGCCGTACCTGGCGGTCGTGCTCGGGCAGCTCGGCGCACCGAACGACCTGCAGTCGGTGCTCGCCGCCGGCCTGTACCCGTTCATCGTCGGTGGGATCGCGAAGGCGCTCATCGCCGCGGGCATCGTGCCGCTCGCGTGGAAGGCGCTCGGCCGCCGCTGACGCTGCGCACGACAACGGCCCCGCACCGATCGGTGCGGGGCCGTTCTGCGTCCGCTGCGTGCGGGGCGGCGGGCCGTGGGTCGGTCACGACTCCCCGCCAGCCGGACGCCGAGTGGTCACCTTCCGTCGCCCGGAGCGCGGTCGGCCGACAGAACGTGACCACTCGGCGAACGCGAGCGGGCGGTTGCGACCACTCGGCGGCGCGCCCCGCGCGTGGCGCGACCACGGACAGACGGGAGGCCCGGTGCCAGCTGGCGCCGGGCCTCCCGTCTGCGGTGTGGTCGCGACTAGATCGCGAACCCGAGCGCGCGCATCATCTCGCGCCCGTCGTCGGTGATCCGTTCCGGACCCCACGGCGGCATCCAGACCCAGTTGATGCGGAAGGCGTCCACGATGCCGTCGAGGGCGTTCGCGGTGTCGCCCTCGATGACGTCTGTCAGCGGGCAGCCGGCACTCGTCAGCGTCATGCTGATCACGAGCGCCGAGGCCTCGTCGTCCCAGGCCAGGTCGTAGATCAGGCCGAGGTCGACGATGTTGACGCCGAGCTCCGGGTCCTGGACCTCCTTCAGGCCCTCGACGACCTCGTCGAACTTCTCCGGGGCGAGTGCCGCGATCATCAGGCCTGCGCCTCTGCGGCGGACGCCGCCGCGGCCTGCACGTAGCGGTCGTAGCCCTCGTTCTCCAGGCGGTCGGCGAGCTCGGGGCCACCCTGCTCGGCGACCTTGCCCGCGACGAACACGTGCACGAAGTCCGGCTTGATGTAGCGGAGGATGCGCGTGTAGTGCGTGATGAGCAGCACGCCCAGGCCGGTCGCGGCCTTGGCGCGGTTCACGCCCTCGGACACGATCTTCAGCGCGTCGACGTCGAGGCCGGAGTCGGTCTCGTCGAGCACGGCGAAGCGGGGCTTGAGGAGCTCGAGCTGCATGATCTCGTGGCGCTTCTTCTCGCCACCGGAGAAGCCCTCGTTGACGTTGCGCTCGGCGAACGACGAGTCCATCTTGAGGTCGGCCATCGACTGGCGGAGTTCCTTGATCCAGCCGCGCAGGGCCGGGGCCTCGCCGTCGATCGCCGTCTTGGCGGTGCGGAGGAAGTTCGACACCGTCACGCCGGGGATCTCGACCGGGTACTGCATCGCCAGGAACATGCCGGCACGGGCGCGCTCGTCGACGCTCATCGCGAGGACGTCCTCGCCGTCGAGGGTGATCGAGCCACCGACGACGTTGTACCGGGGGTGACCGGCGATCGTGTACGCCAGCGTGGACTTGCCGGAGCCGTTCGGCCCCATGATCGCGTGGATCTCGCCCTCGTTGATCGTGAGGTCGACACCCTTGAGGATCTCCTTGGTGCCCTGATCGGTGTCGATCGAGACCTGGAGGTCGCGGATTTCCAGAGTGGACATTGCGTGGGTTCCTTCGGTTTTCTGTCGTGTCGCGGACGGGCCGCGGAAAGTGTGGGGGCCGGGAGGCGGTGTCAGTCGACGGGCACGGGGTCGTGCACGTCGACGTAGACGTCGCCCTCGCGCACCTCGACCCGGAACACCGGGACGGGCTCGTACGCCGGGAAGTTCTGCGGCTTCCCCGTGGCGAGCGAGAAGCGGGAGCCGTGGGCCCAGCACTCGAGCGTGTCGCCCTCGATGAACCCCTCGGCCAGCGAGATGTCCCCGTGGGTGCACGTGTCGCCGATGGCGTGCACGGTGCCGGACGAGTCCTTCACGATGGCCACCGCGGTGCCGTCGACGACGGCGCGCATGGGGCTGTCCACCGCGATCTCGGACTCCGCGCAGACCTTCGTGGGCATCAGGCGTCGGCCTCCGCCGGCGCGACGATCACCGAGCGGCCCTCGGCGAGCTCCTGCTCGACCGCGGCGATGAGTCGTTCCTCGAGCTCGGGCGCACCGATCTTCTGGATGACCTCGACCAGGAAGCCGAGCACGACGAGACGACGCGCTTCTTCCTCGGGGATGCCGCGGGCCTGCAGGTAGAACAGCTGCTCGTCGTCGAAGCGACCGGTCGCACTCGCGTGGCCGGCACCCTCGATGTTGCCCGTCTCGATCTCGAGGTTCGGGATGCTGTCGGCACGGGTGCCGTCGGTCAGCACGAGGTTGCGGTTCTGCTCGTACGAGTCGGTGCCGTCACCGGCGCGACCGATGAGCACGTCACCGATCCACACGGTGTGCGCGCCCTTGCCCTGCAGCGCGCCCTTGTAGTTGACCCGACCGCGCGTGTTCGGCGCGTCGTGGTTCACGTAGACCTGCTGCTCGATGTACTGACCGGCGTCGGCGAAGTACACGCCGTACATCTCGGTGTCGGCGCCCTGCGCACCGAGGTGCGTCGAGGGGTTGACCCGGATGACGTCGCCGCCGAGCGAGACCACGACGTGCTTCAGGAAGGCGTCTCGGCCGACCTCGGCGAAGTGCGTCGAGACGTGCACCGCGTCGTCGTCCCAGTCCTGCAGGCTGACGACGGTCAGGCGTGCGCCGTCCTGCACGACGATCTCGATGTTCTCGCTGAGCAGTGCGCTGCCGCGGTTGTCGAGCACGACGATGCCCTGGGCGTGCGGCTCGGCCGTGATGACCGTGTGCGCCGCTCGGGGCTGCGTGCCGAAGTCGGAACGCGTGATGGTGATGAACTCGTGCGCCTCGGTTGCCTTGACGGTGACGGCGAGGACGGCGTCGCGCGCGGACCACGCAGCGGCCGCTGCACGGTCCTCGGGCAGACCGGCGGTCCCGACGCGGGGGTCGTCGCTGCGACCCCACTCGACGTCGGCACCGTCGGACTGGCGGGCGAGGAACCGGTAGGCGGATCCGTCGAGACCACCGTCGAGGAGCGGCTGGAGCTTCGCCAATGGCGCGAACTTCCAGTTCACCTCGCGGCCGGTGACGGTCGGGAACGCGTCGAGGTCGCCGGACTGGAACCGCTCGGAGCGGGTCTGGACCGGGATCTTCTTGTCCGGGGCGTCCCAGCCGCCGTCGGAGTGGGCTCCGGCGCCGTGCTGTTCGGCACCCTGGGCGGGTGCCGCGGGCTCGATCGGCTGGTCGATGTGGGGAGGGGTGGTGCTGGACATCTAGCCGACGGATCCTTCCATGCTCATCTCGATGAGCTTGTTGAGTTCGAGCGCGTACTCCATCGGGAGCTCGCGGGCGATCGGCTCGATGAAGCCACGGACGATCATCGCCATCGCTTCGTCCTCGGCCATGCCGCGGGACATCAGGTAGAAGAGCTGCTCCTCGCTCACGCGCGAGACCGTGGCCTCGTGCCCGAGCTGGACGTCGTCGACGCGGATGTCGATCGCCGGGTACGTGTCGCTCCGGCTGATCGTGTCGACCAGCAGCGCGTCACACCGCACGGTGTTCGCCGCGTGGTGCGCCGCCGGGTCCACCCGGACCTCGCCGCGGTACCCCGCGCGACCGCCGCCACGGGCGATCGACTTCGAGACGATCGACGACGTCGTGTACGGCGCCATGTGGATCATCTTCGCGCCGGCGTCCTGGTGCTGGCCGGGGCCAGCGAACGCGACGGACAGGGTCTCGCCCTTGGCGTGCTCACCGGCGAGGTAGATCGACGGGTACTTCATCGTCACCTTGGAGCCGATGTTGCCGTCGATCCACTCCATCGTGGCGCCCTCGTGCGCGATCGCACGCTTGGTCACGAGGTTGTAGACGTTGTTCGACCAGTTCTGGATCGTCGTGTACCGAACGCGGGCGTTCTTCTTCACGATGATCTCGACGACGGCCGAGTGCAGCGAGTCCGACTTGTAGATCGGGGCGGTGCAGCCCTCGATGTAGTGGACGTAGGAGTCCTCGTCCGCGATGATCAGCGTCCGCTCGAACTGGCCCATGTTCTCGGTGTTGATCCGGAAGTAGGCCTGGAGCGGGATCTCGACGTGGACGCCCTTGGGGACGTAGACGAACGAGCCGCCGGACCACACGGCCGTGTTCAGCGCGGCGAACTTGTTGTCGCCGGCCGGGATCACGGTGCCGAAGTACTCCTGGAAGAGCTCGGGGTGCTCGCGGAGCGCGGTGTCGGTGTCCATGAAGATGACACCCTGCTGCTCCAGGTCCTCGCGGATCTGGTGGTACACGACCTCGGACTCGTACTGCGCGGCGACACCGGCGACGAGGCGCTGGCGCTCGGCCTCGGGGATGCCGAGCTTCTCGTAGGTCGCGCGGATGTCCTCGGGGAGGTCCTCCCACGACTGCGCCTGCTTCTCGGTCGAGCGCACGAAGTACTTGATGTTGTCGAAGTCGATGCCCGTCAGGTCGGCACCCCACGTCGGCATCGGCTTGCGGCCGAAGAGCTGCAGGCCCTTGAGCCGGTTCTTGAGCATCCACTCGGGCTCGTGCTTGAGGTTCGAGATGTCGGTGACGACCTCGTCCGAGACCCCACGGCGGGCCGAGGCCCCGGCCGAGTCGGAGTCGGACCAGCCGAACTCGTATTGCCCGAGCCCTTCGAGCTCGGGACGGTCGATGAGCACGTCGGACATGGTCTCCTCGTTTCCTTCTCGCGGGGCAGCGTCTTCAGGTGTGAACCCGTGGCGTCTGGACGCCATTCCACCGCAGACCGCCGACAGGCGGACACGGTGCTGCTCCCTCGCAACGACAATGGTTCCACGCAGTCCCTGGATCGATCGGCGATCTCGGCCCATTCGGAGCCGGCGCCTGCCTAGACTTGACTGCTGCTGAACCCTCGAATCCTACAGGTTCACTGCACGGAACAACAGGAAGGCACCACCCTCGTGACTCGCGTCGGACCCCCCGTCGACCAGGATCTCCGGACCGCACGGTGGTGGTCGCTCCCCCGGGTCGTCGACCGCCGGGTCATCGCGCTGGCGTGGGCCTCGTTCGTGGTCGAGGTCGTGTTGATCGGCACCGGCGGCCTCGTCCGCCTGACCGCGTCGGGCCTCGGATGCCCCACCTGGCCCAAGTGCACGGCCGATTCGCTCGTCTCCACGCCCGAGATGGGCATCCACGGGATCATCGAGTTCGGCAACCGACTGCTCACCTTCGTGCTCGTCATCGTGGCGATCGCGATGTTCCTGGCGGTCGTCCGGATGCTCCGCACGCGCCCCGAACTGTTCTGGCTCGCGTTCGCTCAGGGCGTCGCGATCCCGGTCCAGGCCGTCATCGGCGGGCTCAGCGTGCTCACGAACCTCAACCCGTTCGTCGTCGGGCTGCACTTCGTCGTGTCCGCCGCCCTGACCTCGGTCACCGCGGCCCTGGTCTACCGGACGATGCACGGCCCCCGCACCAGCCACCGCCTCGTTCCCGGCTGGTACACCGGCGTCGTCCGCGGCACGGTCGCCGCCGTCGTGGTCACCGTGCTCGTCGGCATCCTGACGACCGGCAGCGGCCCGCACGCCGGTGCCGACGAGGCCGTCGACGGCGGGATACTGCACCGCACGGGCTTCGACCCCGCGGTCATGGAGCACGTGCACGCCTGGCCCGCGTACGCCCTGTTCGCGCTGACCCTCGTGCTCGTCGTCGGCGCCGTCCGGCTCCGGATCTCGAGCAAGTGGGCGCTGTTGCTGCTCGTCGTCGAGTTCCTGCAGATCGCCGTCGGTCTGACCCAGGCCCGCACCGGCCTGCCCGTCGGGCTGGTGGGCACGCACATGGTGCTCGCCGGGCTGCTCGTCGGGGCCACCACGGCGGTCGTGCTCGCCACGCGCGCCAGCGCCGGTCGCGAAGCCGTGCGCGAACCACTCGACGCCGCCTGACGCCCGGGCGCGTCGCACGCGCAACACCCGTTCTGCGACACCCCACGAGTCGATCGACTCGCGGGGTGTCGTGTTCGCGGTGCGCAGGGTCACGCGGGGCGCAACCACACGCGTGCGCCCCGCGCCCACGTACGCCCCCGGCGGCCAGGAGGCCCGTGGCGGCGCCGCCCCGCGCCTCCCGTCTGCCCCGTGCGCACGTCCACAGCCGCGCCAGATCGCGCGCTGACCCGGAACGACGTCCTCGACGTCGCACGACGTCGAGGACGTCGCATCCCCGCGCGCGCAACCGTCGCGCACGCGCACCGACGACGAAGGACGTCGTACGACATCGAGTTCGTCGTACGACGTCGCCCAGTGGCGGCCCGCAGTGCCTAGAAGGTGAAGACCTGCGGCAGCAGCGGGTCGATGCCCACGGCGATGAAGAGCAGCGTCAGGTACGTGATCGAGCTGTGGAACACACGCATCGGCTGCACGTGCTCGACGTGCTGGATCGCCCGCGAGTACAGCCGGTGCGACTCGACGACGAACCAGATGCCACCGGCCAGTGCGACCACGGTGTACAGCGGCCCCATGTGCGCAACGGGGATGAGCAGGAGCGAGCAGACGAGCGTCGCCCAGGCGTACAGCACGACCTGCAGGCCGACGACGGTGCGACCGCGGACCACGGCGAGCATCGGGACGTCGGCGGCGTCGTAGTCGTCGCGGTACTTCATCGACAGCGGCCAGTAGTGCGGCGGCGTCCAGAGGAAGATCACCATGAAGAGGATGACCGGGGCCCAGGTGAGCGAGCCGGTGACGCCCGCCCAGCCGATGAGCACGGGCATGCAGCCGGCCGAGCCGCCCCACACGATGTTCTGCGGGGTGCGGCGCTTGAGCCACAGCGTGTAGACGAACACGTAGATGAGGATCGCGATGACACTCAGGGCTGCGGCGAGCCAGTTCACCAGGAACCCGAGCACCGCCGTCGACAGGACGCCGAGGATCCACGAGAACACGAGGGCTTCGCGGTCCGAGAGCTCACCGGTCACCAGCGGGCGGGTGCTGGTCCGCTTCATCAGGCGGTCGATGTCACGGTCGATGTAGCAGTTGAAGGCCGACGCCGAGCCGGCGGACATCGCCCCGCCGAGCATCGTCCAGAACACGAGCCAGAGGTCCGGCACGCCACGCTCGGCCAGGAACATGGTCGGCGCGGTGGTCACGAGCAGCAGCTCCATGACGCGCGGCTTGGTCAACGAGACGTACGCACGGACCTTGCGGGACAGCGTCGATCGGGGTCGATCGGTGTCGGGCCTGGTCACGGTGGCAGTCGGCAAGGGAACCTCAGTCTGTTCGCATCAGCTCGCACACTCGGTGGACGACTGCGGCGGCGTCCGGGCATGCGCTGACCCGGAATGTCCGACGGGTCGTCGACAGTTTACGTGATGGAAGCGCCGCGATGATGCCCCGCTCCCCCATCCCGTGCAGAACGACGAGCCGCGGAGCACGACACGCCCGGCGGACGAGGGCCCGGGTGACCCGACTCGTGAACATCGGGCGTCACCTGAACCCCTTCTGAGTGGCTGGTCACTATGCTGGACCTGCCCTCCCGCAGTGCGCGCCCCGATGACGTCGGCCGCGATGAGCCGGTCGGCCGCCGCTAGACGGCGACACGACTCGGCCCCGGGATGGCCACATGTCCGTGCGATGGCACGAGCCCTCGCACATGTCGCATCAAGAAGGGTCAACATCCAAGTGGCTGAATTCACCTGGGACGCCATCGACCGGAAGGCCGTCGACACGGCCCGCGTTCTCGCCGCCGACTCGGTCGAGGCCGCCGGCAACGGTCACCCCGGCACCGCGATGAGCCTCGCGCCGCTCGCACACCTGCTCTTCCAGAAGGTGATGCGTCGCGACCCGAGCGACTCCACCTGGATCGGCCGCGACCGCTTCATCCTCTCCGCCGGTCACGCCTCGATCCTGCAGTACGTGCAGTTCTACCTGCACGGCTACGGCCTCGAGCTCGACGACCTGCAGCACCTGCGCAAGTGGGGCTCGAAGACCCCGGGTCACCCGGAGTACGGCCACACCGACGGTGTCGAGATCACCACCGGCCCGCTCGGCCAGGGCCTCGCGTCCTCGGTCGGCTTCGCCTACGCCCAGCGCTTCGAGCGCGGCCTGTTCGACCCGGAGACCCCGGCCGGCCAGTCGCCGTTCGACCACTTCACCTACGTGATCGCCGGTGACGGTGACATGCAGGAGGGCGTGACGAACGAGGCGGGCTCGCTCGCCGGCCGTCAGCAGCTCGGCAACCTGATCGCGTTCTACGACTCGAACCAGATCTCGATCGAGGACAACACCGACATCGCGTTCTCGGAGAGCGTCCCCGAGCGCTACGAGGCGCTCGGATGGCACGTTCAGATCGTCGACTGGAAGAAGACCGGCGAGTACTCCGAAGACGCCGTGGAGCTCCACGCCGCGATCGAGGCCGCCCAGCAGGTCACCGACAAGCCGTCGCTCATCGTCCTCAAGACGATCATCGGCTGGCCGTCGCCGACCAAGCAGAACTCCGGCAAGATCCACGGTTCGGCGCTCGGCGCCGACGAGATCAAGGGCCTCAAGGAGGTCCTCGGCTTCGACACCGCGAAGACCTTCGAGGTCGCCCCCGAGGTCCTCGAGTACACCCGCGGCGCCGTCGCCAAGGGCCAGGCGCAGCACGCCGAGTGGCAGAAGACCTTCGACGCGTGGGCTGCTGCCAACGCCGACAAGAAGGCGCTGTTCGACCGCGTCAACGCCAAGGAGCTCCCCGCGGACCTCGAGGCAGCACTGCCGGTCTTCCCGACCGACAAGGCCGTCTCGACCCGTGCCGCCTCCGGCAAGGTCATCAACGCCATCGCGCCGCTGATGCCCGAGTTCTGGGGTGGCTCGGCCGACCTCGCCGAGTCGAACCTCACCACGATCGAGGGCGCCAAGTCCTTCGGTCCGGCCGAGGCCTCGACGTCGACGTGGAGCACCGACCCGTACGGCCGCGTGCTGCACTTCGGCATCCGCGAGCACGCCATGGGCTCGATCCTCAACGGCATCGTCCTGCACGGGAACACCCGCCCCTTCGGCGGCACGTTCCTGATCTTCAGCGACTACATGCGTCCGGCGGTCCGTCTCGCCGCGCTCATGGGCGCCCCGGCGATCTACGTCTGGACCCACGACTCCGTCGCCCTCGGCGAGGACGGCCCGACGCACCAGCCGATCGAGCAGGTCTCGTCGCTCCGTGCGATCCCGGGTCTCGACGTGGTCCGCCCCGCCGACGCCAACGAGGTCGCGTACGCCTGGCTCGAGATGCTCAAGCACACCGACCGCCCGGCCGGCATCGCGCTGAGCCGTCAGAACCTGCCGGTGTTCGAGCGTGGCGAGGGCGACGCCTCCGGTGAGGTCTTCGCCTCGGCGAAGAACGTCGCCAAGGGTGCGTACATCCTGGCCGAGGCGCCGAACGGCACCCCGGACGTGATCCTCATCGCGACCGGTTCCGAGGTCCAGATCGCCGTCGAGGCCCGTGAGCAGCTCAAGGGCGAGGGCATCAACGCCCGCGTCGTGAGCGCACCGTCCATCGAGTGGTTCCGCGCCCAGTCCGAGAACTACCAGGACCAGGTGCTCCCGAAGGACGTCACCGCTCGCGTGTCGGTCGAGGCCGGCATCGCCATGAGCTGGCGCGACATCGTCGGCGACAAGGGCCGCAGCGTCTCGATCGAGCACTTCGGTGCCTCGGCCGACTACCAGACGCTCTTCAAGGAGTTCGGCTTCACGACGGAACACGTCGTGGCCGCCGCGAAGGAATCCATCGCGGCTTCCTGACCCGCAGGGGCCGGGTCCGGTTCGCCGGATCCGGCCCTTCTGCCGGGAGGCGCGGTTCGGCTCCGCCACGCGCCCCCGGTCCCCCAGACCCCGGCCATCAGGCCGATGAAGGAAAGAAGAGAAACACATGGCTGAGAACACCCCCACTGCCGCCCTCTCCGCGGTCGGCGTGAGCATCTGGCTCGACGACCTGTCCCGCGAGCTCCTCGAGACCGGCAAGCTCACCGACCTCATCGCGCAGAAGAACGTCGTCGGCGTGACCACCAACCCGACGATCTTCGCGTCGGCCCTCGCCAAGGGCGAGCGCTACGACGCTCAGGTCAAGGAGCTGGCCGCTGCCGGTACCGACGTGACCGAGGCGATCTTCGAGATCACCACGCAGGACGTCGCCAACGCGTCCGACGTCTTCAAGCCGATCTACGACGAGACCAAGGGCTTCGACGGCCGCGTCTCGATCGAGGTCGAGCCGGGCCTCGCCCACGAGACCGCCAAGACCATCGAGCAGGCCAAGTTCCTGTTCGAGAAGGTCGGCCGCGAGAACGTCCTCATCAAGATCCCCGCAACGGTCGAGGGTCTCGAGGCCATCACCGAGGTCATCGGCGCCGGCATCTCCGTCAACGTCACCCTGATCTTCTCGCTCGAGCGCTACCGCGCCGTCATCGACGCCTACCTCGGTGGGCTCGAGAAGGCCAAGGCCGCCGGTCACGACCTGTCGAAGATCCACTCGGTCGCCTCGTTCTTCGTGTCGCGCGTCGACTCCGAGATCGACAAGCGCCTGGACGCCGTCGGCACCGACGAGGCCAAGGCCCTGAAGTCGAAGGCCGGCATCGCCAACGCGCAGCTCGCCTACCAGGTCTGGACCGAGGCGTTCGCCTCCGAGCGCGCCCTCGGCCTGCTCGAGGCCGGTGCGAACACGCAGCGTCCGCTCTGGGCCTCGACCGGCGTCAAGGACCCGTCGCTGCCCGACACGCTCTACGTGACCGAGCTCGCCGCCCCGAACACCGTGAACACGATGCCGGGCAAGACGCTCGACGCCACGTTCGACCACGGTGAGATCCACGGCGACGCCATCGCCGGCACCTTCGACGCCGCGCAGCAGGTCCTCGACCAGCTCGCCGCGCAGGGCATCGACTACGACGACGTCGTGGCGCTGCTCGAGAAGGAGGGCGTGGACAAGTTCAACGTCTCGTGGGGCGAGCTCGTCGACACCGTGAAGACCGCGCTCGAGGGCGCCAAGTAGTGACGGTTTCCATCGCTGCCAGCGGCGATGCCGCGCGGGCCATCGACTCGGTGGTCCCGCGGCTCGTCGCTGACCTGGTGGCCTCGGGCATCACCGCCCAGGACCCCGAGCTGTGGGGACCGGACGCCGAGGCCGAGGCGTCCAAGCGCCTCGGCTGGGTGGAGGCCGTCTCGGTCTCCCGCCCGCTCGTCGCCCAGATCACTGCGCTGCGCGAGTCGCTCCGTGCCGAAGGGGTCGACCACGTCGTCCTCGCCGGCATGGGCGGCTCGTCGCTCGCGCCGGAGGTCATCACGCGCACCGCCGGCGTCCCGCTGACGGTGCTCGACTCGACCGATCCCGCGCAGGTCCGCGCCGCCGTCACGACGGACCTCGAGCGCACCGTGCTCGTCGTCTCGTCGAAGTCCGGCTCCACGCTCGAGACCGACTCCCAGCGCCGCGTCTACGAGCAGGCGTTCCGCGACGCGGGCATCGACCCCAGCGGCCGCATCGTCGTCGTCACCGACCCGGGCTCCGCGCTCGAGGCCGCCGCGATCGACGCCGGCTACCGGGTCTTCACCGCCGACCCGACCGTCGGCGGCCGCTACTCAGCGCTCACCGCGTTCGGGCTGGTGCCCTCCGGTCTCGCCGGAGCGGACATCGCCGAGCTGCTGGACGAGGCCGACGCCATCTCCGCGCTGCTGTCGGTCGACCTCGACGAGAACCCCGGGCTCGTGCTCGGTGCGGTCCTCGCCGGTACCGACCCGCTGCGCGACAAGATCGCGATCGTGCCGGACGGCACCCACATCGTCGGGTTCGGCGACTGGGTGGAGCAGCTGATCGCGGAGTCGACCGGCAAGAGCGGACGTGGCCTGCTCCCCGTCGTGCTGCATGCCGACTCCCCCGAGGTCTCCGCAGCCCTGCCGGACGTCCAGGTCGTCCGCCTGGTCGGTTCGCGCGAGGACGAGCGCCACGTCGCCGAGGGCGAGGTCGAGATCACCGGGACGCTCGGTGGTCAGATCCTCGTCTGGGAGTACGCCGTCGCGGTCGCCGGGCGGTTGCTCGGCATCGACCCGTTCGACCAGCCCGACGTCGAGGCCGCCAAGGTCGCGACCCGTGCGCTGCTCGACGACCGTCCCGCGCCTGCGGAACCCGCGTTCACCGAGGACGGCATCGCCGTCTCCGCGACGCCCGGACTGCCGGTCGGGACGACGCTCGCAGAAGCCGTGACGGGCCTCCTGTCCGAACTGGACGCCACCGGCTACGTGGCGGTGCAGGCGTACGTCGACCGCACCACGAACCGTGACCTCGAGACGCTCCGCGACGCCCTGGCGGCGCGCACGCGTCGGCCGGTCACCTTCGGGTACGGCCCGCGGTTCCTGCACTCGACCGGGCAGTACCACAAGGGCGGACCCGCCACGGGAGTGTTCCTGCAGATCGTGGCGGACGAACCGGACGACCTGGCGATCCCGGGTCGGCCGTTCACGTTCGGCCAGCTCCTCCAGGCCCAGGCAGCGGGTGACGCGAGTGTCCTCGCGCAGCACGGCCGCCCGGTCCTCACCCTCACGACGTCGGACGTGCGCGCCGCCACCGCGGCCATCGCCTCCGCCGTCTCCCACTGACTCGTAAGGAGTTCACCGACTCATGTCACCGGTGGCAATCACCCCGGAGCACAACCCGCTCCGGCTGCCGACGGATCGTCGACTGAACCGGATCGCGGGACCGAGCACGCTCATCATCTTCGGCGTGACGGGCGACCTGTCACGCAAGAAGCTGATGCCGGCGGTCTACGACCTGGCCAACCGGGGGCTCCTGCCCCCGGGGTTCGCGCTCGTCGGCTTCGCCCGTCGCGACTGGGAGGACCAAGACTTCTCCCAGCTCGTGCACGACGCCGTCAAGGAGCACTCCCGCACCCCGTTCGACGAGGACGTCTGGCGTCAGCTCGAACAGGGCATCCGCTTCGTCCAGGGCTCGTTCGACGACCCCGAGGCGTTCCTGCAGCTCAAGCAGACCGTCGACGACCTGGACGCCGAGCGCGGGACGCTGGGCAACCACGCGTTCTACCTGTCCATCCCGCCGAAGATGTTCCCGGTGGTGACCGAGCAGCTGAAGCTGTCCGGCCTCACCGCGAAGCGCGAGGGCTCGTGGAGCCGCGTGGTCGTCGAGAAGCCGTTCGGCTCCGACCTCCGCACCGCGCGTGAGCTGAACGCGATCGTCGAGAGCGTCTTCGCGCCCGACGACGTGTTCCGCATCGACCACTACCTCGGCAAGGAGACCGTCCAGAACCTGCTGACGCTCCGGTTCGCGAACCAGATGTACGAACCCATCTGGAACTCGAACTACGTCGACCACGTGCAGATCACGATGGCCGAGGACATCGGCGTCGCGGGACGTGCCGCGTACTACGACGGCATCGGCGCGGCGCGCGACGTCATCCAGAACCACCTGCTGCAGCTCCTCGCGCTCACCGCGATGGAGGAGCCCGTCTCGTTCAAGGCCGCCGACCTGCGCGCCGAGAAGGAGAAGGTGCTGTCCGCCGTGCGGCTGCCCGAGGACCTGTCGACCGCCACGGCGCGTGGACAGTACGCCGGCGGCTGGCAGGGCGGCGAGAAGGTGCTCGGATTCCTCGACGAGGCCGGGATGAACCCCGAGTCCGGCACCGAGACGTACGCGGCGATCAAGCTCGACATCGCGACCCGCCGCTGGCAGGGCGTCCCGTTCTACCTGCGCGCCGGCAAGCGGCTCGGGCGCCGTGTGACCGAGATCGCGATCGTCTTCAAGCGCGTCCCCGAGGACGTCTACGGCAACTCGCAGTCCCCCCTCGGTCAGAACGCGCTCGTGATCCGGGTCCAGCCGGACGAGGGCGTCACGCTCCGGTTCGGCTCGAAGGTCCCCGGCGTCGGCACCCAGGTGCGCGACGTGACGATGGACTTCGGCTACGGCCACGCCTTCACCGAGGCATCCCCCGAGGCGTACGAGCGACTCATCCTCGACGTGCTGCTCGGTGACCCGCCGCTGTTCCCGCGGCACCAGGAGGTCGAGCTGTCCTGGAAGATCCTCGACCCGATCGAGGAGTTCTGGGCCACGCAGGGCCAGCCCGAGCAGTACCGTCCCGGCACGTGGGGTCCGGCGTCCGCCGATGCCCTGCTCGCCCGCGACGGCCGGACCTGGAGGCGTCCATGAAGATCGACCTGCCGAACACCACGGTCTCGAAGATCCAGAAGAAGCTCGTCCACATCCGCGAGGAGGGCGGCGCCGTCGCCCTCGGTCGTGTCCTGACGCTGATCATCTCGACGGCCCTCGGCCACGAGGAAGAGGCGATCGAGGCGGCGAACGAGGCGTCCCGCGAGCACCCGATGCGCGTGATCATCGTGTCGAAGAACGACGGCGACACGAAGTCGCCCGGCCGTCTCGACGCACAGATCCGCGTGGGCAGCGACGCGGGCGCCAGTGAGGTCATCGTCCTCCGCGCCTACGGCGAGACCGCGACCGACGAGGAGAGCCTGGTCACGGGCCTGCTCCTGCCGGACGCCCCGGTCGTGGCCTGGTGGCCGCAGACCGCGCCGTCGCAGCCGTCGGCCTCGGCACTGGGCCGCATCGCCCAGCGCCGGATCACCGACGCCGCCGCGCAGAAGGACCCGAACGGCGCGATCGAGGCCCTCGGTGCCTCGTACGTTCCGGGCGACACCGACTTCGCGTGGACCCGGCTTACCCTGTGGCGGAACCAGCTCGCCGCGGCGCTCGACCAGCCGCCGTACGAGCCCATCACGGGCGTCGAGGTGACGGGCGCGTCGGACAGCCCGTCGACGATCCTGCTCGCCGCGTGGCTGCAGCTCCAGCTCGAGGTGCCGGTGACGGTCACCACGTCGCCGCGTGCGACCGGCTCGAGCGGCATCCACGGCGTCAAGCTCGTGCGCGAGTCGGGCACCATCGACCTCGAGCGTTCCCTGGTGGACGTCGCGACGCTCTCGATGCCCGGTCAGCCCACGCACGACCTGTCGCTGCCACGCCGCAACCTGCGTGACTGCCTGGCCGAGGAACTCCGTAGACTCGACCCGGACGTCCTCTTCGGAGACGTCGTCAAGCACGGGGTTCCCCAGCTGCGCGAGACCATCGCCCGCTGAGCACCCCACAACGGTCGGGCCGCCTGTCTGGTGCAGGCGGCCCGACCGGACCGAAGGCGGTCGTACGACCGGTCGGCCGCCACGAACACGGGAGTCACGTGACCAACGAACGGCGGGTGCTCGTGCACCCGGACAAGCAGGCCCTCGGCGCTTCGGTCGCCGCACGCTTCATCACCAAGATCATCGACGTGCTCGACGAGCAGGAGCGTGCCGACATCGCGATCAGCGGTGGCTCGGTGTCGTCCCTCGTCCTCGCCGCGATCGGCCAGTCGCCGGCGCGCGAGAGCGTCGACTGGTCGAAGGTCCACGTCTGGTGGGTCGACGAGCGCTGGGTGCCGGCCGGTGACGCCGACCGCAACACCACGGGGACGCAGACCGACTTCTTCGACCACGTCGACATCCCGGAGTCGAACATCCACCCGATGCCCGCGTCCGACGCCGGCATCGACATCGAAGCGGCCGCGCTGCAGTACGAGCGCGAACTGCAGGACGCCGCGTACGAGGGTGCCGTCGCTCCGCGCTTCGACATCACGCTGCTCGGTGTCGGCCCCGACGGGCACACCGCGTCGCTCTTCCCCGAGTTCCCGCAGCTCACGGTGACCGACCGCGCCGTCGTGTCGGTCGACGACTCCCCCAAGCCGCCGCCGCAGCGCCTGACGGTCACCTACCCGGTGATCAACGCCTCGCAGCGCGTGTGGGTCATCCTGTCCGGTGCCGAGAAGGCGTCAGTCCTCGGGCTCGCCCTGGCGGGCGCCTCCGTCGAGGACGTCCCCGTGGGCGGCGTCCAGGGCCGCAAGCGCACCGTGTTCTTCGTGGACCAGGACGCCGCGCGCGACGTCCCCGAGAACCTCATCGCGTCGACGTACTAGACGCTCGACCTGCCTGACGGGAGGCCCGGTGCCAGTTGGCACCGGGCCTCCCGTCCGTCTGTGGTCGCTCCCACCGCTCCCACCGCCTCCCCACACCCGCTGGCCGGCGCCGAGCGGTCAAGAACTGTCGCCTGAACGCGGGCCCGGGCGACAGAACCCGCCGCCGCAGCGAACCGCACGCGGCATGTCGTGACCACTCGGCGAGCCGACTCTCCGCGCGGCAATCGGCAACCGAACGATTGCGACACCCCGCCGACACGACGCCGAGCGGTCAAGAACTGTCGGCTGCGGGCGCCGCAAGCGACAGAACGTGCCACCACCGCGAGCCGCATACGGCGCGTCGTGACCACTCGGCGAGTAAGCCCCCGCGCGGTGAGCACTGCCACCCGCCCCCGCGCCGCACGAAGGCCCCCACACCATCGCGGTGCGGGGGCCTTCGTCAGTGTGTGTGCGCTACGCCTTCTTGGCGGCGGTACCGCGACGCTCGCGGAGCTGCTGGAGCGCGTCCTCGAGGAGCTGCGCTGCCTCTTCCTCAGTCCGACGTTCCTTCACGTACGCGAGGTGCGTCTTGTAGGGCTCCGTCTTGGAGACCACGGGAGGGTTCTCCTTGTCGCGCCCGGCGGGGAGCCCACTCGACGGCGAATCGACCGTCTCCGGGATCTCTTCGTCCGGCAGGTTCGCGGCGAAGTACCGCACGACCTCGTTGCCGAGGGCGTCCCAGTACGAGATCGCCACACGCTCGGCCTGGACCCCACGGTCCTGCTCGCCCATCGGTCCTGCGCCGACGCGGGACCCTCGGATTGCACTGCCTCCGCTAGCCATGGATCAGACCCCCGCCGTGAACTTGTTGATGAGACCGAGCACGATGATGGAGACGATCCAGACCAGACCGAGGATCACCGTGATGCGGTTGAGGTTGCGCTCGGCGACGCCGGACGCCCCGAGGTTGCTCGTCACGCCGCCACCGAACATGTCGGAGAGGCCGCCACCGCGGCCCTTGTGCAGGAGGATGAGGAGCGTGAGCAGGAGGCTCGTGATTGCGAGCAGGACCTGCAGCACGACGGAGAGTATCGCCACGACGTACCTTTCGTGTCAGTCAGCCGTACCAGTGTACCGGCCGCGCAGGGCACGGCCGGTACACGGACGGGAGTGGTGCGGACTACAGCCCGACGACAGCCGGTGTGGCTACAGCCCGACGTGCTGGCGGAACCGGGCGATCGCCGCGAACTCCTGCACGTCGAGGGATGCGCCGCCGACGAGGGCGCCGTCGATGTCGGGCTCACGGAGGAACCCGGCGATGTTGCCGGACTTGACCGAACCGCCGTACAGGACGCGCGTGTCGGCAGCGGCCTGGTCGCCCCAGGCAGCAGCGATGCCGCGACGGATCGCGGCGCACTCGTCCTGCGCCTGCTCGGCGGTGGCCGCCTGGCCGGAACCGATCGCCCAGACGGGCTCGTAGGCGACGACGATGTCGGACGGCCGCACGGCGTCGAGCACGACGCGGAGCTGCTCGACCGGCACGACGCCGGCGCCGCGCTGTTCGCGCTGCTCACCGGTCTCGCCGACGCAGACGACCGGCACGAGGCCGTGCTTGACTGCCGCGGCGGTCTTGGCCGCGACGACCTCGTCGGTCTCACCGTGCAGCGTGCGCCGCTCGGAGTGTCCGACGATGACGTACTGCGCGTCGAGCGCCGACAGGAACGCGCCGGAGACGTCGCCGGTGTAGGCACCGGAGTCGTACTGCGACAGGTCCTGCGCACCGAAGTGGATCGGCAGCTTGTCGGCCGAGATGAGCGTCTGCACGCTCCGCAGGTCGGTGAAGGGCGGGAAGACCGCGACCTCGACGTCGTCGAAGTCGTGGCGGGCGTCCTTCAGGGTCCACGCGAGCTTCTGTACAGTCGCGATGGCCTGGAGATGATCGAGATTCATCTTCCAGTTGCCGGCGATCAACGGCGTACGGGTCATGCGGACCACCCCAGTGCTTCGAGACCGGGAAGCGACTTGCCCTCGAGGAACTCGAGGCTCGCACCGCCACCGGTCGAGATGTGCCCGAACTGGTCGTCCGAGAAGCCGAGCGAGCGGACCGCAGCGGCGGAGTCGCCACCGCCGACCACACCGAGGCCGTCGACCTCGGTCAGGGCCTTGGCGACGGTCTTCGTGCCGGCGGCGAAGGCCGGGAACTCGAACACGCCCATCGGGCCGTTCCAGAACACCGTCTTCGAACCGGACACCGCCGACGCGAACCGCGCCGCCGTCTCCGGCCCGATGTCGAGGCCGATGCCGTCGGTGCCGAACGACGACGACTCGATCGCGTCGGCCGCCACCGTCTCGTGCGCCGCGTCGGCGGAGAACCCGGAGGCGACCACGACGTCGGTCGGCAGGTCGATCGTCACGCCGAGCTCCTTCGCCCGCGAGAGGTACTCGCGGACGACGTCGAGCTGGTCGGCTTCGAGCAGCGACTTCGCCACCCCGTGGCCCTGGGCCGCGAGGAAGGTGAAGAGCATGCCGCCGCCGATGCACAGCGTGTCGACCTTGGGCAGGATGTGGTCGATGACGCCGAGCTTGTCGCTGACCTTCGAGCCACCGAGCACGACCGTGTACGGCCGTTCCGGCGAGGAGGTCAGGCGCTCGAGCACCCGCAGTTCGGTCTCGATGAGCGAACCGGCTGCGCTGGGCAGCGCGGACGCGAGTTCGTAGACCGAGGCCTGCTTGCGGTGCACGACACCGAAGCCGTCGGAGACGAAGGCGTCACCGAGTGCCGCGATGCGGTCCGCGAACGCGGAGCGCGCGGCAGCGTCCTTCGAGGTCTCCTCCGGGTTGAACCGGAGGTTCTCGAGCAGCAGGACGTCGCCGTCCTCGAGGGCCTCGGCGGCTGCGGTCGCCTCGTCGCCGACGGTCTCGCCGACGAACGTGACCTCTTTGCCGAGCAGCTCGGAGAGCCGCTGGCCGACCGGCGCGAGCGAGAACTCCGGCTTGGGTTCCCCGTCGGGGCGGCCCAGGTGGGAGATCACGATGACGCGCGCGCCGGCGGTGATGAGGGTGTTGAGGGTCGTCAGGGACGCCCGCACGCGGCCGTCGTCCGTGATCGTGCCGTCCTTGAGCGGGACGTTCAGGTCACAACGGACGACGACGCGCTTGCCGGCGAGGTCGCCGAGGTCCTCGAGGGTGCGGAGGGCCATGTGTTACAGACGCTCGCCGACGTACTCGGTCAGGTCGACGAGACGGTTCGAGTAGCCCCACTCGTTGTCGTACCACGAGGTGATCTTCACGAGACCGCCGATGACCTTGGTCAGGCCGGAGTCGTAGATCGAGGAGTGCGGGTCCGTCGTGATGTCGGTCGACACCAGCGGGTCCTCGCTGTAGAGCAGGATGCCCTTGAGCGGGCCCTCTGCGGCCTCCTTGTACGCGGCGTTGATCTCGTCGACGGTGACCTCGGACTTGGTCTCGAGGGTGAGGTCGGTGATCGAGCCGGTCGGGACCGGGACGCGGAGCGCGAAGCCGTCGAGCTTGCCGGCGAGCTCCGGCATGACCTGGCCGATGGCCTTGGCGGCACCGGTCGAGGTCGGGACGATGTTCAGCGCGGCCGCACGGGCACGACGGGGGTCCTTGTGCGGGCCGTCCTGCAGGTTCTGGTCGGCGGTGTAGGCGTGGATCGTGGTCATGAGGCCACGCTCGATGCCGAACTTGTCGTTGAACACCTTGGCGAGCGGCGCGAGGCTGTTCGTGGTGCAGGACGCGTTCGAGATGATGTTGTGGTTCGCCGGGTCGTACTGGTCCTCGTTCACGCCGAGGACGATGGTGACGTCGTCACCGGTGGCCGGGGCGGAGATGATGACCTTCTTGGCGCCCGCGTCGATGTGCTTCTGCGCATCGGCGGCCTTGGTGAAGAAGCCGGTCGACTCGATGACGATGTCGACGCCCAGCTCGCCCCAGGGGAGGTTGGCGGGGTCGCGCTCCGCGAGGACCTTGATGGCCTTGCCGTCGACGACGATGTTGTCGCCGTCGAGCTCGACGGAGACGCCGAGACGACCCGTGATGGAGTCGAACTTCAGCAGGTTCGCCAGCGCGGCGTTGTCGGTGAGGTCGTTCACCGCCACGATCTCGAGGTCGGAGCCCTTCGCGAGGGCGGCCCGGAAGAAGTTGCGGCCGATACGGCCGAAGCCGTTGATACCGATCTTGACGGTCAATGGATCTCCTGGTGGGTGTGGAGCGCCCGAGGGGCGCTGCTTTCGGAGGGCGCTGGCCCTGTCGGGCCCGCGTGTGGTGGACGATACGCCCCGTAACGTCGCCGTAACGACCCTAGCAGTCGGACCCTGCCAGGCAGTGCGGTGTGACGGTCCGTCCGGACGGTCGTCCGCAACGTCCGGAACGACGTCGGTGCGGCCCGTGGGCGCCCACACAGAACGGACGGGAGGCGCGGTGCCAGCTGGCACCGCGCCTCCCGTCACGCAGGTCGGACGACCCGTCTCAGACGCCCTCGAGCTCCTCGGGGACGCTCGCTTCCGTCCCGGGGATGCCGAGGTCGGACGCGCGCTTGTCGGCCATGGCGAGGAGTCGGCGGATGCGACCGGCGATGGCGTCCTTCGTCATGGGCGGGTCGGCGTGCTGGCCGAGCTCGTCGAGCGACGCGTCGCGGTGCTGCAGGCGCAGCGCGCCGGCGTACTGCAGGTGGTCGGGGACCTCGTCGCCGAGGATCTCGAGCGCGCGCTCGACGCGGGCGCAGGCGGCGACGGCGGCCTGCGCCGAACGGCGGAGGTTGGCGTCGTCGAAGTTGACGAGGCGGTTCGCGGTCGCACGGACCTCGCGACGCTGCCGCATCTCCTCCCAGTCGGCGGTGGTGCGGGCGGCGCCCATCACCGTGAGCATCTGGCCGATGGCCTCGCCGTCGCGGATGACGACGCGGTGGACGCCACGGACCTCGCGGCCCTTCGCGGCGACGCCGAGACGCGACGCGGCGCCGACGAGGGCCATGGCGGCCTCGTTGCCGGGGCACGTGACCTCGAGCGCTGCGGCCCGGCCCGGGTCGGTCAGGGTGCCGGAGGCGAGGAACGCACCGCGCCAGATCGCGGCGAGGTCCTCGCGGTTGCCCGTGGTGAGCCGGTTCGGCAGCCCGCGGACGGGGCGACGACGGGCGTCCATCAGACCGGTCTGGCGTGCGAGGGTCTCCCCCGCCTCGAGCACGCGGACCAGGTAGCGGGTGCCACGACGGGACGACGCGGACGAGCCCACCGACGCCTCGCTGCGGACGCCGTACAGCTCGGCGAGGTCCTTGCGGACCCGGTGCACGATGATCCGGGTGTCGAGCTCCACCTCGACCGCGATGCGGCCCGAGATGACGTGCAGGCCACCCGCGAACCGGAGGATCGTGGCCAGTTCGGCGGCGCGGACCGTGTTGCGGTTCACGGCGACCCTGGCCAGTTCGTCCTTGACCTCGGCAGTCAACGGCACAGCATCATTCCTAACGTTCATCTGGTGGTCCCGCGATTCCGGCGGCACGTACGTGGGGAGCGGCCGGAGGGACGGTCACTCCCGGCCGAGATCTCGGTTCTTCACACGCACGGCGACGCCAGGCATCCCGCGGAGGAGGTTCGCCAACTCGGCGACGATGGCGACCGAGCGGTGCTTCCCGCCGGTACAGCCGATGGCGATCGTAGCGTGTCTTTTGTTCTCGCGCTGGTACCCCTCGAGCACCGGCTCGAGCACGGAGACGTACCGATCGACGAACGGACGGGCTCCGGCCTGGGCCAGGACGTAGTCCGAGACGGGCTGGTCGAGGCCCGTGTGGGCCCGGAGTTCCGGGACCCAGTAGGGGTTCGGCAGGAACCGGACGTCGGCCACCATGTCGGCGTCGGCGGGCAGTCCGTACTTGAACCCGAAGCTCATGAGCGTCACCTGAACACCCACGAAGTGATCGTCGGCGAACTGCTCGGTGACGGTGTTCGCGAGCTGGTGGATGTTGAGGTCCGAGGTGTCGATCACCATGTCGGATGCCTCGCGCAGACCGGCCAACCGTGTCCGCTCGCGCGCGATGCCGTCGAGCAGGGTGTCCTCGCCCTGGAGCGGGTGGGGTCGTCGGACCTGCTCGAAGCGCCGCACCAGGACGGCGTCGGTGGCTTCGAGGAACAGCACCCGGACCCGTGCGGACGTGGTCGACCGCACCTGTTCGACCGCGTGCTCCGGGTCCGTGAAGAACCGTCCGCCGCGGACGTCGACGACCGTGGCGATCTTCGGGATCTTCTCGCCGGCGCGGTCGGCCAGCTCGGTGAGCGGTGCCAGCATCTGCGTCGGCAGGTTGTCGACGACGTACCAGCCGAGGTCTTCGAGGGCCTTGCCGACCGTCGAACGCCCGGCCCCGGACATGCCGGTGACGATGAGGATGTCGTGCTGCGACGCGTGCGCGGTCGCTGTGGCGCTGTCGGTCATCTGGGAGTGGGCTCCGTCGTGGCGGCCCGGGCGCGTCGCCCGGGGAGGTCTCGGCTGCGGGACCAGGGTATCGCCCGACAGGTGTCGGGAGGCACGGGATGCGTCACGTGGGCAGCTGCGGACCGTCGTGGGTCACGTCGGGGACCCGCACCGGCCCTCCTGGGAGCGGTGCAGGGTCCGCTGGGTCCGCGGTGTCCGTCGGGTCCGTCTCGGCGTCCGGCGCGCTCGTCGGACTCGCCGTGCTGGTGGCCGGCGCGCTCGTCGGGGTCTGCTGCAGCTTCGTGACGACCGCCGCGGCAGTCGCCGGACCGACGCCGTTGACCTCGCTGATCTCGTCGGCCGTGGCCTCGCGCAGCCGTGCCACGGACCCGAAGTGCTTGAGCAGCGCGTTCACCCGCGACGGCCCGAGCCCGGGGATCTCGGACAGCCGGGACCGAACGTCGCGCTTGCGGCGGGTGCGCTGGTGCGTGATCGCGAATCGGTGCGCCTCGTCGCGGATGCGCTGGATGAGGAAGAGCGCCTCGGAGTTGCGCGGCATGATCACCGGGAAGTCGTCGTCGGGCAGCCAGAGCTCCTCGAGACGCTTCGCGATGCCGACCAACGCGATGTCACGCACCCCGGCTTGGTCCAGCGCGCGCTTGGCGGCCTGCACCTGGGGTTGTCCACCGTCGACGATGAGCAGTTGCGGGCGGTAGGCGAACCGCTTCGAGGGCTTGGAGCCCTCGACCACCTCGGCGCTCGTCACGTCGGGGACGTCCGGCAGGTCGGCGTCCTCGTCGAGGCGCGCCAGACGCCGGGTGAGCACCTGGTACATGCTGTCGGTGTCGTCGGTGGTCTCGGCGATCGTGTAGCGGCGGTACTGGTCCTTGCGGGGCAGGCCGTCCTCGAACACCACCATCGACGCCACGACGTTCGTGCCCTGCAGGTGCGAGATGTCGTAGCACTCCATGCGGAGCGGGGCCTCGGTCATGCCGAGGGCGTCCTGGATGTCGGCCAGCGCGGCGGAGCGGGTCGTGTAGTCGGCGGACCGCTTCGTCTTGTAGAGCATCAGCGCCTGGGCGGCGTTCTGCGCGGCCGTGCGGGCCAGGCCGGCACGGTCACCGCGCTGCGCGGTGCTGAGCTTCGTGCCGCGGCCACCCCGTCGTTCGCTGAGCCACTGCTGCAGTGCGTCGGCGTCCTCGGGCAGGGTCGGCACCACGACCTCGCGCGGGGGTTCCTCGGCGACGGCGGCTGGCGTGAGCTCGTTGTCGGCGTAGACGCCCTGCACGATCTGCTCGACCAGGTCACCGGTCGAGATGTCGAGCTCCTTGTCGACGACCCACCCGCGGACACCGCGGATGCGCCCGCCACGGACCGAGAACAGCTGGACGGCGGCAGCGAGTTCGTCCTCGGCGATGCCGAACAGGTCGAGGTCGACCGAGTCGCGGAGCACCACGGCGGACTTCTCGAGCACGGCCTCGAGCGCCTCGACCTGGTCGCGGAACTTCGCGGCCTGTTCGTACTGCATGGCGTCGGCCGAGGCGCCCATGCGCTGACGCAGCTCGGTGATCACCCGGCGGTCGTAGCTGTTCATGAACCGCACGAACTCCTCGACGAGCGCACGGTGCTCCTCGATGGTGACGCGCTGCGAGCAGGGACCGCCGCACTTGCCGATCTGCCCGGGGAAGCAGGGCTTGCCCGTCTGCATCGCGCGCTTGTACGAGGAGTCCGAGCAGGTGCGGATCGGGAACACCTTGATCATCAGGTCGATGGTGTCGTGCACCGCCCAGATCTTCGGGTACGGCCCGAAGTACTTCGCGCCCTTGATCTTCCGGTTCCGCGTGACCATCACCCGTGGGGCTTCGTCCGCCATGGTGATCGCCATGTACGGGTACGACTTGTCGTCACGGAACTTGACGTTGAACGGCGGGTCGAACTCCTTGATCCAGGTGTACTCGAGCTGCAGTGCCTCGATCTCGGAGCCGACCGTCGTCCACTCCACGCTGCGGGCCGTCAGCACCATGCGCCGGGTGCGTTCGTGCAGCGTCGGCAGCGGTGCGAAGTAGTTGCTCAGCCGGGCGCGGAGGTTCTTCGCCTTGCCGACGTAGAGCACCCGGCCGGCCTCGTCACGCCAGCGGTAGACGCCCGGGTCGGTCGGGATCTCCCCCGCCTTCGGGCGCCACGGAACGGTGTCCGCCACCTACCGTGCACCCGCCTTCTGCTTGGTCGACTTGCCCGGTCGGCTCGCCGTGCGGGCCTCCACCGCCTGCTGCTTGCCGACCCGGGCGTCCTGTGCGTCGAAGATCTCCCGCAGGAAGACGCCCGTGAAGCTCTCCGGCACGTCGGCCACGTGCTCCGGGGTGCCGGTGGCGAGCACCGTACCACCGCCGGCGCCACCCTCTGGGCCCATGTCGATGACCCAGTCGGCCGACTTGATCACGTCGAGGTTGTGCTCGATCGTGATGACGGTGTTGCCCTTGTCGACCAGGCTCTGCAGCACGATGAGCAGCTTGCGGACGTCCTCGAAGTGCAGACCCGTCGTCGGCTCGTCGAGCACGTAGACGGTCCGGCCGTTCGAGCGGCGCTGCAGCTCGGTGGCGAGCTTCACGCGCTGTGCCTCGCCGCCGGAGAGCGTGGTCGCGCTCTGGCCGAGACGGACGTACCCGAGGCCCACGTCGACGAGCGTCGCCATGTACCGGTGGATCGCGGAGATCGGTTCGAAGAACTCGGCCGCCTCGCTGATCGGCATGTCCAGGACCTCGGAGATGCTCTTGCCCTTGTAGTGGACCTGGAGCGTCTCGCGGTTGTAGCGCGCGCCGCCGCAGACCTCGCACGCGACGTAGACGTCGGGCAGGAAGTTCATCTCGATCTTGATCGTGCCGTCGCCGGAGCAGTTCTCGCACCGGCCGCCCTTGACGTTGAAGCTGAACCGACCGGGCTGGTAGCCACGGGTCTTCGCCTCGGGTGTCTCGGCGAACAGCTGACGGATCCGGTCGAACACGCCCGTGTAGGTCGCCGGGTTCGACCGCGGTGTGCGGCCGATCGGGGCCTGGTCGACGTGCACGACCTTGTCCAGCTGGTCGAGGCCCTTGACGCGGGTGTGCTTGCCGGCGATGTGCCGGGCGCCGTTGAGCTGGTTCGCGAGCACCTTGTACAGGATGTCGTTGACCAGGGTGGACTTGCCCGACCCGCTCACGCCGGTCACCGCGGTGAACACCCCGAGCGGGAAGTCGGCGTCGATCGTCTTGAGGTTGTTCGCCCGTGCGCCCTGCACGCTGATGGTGCGCTTCAGGTTGACCTTGCGACGCTCGGCGGGGACCTCGATCGCACGACGGCCGGCGAGGTAGTCCCCCGTCACCGACTCGCGGTTCGCGATGATGCCCTCGTACGAGCCCGAGTGCACGACGTTGCCGCCGTTGACACCGGCCCCGGGGCCGATGTCGACGACCCAGTCGGCCGTGCGGATGGTGTCCTCGTCGTGCTCGACGACGATCAACGTGTTGCCGAGGTCCTTGAGCTTGACCAGGGTGTCGATGAGGCGGCGGTTGTCCCGCTGGTGCAGCCCGATGCTCGGCTCGTCGAGCACGTACAGCACGCCGGTCAGGCCGGACCCGATCTGCGTCGCGAGACGGATGCGCTGTGCTTCGCCACCGGAGAGCCCGCCGGCGCCGCGCGCCAGGGTCAGGTAGTTCAGGCCGACCTCGAGCAGGAACTCGAGGCGCGCCCGGATCTCGCGCAGGACCGCCGCGGCGATGTGCGCTTCGCGGTCGGTGAGCGTCAGGGTGTCCATGAACGCGTACGCGTTGTCGAGGGACATGTCGGTGACGTCGGCGATGCTGCGGCCGTCGACCGTGACCGCCAGGACCTCGGGCTTGAGGCGTGTGCCCTCGCACACCGGGCACGGGACCTCGCGCAGGTAGCCCTGGAAGCGCTGGCGCTGCGAGTCCGACTCGGCCTCGGCGAACTTGCGCTCGATGTAGGGCATGACGCCCTCGAACCCGCTGGTGTAGCGCATCTCGCGGCCGAAGCGGTTGCGCCAGGAGACCGACACCTGGAAGTCCTTGCCCGTCAGGATCGCGGCCTGCACCGAGGCGTCGAGCTGGCTCCACGGGGTGTCGAGCGTGAACCCGAGGTCCTTGCCGAGGCCGGCGAGGAGCTTCTCGAAGTACGAGTACAGCCCGCTCGCTCCGGTCCAGGGCAGCAGGACGCCGTCGCGCAGCGAGGCATCGGGGTCGCCGAGCACCAGGTCCGGGTCCACCGACATGCGCGTGCCGAGCCCGGAGCACTCCGGGCAGGCGCCGAACGGCGCGTTGAACGAGAACGTGCGGGGCTCGATCTCGGTCAGCGCGAGCGGGTGGTTGTTCGGGCAGGACAGGTTCTCGGAGTAGGTGCGCACGGCGCCGGGTCCGTCGTGGTCGACCAGGTCGATGCCGACGGTGCCACCGGTCAGGCGCAGTGCCGTCTCGAGCGAGTCGGTGAGCCGACCGAGGATGTCCTCGTTCGACACCAGACGGTCGACGATCACCGAGATGTCGTGCTTGACCTGCTTCTTGAGCTTCGGCGGTTCGCTGAGCTGGATGCGCTCACCGTCGACGATCGCGCGGGCGTAGCCGGACGCCGCGAGTTCCTGGAAGAGGTCGACGAACTCGCCCTTCTTCTTGGAGATGACCGGGGCGAGCACCTGGAAGCGCGTGCCGGACTCGAACTCCATGAGCTGGTCGGCGATCTGCTGCACGGTCTGCTTGCTGATGACCTCGCCGCACGTCGGGCAGTGCGGCACCCCGATGCGCGCCCAGAGCAGACGCATGTAGTCGTAGACCTCGGTGATCGTGCCCACCGTCGACCGCGGGTTGCGGTTCGTCGACTTCTGGTCGATCGACACCGCGGGCGACAGCCCTTCGATGAAGTCGACGTCGGGCCGGTCGACCTGGCCGAGGAACTGCCTGGCGTACGCGGACAGGGACTCGACGTAGCGTCGCTGGCCCTCGGCGAAGATCGTGTCGAAGGCCAGCGACGACTTGCCGGATCCGGACAGGCCGGTGAACACCACGAGGGAGTCACGGGGGATCTCGAGGTCGACGTTCCGGAGGTTGTGCACCCGGGCCCCGCGGACGCTGAGCGTCGAGGAGCCGGTCGGGACGGTCACGCCGGGGAGGTGGGGGTCGGTCGGCTCGCCGAAGGCGTTCCGGCCCGAGGTCGCGGTGCCGCGGTCAGAGGTGATTGTCATCGCCGTCGATTCTACGAAAGGGGTCCGACATCCGCCCGCGAGTCGGTGGTCAGACGAGTGCGTCGAGAGCGAACGCGGCCCCGGAACGACGCTCGCTGGCCGTCCAGAGACGCGCAGCGGCGGTCCGGTCGTGGGCGCGCGGCTCGGCACGGACCACGGCTGCGGGTCCGCGCAGCTGCATCCACCCGGCCGGTCCCCAGTACTCCCCCGAGCGCACGTCCGCGGCGACCGCAGCGTGCACGAGGGGCTCGGCACCGGCGTCCTTGCCCTGGGCGTACAGCCGCTGCGCCGGACGAGTCCACGCGGGTTCCGGGCGCGACGGTGCGACGTCCGGGCGCTCCGGCGAGAGCGCGTCGAGCGACAGCCCGGGGTGCGCGACCACGCTGGCGACGGACGAACCCGCATCCGCCAACCGCTGGGCGAGTTCGAAGCCGAACAGCATCACCGCGAGCTTGCTGCGGCCGTACTGCCGGTAGCTGGAGTAGTGGCCGACGCGGAACGGGTCGCCCGTGTCGAGGCTGGCCCACCGGTGTGCGATCGACCCGAGGTGCACGACGCGACCGCCACGCTGTTCGAGCAGCGGCATCGTCAGCGCCGTCCAGGCGAAGTGCCCCAGGTGGTTCGTGCCGATCTGCAGCTCGGTGCCCTGTGCGGTGGCGCTCGGGGTCGAGGCCCCGACGACGCCGGCGTTGTTCACGATCGCGTCGACGCCGTCCGGTTCGAGGGCCGCGAGCTCGTCGGCGGCGACACGGACGGAGTCGAGGTCGGCGAGATCGAGGTGGACGTGCGCCAACGACGCCCCGTCCACGTGCCGCCGGATGCTCTGCTCCGCCGCTGCGGCCCGACCCCGGTCGCGGGTGGCGAGCACGACCCGGTGCCCCGACGCGGCCAGCTGCTCTGCCGCGTGGTACCCGAGGCCCGCGCTCGCCCCGGTTACGACGACCGTGCGACGACCGTCAGCTGACATGCCCGGCCGACTCCATCTGCCGCAGCGCCTTCTTCAGGTCCTGCACCTCGTCGCGGAGTCGCGCGGCGAGCTCGAACTTCAGCTCGGCCGCGGCCTGCAGCATCTGGTCGTTGAGGTCGCCGATCGTCGCCTCGAGCTGGGTCGCGCCCTCGCCCGCGATGCCGCCGCGCTTCAGGTTGGGCGTGGGCGAGCGGCGACCGTCGGCACCGGGACGACCCTGCAGCAGCGCCTTGGTGTCGTCGTTCTCGCGCTGCAGCACCTCGGTGATGTCGGCGATCTTCTTGCGGAGCGGCTGCGGGTCGATGCCGCGCTCCAGGTTGTACGCGACCTGCTTCTCGCGACGACGATCGGTCTCCTCGATCGCGGTCTTCATCGAGTCGGTCATCTTGTCGGCGTACATGAGCACCTGGCCCGACACGTTGCGGGCCGCGCGACCGATCGTCTGGATGAGCGACGTGGACGACCGCAGGAAGCCTTCCTTGTCGGCGTCGAGGATGGCCACCAGGGACACCTCGGGTAGGTCGAGGCCTTCTCGCAGCAGGTTGATGCCGACGAGCACGTCGTAGACGCCCTGTCGCAGTTCGGTCAGGAGCTCGACGCGCTTGAGCGTGTCGACGTCGGAGTGCAGGTACCGCACCCGCACACCGGCGTTGCCGAGGAAGTCGGTCAACTCTTCCGCCATGCGCTTCGTCAGGGTCGTGACGAGCACGCGCTCGTCCTTGTCGACGCGCTGCTTGATCTCCTCGAGCAGGTCGTCGATCTGGCCGTCGCTCGGCTTCACCACGATCTCGGGGTCGACCAGGCCGGTCGGACGGATGATCTGCTCGACGACGCTGTCAGTGATGCCGAGCTCGTACCGACCGGGCGTCGCCGACAGGAAGACCTTCTGCCCGACGCGGTCGAGGAACTCCTCGAACCGCAGTGGACGGTTGTCGAGGGCGCTCGGCAGCCGGAACCCGTGGTCGACCAGGGTGCGCTTGCGCGAGGCGTCGCCTTCGTACATCGCACCGATCTGCGGCACGGTGACGTGCGACTCGTCGATGACGATGAGGAAGTCGTCGGGGAAGTAGTCGATGAGGCAGTGCGGTGCCTCGCCAGCGACGCGGCCGTCCATGTGCCGCGAGTAGTTCTCGATGCCGGAGCAGAAGCCGATCTGCTCCATCATCTCGATGTCGAACGTGGTGCGCATGCGGAGCCGCTGGGCCTCGAGCAGCTTGCCCTGTCCCTCGAGCTCGGCCAGGCGCTCGGCGAGCTCCGCCTTGATGTCGACGATGGCGCGGTGCATGACGTCGGTGTCGGCGACGTAGTGCGACGCCGGGAAGATCGACACGGCGGGCAGGTCGTTGATCACGTTGCCGGTGAGCGGGTGCAGGGACGAGAGCGCTTCGACCTCGTCGCCGAACATCTCGATCCGGATGGCGTGCTCTTCGTACATCGGGATGATCTCGATGGTGTCGCCGCGCACGCGGAAGGTACCGCGGGCGAAGTCGACGTCGTTGCGCTGGTACTGCATCGAGACGAACTTGCGCACGAGCTGGTCGCGCGAGATCGTCTGCCCGACGTGCAGGGCCACCGAGGCGTTCATGTACTGCTCGGGTGTGCCGAGGCCGTAGATGCAGGACACCGTCGACACCACGACGACGTCGCGCCGGCTGAGCAGCGAGTTGGTCGTCGAGTGCCGGAGCCGCTCGACCTCGGCGTTGACCGAGGAGTCCTTCTCGATGAAGGTGTCCGTCTGCGGGACGTACGCCTCGGGCTGGTAGTAGTCGTAGTACGACACGAAGTACTCGACCGCGTTGTTCGGCATCAGACTGCGGAACTCGTTCGCCAACTGCGCGGCGAGGGTCTTGTTGTGCGCGAGCACGAGCGTCGGCCGCTGCACCTGCTCGATGAGCCACGCGGTCGTCGCCGACTTGCCCGTACCGGTCGCACCGAGCAGCACGACGTCGGTCTCACCGGCGTTGATGCGCCCGGCGAGCTCGGCGATGGCCGCTGGCTGGTCGCCACTCGGCGTGTACTCGCTGATGACCTCGAACGGACGTACCGCTCGGGTCGGTTCGATCGCAACACCCATGGCATCAACGGTAGTCGGCACCCCTGACACCAGCGCCCCTGCTCGCCCTCGGCGTATTGTCCTCGCCAAGCAGCCTCCAAGTCCGCTGATAACCAGCGGGCATAGCGTCCGGTCCGTTCAGCAACCCGATCGCTCCGCACGTCCCCGACGAGCCAGCACGAGCCACACCCGAAGAGGCCCCATGACGACGGCGACCCCCGCCGCACCGACGAAGGGCACCCCGTTCCGCGGTCGCATCCGCGGACGAGTGCTCCTCCTGCTCTGCTTCATGTACGCGATCTCGTACATCGACCGGACGAACATCTCGACGGCGCTGCCGCACATCACCGAGGAGTTCGGCTTCAACGAGGCCACCGCGGGCCTGATCGTGTCCGCGTTCTCACTGCCCTACGCGCTGCTGCAGGTCTTCGGCGGCACGATCAGCGAGAAGTTCGGACCGCGCAAGGCCCTCTTCGTCATCACCGTGGTGTGGGGCGTCGCGACACTGTGGACCGGCTTCGCGGTCGGCTTCTGGACCCTGTTCGCGGCCCGGGCGCTCCTCGGGCTCAGCGAGGCCGCGGCGTTCCCGACCGCGACCCAGGCCATGACCCGCTGGATCCCCCGCGACCGCAACGGCTTCGCGCAGGGCGTCGTGCACTCCGCGGCCCGGCTCGGCAACGCGCTGGCCCCGCTGCTCGTCGCCTGGGTGATCGGTTCGACGGGCAGCTGGCGGTGGGCGTTCTTCGCCACGGCGGTCCTGTCCTTCGCCTGGGGCATCGTCTGGTTCGTCTGGTTCCGCGACAAGCCCGAGTCCACGAAGGGCATCACGCAGGTCGAGATCGACGAGCTCCCGCCCGTCGAGACCCGTGCGACCCGCCCGCCGGTGCCGTGGCGGCAGATGGCGCGGCAGATCCTGCCGGTGACCTTCGTCGACTTCGGCTACGGCTGGACCCTCTGGGTGTTCCTCACGTGGCTGCCGACGTTCCTCAGCTCGACCTACGGGCTCGAGATCGGCGACTTCGCGCTGTTCACCACGCTCATCCTGCTCGCCGGCGTCATCGGCGACACGGTCGGCGGCATGCTCAGCGACCGGATCATCCACCGCGGCGGCAACACCCGGAACGCCCGCCGGACCGTCCTGGTGATCGGACTCGGCGGGTCGCTCGTCTGCCTCATCCCGCTCGTCATCGGGCAGGGCCTGCTCGTCGCGACGATCTCGCTCGCGCTGTCGTTCTTCTTCCTGGAGCTCTGCAACGCGAACCTCTGGGCGATCCCGATGGACGTCGCCCCGCAGTGGTCCGGCACCGCGTCCGGCTTCATGAACACCGGCTTCGGCATCGCCGGCGTGGTCTCCCCGATCGTCTTCGGGCTGCTCATCGACGCGTCCGGCTGGCAGCTGCCGTTCGCCCTGTCGTGCGTGCTGCTCGGCGCCGCGGCGGTCGTCGCGTGGTTCATGAAGCCGCAGCGGCTCACGTCGACGAACGGCGTCCTCGAGGTCGGCACCCCCGCCGCCGAGCAGCGCGCCGTCTGACCCGCGACGCGCGCTGTCAGCGGCACGCCGTGCCGGATCGGGCGTACCTGGTCGAGAGGAACGACCAGGTACGCCCGATCCCGCTGTCCGCAACGGAACCCGCGGGCGTGCGCGCGGCCCTGGTGGTCCCCGACCGCCGGACGGGAGGCCCGGGTCCAGGCCGACCCGCGCCTCCCGTCCGCCGCGCAGCGCGTCCACCGCCGCGACGCGCATCCGCCGCCGCGCACAGCGAGCAGGAACGGGCGTACCTGGTCGGGAGAACCGACCAGGTACGCCCGGAACGGACAGGTCAGCGCCGGGTGGCGCGCGCCTGACGCTGGGCGCGGGACGCGAGCGACGGCCGGCCGGTGAGCGGCACGCTCAGCGGGGTCCACCGGAACGCCTCGGTGACCGCCACGGACAGCGCCACCACGAGCAGGTACGTGACGAGCGTCAGCCACGGCCGCGGCACCACGGCCTCGAGCCAGCTGTCGCCGTACAGCAGGATCCAGATGAGGAACGGGTGGCTCAGGAAGATCCCGAACGACCGGTCCGAGGCGTAGTCGACGAAGCGCGCGACCGGGCTGCCAGGACGCCGACGATCCGCCCAGCGCGCACCGATCGCCAGGAAGCCGACGAAGACCGCGGTGCTCCACACGGCCTCGATCGGTTGCAGCGGAGTCCCGGCAGCGTAGAGCGACTGGCCGAGGGCGACCTGGAGCGCCCAGACGCCGAGCGTCAGTGCGCCGACGCCGGCGAAGGCCCAGAGCACGGCCCGGCGGTGCACCCGGATGAACCGGAGGAACGCGTCGGCGTGGTCGGCGGCGATCGCCCCGGAGACGATGAAGAACACGTACGAGAAGAAGAACTGCTTCTGGTAGCCGTGCAGCCAGGCGTCGCTCGCCGGGAAGTACTTGTACCCGGCGAACACGACGAGCTGCACCACCAGCGCCACGACGAGCGTCGTGACGTGGTGCCCGCGGGTCTTCCGGACCAGCCACACGATGACCGGCAACAACAGGTACACCTGCATGGTCACGAGCAGGAAGTACAGGTGGTACCAGGACGAGCCGGTGACGATGCCCTCGGCGAGGGTGCGCACCAGGTCGGGCACGTCGCCCCGACGGGTGCTGCTGAGGAGCCAGCTCGAGCCGACGTACACGAACGACCACGCCAGGTACGGCACCCCGACGAGCAGGAACCGCTTCGGCCAGAACTGCGCCATCGGCCGCGGTCGCAGCGTGTAGCTGTAGACGAGCACGAACGCCGTCAGCGAGAAGAAGACGAGCCGGGTGAAGTGCAGCAGGGCGAGCAGCGCGTTCAGGCCGACGTCGTCGGACGCGGCGGTGTGGCTGGTGGTGTGCACGCCGATGACGCAGGCGAAGGTCAGGATCCGGAGGACGTCGACCTCGTACAGGTGGCGTGGCTTGCCCGCCGCGGTGCGGGTCGGGGTCTGGACCTGTGGCTGTGGCTGCGGCTGGGCCTGCGGCTGCGACTGCGACTGCGGCTGGGCGCCGGTCACGACGGCTGCGCCATCGTCCGCACCTTCGCCCGCTGCACCTTGCCGGTGGGCGCGCGCGGCAGGTCGGGGACCACGATGATCTCGACGGGGCGGCGGAAGCGGGTCAGGTGGGCCTCGGCGCGCGCGGTCAGGTCGGCGACGAGCCCAGCGGCGTCGGCTGCGTCTTGCTGCAGGATCACGTACGCCACCGGGACGGCCCCGAGCACGTCGTCCGGCCGCCCGACCACGACGGCCTCGAGCACCCGGGGGTCGCCGAGCAGGACGTCCTCGACCTCGGAGGGGTAGACCTTCTCGCCGCCGCGGTTGATGACGTCGTCGGAGCGTCCGGCGAGCGAGACCCAGCCGTCCGCAGCGACGGACCCCACATCTCCCGTGCTCAGCCAGTTGTCGGCGTCGAAGCGGTCGGGCGCGCGCCCGAACAGGTAGCGCCCGACGATCCCCGGGCCGCGCACCCACAGCGCACCGACCTCGTCGGCGGGCAGGGCTGCGCCGTCCTCGTCGCGTGCCTGCACCTCGGACCCGACGGGCACGCCGACGGTCCCGGTGCGAGCAGGCGCGTCCAGCGGTGTCGCGGTGATCTGCGACGCACCTTCGGTCATCCCCCAGCTCACGACGAGCGGGACGTCACCGAGTGCCGTGCGCACCGGGTCCGGCAGCGGTGCCGAAGCGCTCCGGACGAACCGGAGGCCCTCCGGGAAGTCCAGTGGCCCGGTCTTCGCGAGCACGGCGAGGATCGCCGGCACCGCGTTCAGCCAGGTGATGCGCCGCTCGGCGAGCAGTTCCCAGAACCCGGTCCGCCGGAAGCGCACGTCGAGCACGAGCGTCGCCCCGGCGACGAGCGTCGCCAGCAGGCCGACGACCTCGGCGTTGACGTGGAACAGCGGCAGCGAGTTGAACCCGCGGTCGCGGCCGGTCAACCCGTTGTGCCGCGCGACCGCCCGCGCGACGAACAGCAGCTGCGACTCCGGCAGCTCGACGCCCTTCGGAGCGCCGGTCGACCCGGAGGTGAAGAGCACCACGGACCCCTCGCCCGGTGCGTCCGGGCTCTGCGTGGGCACGTCACCGTCACGGACGGCGGCCGGGAGGAACGTGGCCGCGTCGATCCCGCTGGCGGGCACTCCGGGGACGGTCCCGTCCACGGCGCGGTCCGACACCACGATCGAGGCCCCGCCGATCAGGTCGGCGAGACGGCCCGGCTCGGTCGCCGGCTGTCCGGTGTCCACCGGGACGGCACGGCGCCCGGTCGCCACGGCGGTCAGGTGCACCACGGCGAACGCGAGGGGATCGCCGACGTCGACGAGGACGGCTCCGGAGGCGGGTACGCCGATCGCGTCGAACGTCGCGGACCAGGCGGTCACGGCGTCCTCGAGCGCTCGGTAGGTCAGGACGCGCGCGGAACGGGCGTCCTCCAGGTAGGGGCGCTCGGGGCTCTCCGCCGCGCGGTCGCGGATGAGCGAGCGCAGGTCGGGTTCTCCGTCGACGGGCTGCACCAGCAGAGGCTATTGCGCGAGCCTATGAGCCGTCAGAGGGGAACCGGTGCAGCATCCACTGCCAGAGCGCGGTCATCCGGGGTTCCCCATCCGGTCCGAGCGGCGTGGAGTCCTTGATGATGAACGAGTGCGCCTTCCCCCGGCCCCGGACGTCGGTCAGGATCGCGTGCGGGTCCGCGCCGGCGAGCGGTGGATCGGTGTCCGTCCGGAACGGGCCGTCGACGCCGTCGAGCCCGAGGACCCGCCACGACCCGGTGATCCGCGGGCCGAAGGTGTCGCGGACGTCGTCGACGGCGTACATCCGGGCCACGGGGGTCTTGCCGGGACGGTTCATCCACGCCGCGTGCGACGGCCCCCGTGACTCGACGGGCGACGAGAACATCAGCGCGCCGCGGACGGACCGGATGTGCGCGATGTACGCCGCCTCGCCGCCGCCCTGGGAGTGTCCGGCCACGACGATGTCCTGCCAGGCGATGTCGTCGTCACCCTGCACGAAGCGGCCCCACCCGCCGTCGGGGTCGTGGTCGTCGAGGTAGGCCACCGCGTCACGGAAGCGCGACACGATCGACCCGGCGGGCGTCACCGAACTGAGCTCGGACTGACGGGTGCCGTCGAACCGGTTGCGCTGCACCATGCCGTAGCAGCGGGCGTCGGACTCGCACGTGCCGGACAGGGTGCGACCGAGGTTCCAGTAGTCCAGCCCGAGCACGTGGTACCCGTCCGCCAGGGCCTGCCCGAGGAACCGCTGGTACTCCGCCGGGCGCGACCTCGTCGCGGGCAGGAACAGCAGCAGGGGGCCGTCCGCCGAGGTGCGGGCGGCGAAGTCGTCGCGGTTCGGGGTGAGCCGCTCGCCGCCCACGGTGCCGAGCCGGAAGCGGTGGAACTCCCCCTCGGGTCCGCGCTCGTCGCCCGACGGTGGCTCGTCGGCGTGCGAGCGGTCGATCGTGGGGACGCGGCCCTCGTCCTCGATGCGCTGCGCACCGAGCAGGTTCGCTGCCACCAGCGCACCGCCGCCGATCGCGACGAGCACGATCGCGGCGAGGACGAGCAGCAGACGGTGCTTCACGAGGTGATCCGCGACCACACCTCGTCGGCCGATCGGATCGTCTGGTCGAGGGTGCCCGTCGCGTCGACGACGTGGTTGGCGAGTGCGAGTCGGTCGGCGTCGCTCGCCTGTGCGGCCACCCGGCGCTCGGCCTCGTCGCGTTCCATGGCACGGTGCTCCACCAGCCGCTCGATGCGCTGCGCAGCGGGGGCGTCCACGACCACGACCGCATCGAACCGGAGCGGGCGGGATCCGCGGGCCTCGGCGAGCAGGGGCACGTCGTACACGACGACCGCGTCCGGGTCGACGGCCTCAGCCGCGTCGAAGGCACGCTGGGCGAGCCGCCAGACCTCGGGGTGGGTTATCGCCTCGAGGTCCTTGCGTGCCGCGGGGTCGGAGAACACGATCGCTCCGAGCGCGGGACGGTCGAGCGCGCCGTCGGCCGTGATCACCGAGGAGCCGAACCGCTCGGCGACCTGCGCGAGCCCGGGGCTGCCGGGTGCGACGGCGTCCCGCGCCAGCCGGTCGGCGTCGACGACGACGCCGCCGTGCTCCGCCCACCGCTTGGAGACCGTCGACTTGCCCGCGGCGATGCCGCCCGTGAGACCGATGATGCGCACTGCGACAGGCTAACGACCCGCAGCGTGGAAACGCCGGAAGCCCGGCACCCCCTGGGGGATGCCGGGCTTCCGGTCAGTGCGACTCGCTCGATCAGTTGGTCGAGCTGAGCTTCTCGCGGAGCGCCGCCAGCGAAGCGTCGTCGGCGAGGGGGCTTGCGCCACCGGTCTCGCTCGAGAACGACGACGAAGAGGAAGCGGACGACGTCGAGGCGCCGGCCGGGAGGTCGAAGCCACCCTTTTCCTCGTCGGCGATGGTCTTCGCGACCTGCGCCTTGTGGGCTTCCCAACGACCCTGGGCGGCCGCGTACTGGCCCTCCCACTCGGTGCGCTGGGTGTCGTAGCCCTCGAGCCACTCGTTCGTCTCCGGGTCGAAGCCGTCCGGGTACTTGTAGTCACCCTTGTCGTCGTACTCGGTCGGCATGCCGTAGAGCGCCGGGTCGAACTCGGTGCCCTCGGGGTCCACGCCCTCGTTCGCCTGCTTGAGGCTGAGCGAGATGCGGCGACGGTCGAGGTCGATGTCGATGATCTTGACGAAGACCTCGTCGTTGACCGAGACGACCTGCTCGGCGAGCTCGACGTGCTTGTTCGAGAGCTCGGAGATGTGCACCAGGCCCTCGATGCCGTCGGCAACGCGGACGAAGGCACCGAACGGGACGAGCTTCGTGACCTTGCCCGGTGCGATCTGACCGATCGCGTGGGTGCGGGCGAAGACCTGCCACGGGTCCTCCTGCGTCGCCTTGAGCGAGAGCGACACGCGCTCACGGTCCAGGTCGACCTCGAGGATCTCGACGGTGACTTCCTGACCGACCTCGACGACCTCGCTGGCGTGCTCGATGTGCTTCCAGCTGAGCTCGGAGACGTGGACGAGACCGTCGACGCCACCGAGGTCCACGAACGCACCGAAGTTGACGATCGAGGACACGATGCCCTTGCGGACCTGGCCCTTGTGCAGGTTGTTGAGGAACGTGGTCCGGGACTCGGACTGCGTCTGCTCGAGGAGCGCACGGCGCGACAGGACCACGTTGTTGCGGTTCTTGTCGAGCTCGAGGATCTTCGCCTCGATCTCCTGGCCGAGGTACGGCGTGAGGTCGCGGACGCGACGGAGCTCGATGAGCGAGGCGGGGAGGAAGCCGCGGAGACCGATGTCGACGATCAGGCCACCCTTGACGACCTCGATGACCGTGCCGGTCACGACGCCGTCGGACTCCTTGATCTTCTCGACGTCGCCCCATGCGCGCTCGTACTGCGCACGCTTCTTGGACAGGATGAGGCGGCCTTCCTTGTCCTCCTTCTGGAGGACCAGGGCCTCGACCTCGTCGCCGACCTTGACGACCTCGTTGGGGTCGACGTCGTGCTTGATCGAGAGCTCGCGCGAGGGGATGACGCCCTCGGTCTTGTAACCGACGTCGAGGAGGACCTCGTCGCGGTCGATCTTCACGACGGTGCCGGAGATGAGATCACCGTCGTTGAAGAACTTCAGGGTCTTCTCGACCTCGGCCAGGAAGTCATCAGCCGAACCGATGTCGTTGATGGCGACCTGCTTAGGAGCCTTGGTCGTAGTGGTTGTCATGTAGAGATTGCTCCGAACGGACATGAGTCGGGCCGTGGCGTGCGGGGAGTCGAGACCCCCGGGGTGCTCCGCCGTGGCGATTGATTGAGTGGCGCGGATTGCGCCGCACAAGTCTAACCGCACCGGCGGAGCCCCCACAACCGGGCGTGTCACCCGCGCGTCAGCCGAGCAGCGCGCTCCGCAGCGTGTCGAGACCGATGCTGCCGAGGGCGAGCGCACGACGGTGGAACGACTTCAGGTCGAAGTCGGCGCCTTCGCGGGCGGCGACCTCGTCGCGGATCGACTCCCACACGCGCTGGCCCACCTTGTACGACGGCGCTTGTCCGGGCCACCCGAAGTACCGCGCGACCTCGAACTGCACGAAGGCGTCGTCCATGTTCACGTTCTCGCGCATGAAGTCGAGGGCGTACTCCCACGTCCAGCCGCCGCCGTCCGGGTTCGTCTTCTGCAGGTGCACGCCGATGTCGAGCACCACGCGGGCGGCACGCATGCGCTGGCCGTCGAGCATGCCCAGCCGGTCGCCGTCGTCGTCGAGGAACCCGAGCTGCTCCATCAGGCGCTCGGCGTAGAGCGCCCAGCCCTCGACGTGCCCGGACGAGCCGGACAGCTGGCGGCGCCACGTGTTCAGCTCGCCGCGGTTGTAGACGCCCTGGCTGATCTGCAGGTGGTGGCCGGGGACGCCCTCGTGGTAGACCGTCGTCTTCTCGCGCCAGGTGCCGAACTCGGTGACGCCCTCGGGCACCGACCACCACATCCGGCCCGCGCGCGAGAAGTCGTCGGACGGCCCGCTGTAGTAGATGCCGCCCTCCTGCGTCGGGGCGATGCGGCACTCCAGCCGGCGGATCGGGTCCGGGATGTCGAAGTACGTGCCGGCCATCGCCGCGACGGAGGCGTCGCTCGTCTCCTGCATCCAGCGCTGCAGGGCGTCCGTGCCGTGCAGGATCCGCGACTGGTCGGTGTCCAGCACCTCGATCGCCCGGGCCACGCTCGCACCCGGTTCGATCCGGTCCGCGATCCGCTCCTGCTCGTCGCGCATGCGTGCGAGTTCCTCGAGGCCCCACTCGTACGTCTCGTCGAGGTCGACGACGGCACCGAGGAACCGGCGGGAGTGCAGCTCGTAGGCCTCGCGCCCGACGGCGTCGACCGGGGTGGCGAGCGGCAGCAGCTCGTGCTCGAGGAACTGCCCGAGGCTCCGGTACGCGGCCGACGCGACCTCGGCCCCGCGGGTCAGCTCGGCACGGAGCGAGTCCGGCACGGGAGAGCCGTCGTCGAACGCCGCACCCTCGGCGAGCCGGCGGAAGAAGCCGTCCTCGGCACCGTTGCGGGCGGCCTGCTCCGCGACCAGGGCGACCTGCCGCTTCGCCGGGGTCACGTCCTCGCGCGTGCCCTCGAGCAGGGTCTCGCGGATGCCCTCGAGCGCGTCCGGCAACGCGTGCAGTCGGCTGGCGACGTCGTGCCAGTCCGACTCGGTCGCCGTCGGCATCAGGTCGATGATCTCGCGGACCGACTGGGCCGGGCTCGCGATCACGTTGAGGTCGCGGAGGTGCAGCTTCCGCGCGTACGACTCCTGCACCAGGTCGAGTTCGGCACCGAGGTCCGCCTTCGTGACCTCGTCGACGGGGTCCACCACGGCCGCGGCGTCGAGCGTGCGCTTCGCGGCCCGTGCCGCGTCGGCCAGGGCGGCCGCGCCGGCGGGCGAGGTGTCGCCGTACTCCCCGGTGCGACCCGGCACACCGATGTACGTGGCCGTCGTCGGGTCGAGGTCGACGAGGGTGGCGACCCATCCCTCGGCCACGTGGTCGACGGCGGTCTGCTGGCGGACGGGACGCTCTTCGCTCATGCTTCGACCCTACCGACCGGCTCGGACGACGGACAGCGGTCCTAGGATCGTGACCACCGGTACCGTCCGGTCAGAGGAAAGGATGTTGCATGTCCGAACACGATGGTCGCTGGACCGAGGGCACGCCCTGCTGGTCCGACCTGGGTGTGCCCGACGTGGACGCGGCCCGCACCTTCTACACCGAGGTGTTCGGGTGGCACGTCGAGGACGGCCCCGCTGAGGCCGGCGGGTACGTCACGGCGCTCCTCGGTGGCCGCCCGGTGGCCGGGATCGGTCCGCTCACGGGCGAGGGACAGCCGCCGAGCTGGACGGCGTACCTCGCCACCGACGACGTCGATGCCATCACCGCTCGCGTCATCACCGCAGGCGGCAGCGTCCTGACACCCGCGTTCGACGTGCTCGATGCCGGTCGGATGGCGATCGCCGCCGACCCGACGGGTGCGGTCGTGGGACTCTGGCAGGCAGGGGCGCACGACGGCTCCGGTCGGGTCAACGAGCCCGATGCTCCGTGCTGGGCCGAGGTGCACACGCGCGACGCCGAGGCGGCGAAGGCCTTCTACACGGCCCTGTTCGGCTGGTCGTACGACGTGTTCGGCGATCCGTCGGAGCCCTACGCCTCGGCGAAGCTGCCCGGAGCGCCCGCCGAGGCCGACCCGGTCGCCGGCGTCTTCGCGCCACCAGGCGGCCTGCCGGAGGGCGTCCCGGCGTACTGGTTGACGTGGTTCGGCTCGGACGACACCGACGGGACCGTCGACTTGGCCGTCCAGCGGGGCGGGACCGCCCTGATGGAACCGTTCGACAGCCCGTTCGGGCGCTCGGCGATCGTGCTCGGCCCCCAGGGCGAGGTGTTCGGCGTCGTCGCGATGCCGGCCTGAGGGCCAGGCCACGAACGGACGGGAGGCCCGGTGCCAGCTGTGGACTGGTCCCCGGTTCTTGGACTGATTAGTCGGTTCGAGATCCGGGGATGGTTCGTGTGGGTGGTACCGCGTCGTCGTTGACGAGTGCGCAG
>NZ_SMBV01000007.1:0-288814 GCF_004346515.1 Curtobacterium sp. PhB191
CAAGATCCCCGTCAACGGGCACCTGACCGCCGGGAACCTTGATGGCGGAGCACTTAGGCCCTTGCGCGTGCTCAAGGGTGCCCGGTGACCCATCGACTTCCGGACGGCAGCGTTGCCGCGGACGAGGTACATATCAGCTTTGGACGCGGACGATCCACCCGATGATGTTGCCGTGGTGCGGTCGACGGTCGGCGGTCGGACAGTGTCGAAACGCTGTGCTGTTGCCCGCCATTGGTCTCGGGCACGGAGAAGTCACCACTGTCCGGATCGTTGACGGAACGCCCGAGTCACACACTCCGGTCAGATTGAAGATCACGGTCATAACGAAGGACGCTGCCCGACCGCACAACGGCCCATGCCCCGGGTGCCTAGTGTCCGACAGCCTCTCCGTCTGCTCGCTGCGTGATGGCCTTGGCCCGTCGTGAGGTGAGGGAGGGCGGCACGCTTCTGCCCGCAAGGTTGCGTACCCTGGCATCATGAGGGTGCTTCGAGTCTGGGGTGTTGCGCTGTTGGTCGGCGTCGCCGTGACGCTCACGGGCTGTACGACCGGCAACGACGGACTCGCCGAGCAGTACCGGGACGGTGACACGAACAACTACATCTCGGGCGACGGCGCTGTCACGGAGTACGCCGCAGACGATCGTGGTGCTCCGGTCACTTTCGAAACGCACGACCTCGACGGCAAGGTCATCCGCGCCGACGAGTACCGCGGCAAGGCGCTCGTCCTCAACTTCTGGTACGCGTCGTGCGCGCCCTGCCGGATCGAAGCGAAGGATCTCCAAGCCGTCAGCGATGATCGGCACGCGCAGGCGACCTTCCTCGGCGTCGATGTCCGGGACTCGGCAGCGACCGCGCGTGCTTTCGTGAAGGAGCACGACGTGTCGTACAGCAACGCCGTCGATCAGGACGCGGCCGTGCAGCTCGCGTTCTCCGGTATGAACGCACCCAACTCGACGCCGGCGACCATCGTTCTCGACGAGGAGGGCCGAGTGAGCGCCCGCATCCTCGGACCAATCAACCGCAGTGTGTTGACGACGCTGATCGACGAAGCCAGCAAGTGACGACGGAACGCCCAAGCCTCTGAGTAGCGAGCCGGTCAGCGCGCCGAGCGCGGACGGCGTGGCTGCGTCCCGCGGAGGGATCGTCTACCGCGACGCAGACCTGGTGGCCGGTCTGAGCAGCACGAGGCCGGGCGCCCCGTTTGGAGCGGGGGGTCCGTGACCGATCGCTGTGAACCCAAGAGCGACATAGAGCTGGAGAGCTGGACTGTCGACATCAGAGGTCTGCAACCAGCACGCGGTGTCGTCGATCGCTCGTAGCCACTCACCGAGCACCCTCCGTCCGAGCCCGCGGTACTGCTCACCCGGCGTTCGGGCAAGGAGATTCAGCGAGTACGAGTCGTCAAGTTCTGATGCCTCGGAGGCAAGCGTCTCCCGAAGCTCATCCGCCCAGGGATACTGCTGTTCCTCCCACCGCCACGGGTGCCCGTAGCAGAACGCGACGAGTCGGCCGTTGTCACGAGCAACCCCCGCGATCACGCGCTCACTCTTGATCGAGGCTTCATAGACCGTTGCGAACAGTTCAGCGCTCGATGGAGGCTCGCAGAGCGGAGGTTGCTCTGCCGCGGTCTGGTACAGCAAGCGAACTTCCTCTCGGTCGGGAAAGTTCTCCACGGAGTTCGAAACGCTGACGACGGTCATGTCATCGAGCTTAGGAGCGTGCCCGATAGCCGATCGTCATCCAGGACACGGTCAGGGCCGTGTGCTGGATGACGATCCGCTACCGGGCGGCGTCGGTCAGCACCTGCTCGATCCACTCGTGATGATCGAGTTCGGTGATCTCGGCGAGAGTCGCCCACCGGGTTTCGAGCACTTCGTCCTCGTCGAGGAGGAACGACGACGTGCGCAGTGAGCAGAGATACGCGACCGTCACGTACCCAACTTGGTCGCCGTTGGGGTAGACGTTGTCGAGGGTGGTGCCACCGTAAGCCCCGATGATCCGAATGACGTCGCTGCCCACACCGAGTTCTTCTCGCACTTCGCGCAGCAACGCCGCGGGCGGGTCCTCGCCGGGCTCGATGCCGCCCCCGATCAGGCTCCATCGTCCGGAGTCGCGCTGCCGCGCGAGGAGGAAGCGATCGTCGTCTCGGATGACCGCTGTCACGCCCGGGAGTAGGAGGTAGCTGCTCCCGATCCGCTCGCGCAGCGATCGGACGTAATGAGAGACCGGCATGCTCCGAAGCTACCGTGCGCCCTTCCCGCAGAAGGATCGCTCGCCGGGCGCTCGGAAGCAGTAGCTTCAGCGAATGGACACCGTAAGCGCGAAGGTACTGGGCACAGGTGCGATCGTGTTCGGGCTCATCTTCATCGTGACGTCCATCGTGCGCTTGAGTCGTCCAGACCTCGACGTCCTGCTCGCGGTTCTGAACATCATCTTCGGCGCCCTCTTGATCTACACCGGCTTCAGACTGTGGCGATCCGCTCTTCGCGGAACGAACCGCGACCGATAGGCGATCGGTCAGCGGGCGCGGCGACCCGCAGAACTTCACAGGCGCCCCTTCCTCTGCTCGCTATCGAGAGGGAGTCACGCCTCGATTCCTATCGGACGACAGCAGCGCTCACCTCAATGGAGCGTGCGGGGTCATCGAAGTCGGTTTGCCGCCGGGGGAAGTAGCCGGTAGCAGCGGAGTCGACCCTAGACGGTTCGGAGCACGGTGTTCACGAGGCGTTCCGTGTCTTTGGCTGGGTCGAGTGGGGCGCCGAGTTGGGCCCAGAGGTACGCCGGTGCGATCACGAGTTCGATGCAGCCCAGGCCGTCGATCGTGGTGACGTCAGCGGCGTCGAGCATCGCCTGGAAGTCGTCGATTCGAGGCTTCACGAGCTCGCTGACCGCCTCGAGGTCCGGCGCTGCCTGCGATGCGGCGAGGAGTGCCCGCAGCAACCCGAGCGCGTGCGGCCCGCGGAGGCTTGTGAGGAGTCGGCCGATGTACCCCGTGAGGTCGGCGCGGAGGTCGCCGGTCGCCGGGACCGGGGAAGCCTGCCGGACGTCGCTGACCATGACGTCGAGCAAGAGTGACTCGATTGTCTGCCACCGGCGGTACACCGTGGTGGCGTGCACCCCGGCGCGGTTCGCGACTGCGGGCACCGTCAGTTCTGCTTCAGGATCCGCAAGCGTCGCCCGGACCGCGGCGAGTACGGCTTCGCGCGTGCGAGCAGTGCGCCCACCAGGGCGACGAGAACCGGCAACTTCTGGCATAACTCCACCCTATTGCACAGCCAGCTGCGTTAGGTATGCTCCAAGCTACTAACGCAACGTAAGTTGCAAGAACGGAGCACAATGACCACCGCGCTCATCGTCGGAGCTGGCATCGCCGGCGACACCCTCGCACTTTGTCTCGCCCGCGACGGATGGGAGGTCACCGTGGTGGAGATCGCGCCCGCGCTCCGGACCGGCGGACAGACCGTCGACCTGCGCGGCGACTCCCGGCAGGTCCTCGTCGACCTCGGGATCATCGGCGCCGCAATCGAGCACCTGATCCCGCAGCGCGGCATTGCCTGGATCCGCGCTGACGGCAGTCGGATGGCCGAGATGCCGGTCGAGGCGTTCGGGGGTCGCGGGTTCATCTCACGCGAGGAACTCTTGCGGGCCGACCTCGCACGTCTCCTGCATGACGAGGCGCGCGCGGCCGGTGTCGTGCACCGGTTCGCGGACACGGTCGACGCCCTCACGGACGCGGTCGAGGGGATCGATGTGCGCTTTCGTTCCGGGCGCTCGGGATCGTTCGATCTCGTCGTCGGCGCGGATGGAACGCACTCCCGAACGCGAGCACTCCGCTTCGGCCCCGAGTCCCGCTACCGGAAGCCCCTCGGTCTGGCGCACGCCTGGTTCACCCTTGATGAGCAACCCGAGACGCCTCTGCTGGATGGTTGGGCGCTGTCCTACAACGAGCCGGGTCGTCGCGGCCTGACCGCTCGGCCCGGCCATGACGGTCAACAAGAGGTCGGGATGACGTTCGCGGCGTCCACCGTGCCTCGCGATCGGGATGAGCAGCTCACTCTCCTCGGCAACGTGTTCGCCGGCACCGGGTGGCGTGCTGCCGAGTTCCTCCGAGCAGCACGAACCGCGCCGGACTTCGCACTCGACACGTACGACCAGATCCTCCTACCCGACACCTGGTCCGACGGACGCGTGGTCCTCATCGGTGATGCCGCGTGGAGCGCCAGCCCACTCAGCGGCCTCGGGACCGCACTCGGTCTCCGCGGTGCAGCAGAACTCGCCCACGCACTGCGCCAGCACGGCGTGCACGGAGATGCGTCCGGAGCGCGGATGGCCGCGGCGCTGCAGACGTTCGAAGGTGCCATGCGACCCAGGGCCGCCGCAGCGCAGAAACTGCTTCCGGGCCGTGTCCCCATGGTCGCTCCGAAACGGCAATGGGGTATCCGGGTGAACGCCGTCGCGATGCGCATGCTCCAGGCACGCGCCCTCCTGAGCGTCGTCGGGTTCGTGGCAGGCAGCCGCGGCCACGATCCCGCATCCGCTGAGAACGCCGCATCTTCGCCCACACCCGACGCGCGGTAGAGGATCCGTTGCCGGTCGCGGTCGGGCCTACGCGACGGGGGCCTGGCCCTTGGTTCTCTGAACGCTCACCCGCATCGGAAGGTCCTGCTGCAAGGCGTCGACGCGGGGATCGAAAGTAGGTTGACCGTCACTCATGGGGAGATCGAGGTAGCTCCGCCGAACCACGTGCGAGAAGGGCGCGCCGTGACTGTTGTCCCGGTGACGACGGAGGTACCAATGCTGAGGATGACGTCGCAACGACGCTGCGTCGACACGGGTCTCATCGGCGGAGAGCAGAAGTGACCACAGTTCGTCGTCAGTCATGCCGGCCAGGACGGTCGGTTCGAGGGCTCCCGTGCCGAGGAGACGACTTACCAAGCCACGCACGACGGCGACGGGGACGAGGTTTGCTGCGCTTCTCTGCGCGTGGGCTTCGCCGATCGCGAGGTCCGTGAGTTCCACCGCATCGACCGGATCAGCATCAACGGCCCCGTCGCGCAAACGCAGCCGACGCAGCAGCTCTTGCGGTGCGGACCGCGTGCGCCCGTGCGCCTGCCCGCTACGCAAGAAGGAGTCGAGGTGGTCCAGCTTCAGTCCACCGTGCACTGCCGTGAGCGCCGAGGGGAGGCTCCCGTCATCGAGTGCGATGATCGTTTCAGCATCGCTATCGAGTGTCACATCTGCGGCGAAGATCGCAGTGATCCGCTGTCGGGTGAGGCGGTGGTGGTCGAGACCCGCGAGGCCCTCGAGTGTGTGACTGAACGGCAGATGGCCGACATCGTGCAACAACGCTGCGATCCGCGAAGGGTGATCCTCGGACGCGAAGTGGGCCACGAGGGCAAGCACGCCGAGCGAGTGCTCGAGGCGAGAGTAGGTCTGAACCGTTGTGATCGAGGCGGCTCCCGCATGTGCGATGAAGGCCAGACGCCGCACCGGCCAGGTGCGGAGGAGACGCTGCTCCGTTTCTGTCAGGCTCACTTCGATCCGCCACAGCGGGTCAAAGAACACCCCGTCGTTCCCCAACGTGTCGATCGCGTCCCCGTGCACAATGGCCTCTCTGCCGTCCCCGTCGACGGTATCGGAACGAACAGCGATTTCCAGCAAGCTCACTCAGACTGGGCCCGATCCGCTCCGGCTACGCACACGTGACGGGTTGCGTCCGATAGACGATCGGCTTTCGAGAGGCCGTCGGGCGAGATTCATTAAGCCGGGAGGGCCGCGATCGGTAGCCCTCCCGGCCCTCATCAGATAGTTCGGGCGTAGTCGACGGTCGGGCGCTCGTCGCGCTGCGGCTCCACGTCGCAGTTGTCGGCGGAGGTCCACGGTTCGGCAGCAGACAGCAGTGGCACCCCGCTATCGACGGTTCCTGTGGCCGATAGGCGACGCGAACGCGCCAGCACGCCGGCCACCACTCGCCTCGGCTGAGCTAGCATGATCATCATGCACGCCCTTCTCCCAGCACTGCAAGGAGTAGCCGTTTTGCTGTTCGGCGCGGTTGTCGTGGTGGCGATCGTGGTGGCTGTGAAGCTTCGTCGCGTGTCCACTAAAGGACGTGACGCTCAGAGCCGACGGCTCGATGATCACATTCGCGAGGTGCTCTTGCGGGAGGGCTTCACAGAAGATGAGGTCCGACAAGCTCAGCGAGACACGCATGAGTAGGCGGGCCCCATAAAATCAGGGGCCCGCCTACTCACTTGCCTCCCTACTTTACGACGCTCATCGAAGAGACCTCGCGATAGAGGATTCCGAGGCTACGGGAATTGCCGTATGGGCCTCGCATGGTGCCACGGAAGTTGGCGTCCTGGTAAACTTTTAACCGGCACCCGGGAGCTAGCTGATACGACGCCATCCGATCGTTGAAGCTGTAGTTGTACATATACGCGTACTGACCGTAAGCATAGTTCCCCTGCACCTGGCAGGGCGCTGATTGCAAACTGACCGACCATGTTCGCGAATACCCCTTATACCCCTCGTCTTCGAAGGCCTTAACCAACAAGTAGGAAGAGGATGCCGCCCGCTGGGTCGCATCAGGGCTGGCAGCCCTTGCCGCTTGCCCAGCCCGAACTAGCTGCTTCACCTTCGCGCTCGGCTTGATTACCTCCTCGGGTAGGTTCTCACCCGGTCGCTGGTCAAGCGTCACTCCGTACTCGTTGTACATCCTGAGCGCCAGGGCGTCTGGTGTCTCGGCACAAAGCGCCCGTTCTGTGTCGACTTCAAACCAGCAGTGTTTGCCCGTCGGCGTCTCGGATGTGCTGGGAATATTCGACGCCCCAGTAGCCTGAGCCGGGCCAGCGATGAGCACCCCCGAGAGAATTGCCCCACTTAGAGTAATAGCACCAAAGAATTTAAGAGATGCACGCACGGCAGATACCCCCTCTTCCAGCGACTGCGCTGGATGTCGTTCAGCGTGGTCATTGATTGTGGCAACAATGCCGCATTCTGGACAGGGACGCAAGTAGGAGCCGGTAGCCGGTCGCGCGACTCGGCCCAGATGCTCCCCGACCGAAGTCGCCGCGGTCTCGGACACTGCGCATCAGATCGCGCAGGCGACCACACGGTCCGAGGGTACTGGAGCCTTGCCGGAATCTCCGCGGGCACCGTTGGGACGATCGGACTCGCAACAATCGGCGCAACCTTCACCGGGGTCCTCGCAGGACTGCTCGCCGCGTTCGCGTTCACCCGCACCGCACACGTCGACTTCCGGGACTATCGGCGGGACGGCTGGGGGTAGGCCGACGACGCGACGTTCACCGATGAGCTGCAGCAACAGCTCCGACAGCATCCTCAGCAAAGTTGACCAATCGAACGGAGAACAGCCGGGCCTCCAAGCCGATAGACCAATTTGGGGCACCGAGACCGGACCGGTAGCCGATCGGCTATTGGATACGCCTCGAGGGACTCCACGGCACCGGCCGTCTGAGAGACTACGCGCATGATTTCGGACTCTGTGCCGTGGCGTGAGCATCTCTGGAAGGCCGCGACGGAACTCGAGAAGCGTGCGCACTCGACCCGATGGATCGAACGAACGTCGTTCCTTGTCGAGCGCGACTTGTTGAACGGGATGTTCGCGATCCGGCGTCTGATCGAAGCAGCGAAGACGTCCTCGAACCTGCCCGCGGAGCGTGTTTCTCGCGGCGTGCACCCGCTCACTGGACGGGTGCCCAAGATCTACGACAGGTGGTCCTTTTGGGAGCACTATGACATGGCCTCGAAGCAGCAAACTCAGTTGGCGGTGAGAGAGCTAGTCACGATCTTCATCCATTCATTCGTGTTCGACTTCTACCCCGCGTCGGACGCTGGGCCGGCGATGATCTGGGTCGTGTCAGACCGCGACCGGCACAAGCGGCTCTACTCCGTGACATTCGAGCGAGTCGTCGCATTGTTTCGGCGGGTCGGTAGCGAAGACGTGATCTTCACGGCCGGTCCATTCGATGAGTCAGCGGTGCGGCTGTCGCAACACGACATGGTCGACGCAGGGTTTGCTAGCTACGAGCCGTTCCCCTATGCGTCAGACTCGGACGCGTCGATCAGTCAACTACGAGCGGCCTTCCCGTCGCTCGCCTGGTCGCCGTTCACCGCCGACCGATAGCCGATCGGCTACCGGACACCTCTTCGCTCTCTGTCTTGAACGGCTCACCCGCTGTCAGGTCATCCAGAGGGATGACGCGGCGCAACGTCGAATCGGGGTAGACAGATCGTGCGCGTTGATGGCTGCGAGGGGTAGCCACGCGCTTACGAAAGGAACGCCATATGCGACGTTCTCAACAGTCCTTCGCGGCGGCCGCCTTGACGGTCGCAGCACTCGGGTCTGTCCTCATCGCAACTCCGGCGAACGCGGAAGCTGACAGTGCTGCCGTGGTAGCCGACCAGGTTGCACCGCAGCTGCTCGCGAACGCATCGGAGTTGAGCAAGGCAGGTGACGGCTTTGATACCAGCGCTGCCGGTACGGACGTCACCTACCCGACGACGACCAGCGAGGCGATCGCGGTCCGAACGCAGGTCGGCGACACGGAGCGGGAGTACTCGATCGGAATCCCGACCACTGGTGCGCCGGCGCAGCAGCACGCCGGGTTGAACGCTGTCTCCTACGACAACGAGAACGGCTCCGCCACCGTCTCCTCGACCCGCGACGACGGTTCGGTCGTCATCGGTACGACGATCGACGGCACTTCCGCACCCACCAACTATTCGTACCCGGTCGCTGTCGACGGCGCTCCTGCAGTGCTGACGGTGGAAGATGACGGGTCAGTGACGGTCGCGGACACCGCGGGCGACGTGATCACGCACTTCCTCGCCCCGTGGGCGGTCGATGCTGCCGGCACTAAGGTCTCGACTCGCTACGAGGTTCACGGCAACGTGCTGACGCAGGTCGTTGAACACGCCAACGCGACGTACCCGGTCGTTGCCGATCCGACGTCCTCGAAGTACTTCAAGAAGGTCGTCATCGACAAGAAGGCCAGCAGCAAGGGCACCATCGTCCGGGTGTACCCAGGGCCGGGCATGCCGCCGGTGGGTCGCGGTTCAGGTGACTCGATCTACAACGACTACAAGACGCTCGTCTCAGCGACGTACGAGGGCCGCAAGTACCGTGATCAACTCGTGTGCCACTGGGCCAACGCGGGTAAGTTCAAGGTGCCGTGGAACCTCGACTCGTGGCGTCCTGACGTCGGCTACACGAAGACCGTGGCAGCGCTTTGCAACCCATAAAGGAGGCCCCTATGAAGAAGAACGCCACCGTCGCACTGGTGCTACTCGTCGTCTCGATTCCGGTCCTGATCGGCTGTGCAATCCAAGCGAACGCTCTGTTCGAGCTGGCTGACCGTACGGGGACTGACGCCGGCGCGGGAGCCTTTACGGTCATCCTCGCGATTGCCGCGTTCGGCGCCCTCGCAACGGGGATCGGCTTCGGCCTCACCGCACTCGTGCAGCGAGCCGAGCGTCGACACGTCACCTCAGCACACTAACCAAGCACACCAGCGGAACGGCCCCACGTCACGTACGTGGTGCCGTTCTGCTGTACCGGTGAACGATGTTGAGCCGGGCTTCGGTGGCGTGTGCGACCGGGCGAGCCGGAGCCCCACGACACCCGTGGCCTGTGGCCACGGGGCGGAGCAGCCTATCGATGGCCGCCGGTGAAAGACCGCCCGACTTGCCTTCCCTGAACGGAGTCAAGCGCATCGACCGCGCTTACCGGTTATGGGCCGCGGAAACAATTGAGGACACAGAACAAAACCACTCCGAGGGCTAGGCGATGACCAGGACCCCATGTCCGGTAGCCGATCGGCTATTGAGACAATGTTGCGTCCAATTCAGGGCGTGAAGAAGGCGCGGAGCGCGGCGCTGATCTGCGAGGGTCCGCCGCTGTTCCAGGGGCCGTCGTGTGCCCCCTTCACAGCACCGCTCAGAACGGCGTCGTCTGCGATGAGGGGGGGCGGAAGCCACCTCGCTTGGTGTGGTATCACCTGGGACTTGCAGGATCGAAGCGGAAGCTGCCCTTGCGAGATGGCGCAAGCTGCTATCACTCCGGTTGCGGCGAGAAGGATGCTGGCGCGTCGCGAGTACGTGCGAATCAAGACCGTCCCTTAACTGCTGCTGTGGTCTTGGTTAGAACGCTATCGGGACGCTTGCTCACTCAGGCGAGGTCCGGCTGCGTCGGGCCTTCAGTCTCAAGACGATGGTCAACGGCGGGGCACCGTGCCTAGAGGGCATATGCGACGCCGCAGCAGTCCTGTTCATCCTCGACCGACAGTGGAAACGCCTCGGTAACGAACTCAACTCAGCCGACTTCACTGACCACCAAGCCGTCGTGTACTTAGTGCTCGAGCACGGCGCTGAGGTTGTTGAGGAACGTGGTGATGAGGGCGGCGTCGTGGTCGTGGAGAGATTGCGCGGTCTGTGTGATCGCTGTTTTGGCCGGCTGCAGTTCGGGGAGCGCGTTTGAATTGGCATATAAGAGGGTTTTGCGGCGGTCGGTGGGATGCGGGGCGCGGGCGATGAGGTCGGCCTTGATGAGCCGATCGATGAGCGCGGTGGTTGCCGCTGTGGTGATCGCGAGGGTCCGCGCGAGCTGGCTGGGGATAAGGGGGGGGCGTTTTGCTGTTCGGCGAGGATGATCTCGTGCAGCGCGGCGGCGCCGGTCGGGTCGATGCCGACGGTGGTGCATACGCGGCTCATCGTGGTGCGGCGTGCTTGGTGGTACCGGCTGAGCGCGTCAAGGACGGGATGATCGGCCTCGGTCGCGGCGGCGGAACCGGTGAGGATCTCGGTGAGCAGCATCCGCTAGCCCCGCTCCGTGCCGGCGGGTTGCAGGTGTTGGTAGATGATGGGGCGGGAGACATTGAATGTGTCGGCGATTCCCTGGACGGTGTGGCCGTCGGCGTCGTACATCGCGCGGGCTTCCCGGATTTTTGTTTGGAGTCATCTTGAACTTCGCTCCGCCGGAGCGTCCGCGGGCGCGGGCGGCCGCGAGGCCGTAGTGAGTGCGTTCGACGATGAGGTCGTGCTCGAACTCGGCGATTGCGGCGAGCATGTGGAAGAACAACCGTCCGCCCGGTCTGGTGGTATTGATGCCCTGCGACAGCGCACAGAGACCGACACCGTGCTCGTGGAGCTCGTCGGCTATCTGCTACAGGTTCTTTACCGAGCGGCCGAGCCGGTCCAGTCCGGTAACCACGAGCGTGTTTCCGCGGCGGAGGTGTGCCAGTGCCTCGGTCAGCGCTGCCCTGGTCGCAGGTGTTGCGGAGGCGTGGCCTCGCACTAAGCATCGTGGTGTCCTGTAGACCACCGACTGCTGATTGGTTTCTTCGGTTATTCCAGCGTCCGCAACCAGTGACGGCTCGAACCAGCGCTCGATTTGCAGCGCTGGGTTCGCTCGAGAAGCCAGCCCAGCGCTGCCAATCTTTACATCGGTTCCTGATTCTCCTGGACGTCCTCCTTGCCAAGTTTGCGACCCATGAACCAAGCGGACACTCCGCCAAGCAGCAGCATCAGGGAGCCAACAACAACCACGTCCAATGATGCACCCGTGAACGCCAGTTCATCTGGCGACGCAGCCCGCTGGACCCGGATCCCGTCCCTCGGTGCTGACGAACCAGTATCCGGGATAAGCACAGGTGATGTACTACCGGCGGGCCCTGCTGGTTCGGCCGGTTCGGTCGGTTCTGCTGGCTCGGCCGGTTCGGTCGGTTCTGCTGGTTCGGTCGGTTCGGTCGGTTCTGCTGGTTCGGTCGGTTCGGTCGGTTCGGTCGGTTCTGCTGGTTCGGCCTCGATGCGAACTACCGAGAGGGAGGCGTTATTCGAGCCATCGCGTTCAACTGCTCCTGACTTAGATTGCCCTTCGAGTACGAGCCGATTACCAGCCGTGCCCGTCGGCACGAACGTCGTTACCGTACCGCGAAGAGACTCACCTGGCCCCAGGGGTCCAATGTCGCATGCGATATGCGCGCTATCTACCACTGTGCAACCTTCGAGATCTACTCGAGTGTTGCTCGCTGTCGCCCCCGACAGGGAGAACATTGCGGAGACCTCATCAGCTGCTGTGAAGTTATCGGCATTACCAACCTGAAGTTCGAACTGAACATCCCGTCCTTCCACTGTTGAAACAGAAGAATCAGAGCCGAGCCAGACATCTACCGACGGGTTTACAACCAGAGCGTACGGCCCGCCCTTTGCAATGCCATCCCAACTATTCACTTCGCCCTTGGGTTCATTAGGGCTGCTCACGGATGCTGTTGGAAGAGACAGGGGAATGTGCGTGCCGGGGGAGAGTGAATTGTCTACTTCAATTGGCAGAGAAATAACCGAGAAAGTAGCCGCTTTCGTGAGGGGTCGAGTACATGTAATTATCGAACCAATTCGTTCGCAGGTTTCCGGAAGGGTCAGGGTGTGAACATGTTCCGGGAGTAGCAGTTTAATTTGGATGTTGCGGATATCGCTATACCCGCCATAGGCGGTGATAAGCTGCAAATCTTTCCGGCCAGGAGAGAAGATGTCGTAATCTCCCGCCGGAGAAACCGATGGCCGACTGGGTGCGGGTGAACCGGGTTCTTCGATGCGCAGGCCTGTTTGAATTGAGACTGCCGACATCACGCCCTTGGTGGTTGCGATAGTTGCCTTGGATGTGTAGTCGAGGGCCGCGGAAGACGCGGTGAGATGCATGTCGAAAGGTTTTTGCCCATGACGCAGCAGGTAGTCGGCGGGCAACATGTACCTAAAATTCAGCAAGACTGACTTATTAGCTTCCAGCTTGTATGGACCGCAGTCAACCGTGCTTCCCGGGCCACCAGGCTGTGCGCACGTCGACTCTCCATCGGGAGTCATACCCGAATCATCGTTGAGAGGCGTGTAATGAACGAACACGTCATTGGAGGCCGCTTTTGCGGGGGAGGTAACCCGCACGGAGGTGGTCCCTCCGAGGCCGGCGTACGGATAAATTCGCCCGCCGGTTTGTTCTATCTTGAGAATATCGGGACCTTCAACAGCTACTGCGGGCGTGGCAACGAGCGTGGCCCCACCAACGAAAACGGCTAACCAAACAAATTTCTGAAAGAAATGCATAATCAATTCTAATGTCGAAGCGACGTGATCGCACTGCCCTCGACATTGAAGTGGTTTTCGAGTTCGATACTTTAATTCGGAGCCTACCGACCCGCAGTGCCGCAGCCAGACTAGAACCTGGTGCTCTAGTTGGCGCAGCAAATGGCGTATCAGAGTACCAAAGTGCGTGGTCTAGGCTCTCTTTGGAGTAAGAGTCGGTGACAGTTACTCAGACCGAGGTCGCGATCTGGGTATCGCTACTCAGGATCAATCCTGTTGCTGCCACTCCGTGATCAGTTGGGCTCGGCTACGCAAATTTAGCTTGCGCAGTGCGCGATACAGGTGATTCTCGACAGTCCGAACGCTAACCGACAAAAGACTAGAAATTTCTTTATTCGTTTTGCTTGCTCGCGCGAGTGAAACAACTTCTCGTTCGCGATCGGTCAACAATTGTTCTCTTGCATGTGAGTAATTGATAGCAGCCGTTGTCGGCCGCGCAGAATCGTCAGATATGAGAAGGTCAACCAACTCGGCTGACGTTGCTGGAGGCAGCCCCTTCTTGGCGCGCAAGACCTGGAGGCGCTTCAAGGCGAACGCGACATTGCGACGGAAGGGGTGCAAGCGAACTTTCGTCATTGCAAGCAACAATTGCTTCGGATCATTGCCAGCTTGCGCCGCGTGTAGTCCGAGCACAGGCGACAAAAGGTTTGCTGGAATTTTGTCAATCAGGTCCTCCAGAAGAGTGAGCTGATCTTTATCAAGCACAGCTATGATGCTTGCCCACGCAAGTGCTGCTGACGCCAAATGGCCAGCGCTGTACGCCTGCAAGCCGCGTTGCCAAAGCGCTCTTGCGACCTCTTCGTCCCTGCTCAATCGAAGCATAGTGGCCGACTCCACCCACTCTCGAGCGTTGCCAAACGGGGAGTCAAGTGGATACTGGTATTGATCGAGCTCGCGCATAAGAACTCGCGTCAGATCACTATCACCTAAACGGCTACACAACTCTACGGCGAGAGCGAGCATCCGGGAGTAGCGGCTGAAGTCAAACGGTCCGGGGGGGCCAAATCGAAGCGCATAACTAATAGTTTGCCACGCGCCATGCGTGTCGCCCTGGAAGAACAAACCTTCCGCTAGTCCTAGCGCATGAATCCGGATCGCCGAAATGTTTTGTTTCTCTACCGCTTGCTGTAGGCGTTGCCGCGAAAAGTCGATGAGGGCGCCCAAGTCCCCGACCACAAGGAGGGCGTCACTGTGTGTGGCCTGCAGTGCAAACTCTACCTGAGGATTAAGTTCGTGCGCTTGGTGCTCAGCGCAGATTTGGATAGCGTCGGAACCACGTGCGCGCACAAGGAGATCGCGTGCATGCTCCATTGCCGCCCAGGCTTTCTCAGACGGCCCTAGCTGCGACGCGGCAATCTGTAGGTCTTCAAGTCGAAGCGGATCAGAAGTGCTATCCTCGAGGCTGTTGCTGAAGATGTGCAGGAATTTGGTCCAAGCGATGTTGCCTTCCATTGCTGATCTTAGGAGATTAAGCGCCTGCTCGCGCTGACCCTGGCTCGCCAGGTACTGGGCCTGTAGCACGTGGAAGCGTGCCTGCGATTGCGGTCGAGTCTCCAGGGCATGATCTGTTTTGCTGAAGACTATGGAAATATCACGAGTCGGTTGATGCCCGATCGAGGCCTCTAAAAGTGCTATCGCATTCAAAATATCTGCACGCTCCTCCCATCTACGCCAAGCAAGCCGCTCTCGAATATCTGCGCGATCTAACATTGTTCCGACGGTATCTGTCAGATTAGAGTCTGTGTCATCGAGTCGAATTGACTCCTGAACTGAGTTGTTGTCAATTGCAGGTTCATGCATCTCGTTTCGAAGGACTACTGAATGCAGCTGCTGCTTCAATCGGATTTTGGTGTACGGGTCAAGTTTTTGCCGCAGCGCCTCCGCTAGAGCTGGAGGACTGATGTTGATCAACGTCTGCTCGTTGTCATAAATGTTTAGTCTTCTCGCCCGCACAAGGCTCGTTATCGTGTCTGTGGTAGTCAGAAGTTCAAGTTCCGCTAATCTTAGTGGACCCGACCAAGCGATCAGTTCGAGGACGGCACGTTCCTTTTGGGAAAGGCCAGACATGAGCGAGTGCGCCACGGCGTGGAGAGGAATATTTTGATTAGTGGTCTGCGCAACCCAAAATTGTCCATCCTGCGCAATGGCGCCCGCCCAACGGGCGGAATCCGCCTGGGCGATAGCGATGCGTGGGTTGCCGCCAGATTCCTGCACCAAGTGTGCCAGTAGCGAGGCATCAGGAGGTCCGCCGAGGTGCTCCGTTAATATATGGCCAAGACCGGCATAGCCCAAAGGCTGTATGCCCACCTCAGCAAAAACGCGCTGAGCGATAAAGTCGGCCAGTTTATCGCTCGCCGCGGTATCAGTGACGCTTGCTATGACGATGGCACCACTCTTGTCGATTATGCGACTGAGTGTCGACAGGCTTGATTCCTCCATTTTGTCCAGATCGTCGACTAAAATGAATGACCGCGCTTGGCGCAGTGCTTGCGTGAAAGTTGCTTCGATACGGCCCAAATCAATGGCTTTTCCGTTCGTTTCCGCACTAGTGATCAAGTCGTGACTGAGGAATGGAAGTAATGGCCTCTTTTCTTCTGTTAGCCGTCCTTGCAAATGTATGACTGGAAACTGCCGCTCTAGAAGGTGAATTAGTTGTTTCATCACTGTCGATTTTCCGGAACCGCGGTCGCCGTTGATCATTACGTTGATGCCAATCCGTAGCCACCGCCGTACGGAGTCTGTGGCGTCATCTAACTGATAGGGCATCGGAGTTCAATCTGGTTTTGAGTGAAATGATGGAATGAACTAGAGTGTGGTAGTACGTTGGTCCGGATAGAGATGCAATGAGGCATATCTGAATCATTCACGTCGTTGTGGGGTTGGGATGGGGAGTTGGAGGATGTGCAGGTGCACGACCTTCTTTGTTGTCAAATGCGTATTCAGTTGAGGGGGCTCGATTGTATCACTCAGAAGTCTACTCAGGGCATTCTCGTCTTTGGGTGCTTAACACCTAATGTCGGTGGCTAACTACTCCATGTGCTAGTGCAGCAGAATCGATCTGACCCATTGGTAGCACCATAGTTGCGGGCGAGGAACAGCTGTTGGGTTGTTGGTTCGCCTGGTGCAGCGATGGGTGTTCGGGTCATCCGTCGCTCGTCGGCCGCCACCCCGTGCGTCGGGGTGGCGGCCCGTATCGGCAAGTCCCAATGATCGAAGCGACACGAGCTACTTGAGGTGTTGTGTTGTCGGATCAGTGAGAAGACCTAGGTTCGGCTCACTTTCGGGCGGTGCCTCGCCCGTGTTGGCGTGACGCAGGAGCTCGGCGGCTCGGCTTCGCCGCTTCATCCACCAGCTCATGAGTTGAACACCAATGGGCGGGGGGTACTCGTCGCGCGCGGCCTGTAGACGAGCAGACGCATCCACAGGCCGCGCAACGAGCATCTAGTCCGTGTAGGCCGAAGGCCTACAGCTCCCGTCGTGAACGTTGCCGACTGCGAGGCCCTGCAAAGGCTCACCGTCGACGAGCTGGCGGCCCTTTGACGCGCCCTCGTGCGGGACTACGACCGTGAGTTACGCAGCTCCCACCCGGACCGCAACACGTTTCTGCGCTTTGGGCTGAGGCTGACGCCATCGAACAGGCGCAGTGCGGCCGCCGCTAGGAAACAGCCCATTCGCGCGTCCGGTGTCGGCGACCGCTTTTACGCTCCGAGCGTGGGTGATCGTCGACGGGACAGGTACACCGCGCCCGAAGAGGCGCGGTACTCGCTCTCGCCCGAGGCGATCGGAGCCCCGATCGAGGGCAGCGGCCTCCGTCCAGTGCGTGCGTGGGTGCCGGCACTCGACGGTACCCAGTCCCGCGTCGACGCCGTGGCGGTGTCGTCGACACCGGACGCCGTGTGCGTCCGGTGGCTCGACGAGGGCCGGCCGTTCCAGGCGTGGGTGTGGCGCGCCGCCGTCCGGCACCGGGCGACGCCGGCCGCGATCGACGCGGCCTGAGCTGGCTCGTGTCGGCGGCGTCAGACCCCCGGCGTACCGTGAAGGAGTCGGCTTCCCCCGAGTCGACAGGGACCGTCGATCGAGACTCCTCGGTTGACGTTGACAGTCCCCGGCGCTGGTTCTCCCCCCGAACCGCCCGGGGGCTTCTCTGTGCCCGCCGGCAGTTCTCGAGCCTGGTCGTGTGCGCAAGGAAGCGTCCAGAGCTTGCGGTCGGAGGCCGGGAGCCGCAAGCGGCCAAGGGAGCCGGCAAGCCGGCGCTGTTAGGCCCCGTTCCGGGGCCCGTTTCTTTGCCGTGAAGCCTTCGGCAGCATACGGACGATCGGGCGCTGTTCAAGCGGCAAGCCGCCGTCTCCTCCGAGATTTTCGGCGCGCGCTTCGCTTATTTCGCACCGAAATTCTCTCCCCCGCTGCCCTTCGGGTTGCACACCACCCGCTCGTCCTGGCGGCGACAAGTCGCCTTCACGGCAAAAAATGAGAGGGAGAGGAAGAGCACATGCGAAACCAGATCGAGGTCCTGCGGTACGTGGTCCCCAAGGCTGACAACGCCGCCGAGACGCGCGGGGCAGTTCTCAACGCGCGGGCAACGGAACTCGCACGAGCAGCCGAGAGCGGGTACGTCCTCGCGTCGGCGGTCGTGATCGAGGGGGAGGCCTACGTGACCTTCGTGGACACCGTGACCTACACGCCCCCCGCGGAGTGACCCAGCGCGGGAGGGGACGAACCGTAATCGCCCCCTCCCGCGCCTCCCATCATCACCGACACCAGCCCCGGAGGCACAGACCATGACCACCACGACCAAGACCCGCCGCTCCGCCAAGAAGGCCGCCGCGCCCCGCAAGAGCATCGAGGAGAAGAAGGCGCAGGCCGCCGCCCTCCACGAGTCGATCGCGACGCAGGTTGAGAGCTTGCGCGACTCGGACCGCTGGACGGCGTTCCTCGCGTTCGCATCCGCGTTTCACGCCTACAGCCTGGGCAACGTGTTGTTGATCCTCGGTCAGCGCCCCGACGCGTCGCGCGTCGCCGGGTTCCGCAAGTGGCAGGGCCTCGGCCGCCAGGTCCGCAAGGGTGAGAAGGCCGTACGGATCGTCGGTTACAGCGCCAAGAAGGTGACCGAGGAGGACGAGAACGGCGACGAGGTAGAAAAGCGCGTCGCCCGGTTCCCCATCGTCTGTTGAGACGCCGGCGCACGCTCGCCGAACACTTCTTTTGGCACGGGGCGCTCGCAGGTGTGATCTCAGCGAATGCCGCCCCCCGGGCACAGTCAGGCCGCCGGCGTCGTCCCTGCGCCCTCGGTGTCGTCCGCGCCTGCCGGCCCTGTTCCGGCTTGGTCGAGGTTCTCGTGCGGGTCGCCCATGTCCCCGGTCGCCGCCCCAGCGACAGACAGTCCGAAGTGTTTTCGGACGGCGTTCGCCTCAGCGAGGGACAAGGTGTGTCCGGGCCCGAGGGACGGCGCGCCCTTGATTGCGTCCTTTGTGTACCCGACGTGCAGATCCGTACCGTCGAAGGTGGCGTCTTCGACCGGGACGAGCGCCTGGTGTCTCCCGAGCATTCCCGTCGCGACGCTGACGTACGCCGCGCTTCCGTCCTCGTCGGAGGGGAACACTTGCGTCACCTTGCCGACCGTCGCGCCGTCGCGATCCCGGACCGTCGCGCTCTCGACCTGATGGATGAGGCTCTTGGAGATCATGGGCGTAGTCAACGCCGTGCGCCTGACGCTTCGCGGCAACGCGTGTTTGGACAGGAGGCACGGTGCCAGCTGGCACCGTGCCTCCTGTCCGGCGTGTGCCCCGCAGACCCGGAAGAGACGACTTCGCAGTCAGTCCTCGAGGGAGGCGCGACGGATGGCACGATGCGCCACCGGAATCGGCAGGAGTGCGCCGGCGACGAGCATTCCTGCGGCCACGAGGACCGAGACCGGATGGCGGAGCGGAGCAAGGCCGATGCTGGTCAGGCACCACGCCGCGGTGATCGTCCCGCTGATGATCGTGGGACGCAGTGCCGCGCGATGCCCGATCCGCCAGGCCGCATCGCTGGACATGGTGATCCGGGTTCGGATGCCGGCGAGATCGTTCCGAGCCAGCGAACCCTTCGCGGCTCTCCATGTCAGCCAGGTCACGAGTACCGCGGCACCGACCTCGAGAGCGAACGCGAACACCATTGCTCCATCCATGAGTTCGACGCTAGTGTGCTGACGTATGAACGGCAATGTTTCGGGAGCTCCGGCGTCATCGCTGAGGAGGGGAGCGGACGAAATATTGACTCTGATGGAGGACCGGGCGTGAACCCTCTCGTTCCGACAGTGCTGGATGGTGCCGCGATGAGCGTTTGCATCGTCGGGCTGTTGCTTGCCCTAGCGGCTCTCGCGTCGCTGATCAGAGCAGCGTCACTGACGGGATTGCGGTTCCTTGCCTGGGCTCTCGTCGTCCTGTTCGTCCCCTTCGTCGGTCCCGTGTCATGGTTCGCCGTTCGGCTCCGTGGGCGGCGGCAGAGGTTCCGGTACCTCGATGGCGACGCCTGATCCTCATCGAATGGTGAGTTGCGATGCCCCGAGCCGTCTGTGTCGAGTCCGGTCGCAGCGGAACGGCGCTGCAGGCCACCTGGTGACCCTTCTGCGGAGGAAGGGGGCCGGTGCGGACCCCGCTTAAGCCCCGAGGGCTCTGGCGCGCGAGTCTTCGCGCGGGCGACGGCTGGCGTACCGTTCGCGGGCCCCGCGGGCCGTACGCCACTGCCTCGATGCTCGAGTGGGGGAGCATCACGAAGGGGCTCGTGGGTACGACGGCCTGGCTCACACTCGTGGTCGAGCGGCCGGTCGCGCATTACCTCCCAGGGGTGCCCGATGGCGAGATGACGGTTGCTGACCTCGTCCACCACACCTCGGGCTTGCCGCGGCTACCAGCCGTGATGCGCGACCGCCTGTTCGGTGACCCGTACCGAGAGGCCGTCGGGGTTCCGTTGCAACAAGCAGTCGCAGTGCCGGTCGCACCCCGAGGGCAGTTCGAGTACTCCAACCTGGGATACGCGCTCCTCGGCGCAGTGCTCGACGAGGTGCACGGCGACTGGTTCGCCGCTGTACGCCAGCACGTCCTCGAGCCGGCAGGGATCAGCTCAGCGGCCCTGGTACCGGCGCACGCCGACCGGGTGGTGCCGAAGCTCTTCGGTCGCGCGATCCGGCCGTGGGCACTCGGGGAGTCGTCGTTCGCGGCGGCGGGCGGCGTCTGGTCCACGTTCGACGATCTCTGCCGCTACGCCGACTGGGCGCTCGAGCTCGGCGCTGGACACTCCCGCACGGTGAGCTGGCAGCGGGAAGGGGCATCGATCTGGATCAACGGAGAGATCCGGGCGGCAGGAGCCGTCATCGCCAACGCGGCGGGAGCCACCGCCGCGGTCCACACGCTCGCGAAGGCTCCGCATGCGGCCGACACGATCGCCACGGCGCTCATCGAGCAGGAGGTCCGGTCGACACGCGACGACTGATGACCGAGCCGCTGGAGGCGGTGAAGGGTGCTGGCAGGACCAACGCGACCTGTCAGCCGGACGGCAGCCGCGCCTCCAGGCCGGATCGACAGCCGCGCACGGGGCGGACGAAACGAACAGAGCGGCCCTCCTCCTTCTGGAGGGGAGCCGCCCTGCGGCTGATGACGACTAACGCGCAGACGGAACCGCCGTGCCGACGAGCTCAGCCCGCACGATGTCCGCCCCAGCGGACAGCGCCCCGAGCTTGTTCAGCGCGGCCCCACGAGCGAGGGGAGCCATCCCGCAGTTCGAGCTCGGGATGAGCTTGTCGGCATCAACGAACTCGAGCGCCCGCCGCAGCACCTCCGCGACCTCTTCCGGGGTCTCGACGGTCTCGGTCGCGACGTCGATCGCCCCGAGCATGACCTTCTTCCCACGGATCAGCTCGACGAGCTCGAGCGGCACGTGCGAGTGGATGCACTCCAGCGAGACGATGTCGATGGATGACTGCTGCAGGAGCGGGAACGACTGCTCGTACTGGCGCCACTCGGCCCCGAGCGTCTCCTTCCACTTGTTGTTCGCCTCGATGCCGTAGCCGTAACAGATGTGCACGGCGGTCTCGGCGCGCAGGCCTTCGGTAGCGCGTTCGAGTGCGGCGACGCCCCAGTCCTGCACCTCGTCGTGGAAGACGGTGAAGGCGGGCTCGTCGAACTGGATGATGTCGACGCCGGCGGCTTCGAGCTCGCGCGCTTCCTGGTTGAGGATCGTGGCGAACTCCCACGCCAGCTTCTCGCGGCTCTTGTAGTGCTGGTCGGAGAGGGTGTCGATCATGGTCATCGGGCCGGGGAGCGCCCACTTGATCGGCCGGTCGGTCTGGGCTCTCAAAAACGCAGCGTCCTCGACGAAGACCGGTGCCCGGCGGCTCACGGCACCGACGACGGTCGGGACGGCCGCGTCGTACCGGTCACGGATCCGGACGGTCTCCTTGCGCTCGAGGTCGACGCCGTCGAGGTGCTCGATGAACGTCGTGACGAAGTGCTGGCGGGTCTGCTCGCCGTCGCTGACGATGTCGATGCCGCGCCGCTCCTGCTCGTGGACGGCGGAGCGGAGTGCGTCCTGCTTGCCCTCGGTGAGCGCTGCGCCCTGCAGGTTCCAGGGGGACCAGAGCTTCTCGGGCTCGGCGAGCCAGGACGGTTTCGGCAGGCTGCCGACGATCGAGGTGGGCAGGAGGGTGCTCATGCGGTTGCGAGTCCTAACGATCAGAGAGAAGGAATGGCGGCGTCGGCAGCGAAACGCGACAGGAGTGCGCGGTGCGGCGTCACGAGGTGCTCCTCGGTCCACCGGCCCTGGGTGATCCCGAGGCGGCTGCGCTCCTCACGGTCATAGGTGACCGGGGTGGGCGTGAAGTCGGTGTGGTCGAGGGTGGGGCGGTAGGTGCTGCCGGCCGGGGTGTTCGCGGCGTAGATCTCCGGGCGGTAGATCTTCTGGAACGTCTCCATGGTGGCGATCGTGCCGATGAGCTGGAGGTCCGTGTAGTCCCCGGTCAGGTCGCCGCGCGTGTAGAACGCGAGTGGGGCCGACGCTCCGGCGGGCTGGAAGTACCGGACCCGCATGCCCATCCGGCCGAAGTAGTCGTCGGTGAGCGAGGAGTGCTCGTGCTCGTACTCGGCGCCGAGGACGGGGTGGACGTACCCGGTCTGGCGGTAGGTCTGGCTCGTCGAGACGCTGATGCAGACGACGGGCTCGCCACCGAACCCGTCGCGGAATGCCGGCGACGAAAGGAACCGCTGGAAGAGCGCCCCGTGCAGCGCCCCGAAGTCAGACGGCAAGCCCGGCGATGACGGCAGCAGCACCGAGAAGTCGTAGTCGCGCAGGTACGACGAGAAGTTGTTGCCGAGGATGCCGTGGTGGCGCTCGCCGGTGTGCTGGTCGACGATCGTGACGTCGAGCATCTCGAGCAGCGGGAACTCGGCGTCCGCTCCACCGTCGAAGAACTGCAGCGAGGCCGAAACGATGTCGAGCTCCAGGCGGTAGCGGTCCCCGGCAGCCAAGAGGTCGTTCGCGCGCCCGTCGATCATCGCCAGCGCCGCACGGAGGTTCTGCTGACGGTGCTCGCCGCGCGCCAGGTTGGCGAAGTTCGTGGTCAGCCGAGAGCTGTCGGCGGGGGAGTAGTCCTCGTCGAAGCGGGTCCGGGTGATGCTGAAGGTGAGGTCGTTCGCCATGGTCGGCAATCTGTTCGTCGAGCGCCCGAGGGCACTGGGGAAGGGGTTCCTTGATCATGACGGGAACCGCAGGCCATCAGGTAATACCGAGACGCTATGCGGCGGTATAGCCTCGGCCTATGGCTCGGGTCCCGAACGACATCACCCTGCAGCAGCTCCGGTACTTCATCGAGGTCGCGACGGAGGGCTCGATCAGCGCCGCTGCCGATCTGCTCTACGTGTCGCAGCCGACGATGTCCGCGGCGATGAAGGACCTCGAGACCCGGATCGGGCGTCCCCTGTTCGTCCGATCGGCCAGGGGGGTCGTGCTCACCGTCGACGGCGTCGAGTTCCTCGGGTACGCCCGGCAGGTCATCGAGCAGGTCTCCCTGCTCGAGCAGCGCTACGTCGGCCGGCAGCGGTCGCGTCGGCTCCTCGGGGTGTCCTCCCAGCACTACTCGTTCGCCGTGGAGGCCTTCGTCCGCATGGTCGAGGGTGCCGCTGCAGACGAGTACGAGTTCTCGCTTCGTGAGACACGCACCTGGGACATCATCGAGGACGTCCGCACCCTGCGGAGCGAGGTGGGCATCCTCTACCGCAACGACTTCAACAAGCAGGTGCTCGGCAAGCTGCTGCGAGACGCCGGCGTCGTCTTCACGCCGCTGTTCGTCGCCGAGCCGCACATCTTCGTGGCCCGGCGGAACCCCATCGCGTCACGGGAGCGTGCGACGCTCGAGGACCTCGCCGACCTGCCTCGGCTGACGTTCGACCAGGGCGCGAACAACTCCTTCTACCTTGCGGAGGAGATCCTGTCGACGATGTCGAGCAAGCGGGAGATCCGGGTCTCGGACCGGGCGACCATCTTCAACCTCATGATCGGCCTCGGCGGGTACACGATCTCCACCGGGCTCATCAGCGACGACCTCGACCCCGAGATCGTCGCCATCCCCCTCGACGTCGACGAACGCATCGAGATCGGCTGGATCGCGCACGCCTCGGTTCCCCTCACCGTGCAGGCGCAGACGTACCTGGACGAGTTGCGCGCGGTGGTCACCAGTTACGGCGTCGAGCCGCTCGGGTAGGCAGGCGGTGGATCCGGTGGATCCGGCTTCTCCGGCGGTTCCGGCGGTCGGCCTGGAGGCGCGACATGCGTCCGTCAGGAGGCTGCGGTCTCGATCATCGCCTTCACGTGCGGCGCGCTCCACCGCAGGAGCGCGTCAGCGGGTGGACTGTCGAGGTCCTCGCCCCAGATCGCGACGGCCGCGCCCGACATCGGCGCAGCGAGACGTGCGCCGGAGTCGCCGTCCCACGTCCGGAGCGACCAGTGCTCGCGGAGATCGGCGACGGTGTACTCGCTGTCGGCCGGGTCGAGGTCGGTCGGCACCTCGTACAGGTAGTACGAGTTGTAGTTGAGCAGGTCGATCCCGGCCTGCTGCAGGTCGACCGCACTGGCCCGGCGTGCTCGGCGTTCGCGACGCTCCGCTGCGTCCTCGGTGTCGCCGTCGAAGCTCCAGTACGTGACGTGGATGCGCGGATCCAGTCGCCCGACCGCAGCGCGATCGATCCCGTCGTTCCAGGCCCACACCTCGCGGTTGCCGAGCGCGGCCGCCATCGCGTTCATCCACGCGACGCGTTGGGCGGCGGTGACGTCGCCGCCCCATTCGTCCCCACCGATGTGCACGGTGCGGCTGGACGGGAACGTCCGCTGCACCTCGGCGTAGAGCTTGGTCGCCAGCGCGAGACTGCCCGGCGCCGACGGGTCGAGCTCGCTCTCGCCCGAACGGATGCGGTCGACCCACTTCGTGCCGTGTTGCACCTCGAGCAGGGCGAAGGCGGCCGCCATGTGGCCGGGAGTGTCGATCTCGGGCACGATCGCCACGCCCCGCTTCGCCGCGTACTCGGCGATCGTGCGTGCCTGTGCGGCGCTGAGGAACGGACGACCGGTCACGCGGCTCGTGTAGACCCCGTGGTCGAGATCGGCGTTCGCGAGGGTCTGACCGAGGACCTTGCTCTCGATCCCGACGTTCTGGTCATCGGTGAGGTGCAGGTGCAGGAAGCGGCCGCCGTCGTCGGCGAGCAGGTCGATGTACCGCTCGATCAGTGCCACGGGGTAGTAGGCGCGAGCGACGTCGAGCATCACGCCGGTCTGCGGACGTGGTCGGGGCGTCGGCTTGGTGGTGACGGTCGAAGCGGACGTACGGCAGTGCTGCCCGGAGTACGCACCCACGCAGGCGAGCACCGAGTACTTCCCGGCCGCGGCACGGGAAGGCGTCGTGCGGACCGCGCTGACCGTCGTGCTCGAGCCCGGGGCGAGTGGCTTCACCGCGACCCGGCCGAGCGAGTACTTCTTCGTGCCGGTCGACAGGGAGAGCCAGGCCGACGAAGCTGGCTTCCGCACCGAGGTGGTGTTCGTGACCTTCAGGGTGGCCCGCACGGCGCTGCCGGTCGAGGTGACGGTGGACGCCGCGGTGACCTTGGTCACCGTCACCGGCGACGCCGCGGTGTCAGCGGACCCGGCGACCGCATCGATGCCGACCAGCGCTGCTGCCGACACGGCGATCGCCAGACCGACCGCGATGGTCCGTCTGACGGAGTGCGGCGCGGTCGCTGGACCGGCAGTCGGGTCCGGAGTTCCGGTGGAGGAGGGCACGGAGACGACGGTAGTTCACCAGGGTTGCGCGGTTAGCATTGCCCGACCCGGCGCCCGGTCGCGGACCACATCCCACCCAGGGGAGACAACGTGAACGGCCACGAGCGCACCACCGATCGCGGTCGGCGTCGCGGGGCGCCCCGGCTCGTCGCCGGCCTGGTCGTCGCAATCGTGTCGATCGTCGCGACGGGGTGCTCCGCGGCGAAGACCCCGGAGGTCGCCGAGCCGCTCGCGACCTGGAACGCCGCCGTGGCCGACCGGACCGAGGCGCCCGCGAACTGGGTCGCCCTGGGGGACTCGATCACCGAGGGGCAGGGCGCCTCGTCACGCTCCACCCGGTGGATGGACCTCACGCTCGACCAGCTGCGCACGGAGCACCCGACGAACGGGGTCACCGGAGGGGCCGGGTACCTCCCGGCGCAGTTCGCCGTGTACGAACCGGACTCGACCTGGGGTGACTGGGCGACGGCGCGCACGGGGGAGAGCCAGTTCGACATCACCACCCCCGACCTCGGCTACCGATCGGTCGGCATGCAGGCGGGCGCCTCGCGGAGCTACGGCTTCACGGGCACCGGGATCGACATCTGGTGGGCGCGCTACCCCGGGTCCGGCGACTTCACCTACAGCGTCGACGGAGCCGCACCGACGACCGTCGCCACCACCGGGACTGCCAGTACCGGGACGATCACGAAGGTGGACGGACTGTCGAGCGGGGAGCACACGGTGACCGTCACCGCCGTCGCGCCGTTCTCCTTGCTGGGGTTCACGATCTACGACGGTGACCGGGACAAGGGGATCCACCGCTACGACTCCGCGCACTCGGGCTCGACGATCGCGACGTTCACGAAGAACCAAGAGGGCTTCCTGACGGCCATGCGTCGTGCTGCTCCGGACCTCATCACGATCACGCTGGGCGGCAACGACGCGGCGAACCTCACACCCGAGGAACTCGGCGCCCAGTACGTGGCGTTCCTCGAGACGCTCGCAGCGCTCCCCTCGAAGCCCTCGCTGCTCGTGATCGGCGAGTTCACCCCGGCCTCGAGCATGACGGACGGTATGGCGGAGCCGTGGTCGAGCTACCTCGCCGAGATCAAGCGTGCCGCGGCGAAGGGCGGTGCCGCGTACGTCAGCATGGCTGACACCTTCCCCGAGGCCGACACGTCCGGGACGGGGATCTACTCGACGGACGGCATCCACCCGAACGACGAGGGGCAGCGTCGGATCACGAAGCTCGTACTCGCCACCCTGGCTGCGCACGAGGGCGACTGAGGGGCGGACGGGCGGGAGGCGCGGCGTCAGCGTGCTCCGTGCCTCCCGTCCGCCGCGTGGTCCGGTTCAGGCGATGGTGCTGCCGCTCCCCGGAGTGGTGCGACGATCCACTAGCGTGAGCGCATGGGGGAGCAACGCAACCACCAGTGGCTCGGCCCCGATGAGGACGCGTACCTCCGCCCGGCACGAGCGCAGCCTCGGACACCGTACGTCCCGACGAAGCCCGGCGCGATCGACCTCGTCGTGACCGCTGTCACGCTGGCCGTCACCTACGTCGCCGCGCCCCTCGCCTGGTTCTGGGTCGTGCTCAGCCAGATGGCCTTCGTCGGGTGCACGGACACCGCGAGGAACTGCAACGACGACGCGAGTTCGGTCGTCCTCATCGCGTATCCGCTCGTCTCGGGTGTCATCGCCGTCGTCGGGACGTGCTGGGTCGTCGCCCGTCGGCGCCGGTGGCAACCGGGGTCCTTCGCCGCTCTCGGCACGCTCGCCGGCCTCCTGGCGGCCTTCGTCGTCGCTGAGTTCGTCACGGACGTCGCGTCCGGCGGCTACCTGTTCTGAACCGCCGGCCGGTCCGCTGACGCACGGTGGGCAACGGACTGGAGGCGCGGGGGGGGGGGGGGGGGGGGGGGGGGACGGGCGGGGCGGGGGGGGGGGGGGGGGGGGGGGGGGGGGGGCCCCCGCGGGGGGGGGGGGGGGGCGGGGGGGCGCGGGGGGGGGGGGGGGGGGGGGGGGCGCCCCCCCCCCCCCCCCCCCCGCGCCTCCAGTCCGGGTCGCTGCGAACGCAGCGTCAGCGACGTCAGCCGCGGATGAACGCGAGGATGTCGGGGTTGATGACGTCCGCGTGGGTCGTCAGCATGCCGTGCGGGTAGCCCTCGTAGACCTTCAAGGTCGAGTCGCTGAGGAGTTCGGCCTGCTTCAGCGAGGCGTCCGCGTAGGGCACGACCTGGTCGTCGTCGCCCTGCAGGACGAGGACGGGCACGGTGATCGCGCGCAGGTCCTCGGTCTGGTCCGTCTCCGAGAACGCCTTGATGCCCTCGTAGTGTGCGATGGCGCTGCCCGTCATGCCCTGACGCCACCAGTTGGCGATGACCGGCTCGGACGGCGTCACGCCGTCACGGTTGAAGCCGTAGAACGGGCCGGAGGCGACGGCCTGGAAGAACTCGGCGCGGTTGGCGGCGAGTGCCCGGCGGAACCCGTCGAAGACCGAGATGTCGGTGCCCTCCCGGCGGCTGCGACTCGTGCCGATCCGGCGCCCTTCGTCTGGGCAGCGGCTTCCGGGCGTCGATCAGTCTTCCGACCGGAGCCTGTCGGGCATACCGTCGGAGCATGCGGAGGTAGCGGAGATCTGGTAATTGCCGGGGTAGGCGTTGAAGCTTGCCGAGGTCACTGGACCACCTCGACCACGGACGCCGGGTACTGGATTCGCGCCGCCGCTCTGGTACTCCTCGACCTGGATGCCGAGGCCCTGCCAGTGCTTGCTCACCGACTGGACATCGGTCTTCGCGTCGGCGCCTGTGGTGTCCGCTCGCTTCACGACGTACACGAAGGTCGTCCCCGTTGCACCACTCGGCTGCTCGCACTCCCGAACTCCCGGACCGCTCACGTGCTCCCAGGTCCCGCCAGCTGCCGACGAGGTCTGTTCCACGAAGTCGACAACGGACTGCTTCGCTTCTGACGGTTGCACGGTGGGTTCTCCTGGATCGTTGCTGCAGCCGGACAGGAAGAGGGCGGAGCATCCAAGGACCACCGCGGTCACGATCGACCTGTTGAGCGGGGAGCGCTTCGTCGTCACGGTTGTCCCTGCATCTGATCGATCACGGTCTTCTCGTACCACGTCATTCCTTTGGGCTCGTGCTCGGTCATCGCCTCCGGGTGCCCCGTTGTGGCCTGCCCGATGTTGTAAAGCGATTCTGTGTCGGCGTCGAGGTAGCCACGGTGATCATCCGTGAGGACGTTGTGATCGTCGACGGAATGCTTCTCGCCGTCTCCGGGAACGCCGTCGGTGCCGAACGCGGTCGCACCGAACGCAGGCGCCGTGGGATCCTGACCGTGCGTCGGACTCAGTCTGCCGGTCTGCGCCCAGCGATCCCCGCGTCCGGGCTCGAGAACCCAGATGTTCTGGGCTTGACCCGCGTACACGTGGTCCGCGTGCAGGGCGTTGACGTTCTTGACGGAGTCGGGGATGCCCGCGGAACCGATTGTGGTGAACGTGTCCACGTGCACCCCGGTCTTCGTGAGCGCGTAGGCGGCGGTCGTCGAGCCGTAGGAATGTGCGACAACGTTGTTCGAGAACGAGCCGTCCTCGCGCGCTGCGTCCAATCCCCGGAGGGCAGCAGCCAGTTTCTCGCTACCCTCCTTCGCGTACTTCGAGCCGAGGACTCCGAAATCCAGTTGCCCTTGGATCACCGGCTGGGGCGGCGTGGCGTAACCGATCCAGGAGACGACGGCGCGCTCGGCGGGACCGGTGAGACCCTGCTGTGTGTAGAGGTTCTGTGCCGCGTCAGACCAACCGGTCATGCCGGTGGTGTCGGTGGCCATTCCCGGGACGGCCCATGTGACGTTCTTCGCGGTGTCCAGATCGCCGATCGAGATCGCCGCCAACGGAGGAACGACGTCGTCGTGGAGCGAGATCAAGAATCGCTCGCCCTCGTTGGTCTCGTCGTTGCTCGCAGTTCGGATCTTCTCGAGGGCGGTCAGGTTCTCGAACTCGGTCGCGAAGGTCGACCCGCTCGGGTCGTAAGTCGTCGAGTGACCAAGGTCTTTCAAGCGCTGTTCCGCCTGGTCGATCAACTCATCGAGGACCACCCGGTTCGCTGTGTCGCGAGCCCAGTACGCCACGCCTTCGAGGTTGCCGAGCTGGCGAAGCACGGCAACTGGAAGCGCCTCGAGCTCATGTCGGTCTGCCTCTGCGAGGCCGACCTTCGCCCACAGGGCGGCGACCTGGGAGGCCGTGAGATCTGGATCGAACAGCGCCGCCATGCTATGGGGCAGCTCCGCTGCGGCGCAGATATCCAGGGTCGCGTTGGACAAGGTCCCCTGACCTCCGGCCCGGTCGAAGGCGTCGGCGATCCGGTCGAGCCAGGCGGCGTCCTCCCCGTTCTCGTCAAGGAGGCGATCAAAGCCACTCAGGAAGGACGCGCTACCGACGCGCACCCAGCTACACGTCGATGTGAAGTTCGTCCAAGCGTTCCGGAGTGCAGTGCGCTCGGATCCCGCGGCGAGATCGAGTCCGCGGGCGTCCGACGCGAATCCTCGGAGCGCCGCGGGGTCGGCTGCGGTCCGACCGGCCCCGGTCCCGCCGCCGGTGCGGGTTCTGGCCCTCGGAGCGAACGACGCAGAGACTTCGGGCCGCGCTACCGGTTGCTCGGACGGCTTCAGGTCGAGCTGCTGACTGCCGGGGATGCCGAACACGCCGAGAGGTGATGATGCGGCGGCCTCGTCACGTGCCGCCTGACGATGCTGCCAGGCCGCAAGATCAGTCTGTCGCAGGCCCTCCCGTTCGGCGGCTGCAGTCGCCTGCTCGACCTGGTCGCTGAGGTCGTCGAGGATCCGCGTGAGCTTCGGACGATCCTCAGCCTCGACCTGCGCTGACTCGTCGAACCGCTTGGCGTACACGCCTTCGAAGTCTTCCCGGGCTGACTCCGCAGCCGAGCGTCGTGCAGTAGCTTGGCTGCGAAGCCGCTGTGCAGCCGCCGTCGCCGCTCGTGAAAGTCGACTGGCCGCTTCATCGTCGTAGTGAATCATCCCCATGAGCCCCCCTGCTCGTTCTGGAATCTACACGAGCCTCGAGCGGCTTGAAACATCAATGGTGTGGGGCAGACATGGTCGGCCACGCGTCCGGCTGGTCTCGAACGTCGGGCCGGTCGGGTGACGCACTGTCACGGCAGCACCGAGCTCACCAGGAACTCGGCTTGTAGTCCTTCAGGAACACGCCGAACACGTCCTCGCCCGCCTCGCCCCGCACGATCGGGTCGTACACGCGTGCAGCCCCGTCGACGAGGTCGAGCGGCGCGTGGAAGCCCTCCTCCGCCAGCCGGACCTTCGTCGGGTGCGGTCGCTCGTCGGTGATCCACCCGGTGTCGACGCTCGTCATCAGGATGCGGTCGGTCTCGAACATCTCCTGCGCACTCGTGCGGGTGAGCATGTTCACGGCAGCCTTCGCCATGTTCGTGTGCGGGTGCCCCGGTCCCTTGTAGGCGCGGCCGAACACCCCTTCCATCGCGCTGACGTTCACCACGTAGGTGCGGTGCGCCTCGCTCGCCGCCATCGCGGGGCGGAGCTTCGAGATCAGGATGAACGGCGCGGTGGTGTTCGCGAGCTGGACCTCGAGCATCTCGAGCGGGTCGACCTCGTCGACGGCCTGCGTCCACGAGTTCACGTCGTGCAGGTCGGGCACGAGGCCACCGGCGTCGATCGCGGTGCCCATGGCCAGACGCTCGAGCGAGCTCGATCCCGGAGCCATCGCCTGCTCGGTCAGTTCGTCGGCGCGGGCTGCGGCGGCCGCGAGGATCGGGTGCGCCGTCACCGAGCGGGCGAGCGCCTGCGGGTGCTGGTCGTTCGTGTGCCCGAAGGTCACGAGCTCGGGCAACGGGCCGTCCGGCAGTGGTGCGAGTTCGGCGTCGACGAGGGGCTGGTACGCGCCGGGCGACCGGCGGACCGTCTGCGTCGCGTTGTTGATCAGGATGTCGAGCGGGCCGGCGGCGGCAACGTCCTCGGCGAGACCGATGACCTGGGCCGGGTCGCGCAGGTCGATGCCGACGACCTTGAGGCGCGAGATCCAGTCGGCGGAGTCCGGCAGGCTCGTGAACCGGCGCACGGCGTCGCGGGGGAACCGCGTCGTGATGGTCGTGTGGGCGCCGTCGCGCAGCAGGCGGAGCGCGATGTACATGCCGATCTTCGCGCGGCCGCCGGTCAGCAGCGCCCGCTTGCCGGTCAGGTCGGTCCGGGCATCACGCTTCGCGTGGCTCATCGCCGCGCACGAGGGGCACAGCTGGTGGTAGAACGCGTCGACGACCGTGTACTGCTGCTTGCACATGTAGCAGGGGCGTGACTTCTGCAGGGTGCCGGCGGTGGACGCCGTCGTCGAGGTGCTGATCGGGACGCCGCGGGTCTCGTCGTCGATTCGGTCGGCTGCTCCGGTCGCGGTGGCGGCGATGACGCGGCGGTCGGCCTCGGCGATGACCGCGCGCTTCTCGAGCCGGTGCGCCCGCTTCACGGCCTTGAACATCTTCGCCGTGGCCTGACGCACCCGCACGAAGTCGGGGTGCGTCTCGTCGATGTCGCTCATCTGCTCGAGCACCCGGAGCGTGGCGTCGAGGTCCTCGGGGAGGATGCCGCTGGGTTCGGGCTGCTCGGAGATCACACGGGATTCTACGTTGGATCAGGCCGCGTCGAGCTCCCGCGTCAACGCCGCCACGAAGTCGTCGATGTCCTGCTCCGACGTATCGTAGGCGCACATCCACCGCACCTCGTTGCGGCTGGCGTCCCAGTCGTAGAACCGGAAGTGCTTGCGCAGCCGCTCGGCCACCCCCGCGGGCAGCGTCGCGAACACCCCGTTGGCCTGGGTCTCCTGGCTGAACCCGACGCCCTGGATGCTGCCGTCGGCGATCCGGGCCTCGAGTGCGCCGCGGAGTCGGGCGGCCATGGCGTTGGCGTGCCCGGCGGAGCGCAGGTACAGGTCGTCGGACAGCAGCGCGATGAGCTGCGCGGAGACGAACCGCATCTTCGACGACAGCTGCATGTTCATCTTGCGCATGTAGTGCAGTCCCTCTGACGCGTCGGGGTTGAGCACCACGATCGCCTCGCCGTAGAGCATGCCGTTCTTCGTGCCGCCGAAGCTCAACACGTCCACGCCGGCATCGGTGGTGAAGTCGCGCAGGGGCAGGCCGAGGGTCGCGGCGGCGTTGGAGATGCGAGCGCCGTCCATGTGCAGCGTCATGCCGAGCGGGTGGACGTGGTCCGCGATCGCCCGGATCTCGTCGACCGTGTAGGCGGTGCCGAGCTCGGTGGTCTGCGTGATCGAGACGACGAGCGGCTGGGCGCGGTGCTCGTCGCCCCAGCCCCAGGCCTCCTTGTCGATGAGCTCGGGGGTGAGCTTGCCGTCGGGGGTCTCGACCGGCAGCAGCTTGATCCCGCCGATGCGCTCGGGAGCGCCCGCTTCGTCAGTGTGGATGTGCGCGGTCGTGGTGCAGACGACGGCGCCCCACCGCGGCAGCATCGACTGCAGCCCGACGACGTTGGCTCCGGTCCCGTTGAACACCGGGAACGCCTGCGCCTGCGAACCGAAGTGGTCGCCGATCACCTCGTTGAGACGGGCCGTGTAGACGTCCTCGCCGTACGCGATCTGGTGGCCGTCGTTGGCCGCGGCGATCGCGTCGAGGATCTCGGGGTGGACACCGGCGTAGTTGTCCGAGGCGAAGCCCCGCAGGTCCAGGTCGTGGAGTCGAAGGGTCACTGGTTCATCCTAGGTTCGAGGCCGCAGCTGGAGCGGCCGAGAGCGGGAGACGGGCGCCGTTCACGTCGGCCGGCGGCGCCGTCCAGAGCCGCACGACCTCGTCGCCGAGCCGCTCTTCGAGACCGGCGAGGGTGCCGACGACGAACACGGTGGCTGCCGCCGAGTCCGGTGCGTCCTTCCGGAAGCCCTGGGCGACGGCACGGACCCACGCGTCGGAGGCGGCCTTGGCGGCTGCGTAGTTCGCGGCGCCTGCGGTGGGGGAGTCGACGGCGGTGGACGAGACGAACGCGAGCCGTCCGGCCGGCGACGCCACCAGGTCGTCGTAGAACACGCGTGTGGTGTTCCGCAGGGTGCGGAACGCCCGGTCGAAGGAGTCCCAGTCGTCGTCGGACTGGCCGGCGATGCCGCCGCCCCCGCGCCACCCACCGACCAGGTGGACCAGCCCGTCGACCGATCCCGCCGTCTCGTGGACCGCAGCCGCGAGCGCGGTGACCGCGCCGAGGTCTGCGAGGTCGCACGTGTGGGTCGTGACGCCCGGGACGGAAGCGCGAAGGGCCTCCAGTGCGTCTGGTCTGGTGCCGACCGCGACGACGGCCGCCCCGGCGGAGGTGAGTGCGCGCGCGACCGCCGCGCCGCTGGTGCTGGTCGCGCCCGCGACCAGCACCGTGCGACCGGACAGGGAGCCAGCGCTCACGCGGCGACGTCCGGAACGGACGGAGCAGCGGACGGAGCAACCGACGACGAGCCGGTGATGCCGGCCGTCGAAGCGATGACCGCAGCCATCTTCTTGTTCAGCGCCTCGTAGAACATCGACAGCGGGAATTCGTCGTCGAGCACGGCGTCGGTGTAGCCCTTGGGCATTCCGGCGAGCGTTTCCTCCGGCAGTCCCCGCGCCCATCTCGACGCCGGGTGCGGCGTGAGCGTCCGGGTCAGCATCTCGTACGCAGCGAGCCAGTGCGCCGATTTCGGCCGGTCGATCGACCGCCGGTACAACTCGTTGATCTGATCACTGAGCGCGATGATCACATCGGGAACGGCATCCCAGTCGATCGTGAGCTGCGTGTCGGTCCAGTGCAGGACATCGTGCTGGTGCATCCACGCGAACAACAACTGCCCGCCGAGCCCGTCGTAGTTCCGGACACGGCTGCCGGTGATCGCGAACCGGAAGATGCGGTCGAAGACGACGGCGTACTGCACCAGGCGGGCGTGGTCGCGGATTGCGCGTTGCGCCTCGTCGAGATCTGCATCCGGCACAGCGGAAAGCGCGCGTTCGAGCCGCACGGATTCCCGGAACGCCGTCAGGTCGCAGCGGAGTTCTTCCAGCGAGTAGAGGAAGAACGGCATCCGTTGCTTGATCATGAACGGATCGAACGGCAGGTCCCCGCGCATGTGCGATCGGTCGTGGATGATGTCCCACATCACGAAGACCTGTTCCGTCAGCTCCTGGTCGTCGAGCATTGCTGCAGCGTCGTCCGGCAACTCCAGTTTGGTGATCTCCGCAGCGGCACGGACGACTCGGCGGTAGCGAGCGGCTTCGCGGTCCTGGAAGATCGCACCCCACGTGAACGTCGGGATCTCGCGCATCGCGACCGTCTCGGGGAACAGCACCGCAGAATTCGTGTCGTACCCGGGCGTGAAGTCGACGAACCGCAACGCGACGAAGAGCTTGTTGCTGTAGTCGCCCGCTTCGAGTTCCGCGATGAACTCCGGCCAGATGACCTCGACCAGGACGGCTTCGACGAACCGCGAGGAACTCCCGTTCTGCGTCACCATCGGGAAGACGACCAGGTGGCCGAGTCCGTCGATGCGGTGCTGTTGCGGCTGGAACTCGTTCAGGGCGTCGAGGAAGTCGGGAGCGCCGAAACCGTCGCGTTCCCAGCGTGCGAAATCGCGCTGCAGTGCAGCGAGGTACGCCGCATCGTGCGGAAAGAACGGGGCCAGTTCGGCAATGGCCGGGAGGATCGTGGCCAGGTGCTCGGAAGCGGTCGCGTGATCCGCGTGGTCGGGTATCGAGCCGTCGGCCGTCTGCAGCGCACGGAACGACACGACAGCGGCTTTCAGTCGCGTCCACGCGGGATGCTCGGCGACCTCGCGCACCGACGGGCGGTCCTCGACGACCTCGGGTTCTCCGACGATGGCGCCCTGCGTGAACTCCTGGACGAACTGTGACATGTCGAACCTCCCGTCATTGGGCCGGCCGCGGAACTGCGGCGTGGTGGTGCGCTTGTCATGAGCCTAGGGAGGATCGGGGGACGCATTCTTGCCCATTTGCGGGGGTTTCGTGCGCGGCGCCGTTCTCCGCGCGGGAAAGTCGATCCCCTGCGCAACGCATCACCGCTCAGGCGCGGATCTGGTGCAGGAGCAGCGCCAGGCCGATCGCTGCGACGCAGATCAAGAAGGCGGCCGGGGCGGCCTTGCCCTTCGGGTCGACGGTGCCCGCGAACCCCGAAGCGGAAAGTCCGGCTGCTCCGGCTGCGACGGCAAGTGGCCAGCCACCAGCGACGAGTACGACGCAGGTTGTGGCGAGCAGGACTGAGCCGACTGCGAGCCCAGTGCTGACGATGCGGCGGACACGAGACTTCTCGGACATGGGGCCTCCCTCGCTCGCTACGTACTGATGTTTCACACGCCGCATGGTCGGATTCGGCGGTACGTTCGTCAGGTGGAAGAGAAGGAACCGCGCGACCGCACGATCGACGAATCGTTGGTGTCACTCGCGTGCCTCGGTGCCCTCGGCCTCGGAGTCATGATCGTCGGCGGCCCGGACATTGCCTGGTGGGACGTGGGCTCGACGTTGCTCGTCCTGGGAGCGTTCGGGCTCCTCGCCCTCCTGCTCGCGTCGCGCAGGAGCGCTGTTCCAATGACCCTCCGCGTGCGCCGGGCGAACTGGCTGGGTGCAGCGATCGGACTCGGCGCGGGCGCCCTCGTGGGAACCGCGGTGTCCGGAGGATCGACTGCACTCGCCGCGCTGCTCCCGGTCCCGCTCGTGGCGATCGACGCCGTTGTCAGTCGGTCCGGCGGGGGACTGCGCGCCCGGTCGATCGTGCTCGGCCTGACCGCAGCTCTCATCGCTGTGGTCCTCTTCTGGAACTCCGACGTGCGCCAGGGCTTCTCCGACCTGGTCCAGGGATCGGTGGTCGCCGGCGTCCTGCTGGCGGTGGGGCTGGGTGTGTGGGGTGTTGTTCGGCGGCAGCGCGCCTGACGCGTGCGGCATGGTGGCCGTTCGGCTCCGCGGTGCCGACTCGGTCGATACGGTTGTCTGCATGGCACGCTTCACGCCCCCAGCCGCCGACGCGATGCGCGCACGACTCCTGCTTGCAGCACGCGACGAGTTCGCCGCTGCTGGGCTCGTCGGCGCCAAGACCGAGCGGATCGCCGCGGCGTCGTCGAGCAACAAGGCGCAGATCTTCCACTACTTCGGCAGCAAGGAGGGGCTGTTCGACGCGCTCCTCGCCCAGACCGTCGCCGAGACGTTCGACGAGGTCCCCGTCGACACCGACGACCTCGCCGAGTGGGCTGCTCGCCTGCACGACTCGTACGTCCGGCGGCCCTGGGCCGAACGGCTCGCGACGTGGCACCGCCTCGAGCGGGGGAGTGACGGTGCGCTCGAAGCCGTCATCGCCAGCAATGCCGAGGCCGTCGCCGCCGTCGAGCACGCCCAGCGCGCCGGGGTCCTGCCGCGCAGCTACCGGCCGGCAGTGTTGCTGGGCCTGGTGATGCACCTCGCCGCGTTCTGGAGCTCGGCCTCTCCCGAGTACGGCTCCTTGGTCGCGGCGGTCGCACCTGCGCGGCGTCGGCAGATCGTGATCGACGCGGTGAAGGCGCTCGTCGGGGGCTGACGTGGCGCACGGCCGGGCGTAGGGTTCGGCCCATGAGCAGCGACAACCGGTTCCTCCGCGCGACCTTCGGGCGGCCGTTGGTCTGGGTCGGCGTGGTGTGGCTCGCGGTCGGTGTGCTTTGGAGCGTCCTGGCGATCATCGATCCGAGTGTCTTCCGCACGATCATGGCCGTCCTGTGGCTCGTGCTCGGCGGCAGCATGCTCGCCGTCGCGCTCCGCGACAGGAAGCGCGGCCTCGGCCGGTACCAGCGCTAGTCGAGGCGATCCGAGCGCGCAGGCAGGACCCGCACCGGGCCTCCCGTCAGCCTGCCGCGTCCGCGGCCACCCGCAGCGTCCGCTCCGCATCGTCGAGGTAGTCCGCCAGCAGCGCCGACGCTCCCGCCTGGTCGCCGGCGCGCAACGCCGCGACGATCGCGTCGTTCCGGTCCACGAACTCGGCGTGGAACGACCCCGGGTCGTCGGTCGTCAGGAACGCCAGCCGCATCTCGGCGAGCAGCCCGTCCATCAGGCCGTGGATGCGCGCGCTCGGGACCGCTCGGACGAGCTCGGAGTGGAACCGGATGTCCGCGGTGCCCACGGCGCCCCAGTCGCCCGCGGTGGCAGCGTCCCGTGCAGCTGCGACGGCCGCCGCGGCTGCATCGAGGGCCGGTGACGTGGGCGAGCACGCGCGGACCGCGGCTTCCTCGAGCACCCGACGGGCGGAGTACAGGTCCGTGACGTCCTCGGCGGAGAGGCGTCGCACGAAGACCCCGCGGTTGAACACGTGCTCGACCAGCCGGTCCCGCGCGAGCAGCCGGAAGGCCTCGCGCAGGGTGTTCCGTGACACCCCGAGCTGGTCGCTCAACCGTTCCTCCGACAGCTGTGCCCCGGGGGAGAACTCGCCCGCCGCGATCATGGTGCGCAGCCGGTCGGCCGTCGAGTCGGCACCACTGACGGTTCGGGTCATGTCCCGATCCTGACACGGCCTCGGGCATCGCAGGTGCGAACCCCGCACCGTGTGACCGTCGTGTTACAGAGCAGAACGCCCCCTTGCGATTGTTGAACAATGCGGTCCAGACTGTCCCGCATGTTCGTCCTCATCGGCGTCGCCGTCGTCATCATCGGGTTCGCGTTGCGCATCAACGCGCTGCTCGTCGTGACCGTCGCGGGCATCGTCACCGCGGCCATCGGCGGGATCGGTCCCGTCGGCATCCTCACTGCCTTCGGCGACGGCTTCGCGTCGAGCCGGTCCGTCACGACCTTCGCGCTCGTCCTGCCCGTCATCGGCCTGATCGAGCGCTACGGGCTGCAGGACCAGGCCAAACGCCTGATCGCGAAGCTCGACAAGCTCACGACGGGTCGTCTGCTGGCCGGGTACCTGGCCATCCGGCAGGTCACGGCCGCGGTCGGCCTCACCAGCATCGGTGGGCCGGCGCAGACCGTGCGGCCGCTCGTGCACCCGATGGCCGAGGGCGCGGCGATCAAGAAGTACGGCCGGATCGACGAACGGATGCGCGAGAAGATCAAGGGCTACTCGGCGTCGTCGGACACCGTCGGGGTCTTCTTCGGCGAGGACGTGTTCGTCGCCGTCGGTTCGATCCTGCTCATCACGACCTTCGTCGATGCCACCTACGGTCTGTCGCTCGAACCCATCGACCTGGCGCTGTGGGCGATCCCGACCGGCATCGCCGCGCTCCTGGTCCACGGCACGCGGCTGCTGCTGTTCGACCGCACGCTCGACAAGATGGCGGCCGACGCACGCGTCGACGCCCCGACGCAGGGAGCGGCAGCGTGATCACCAGCGAATGGCTCTACTGGCTCATCGGTGCGTTCTTCATCGCGGTCGCCGTCCTCATCGTCACGGACACCTCGCACGCGAAGCGACTCGGCAACGCGGCGTTCTGGGGGATCCTCGGGGTCTCGTTCTTCTACGGCACCTTCGTCGCCGCGAAGACCGCGCCGTCGTGGGTGCTCGGCATCGCCGTGCTGGTGATGGTCGCGCTCGCCGGACTCGGGTTCACCGGGACGACCAGCCGCACACGGGTCGCCAGCATCCCCGGTGCCGGCACGGGGGCGGAGACCGGCCCGGCCGAACCCACCGCTGCCGCCACGAAGCCGTCCGCCAGCACGAGCGTCCTCGCCACCACCAGCCCCGACGAGCGCGCGGCGTTCGCCACCCAGTTCGGTAACAAGCTCTTCATCCCGGCGCTGGTCGTGCCCGTGGTCGCCGTCCTCGTGGCGACGCTCGGTCCGCTCGTCTCGATCGGCGGTGCACCCCTGCTCGCCGAGGGCAGCGCGACCCTGACCGGACTGGGCATCGGCTCGGTGCTGGCCGTGGTCGTCGCGGTGTTCGTCCTGCGCCCGCCGAGGATCGCCACGCCCATCCGTGAGGGCGGCCGACTGCTGCAGGCCATCGGGTGGGCGGCGCTGCTGCCGCAGATGCTCTCCACCCTCGGCATCGTGTTCACCCAGGCCGGGGTCGGCGACGCCGTCGGCACGATCATCAAGTCGATCCTGCCCGGCGGGTCGCTGATCGCCGCGGTGGTCGTCTACTGCCTCGGCATGGCCCTGTTCACGATCATCATGGGCAACGCGTTCGCCGCCTTCCCGATCATGACGGCCGCGATCGGCTGGCCCGTCCTGGTGCAGGGCTTCGACGGCAACCCCGCCGCGATCTTCGCCATCGGCATGCTCGCCGGCTTCTGCGGAACGCTCGTCACGCCGATGGCCGCGAACTTCAACCTGGTGCCGGCTGCCCTGCTCGAGATGCGGGACAAGTACGGTCCGATCAAGGCGCAGATCCCGACCGCCGCCATCCTGCTCGTCGTCAACATGGGAGTCATGTACCTTGTCGCTTTCTGATGCTGCCCCGCTCGACCTGACCCGGGCCGCGTGGGCCGACCGCTTCGCGGCCGTCGCCGCCGAGAACACCTCGCGCGAGTACCCGTACGCGGCGCACCACACGACGTCCGGCCCGGACGACCGGGCGCTGCCGGTCGAGCTGCACCCCGCCTTCGCCACGTCCTACGACTGGCACTCGTCCGTGCACATGCACTGGCTCGCAGCGCGTCTGGTCGCGCACGGCCTGCCGGCCGACCTGGAGGCCCGGCTCACCGCGATCCTGCAGGCCCACCTGCGCGCGGATCACCTGGCCACGGAAGCCGCCTACTTCCTGACTACGCCGCACTACGAGCGCCCCTACGGGTGGGCCTGGCTCGCGAAGCTCGCCGCCGAGGTCTCCGCGTCCGAGGTGCCGGCCATCCGGCAGCTCGCCCCCGGGTTCGCGCCCGTCGTCGACGTGCTCGAGGACCTCGTCACACGCTGGGTCGACGGCGCTGCCCACCCGGTGCGGCACGGGGTGCACTCGAACTCGGCGTTCGGGCTGCTGCTCGTGCTCGAGGCCGCACGGTCGCTCGGCCGCGACGAGCTCGCCACGACGGTGGAGCGAGCGGCGCGCGACTGGTTCGGCGAGGACGCCGGGTGGCCGTTCGGTTGGGAGCGCAGCGGACACGACTTCCTGTCCGCCGGTCTGGCCGAGGCCGACCTGATGCGGGCCGTGCTGACCCCGGCCGAGTTCGCGACGTGGTCGGACGGCTTCTTCGCCCAGGTGCGGTCGGGCGACGCGATCCTGCAGTCGACGGTGGTCCGTGACGAGAACGACCCGCAGCAGGTGCACCTGTTCGGGCTCGACCTGTCGCGAGCGGGATCGGCCCGGCGCATCGCGGACGCCCTGCGCGCCGGTGAGCTCGACGACGACGGGCTCGCGAGCCTGCTCGACGAGGCGGCCGACCGGCTGCTGGCCTCGGGTCTGGCCGCCAGCGTCGGCGAGGAGTACTACTCCACGCACTGGCTCGCGAGCTTCGCCTGGGACGCCATGGAAGCACGCGAGCACGCCGCGCGCTGACCCTCGAACGAGGGGCATGGTCGCCGGTCCGGCGTGCTGCTGTCAACCCCCTGCATCGGTTGCAGAATGCACCTACCCTCGGTGCGCAGCCGAGATCCGGCTGGGTGCCCGAGGGGAACGGGTGCCACCAGTCACACCAGGGAGTGACACATGCAGCACCGCAGGATCAGGCGGACAGCACTCATCGCCGCACTCATCGGAGCCGTCGTCGTGGCGGCACCGCTCGGAGCGGGAACCGTTGCCTACGCGGGGGTCACCGCCCCGGTCGGCAACGTCGGCAAGTTCAAGCAGACCTTCGTCGAGAACTTCAGCACGACGGCCTCGGCGAACGGCCAGTTCGCGAAGACCTACGCGAACTCGTGGCAGCCCTACCCGGACGGGACGGGCGGCACGTACTACTCGGGCTCGCAGGTCAGCGCCCGCAACGGCTACATGGACGTCACGCTCGACGGCAAGCACGGAGCCGCGGGGACCTTCGGGACCCCGAACGGCGCGTGGTCGCACGTGGGTGGCAAGTTCAGCGTCCGCGCGAAGGCCACCGGCGGCGACGGGAACGGTGCAGCGTTCATGCTGTGGCCGTCGTCGAACGTCTGGTCGGACGGCGAGATCGACTACCCGGAGGCGAACTTCGAGGGGTCGCCGATGCTCCACCACCACTCGATGGTCGCCGGGCAGGAAGCGAACTCGACGAGCATGAGCACCGGGGTGACCTGGCGCAGCTGGCACGTCTACTCGGTCGAGTGGATCCCCGGCAAGTCGGTGCAGTACCTGCTCGACGGCAAGGTCATCAAGACGGTCACGTCGAACGTGCCGAAGACCGCGCACCGGTACATGTTCCAGGTCGGCAACTGGGGTGCCGCCGGGCACCTCGACATCGACTGGGTCAGCACCTACGAGTACACGGGCTGACCCACAGCAGGTCAGCTGATCGCGATCGTCCGGGCGAACGTCCGTGCGACGGGCGGAGCGGCGACGATCGGTCCGATCGCTGCGGCACCGTCCGGGGTCGCCCGCCATGCCTCGTAGGCGTCGTGGGCGGCCCCGCTCGTCCAGGACTCGACGACGACCATGCGCGTCGGGTCGGCGTCGTCGACCAGCACCTCGAGGGACTCGCAGCCGTCGAAGGCCCGGGTCTGCGCGAGCGTCTCGCGGATCGCCGCCTCGACGGTGTCGGCAGGGACGTCGCTCCGGAACTGGACCTCGAGCAGGACGGTGATCGACATGTGGTGCACCTTTCGTCAGCAGTGTCCGACTCAACCCGCAGCGGCGCCGACCTGTTCCGGATCGGTCAGCGAGCCGGTGGTCAGTGGACGAACCGGAAGCGGATGGCGTCGCCCGGGCGGAGCTGCGCGGCACGGTCGACCGACTCCGGCGTGAGGACCGCCACGACGGGGTAGCCGCCGGTGACCGGGTGGTCGGCGAGGAACAGCACCGGGAAGCCCTCGGGCGGGACCTGCAGCGAACCGGTCTCCACCCCTTCGCTCGGCAGCTCGTTCGTCACGGCGCGGACGAGCGGCTGCGGAGCCGTGGTGCGGACCCCCACGCGGTCGCTGTCCGACCCGACGGTGAAGTCCTGAGCGGTCAGTGTGTCGCGCCAGTCCGGCGTGAACCAGTCGTCGCGGGGGCCGGCGATGACGTCGAGGACGACCGGGTCGTCTGGCCAGTGCTCGTCGGGTTGCGGCACGGCGTCGACGATCGGCCACGAAGCGCGCGCGTCGCCGATCGGCAGGACGTCACCCGGCGACGACGGCGGCGGCCCGAGGCGTGCAAGTGAGTCCCACGAGCGACTACCCAGTACGGGCTCGACCGCGAACCCGCCGAGGACCGCGATGTAGGAGCGCAGCCCGGCGGTGGCCGTACCGATCCGGAGCGTGTCACCCGGTGCGAGCATCAGGACCTCGTGCGAGGCTGCACCGCGGACCCGGCCGTCCGCCCGCTCGATCTCGACCGGGCAGGCGGCCCCGGCGGTGGCGACGACCACGTACGCGTCGGTCCGCAGCGTGACGGAGCCGAGCAGGGCCTCCAGGACGGCCGCATCGGGACGGTTGCCGACCAGCCGGTTGGCCAGTGCTGCGGAACCACGGTCGGCGGCGCCCGCCGCGCCGAGGCCCATGTCACTGAAGCCCGGCCGCCCCAGGTCCTGCGTTGCCGCGCCGTAGCCGACCTGCAGGACGGTCAGCGCGCTCATGCCGCACCCGCGTCGACGAACCGGACCCGGGTGCCGGCGGGTGCCAGCGCCGGCGGTTCCCGCTCGAGCGACCACATCGGCACGTCGGTGCGGCCGATGAGCTGCCAGCCGCCGGGGGAGACGCGCGGGTAGACGGCGCTGAACTCGCCCGCCAGTGCGACGGCACCGCTCGGCACGGCGGTGCGCGACGTGCTCCGGCGCGGCAGGTCGAGTGACGGCTCGGTGCCGGTGAGGTAGCTGAAGCCCGGGGCGAAGCCGCAGAACGCGCTCGTCCAGAGCTGGCCGGTGTGCCACGCGATCACGCGGTCGCGGCGCATGCCCGTCAGGGCGACGACCTGGTCGAGGTCCTCGCCGTCGTAGACCACCGGGATGACGAGGGGGTCCGCGGCGCTCGCCGCGTCGGCGTCGGCGGACGGGACGACCCGTTCGAGTGCGCCGCGGAGTCTCACGGCGTCGGTCGTCGCCGGGTCGTAGCGGAGCAGCAGGGTCCGCGCGCCGGACACGACCTCGGTGAGGCCGGGCAGCCGAGCCGCGGTCAGCCCGGCACGGAACGCGGCGACCTGCGGCAGGGAGTCGAAGGTGGCGAGCAAGGCGGTGCGCCCAGCTGGTCGGAGGTCGAGGACGGTCACGGTGCGAACGGCGCGATCGTGACGCCGTGCTCGGTCAGCAGTGATCGGATCGCGCGGGCCATCGCGACGGCACCGGGGGAGTCGCCGTGCACGCAGACGGAGTCGGCGCTGACCCGCAGCTCGGAGCCGTCGACGGCGGTCGCGACCCCATCGGTGACCATGCGGAGGACGCGGGCGGCGACCTCGTCTGGATCGTGGAGCACCGAACCCGGCGTGCCGCGGGACACCAGGGAGCCGTCGGGTTCGTAGGCGCGGTCGGCGAAGGACTCCGCGACCGCGCGGAGCCCGTGGCGTTCGGCAGCGAGCAGGAGTTCGGAACCCGGCAGCGCGAGCACCGCGAGCGAGCTGTCGACGTCGGCGATCGCCCGGACCACGGCCTCGGCCTGGACCGGGTCGGCGCACGCGGTGTTGTACAGGGCGCCGTGGGGCTTGACGTAGGTGACCGCGGTGCCGGCGACCCGCGCGGTGGCGGCCATCGCGCCGAGCTGGTGCACGACGTCGGCGTGGAGTTCGTCCGGGGTGACGTGCACCGGACGGCGACCGAAGCCGGCGAGGTCGCGGTAGGCGACGTGCGCTCCGATGGCGACCCCGCGCCCGGCGGCGGCGCGGGCGGTGGCGAGCATGATCGTCGGGTCGCCGGCGTGGAATCCGCAGGCGATGTTGGCGCTCGACACGACGTCGAGCATCGCGGCGTCGTCGCCCATCGTCCAGGCGCCGAACCCCTCGCCGAGGTCGCTGTTCAGGTCGATCGTCGTCACGGGGACTCCCTGTCGTCGCGGGTTGTTGAACAATCTACCGAGCGGCGACTCCGCTGTCGACCGATCGGGGCACGCGGCTGGTGGGTGGATTCCGAGCAGCGGCACGTAGCGTCCGAGGTCAGCACCTGCCGGGGGCGTCGCCCTCGGTTCGACCACTGCACTGGAGCAGACCATGACCGACAGCAGCAACACGCACGACGACGACGCCAAGGCCCCCGTGAACGACTCCGAGGGCACCGAGAAGCCGGGCGGGCTCGGCGACGACAACACCATCCCCAACGACCCGGACGGCCTCGCCGCTGGGCACGTCGGGGACGACTCGCACTTCAACCCGGAAGAGGACGGCGAGGAGTAGGGGTCGTTCGTCGACTCGGAACGACGTCCTCGTTGTCGTACGACGACGGGGACGTCGTTCCACGTCGACCCCCGACCGCCCGAAAGTCCCCTACAACACTCGCTCCAGCAACCGCAGCGTCCCCGCGATGTCCACGTTCCGGTCCAGCAGCCACTGCACCTGCAGCCCGTCGAACGCCGCGATGATGAGCGACGCCACCTGCTCGAGGTCGGCGTCCGAGTGCCGCCCCGACGCCACGAGCTCGTCGTGCAGCTGGGCGACCAGGTTCCCCCGTGCCTCGTCGAACCGGGCGGCGAAGAACTCCCGCGCCGTCTCGTTGCCGGACTCCACCGACGCCCCGAGCAGGGTCGTGTAGAGCGTCACGAGTGCCGGCTCGCTGACGTTCCGGTCGGCGACGAAGGCCAGCCGGGTGAAGACCCCGGCCGTGTCGCCGAGTGCCCGGTCCGAGGCGGCATCGCGTTCCCGCAGGACCTCGACCAGCAGCGCTTCGCGGGACGAGAAGTAGTGCTTCAGTGCCGCGTGCGAGACCCCGATCGCATCGCCGATGGCGCGCAGCGAGGTGCCGTCGATCCCGCGCGAGGCGACGACGTCGAGCGTCTGGTCGAGGATCTCCCGCCGACGCTGCACGCCCTTGGCGTAGGGGCCCCTGGTGCCGATTCCATCGTTGGAGGTCACGAGTGCCAATGTACCGGCGCAACAATCGGGCCAAAAACTTCCGGTCGGAGGTTTCCGGTGCTACAGTCCCGATCACCTAGCAGCACTAGGTATTCGAGGGCCCCGAAGCCCCCTATGACTCGAGGAGGAGTCATGTCGACACCGACGTCGAAGGAAGAACCCACCCGCGGCATCGCCGGGACCGCATCACCAGCGGTCACCGCAGCCGCCGGTGCCACCGCCTCGGACGCCGCGGCGCCCCGAGCGTTCTCGGTCGAGGGGATCACGCAGTCCGTCAGCACGATGCGTGTGGGCCGCGGCTACCTCTGGGGCCTCAGCTTCGCCCAGTTCGGCCTGTTCGTCGCCCTGCTCACGCCGGTCTTCGTGAGCATGTCGATCAAGGCGACCGAGCTCAACCCCACGAGCCCCGAGACCGTGGTCGGCTCCGTCCTGCCGTTCGGTGCCCTCGGTGCACTGTTCGCAAACCCGCTGTTCGGCGCGATCTCCGACCGCACCCGCAGCCGGTGGGGACGTCGACGCCCGTGGATGCTCGGCGGCGTCATCGTCTTCGTCGGTTCGCTCGCCTGGCTCGCGTTCTCGCCGAACGTCCTGCAGCTCACGCTGGCCTGGGTCCTCGCGCAGGTCACGGCGAACGCCGTCCTCGCCACGCTGACCGCGAGCTTCGCCGACAACGTGCCGGAGTTCCAGCGCGGCAAGGCCTCGAGCGTCATCGCCCTCGCGCAGAACATCGCGATCCTCGCCGGCCTGTACCTGGCCGTGTACCTGGTCGGGAACCTGCCGGTCCTCTTCATCGCCCCCGGTGTCCTGGCGATCATCGCGATCCTCGTCTACTGCTTCGTGGCACGCGACGACCTGCCGACGACGCCGGTCAAGCCCTTCAGCTGGATCAACCTGATCAGCTCGTTCTGGACGAACCCGATCAAGCACCGCGACTTCGGACTCGCCTGGTGGGGTCGCTTCCTCATCACCTTCGGCACGTTCATGTTCACGACGTACCGCCTGCTCTACATGCAGGACCGGATCGGTCTGCCGCAGGCCGAGGCCGTCGGGGTCGTCGCGTTCGGTGTCCTGCTGTACACGGTCGCCCTGCTCGTCAGCGCCGCCGTCTCCGGCTGGGTGTCGGACCGCGTCCAGCGCCGCAAGGTCTTCGTCTGGGGCTCCACCGCACTGACCGCAGTGGGCCTCGTGATCCTGGCCCACGTCGACACCGTCGGCGGCTTCTACTTCGCCGAGATCGTCCTCGGCTTCGCCTTCGGCATCTACGCCGCCATCGACACCGCCCTGATCGTCGACGTGCTGCCCGACCCGGAACGCCCCGGCAAGGACCTCGGCGTCATCAACATCGCGAACGCGCTGCCGCAGTCGCTCGCTCCGGCCGTCGGCCTGTTCCTGCTCGGCATTGGCGGTGGTCAGAACTACACGCTCATGCTCTGGGGTGCCGGCGTCGCCGTCATCCTCGGCGCCCTCGTCATCCTGCCGATCAAGTCGGTCCGCTGACCAACGCAACCAGCCGGGAGGCGCGACTCGCGTCCGCAACGCGAGTCGCGCCTCCAGGCAGTCACCTGTACCACCCCCGGAAAGGACCCGACATGGCTCCCGCCATCTCCCTGCAGCTCTACACGGTGAACGCCGCGCTGGAGCCCGACCTCGACGGCGGCGTCCGCCGCCTGGCCGAGATCGGCTTCGACACCGTCGAAGCGTTCGCCTTCGTGGACCGAGCAGCGCAGCTCAAGTCCGCGTTCGACGCCCACGGCATCACCGCGAAGACCGGCCACGCGTTCCTGGTCGAGGAGACCATCCCGCTGCCCGACGGCACCGTGATGACCGCTCCGTCGCACGCCGACACCTTCGCCGCGGCGAAGGAACTCGGCCTCGAGATCGTCATCGACCCGTTCGTCGGACCCGACGCGTGGACGACCCGCGAGGGCGTCGAGCGCGTCGCCGCACGACTGAACGCCGCCGCCGTCGAGGCCGCCGAGCACGGTCTGCGCGTCGGCTACCACAACCACGACCACGAGCTCCGGCCGCGGATCGACGGGCAGCCCGCGCTGCAGGTGCTCGCGTCGCTGCTCGACCCGGCCGTGGTGCTCGAGCTCGACCTGTACTGGGCATCGGCCGCGGGCATCGACGTCGTCGCGTTCATCGAGGAGCTCGGCGACCGCATCGTCGCCGTGCACGTCAAGGACGGTCCGATGCGCGACGACATCTCCACCGCGACGATCCCCACCGACCAGACCCCGGCCGGCCAGGGCGACGTCCGGCTCGCCGAGGCCCTCCGTGCGGCGACGGCGCTCGAGTACGCCGTGATCGAGTTCGACGGGTTCGACGGGGACGTCTTCGACGGTGTGCAGCAGTCGTACGAGTGGCTCGCGGCGCAGCTCGCGCCGGCCGGTTCGTCGTCTGCATCGGAGGTGTCCGCATGACCCGCACCGGACGGGTCGGCATCGGCTTCATCGGCGCCGGCATGATCAGCGAGCAGTACCTGGCGAACCTCACGACGTTCCCCGACGTCGAGGTCGTCCGGATCGGCGACATCGACACGGAGCGCGCCGCGGCGTCGGCTTCGAAGTGGGGTGTCGCGGCCTCGGGCGACGGCGCATCCGTGCTCGCCGATCCCGACGTCGAGATCGTCATCAACCTGACCCTCCCCGCCACGCACGTCGCGGTCTCGATGGACGCACTGCGTGCCGGCAAGCACGTGTGGAGCGAGAAGCCGATCGGTGTGGACCGTGCCTCGGCCGCGTCGCTCGTCGAACTCGCCGACTCCCTCGGGCTGAAGCTCGGCATCGCGCCCGACACCGTGCTCGGTCCGGGCTGGCAGACCGCCAAGCGTGCGATCGAGGCCGGTGCGATCGGTACCCCGCTCACCGCGGTCACGAGCATGCAGTGGCAGGGGCCGGACGTGTTCCACCCGAACGCGTCGTTCCTCTACGCCAAGGGCGCGGGCCCGCTGTTCGACATCGGCCCGTACTACTTCACGGCGCTCGTGCACCTGCTCGGACCGATCGACTCCGTCGTCGCGACGGGTTCTCAGTCGCGGTCGACGCGGCAGTTGGTCGTCGGACCGAACGCGGGCGACTCGTTCCCCGTCGAGGTGCCGACCCACGTCTCCGTCCTGACCTCGTTCGAGCAGGGCGGCAACGCGCAGTCGCTGCTGTCGTTCGACACCCCGCTGTTCCGGCACGGCGTGTTCGAGGTCAACGGGACCGAGGGCACGATCGTCCTGCCCGACCCGAACACGTTCGGTGGTGGGCACCCGATCCGGATCGCGCGACCGCTGACCGCGGACGCGACGTTCCCCTTCTCGCAGGAATGGGACGTGCTGCTCGACGAGGAGCCCACCGTCGGCCGTGGGCTCGGCGTGCTCGACATGGCGCGGGCCATCCGTGGCGGCGGCTCGCACATCGCGACCGGCGAGGTCGGCTACCACGTGCTCGACACCATGGTCGCGGTCGAGGAGTCGATCGCCGCCCGCTCGTTCATCGAGGTCGAGTCGACCGTCGCGCCGATCGCGTCGCTGCCCGAGGACTTCGACCCGCTCGCGGCGACGCTGGAGGGCGCGCAGGTCTGAGGGCTGGATCGACTGCCGGGATCGACCCGGAACGACATCCCCGACGTCGTGCGACGACGGGGGTGTCGTTCCGCGTCAACGTCGGTCTCAGCGCACCGCGTGCTGGCGGAGCGCGATGACGACCTCGTCGAGGAAGTCGTCGACCTGGTCCTGGTCGTAGCCCTCGCGGAACTTCGTGGGCTGGAACCGGGCGGCGGACACCTGCTCCGGTGTGAGCGGATCCACCGGCCGCCCCTGCTCGTACCCGGCGAGGGTGGTCTGGATCCGGTCGAGGAACGCATCGACCTCGCCCTGGTCGTAGCCCTCCCGCCACTTCGTCGGTCGGAACCGCTTGTCGGACACGTCCTTCGCGAGCATCTGCTCCCCCTTCTGCATGCCCGTCATGCTCTCACGGGCCTGCGAACGGGCAGGGGCAGCGGCGGTACTGGCAGCTCAGCGCTGTGGGAGCCGGCGGCCGAACACGGCGTCGAGGAACCGCGCGAAGCGGGACTCCGCCGGCGGCGCGGTCTGGACCGCGCGCGTCGGCGACCGGAACGCCAGGTCGTGCAGCATGTTCCGCTTCGAGCCGTCCCAGTTCGCGAACAGGTAGGTGCCGCCGATGAACGACATGCTCCGGACCGGCGTGCGCTTCCAGGAGTCGGCAGCCACGTAGTAGCCGGTGTGTCCGGAGCGGATGTGCTGGATCACGGTGTCGACGTCGATGACGCTGGTGGTCGTCACGACGGCGGTGATGCCCGTGCGGTCACGGGCGACGTACTCGATGAGGTGTTCGGTCACGGTAGGACTCTTCGTCACAGAGGCGGGACGCCACGACGGTGAACGTGGCGAAGGGTGTTCGGAACCGCCGTTGCTTCCGACAGCAGAATACGTCCGGTTCGTGGTGGCGTCACCGGAATGTCCGACGGTCGCACACGCTCGAACGTTCAGTCGGGTCGTCGAACCACCCACGAGGCGATCAGGTCGACGGCAGCCGCGAAGTCGATGCTGTCCGGTCGGTTGAGGAACGCGTGCCGGCTGTCGGGCAGGACGTGCCGTTCGAGATCGACCCCCGCGGCACCGAGTTGCCGTGCGAACCGGTCGCCGGATGCGCGCATCGTGTCCCGCTCGGCGTCGAGCATCAGGGCGCGCGGGAACGTGCTGAGGTCCTCCGGTGCCGGGAACGCTCCGGCGCCGAGCGGCCCGGCGTAGGTGCGGTTCGCGGCGTCGAGCAACAGTGGAGCGTGCGTGATCCGCCGGTGCCCGCGCACGAGACGCTGCACCGCTGGGTCGCAGGGGATCCGCGCGTGGAAGAACCCGTACGCGAGCACGGCGCCGGCCAGCGCGGGTCCGGACGGGATCGCGGTGGTGGCGAGGCACGCTCCAGCGCTCGCGCCACCCAGCACCAGACCGGCCGGACACTCCTCTGCGAGCGAGTGGAGCACCGCCACGACCTCGTCGCGTGCATGCGGTGCACGTCGGCGTGCTCGTGGACCCGTCCGCCCGATCCAGGGCATGCCGGGCAGCGGACCGAGGCGGTAGTCGACGGTGACCACCGGGATGCCGCGGGCGTTGAGTGCCCGGGCCACGGCGTCCGACTCGGGCAGGTCCAGGTCGCCCCGGAAGAACCCGCCGCCGTGCAGCCAGACCAGGGCCGGAGCGGCTGCCGGATCCTGCGGTCGGTAGCGCCGGATCGGGACCGGTCCGTGCGGGCCGGGGAGCACGTCGTCCATGACGTCGACCGTCCCCACCGATGCCCCGATGCCCTCTCCCCGCATGCCAGCAGACTACGGGCCGGTAACGATGCGAGCGCCGACACGTCGGTCGGTGCACCGTGGAGTGGTGCGCACCTCGAAGACTGCTCTGTTCCTGACCGGCGCGGCCGTGGTCGCCCTGCTGACCGGCTGCTCCGGTGGCGGGGACGGCGGCGAAGGGACCCCGACCGTCACCGAGACCGTGACCGCAGCGCCGACGGACACGGCAGCCACCCCGACGCCGACGAGCACGCCGACACCGACGCCGACCCCCACCCCGACCTGTGGTCCCGCGACCGGCTCCGAGGCAGCAGCAGCGGGGATCGCTGCGCTGCCGTCACCCGCCGGCCTCGAGGACACCAAGTGGGACGCCGCGAACGCCGACTACACCGGCTACGACGCCTGCGCCTCCCTGTCCTGGTCCGTCGTCGCGCCCGAGTTCGGCACCGCCGGGTCGCCGTACGCGATCCTGCTCTTCCACCAGGGCCGGTACCTCGGCACCGCGACCTCCGAGCAGTACGCGTTCGAGCCGGTTGTCGAACGGTTGGCCGACGCCTCGATCAAGGTCACCTACACGTACGCGAAGGCGAACGAGGCGAACGCTGACGCCTCCGGTCGCACCACCGCGACGTACATCTGGAACGACGGCACCGAGCGCGTCGACATGACCGGCGAGGTCCCGCCCGCTCAGGGCTGATCGGCGGCAGCACCCCGACCGCCGAGCTCGCGCTGCAGTGCGCGGAGGACCCGAACGATCGTCGCGAGTTTGTCCGGGCCGCCCTCGAACCCGCGTCCGAGCGCTGGTCGTGGCTCCACCACGACGTCCTCGCCGACCGTCGTGCTGATCCAGACGCCGAAGTCGACCCGTTGTCCGCGTGCGTCCTTCGTGGCGACGGAGAACTTCCGGATGTGGGTCCAGGGCAGGTCGAACACCGGCTCCGCCCGCGACGGCGCCCACGCGTGCAGACCGGACGCGTCGACGGTCCAGATCTCAGGTCGGGGGCCCGGCAGGTCGTCGGTTGCCCGCAACCCCGACGCGGAGACCGGCAGGTGGAACCGGGGCGCGCGGCGTTCCCGGATCCGTGCCATGGTGCGGCGATCGGTCCGACCGGCGCTCCAGGTCACCACCGCCAGCAGCAGGCCGAACCCGGCGACGAGCAGCGGCCACAGGACGAAGTTGGCCTGTGTGCGGGCGCTGTCGAGACCGCGCAGGAAGTCCGGCGACGCGAACTCGGCGACGAGCACGCCGAGCCCCGCGGCCGTCGTCACCGCGGCCACGAGCAGGACCGGCCACCGCTTCGGCATCTCGCCGTCACGCAGCCGCTGCACCCACTGCTCGTCGGGTGTCGTCATCGATCGGCCGGGGCTCGACCGGAGCGCCCGGTGTCGTGGTGCGGATCGAACTCCCGCCGCAGCGACCGGAGCACCTGCATCAGGATGTGGATCTTCGTCACGCTCGCGCCGAACGGCCGCCCGATGACTGCGCGCGGCAGCAGCACGAACCGGCCCACCGCCTCGGTGACGATCCAGATCCCGGTGTCGGTGCGTTGTCCGCGGACGTCCGTCGAGGCCAGCTCGATCGTCCTGACGTCGTCCCACACGAGGTCGAACACGGGATCGTCGCGCTCGGGTGACCACGCGTGGAGACCCGCCGCGTCGACCGTCCACAGCTCCGGCCTCGGGTCCGGGAAGTCGTCGGCGGCGTACGGGCCCGTGCGGAGGACGGGCAGGTGGAAGCGCGTTGTGGTCCCGTTCCGGCGGATCCGGTCCAGCACCACGCGGTCGCGCCGCCCGCGCAGCCAGGACAGCACCGCGGCCACGGGCCCGAACCCGAGCAGCAGCACCGAGAACAGCGGGACGGCGAACGGGCGTCGGGCGTCCGAGTGCAGGATGCCGTCGAGGTGGGTCGCCGAGAAGTACACCCCGATCCCGCCGGCCACCGTGACGATCGTGAGGCCGACCAGGAACGGCCACCGCTTCGGGGTCTCCCCGTCGCGCAGCCGCTGCACCCACCGCTCGCCCGAGTACTCCACCGCACCATCCTGCCCGGCTGGACCGCACGACGGCTGCGAGCACGAGATGCTGTTCCCATGCAGTTCGCCCGCACCGCCACACCCGGTGTCGCCGTCGCCGTCGCGATCGGCCTCGTCGCGACCCTGATCGGATCGGTCGTCCCGGTCGTGGGCGGACCCGTCCCCGCCGTCCTGATCGGCGCGGTGCTCGGTTGGCTCGTCCGTCGCCGCACCGGCGGCAGCCTCGCCGTGCTCGCTCCCGGCGTGAAGTTCTCGTCGAGCCGTGTGCTGCAGTTCGCGGTGGTGCTGCTCGGCGCGCAGCTGTCGATCGGCGAGGTCCTGCGCATCGGCGGCGAGACCCTGCCGGTCATGCTGACGACCCTCGTGGTGTGCCTCGGTGCCGCCTGGGGGATCGGCCGTCTGTTGCGGGTGTCGAGCGCCCTCCGCACCCTGATCGGCGTGGGGACCGGCATCTGCGGGGCGTCCGCGATCGCGGCCGTCACGCCCGTCATCGGTGCGGTCAGCGCGGACGTCGCCTACGCGATGTCGACGATCTTCCTCTGCAACATCGCCGCGGTGTTCGCTTTCCCCCTGCTCGGCCACGCCCTCGGCCTCAGCCAGCACGCCTTCGGCGTGTTCGCGGGCACTGCGGTGAACGACACGTCGTCCGTCGTCGCCACCGCGACGGTCTACGGTCGCCAGGCGACCGACACGGCGGTCGTCGTGAAACTGGTGCGCACCCTGATGATCATCCCGATCGTCATCGGGCTGGCCGGACTGGAGGCCCGACGCGCCTCCCGCGAGCAGCTCGCGCCCGACACGGGGTCGCGCAGCGGGTTCCGTGTGTTCCGGTTGGTCCCGTGGTTCCTGATCGGGTTCCTGGTGGTGGTGCTGCTCCGGACCGTCGGGGTGCTGCCGGCTGACGCTGCCCCGGAGTTCTCGACCGCGGCGTCGTTCCTCATCACGGTGGCCCTGGCGGCGATCGGGTGCTCGACGGACTTCGCGGCGCTGCGACGTGCCGGCTTCCGTCCGATGCTACTCGGCATCGCGCTCTGGGTGCTCGTGGCGGGCACGAGCCTCGGCGCGCAGGCGGTCTTCGGCCTGCTGTAGGACGCGGAGCCGCGCCGGGGTCAGATGATCCGCGAGTCGATCACCGCCCGGTCGCCGCGGTACCGCGAGAACCCGTACTCGACGGGCGTCCCGTCGGCCAGGCACATCAGCCGTTCGATGTGGAAGATCGCCTGCCCGGGATCGATGTCGAGCAGGTCGGCCGTCCACTGGTCGGCGTTCACGGTGCTCAGCAGCAGCCGCCGAGCCTCCGGACGCGCACCGGCCTTCCGGACCAGCACGTCCGGCACGTACTCGGTGAGCGGTTCGGCGACCAGGTCGGGGAAGCGCTCGTGCGGCACCCAGCTCGTCCGGACCCGGCTCGGTTCGCCGTCGAACGAGATGAGGCTCTCGACGAAGAACGCGCTGGTGCCGGTCATCTGCAGGTTGCGTCGGACGGTCTCCGGCGCGGTCACCTGCTGCACGCACAGGTGCACGATGCTGAGCCGGGGTGACTCGAACACGCTGCCGCCGGCCGTCTCGCCGTAGATCGTGACCTCGTCGGACGTGCGGGCCAGGCTCACCGAGGCGACGGGCCGGACACCGAACGTGCCGGATCGCGGTGCACGGGTGAGCAGCCGCTGTTCCTTGAGCAACGTCAGCGCAGCCCGCAGGACGTTCCGCGTCGTGCCGTACAGGTCGAGCAGCTCCCACTCGTAGGGCAGCGGGCCGGTGAACCGGCCGGCGACGATGTCGGCCCGGATCAGGTCGGACACCTGGCGCGCCGCGTCGGAGCGTCGGTTGAACCCGATCCAGTGCCCCGGCGCCGACGGGGTCGTCCCGACGCCCATGTCGGTCCAGGCCGCGGTCGGGGCGAACTCCTCCGGCACGATCCCGGTCACGAGGCCACCCCCACCGTCGAGACGTCGCCGGTCCAGCCGGCCCAGCGCAGGAACTCCCGGGCCAGGCGCACCGGGTAGTCGGGCGCCTGGATGTCGAGTGAGACGAACACGCGTCGGTAGAACGTCGGTCCGCCGAGCAGGTCGACGGCGATGCCGAGGTCGACGTCCGGACGCAGGTCGCCGGCGTCCATCGCCCGCTGCAGCATCGCGTTCACCCGCAGCCGCCGGTCCAGGTGCCACTCGGTGACGGCCTCGGCGACGCGCGGCTCGTGCGACGCGGTCTCCACGATGAGCGGGAGTGCGCGGCCGACCGGCGTCGCGACCAGGGCGTGCACCCACCCCCGGGTGAGCCCGAGGACCCCCTCGGCGATCGGGGCGTCCTGGATCGTGGGGATGTGCTCCTCCATCAACCGGATGACGGTCTCGGTGAGCAGCACCTCCTTGCTCGACCACCGCCGGTAGATCGTCGCCGCCCCGACCCCGGCAGCGTCGGCGACGGCCCGGATCGTGAACGCGCGCGGGTCGCCCTCGGCCAGGATCTCGACGCACGCCGTGTAGACGGCCTCGCCGACGGCGGCACTCCGGGGCCGACCGCGGACCGGCGCCGCGGTGCTCGTCACCGTGCTCGCCGCGGTGCTCGTCGCGGGGCTCATGCCGCGTCCCAGTGCTCGAGGACCCGGTCCATGCTCCAGACCTCGCCGATCTTGGCGGCGATGTCGAACAGGTTCGCCTCGTGCACGCTCGGCAACCGGTCGCCCACCGCCTCGCGCACGACGATAGGGACGAACCCGTGCTGCATGGCGTCCGTGGCTGTCGCGCGGATGCACCCGCTCGTCGACAGCCCCGCGATGAACAGGGTGTCCACACCGCGGGCGACGAGGTCGGCAGCCAGCGAGGTGCCGAAGAACGCACTCGGGTACTGCTTGGGCACCAGGGTGTCCCCGTCCTGGGGCTCGAGCCCGTCGACGAACGCCCCCGTGGACGCCCCCGGCAGGTACGCGGCGAGCGCCGGCACCTTGCGGAAGAACACCCCGGCGTTCGACCCGTCGGCGGACAGCGCCATGGTGGTGATCGCCACGTGCACCCCGGCGGCGCGGGCAGCGGTCGTGAGCTCCCGCATCCGCTCGACGGGTTCCTCGACCCCGGCGTAGAGCCCGCAGTCGGGGTCGACGTAGGCGCGGACCGGGTCGACGACGACGAGCGCAGCGCGTCGTCCTGGCTGCAGCGCGCCGGTGAACCCGGCCGCCGCGTAGTCCTGGTGGTCGTCGGTCATGGGGTCCTGCTTCCGTCGTGGGTGGTCGTTGCCAGGGTGGGGACGGTCACGTGGACGCCCCCGGCTCGGGGACCGGACCCGACCTGTCGGGCCGGAGTGGTGCCTCCCGGTCGGGTGGTCCGAACGGACCGAACGCGACGATGAGCGCACCGAGGGCCGCGCAGCCGGCGAAGGTGAGCGCTGCGGCGCGGACGCCGTCGACGAACACCTGGACGTCGCCGGCCGGCAGACCGAGCAGGCTGCCGTCGTAGGCGGCTGCCGCCTGGGAGGCGGACAGGCCGCCCGTCGCGATCGCCAGTCCGAGGGCCGTCGAGAACAGGAAGCCGGCGTTCTGCAGGGCGGAGCGGATGGCGTTGGCGATGCCGCGTCGGTGTTCCGGGACCCGGGTCATCAGTGCGGACGTGCTCGGCGTCATGAACACGCCTGTCCCGACCCCGACCGCGCCGAGGCCGGTGGCGGTGACGACGTAGGCGCTGCCGTCGGCGAGCGAGACGGCGAGCACCGCGGCGCCGAGGGCGATGAGGAGCATGCCGATGGTCGACAGGGTCCTGGCGGCCACGCGACGGGCGAGGAACCCTGCGGTCACGGCGGCGACGGTCGTGCCGATCGGGGTCGGGAGCACCCAGAGGGCGGCCTCGACGGCGTCCTTGCCGTCGACGGCCTGGAACGACAGGGACGCCAGCAGCACCAGTGCGTAGCTGGACAGGGCGCAGAGCCCGGCGGCGGAGAACAGGGTGATGGTGGCGCGGTCGCGGAAGATCGCCGGGTCGACCAGGGGGTGCGCGACCCGGCGCTGGGTCCACACGAACACGCCGCCGAGGACGACTGCGCCCGAGGCCATCGCCACGACGGGCACGGCCGACCAGCCGATCGAGCCGCCCATCGAGACGGCACCGACGAGCAGGCCGACGGCCGCGACCGAAAGGATCGACCCCGGCACGTCGAGGCGCTCGCCGGAACGGGGGCGGGTGCTGTGCGGGATCAACCGGAGCGACCAGACGAGTCCGGCGAGCGAGATCGGCACGCCGGCGAGGAAGATCCAGCGCCACCCGAAGGACTCGGCGACCAGCCCGCCCACGACCGGGCCGATGACCTGCCCCACCGCGGCGACGGTGGCGTTCAGGCCGAGGCCGAGCGACAGGATCGACTCCGGGAAGACGTCGGTGAGCAGTGCGGTCGTGTTCGTGACGATGGCCGCCGCACCCACGCCCTGCACGAGCCGGGCGCCGAGCAGGACCGCGGCGTCCGGGGCGAACCCGCATGCGAGCGAGGCGAGCAGGAAGACGAGGATGCCGGCGATGTACAGGCGGCGCCGACCGACGAGGTCGGCGATCCGTCCGAAGACCAGGATCAGGGTGGTCGTGGTGAGCATGTAGCTGAGGAGCACCCAGCTGGACTGCACCGCGCTGGCGTCGAGGTCGCGGCTGACGTCGGGGAGTGCGACGAGCAGGGCGCTCGAGGAGATGAAGACGAGGACGACGCTCAGGCTCGAGGCGCAGAGCACCTGCCAAGCGCGTCGTCGGGCGGCGCCCTCGTCGATGGTGCGGCTACTGATCGGTCAGCCCTCGCACGGCGGACGACGGCGGCACCAGGCGGTGGTGCGTCGTGACCCGCTGGAAGGCGGCGGCCGCGGACAGCACCAGGCGGTCGTCCCACGGCCGCGCGACGAGCTGCACGCCGACGGGCAGACCGTCGGGCGCGGTACCCGCCGGCATCATCAGCGCCGGGAACCCCACGTAGTCGAACAGGCGGGTGTTCCGGGGGATGACGTCGTGCAGGTTGAACCGCTCGCCGTCGACGGACATCGTCAGGTCGTCGAGTCGCGGAGCGGTGGCCCCGATGCCGGGGGTGAGCACCACGTCCACGCCGGCCTCGTCCATCCGGGCGACCATCGCGGCCTGCACGAGCGGGCGGCGGCGGAGCGCCCGGAGGTAGTCCGCCGCGGTCGGCAGGAACGACACGTCGAACCGGGCTCGGGTCCCGGCGTCGAACAGGTCGGCCGTGGCGGCGTTGGCCTCCTGGTTCGCGGCGAGTTCGCCGTAGAAGACGGTCCAGCACTCCGCGTCGATCGACTCGAGGTCGTCGAACTCGATCGGCACGAGGGTCGCTCCGAGGGCGCGGAACTGCTCGGTCGCGGCGGCGTGGGCGTCGAGCACCGCGGTGTCGACGCGTTCGGTGAACCAGCCGCGCGGCACCCCGATGCGGAGCCCCTCGACCCGCTCCGGTTCCGCCTCGATGAGCGGGACGGCGGTGAACGTCGTCGGGTCCTCGCCGTCGGACCCGGCGATGACCGCCAGGGCGAGCGCGAGGTCCTCGGCGGAGCGGGCCATCGGTCCGACGTGGTCGAGGGTCCACGACAGGCTCGCGACCCCGGTGCGCGGCACGAGGCCGTAGGTCGGCTTGATCCCGGTGGTGCCGCAGAGTGCGGACGGCACGCGGATCGACCCGCCGGTGTCCGATCCGAGCGCCAACGGGACGATCCGGGCGGCGAGCGCCGAACCCGACCCAGTCGACGAGCCACCGGTCCAGCGCTCGGGGTCCCAGGGGTTCCGCACGGCACCGTACCGGGCGTTGTGCGGCCCCCCGCACGCGAACTCCGTCGTGGCCGCCGTGAACACGGGGATCGCGCCGGCTGCACGGAGTCGGGCCACGACGGTCGCGTCGGCCGGGGCCACACGGTCGCCGGTCTGGAGCGAGCCGCTCGTGACGATCGTCCCCGCGACGTCGATGATGTCCTTCACGGCGAACGGGATGCCCTCGAGCGGCCGGGCCTCGTCGTCCGCCCAGCGGCGGGTGGACTCGGCGGCGGCTGCCTCGGCTCCGTCCACCAGGCGCAGGACCGCGTCCGACCAGACGTCGTCGCTCGTCCAGTGCGGAGCGAGCGCGGCCAGGACGGCGGACGGGGTGGTGGTGCCGGAACGGTAGGCGTCGAGGAGCTCGATGACCGTGGCTGCGGCGGAGTCGGCCGCGGCGTCGGCGGCGGTGTCGGCGGCGGGGCGGGACGCCGACGGCGCGTCTGCGGGCCGGGCCGGGGTCGTGTCGGCGCCCGTGCCCGGTGTCGCCGCCACGGCCGGGGCCGCCTCGATCGCTGCGCCCAGGAGCCGACCGAACAGCTGCGCACTGTGTGCCGGTTCCGCGCGCAGCGCCGACGGGGCGGCCGGCAGCGGGTTCGCGCGGCTGGCGGCCAGCGCCCGGTCGAGCTGCGGGGCGATGGTGCCGCGGACCACGGCGGCGACGTCCGTCACGCGGGGACCGCCGCCGGGGCGTGGGCGTCGGCGAGGTACCGGAACACCCCGGGCTGGCGGTCGCGTCCGAGCGGGAAGTCGTGGCGTGCCGCGGCGACCTCGCCGACGTCGATGGTGGCCCGGATGATCGGTCCCGCCTGGTGGGCCGGTGCCGAGACGACCAGGTCGCCCCGCGGTGAGACGACCGACGACCGACCGAAGTAGCTCACGGTCTTGCCGTCGACGGTCTCCTCGCCACCGCGGTTCGGGGCGACGATCCAGGTCTGCGTCTCGAGCGCGCGGACCTGGAGTTCCTGGGTGAACAGGGTCTCGCGGAAGCCCATCGACGACACGAGCACGAGCATCACCTCGGCACCGGCGGCCCGCGATGCGAGCCAGTACTCCGGGAAGCTCCGGTCGTAGCAGATGAGCATCCCGAAGCGGGTGCCGAGCGCGTCGAACACGACCGGTCCGGAGCCGGCGGCGAAGTAGTGCTTCTCGTCGACGTCGGAGATCGCGTTGGTCGGGATCGAGGTCTTGCGGTACGACGCCACCTGCTCGCCGTGCACGTCGGTGCCGTGCACGAGCGTGCCGTCGGCGTCGATGAGCACGGCGCTGTTGTACTGCGCGTCGCCCGCGTCCTCGTACAGGCCGAAGGCGACGGCGGTGCCCAGACGCTTCGCCGCCGCTGCGAACCGTGCGGTTGCGGGGCCGGGGACGGGCTGCGCCCAGGCCTTGCGGCTGTCGTTGACCACGCCGCAGAAGTAGGGCGTGGTGCAGAGCTCGGGGAACACGACGAGGTCGGCGCCCTCGGCCGCCTGTTCGAACAGGGCGATGAGTTCGTCGAGCGCGGCGTCGCCGTCGGCCGGGGTCTGTCCGGCCTGCACGACCGCGACCTCGATGACCGGTCGGCTCCCTGCGGCGCTCATGCGGTGACCGCGCTCGGAGCAACGGACTCCACGCCCTCGCGGGTGCGCATCAGCGGCTGGATGCGGGTGCCGAAGTCGTCCATGCCCTGCAGGAAGTCGTCGAACACGACCATGATGCCCTTCGTGCCCTCGACGACGGCGGCCTCGTCGAGCATGGCCGCGACCTGCTCGTACGAGCCGACGAGCGTGCCCATGTTCATGTTCACGGCGCCCTCGGGCAGGGAGATCCGCTTGGCGGTGTTGCCCTCCTCGCCCTCGGTGTCGGTGAGTGCCTGACCCGTCATCCACGAGATCGCCTCGACGTCGACACCGTCGTTGTAGAGCGCCCACTTGGCCTGGGCGGCCTCCTCGGTCTCGTCGGCGATGATCATGAACAGCACGTACGAGCCGACGTCACGACCGGTCTTCGCCCGCGCCTCGATGAGGGCCTTGTTCTGGTCGGCGTAGGCGGTCGGGGTGTTCACGCCGACGCCCATCGAGAAGTTGTAGTCGGAGTACTGGGCGGCGAACGCCATGCCCTGCGACGACTGGCCGGCCGAGACGATCGGGATGTGTCCGGTCGGCTTCGGCAGCATCTTGCAGTCGTTCATCGTGAAGTAGTCGCCCTTGAAGTCGGACTCGCCGTGCTCCCACAGCTCCTTCATGACCTGCATGTACTCGGTCTGGTAGGCGTAGCGGCGCTTGAAGTGCACGTCGTCGCCGGGCCACAGACCCATCTGGTCGTACTCGGCCTTCTGCCACCCCGCGACGAGGTTCAGACCGAAGCGACCGTGCGAGATCGAGTCGACCGTCGCCGCCATGCGCGCCGCGATCGCCGGCGGGATCGTCAGGACCGCAGTCGTGGCGAACAGGCGGATCCGCTCGGTGCGGGCGGCGAGACCGGCCATCAGCGTGAACGACTCGAGGTTCTCGTCCCAGAACCCGCTCGGGCCGCCGTACCCGTGCAGCTTGATCATCGACAGCGCGAAGTCGAAGCCGTACGCCTCGGCCTTCTGCACGATCTCGAGGTTCAGGTCGAAGGACGGCTTGTACTGGGGCGACGTGGTGGAGATGAGCCAGCCGTTGCTGCCAATCGGGATGAAGACTCCGATGTCCATGGGGGACTCGCTTTCTGTGGTGGGTGTCGAGCAGGGAGGGGGAGGACGAGGTGGGTCAGGAACGCTTCGCGGCGGCCTTGGCGGCGGTCGCGACGGAGTGCCGCCGGATGGTCTGCGACACGGCGACGGCGACGATCAGGGCGCCGCCGTAGAACAGCTGCTGCACGAAGTTGTCCGCGCCGAGCATCTGCAGGCCGACGACCCCGGAGAACAGGAAGTACACGGCGATGAAGGTGCCGATCGCGTTGAACCGGCCCGGGATGATGGCGGTCGCGCCGAGGTAGCAGGCGGCGAACGCCGGGAGCAGGAACGACTGTCCGCTCGACGGGTCCGCGCCGCCGAGCGTGCCGGCGTAGACGACCCCGGCGACCGCGGCGGTGAGGCCGGCGCCGACGAACGCACCGACCCGGAGCCGTCGCACGTTCAGCCCAGACAGTTCGGCGACGGTGCGACCGGTGCCGACGAACAACAGCCGTCGGCCGACCGGGGTGGCGCTCAGCACGACCAGGACGACGACGGTGGCGATCAGGCCGTACACGAACGCCAGCGGCAGGCCGGCGAGCCCGCGCCACCCGACCGTGGCCTGCACGAGCGCGGGGTCGATGCCCGTCACCGACGACGAGGCGCTCATCCACTGGATGATCCCGATCATGAACGTCGAGGTGCCCAGCGTGACGATGAACGAGTCGATGCGGAACCCGACGGTGAGCAGGCCGTTGACGAGCCCGACCACGACGCCGATGACGAGACCGGCGGCGATCGCGGGCACGAGCGGGACGTCCATCTTCGCGTTGAGCACGGCGATGGTCATGGCGGAGAGCGACATCGTCGAGGCGCCGGACAGGTCGAACTCGCCCGCGGTCAGCGGGAAGAGGAACCCGAGCGCCAGGATGAGCAGGACCGACTGGGACCCGAGGATGTTCTGCAGGTTGCCGAGGGTCGGGTAGGTGTCGGGCAGCGCGATGCTGAACGCGATGACGATGACGAGCCAGGCACCGAGCAGGGCGTAGCGCTCGGTGTGCCCCCACGAGAAGCGCGGGCGGGTCGGACGGACGATCGAGGTCTCGAGGACGGGGTCGGCGGTGGTGGACATCAGGCGTTCTCCTTGACGAGGGAGGGAACAGCAGCAGGGGACGGAGCAGCGGCGGACGGAGCATCGGGTTGGGCCGCGTCGACGAGGCTCGCCACGACGGCGGCCGCGATGACGTCGCGGTCGACGCGCTCGTCGGTCAGCACGTCGTGCACGCGGCCGTGGGCGAGGACGACGACGCGGTCGCACAGTTGCGCGAGCTGGTCGTAGTCGGTGGACGCGCAGACGATGGCGACGCCCTGCTCCGCAGTCCGGCGGAGCATCGAGAAGATCGCCGCGCGGGCGCCGACGTCGATGCCCTGGGTCGGTTCCTGCAGGAGCACGAGCCGGGGGTCGTCCTGCATCCACTTCGCCAGGACGGCCTTCTGCTGGTTGCCGCCGGACAGCGTGCCGAACAGGGCGGACGGGTCGGCGGGTCGGACGTCGTAGTCGCGGACGAGTCCCGCGACGTGCGACCGTTCCCGTGCGGGGGAGAGGCCGAGCAGTCCTCGGAGCTTCCCGAGGACGGGGAGCGTGACGTTCTGCTCGACGGACAGGGTGAGCGCCCCGCCCTCGCGCTTGCGGTCGGCGGGGACGTACACGACACGGCGGGCGATGGAGGAACCGGGCGACACCCGGGTCAGGTCGATCGGGGCGGCCTGCACCCCGTCGTCCCGCACGGTGAGCGATCCGGTCGCGGGTCGTGCGCCGTACAGGCCGGGCAGCACGTCCTCGACTCCAGAGCCGGCGAGGCCCGTGATGCCGACGACCTCGCCGTCGGCGACGTCGAACGACAGGCCGTCGACGACACCGACCCGGAGGTCGCGGACCGCCACGACGGCGTCACCGGTGGTCGCCGGCCGAGGGGTCCTGGCGGCGGCGCCGTCGAGCCCGCGTCCGACGATGAGCGCGACGAGTTCGTCGGCCGTCGTCGTGGCGGTGTCACGGTGCGCCTGGACCCGGCCGGCCCGCAGGACGGTGACCCGGTCGGCGTGCTCGAGGACCTCCGACATGTCGTGCGACACCAGCAGTGCCGACGTGCGGCCGTCCGCCACCAGGTCCTTGACGACCCGGAACAGCAGGTCGGCGTCCTCCTTGGGCAGGAACACCGTCGGTTCGTCGAGCACGATGAGCGCGCGGTCGTCACCGAGTTCGGCGACGGCCCGCAGGATCGCGACGAGCGCCTTCTGGGTGTCGGAGAGCTCGTCGATCCGTGCGCGGGGGTCGATGTCGACCCCGTACCGTGCGAACAGCTCGGCGGCGGCGCGGTGCTCGGCGCCCCAGCGGACGAAGGGGCCCCGGCCGGCCACGACGGTCGCGAGCCGCAGGTTCTCGGTCACGCCCAGGGACGGGACGAGCGCGAGGTCCTGGTGGACGAAGCTGATCCCGACGCGGCGGAAGTACCCGGGCGGCACCGGGAGGGGCAGTCGGGCGCCACGGACCTCGATCGTCGCTCCCGGCTCCGGCGCGTAGGTGCCGGACAGGATCTTGATGAGGGTCGACTTGCCGGAGCCGTTCTCGCCGAGGAGCGCGTGGACCTGGCCGGGCAGGACCTCGAGGTCGACGTCGTCGAGTGCGGTCAGTCCGCCGAAGCGCTTCGTGAGTCCGCTGATCCGCAGCACCGGCACGGCGGTCACTCGGCCGCGCCCCAGATGGCCTCGTACCCGGTCTTGTACGCGTCGCCGTAGCCCTTGCTCGGCGCCGGCGGGGTGCCGGTCTCGTCGACGTTGTCCTTCGTGAAGACCTTGAGCGGGGTCTTCTCGTCGCCGTCCTCGATGATCGGGGTGTCGGTCAGGATGCGGCCGGCCTGGTCGAGCGTGGCGTACGCGAGCCACTCCATGTTCTCGCCGATGTCCATCGTGAGGACGCTGCCGTCCTGCAGGATCTTCAGCACGGCGGGGGTGCCGTTGTACGACGAGGTGAACACCTGGCCGGTCTTGCCCGCCGCGGTCACGCCGGCCTCGACGTAGAGGGTCATCGAGTCGTAGACCGGCAGCACGTAGTCGAGGTTCGGGTTGGACTGCACGGCGGACTGCACCGTCGACGAGATCTTCGTCGCCCAGTCGGCGACCGGCACGTTCGTCACCTTGACGCTGCAGCCGTCGCACTGCGCCTCGAACTCGTCCTGCATCGCCTTGACGATGCCGTCGGACGGGGGGACCTCGGAGGACGTGATGATCAGGACGTCGCCCTGGCCCTTCGTCTCCTTGATGGCCCAGTCGGCGTTGAGCTTCGCGGCCTCGTGGAACGGGGCGGTCACCTGCGCGGCGACGAGGTCCTGCAGCTGGTCCGGCAGCGCCTCGCCGGTCTGGTAGGTGTGGCTGATCAGCACGGGGATCCCCGCGGCCTTCGCACGCTTCAGTGCCGGGACGATGAGCTCACCGTTGACGCCCTGCGCCAGCACGATGATGTCGGCGCCGCGGCTGATCGCCTGGTCGATGCCGGCGGAGTGCTCGGTGGGCGTGCCCTGGTTCGTGTACTCGATCCACTTCGCGCCGTACTGCTCGGCGACCTTCTCGCCGGCCTCGTCGACCGCGGTGATGAAGGGGACGGCGGACGAGTTCGGGATGTTGAAGATCGTCTTGCCGGCGATCCCCGACATGTCGAAGGGCTCGCCCTCGAAGGTGAACTCGGGGTCGACGCTGGCCGCCTCGATCTGGCTCGTGGCGTGCTCGACCCCGGCGGTGTCGTCACCGGAGCTCGTCGACGCGGTCGAGGTGGCCGAGCAGGCGGACAGGAACAGCACGCCGGAGAGTGCGGCGGCGAGGAGCGCGGGGCGGGGGAGACGCGTTCGGGACGGTGCGGGGGACGACATCGGTCGGGGACCTCCTGGACGGGTGGAGCAGGGAAGGTGCGGGGAAGCTGCAGCGGGTACGACGAACACCCCGCGGCGCGGGGTGGCGTGTGCAGGGAGCCGGGAGACGTTCACCGGCGGCGGGGCGTCGGGGTGACGCCGGCCGCTGCAGTGGGGCTGATGCGAATGTAACGGCAGCGGGGAGCCAGCAGGCGGTCGCCCGGTAACGGTCCTGTTAGGCGTTTGTTTCGCTGGTGTTAGGCCACCCGTCGCGCTGGTGCGCGCGGGGCGTCCGCCGCGTGGTTCCGCGGGGGACGACTGCGCCACCGAGGCCCGTGCACGCGCGGATCCGGGCGGTGACGGGGCGGCGACGGCGGGGCGAAACACGCCGGACGCATCCGAGGCGACTTCCGGTAACGGCGCTCTCACAATTCGCAGGCGACGGCCGCGCACGGCGGCTGGCGGAATGCCCGGGGCCCCCGGACGCACAGCCCGGCTGACCGGGACATTCCGGCGTTGCCGGTCCGGGGGTCGCTGGCGTAACCCAGCCGATATGGATCCGGCACGACGGCGAAACGAACGAGCGGTGGACTGCACCAACGACCCGCAGCACCAACGACCGCAGCACCAACCACCACGACAGGAGCACCCCGATGATCACCACCGTCGTCGCCGGCAACCCCAAGCCGGCCTCACGGACGCTCGACGCCGCGACGGTCGTGCTCGAACGCCTCACCGGTCGCGCCCCCGACCACGTCGTCGACGTCATCGACCTCGGCGCCGGCCTGCTCGGCTGGGGCGACACGGCGGTGTCCGACGCCGTCCGGACCGTCGCCGGCTCCGACCTCGTGGTCGTCGCGTCGCCGACGTTCAAGGCGACCTACACCGGCGTGCTCAAGCTGTTCCTCGATCAGTTCGGCACCGGTGACGGGCTCGCCGGCGTCGTCGCGGTACCGCTCATGCTCGGTGCCGGCCCGGCCCACGCGCTCGCCCCGGAGGTCTTCCTCAAACCGGTGCTGGTCGAACTCGGCGCGACCGTCCCCGCCCCCGCCCTGTACCTGAACGACAAGCAGTACTCGGACCCCGCATCGACCGACGTCTGGCTCGCCCGTTGGCGGGACGTCGTCCTCGGTGCGACCGCCAGCCACCAGGAAGGAACCGCGTCATGATCAGCCCCTACTCCACCGAGGCCCCGGACCTCTCCGCACTCAAGCAGGCGTTCTCGGGCTTCCCCTGCGGTGTCGCCGCACTGTCCGCCGTCGTGGACGGCGAACCGACCGTGCTCGTCGCGTCGTCGTTCACCGTCGGGGTCTCGCAGGACCCGCCGCTGGTGATGTTCGCCGTGCAGCACACCTCGACCACGTGGCCGGTGCTCCGCGACGCCGGCACGATCGGCGTCTCGATCCTCGGCGAGGGGCACGCGCAGGTCACGCGGCAGCTCGCCTCACGCGACAAGTCGGTCCGGTTCGTCGGGGTCGACACGACGGTCGCCGACACGGGAGCGGTCTTCCTGCAGGGGGCGCCGATCTGGCTGGAGTGCTCGGTCGAGCACACCTACCCGGCCGGCGACCACGACATCGTCGTGCTCCGGGTGCTCGGACTCATGTCCGACTTCGCGCACAGCCCGCTGGTCTGGCACCGGTCCGCCTTCGCGACGCTGAGCGCCTGACCGGCACGGGCAACGGACAGGAGGCCCGGATCACGTGAGCCGACCTGCTCACGTGATCCGGGCCTCCCGTCCACACCGCGGCGTCAGCCGCGCAGCGCCTCCGTCAGCTTCACGCGACTGCCCGTCCGCAGCAGCGCGTTCTCGTAGACGCGGGCGCCCACCAGCACGACCACGACCACCGCGGCGACCACGATCAGGAGCGACAGGATCGGCTCCCACCACTCGGCCGTGCCGAGGAAGATCCGCATCGGCATGCCGATCGGTGCACTGAACGGCACGTACGACATGATGCCGAGCACCGTTGGGTTGTTGTACGCGACGATGATCAGGATGTACGGGATCATCACGAGCATCATCACCGGCGTGGTGACGCTGCCGACGTCCTCCTGACGCGACACCAGCACGGCCGCCGCGGCGAACAGCGACGCGATGAGCACGAAGCCGACGGCGAAGAACCCGACGAACCACAGGATGCTCGGGCCGAGCATCGAGAACATGTTGTCCTGCCCGGTGACCGCCAGGGTGACGACGGCGGCGATCGCCACGGCGACGATCTGCGCGAACGCCATCACGCTGTTGCCGAGGACCTTGCCGGCGAGCAGCGCCCTGGCCGAGATCGCGGACATCAGGATCTCGACGACCCTGGTCGACTTCTCCTCGACCACGCTCTGCGCGATGGACTGGCCGAAGGTCACGGCCGAGGCGAAGTACACGACGCCGAACGCGATGGCGATGAGGTAGACGAGTCCGCCGGGTAGCGCGTCCGGGTCGAGCAGTTCGATCCGCGGTGTGACGCTCAGCGCGGAGACGACGTCGGTCGGGGCTTCGTCGAGGCCGACGACCTTGTAGCCGAGCGGGTCGTCGGACGGCACGATCGCCGCGTCGACGTCGCCGTTCTGCACGAGTCGTTCGGCGTCCGCCACCGAGGTGGAGTCCGTGACGTCGAGGCCCGCGGTGGTGGGCAGCGAGACGCCGTCGACCACGGCGACCGGCGTGGTGTCGTCGGCGGTGGCCTTGCCGACGATGCCGCCGACGACGATGGACGCGACGACCATGCCGATCAGGATGAGGGCGGAGACCACGAAGGCCTTGCTGCGGATGCGTGCCTGGATCTCGCGTGCGGAGACGAGCCGCACGGCCTGCACGAAGGAGTCGTTCATCGGATGACCTCCCGGAAGACCTCGCTGAGCCGCGGGACCCGCGGGGCGAACGACCCGACGGTGCCCTGCTGGACGGCCCGCTGCAGGACGTGTTGGGCGGTGGACGGGTCGGCCTCGAAGACGGCGTAGCCGCCGTCGAACTCGCGGACCGTCACACCGGGCTCGTCGCGGAGCCAGGCGACGTCGCCGTCGACCAGCAGCTCCCAGGCGGCGGGGCCGGCCTGCTTGCGGAGTTCGTCCTGCGGGCCGGCGGCACGGATGGTGCCGCCCGCGATCACGACGACGTCGTCGCAGAGCCGTTCGACGACGTCCAGCTGGTGGCTCGAGAACAGCACCGGGACCCCGCGCGCCGCGGTCTCGCGCAGGACGCCGAGCACGGTGTCGACCGCCATCGGGTCGAGGCCCGAGAACGGCTCGTCGAGCACCAGCACCTCGGGGTCGTGGGCGAGGGCCGCGGCGATCTGCACCCGCTGCTGGTTGCCGAGCGACAGCTTCTCGACGGCGTCGTCGGCGTGGCCGGTGAGCTCGAGCCGTTCGAGCAGCTCGGTGGTCCGCGTGGTCGCCGCGCGCTTGTCGACGCCGTGCAACCGGGCCATGTAGGTGATCTGCTCGGCCACCGGCATCTTCGGGTACAGCCCGCGTTCCTCGGGCATGTAGCCGAAACGGCGGCGGTCGGCGGGCCGGACCGCGGTGCCGTCGATCGAGACGGATCCCGCGTCGGCCTGCAGCACGCCGAGCATGATGCGCATGGTGGTCGTCTTGCCGGCGCCGTTGCCGCCGACGAACCCGGTGAGGCGGCCGTTGCCGACCGTGAACCCCACGTCGTCGAGCACCCGGCGGTCGCCGAAGTGCTTGGTCACCCCTTCGATGGTGAGCATGTCGTACCCCTCTCGCGACGGCCTGCGCCGCCTGCGTCGACGCTATTGGCCGGGAGGCACGGGGCGCCTCCGCCATCCGGCGGGACTTGGGTGGGTGGTCGGCTCCACCGCGCGGGGGAGGGGGCGGGTGGGCTGCGTCGTCCCGCGGTGCCGTGGTGTGGCTCGGTGCGGTGCGGTGCGGTGCGGTGCGGTGCGGTGCGGCGCGGTGCCGGATGCATGTGCATCTTCCGACGTTCCACGCGTCGAACGACTCACGTTCTGTCGGAACATGCACCCGCACGCAATGCGTGTGCATCTTCCGACGTTCCACGCGTCGAACGTCTCGTGGAACGTCGGACTTCGCGGCGGCGGCCGGTCGGCGAGTCGGCCTCGGTCAGCCGGCGACGCCGTGCTCGAACGCCCAGACGACGGCCTGGATGCGGTCGCGCAGCGCGAGCTTCTGCAGCACGTTCGACACGTGGGTCTTCACGGTGGCGTCACCGACGTACAGCTCGGCGGCGATCTCGGCGTTGCTGAGGCCCCGGGCGAGCAGCCGGAGCACCTCGGTCTCGCGCTCGGTGAGTCCGGCGGCTGCCAGCGCGCCGTCCGCGGTCCGCGCGCTCGCCACCGGTGCGGCGGTCGCACGGCTGATCACCCGGCGCGTGACGTCGGGCGCGAGCAGGGCGTCCCCGGCGGCGACGGTCCGGACGGCGTCGATCAGCCGTTCGGGGGAGGCGTTCTTCAGCAGGAAGCCGCTGGCACCCGCCTCGAGTGCCTGGAACAGTGCGTCGTCGCTGTCGAACGTCGTCAGGATGAGCACCGCCGGCGGGTCCGGCAACGCTGCGATCCGCCGAGCGGCCTCGAGTCCGTCGACGCCGGGCATCTGCACGTCGAGGCAGACCACGTCGGGGCGCAGGGCCCGGACGGCCTCGACCGCACGGGCACCGTCGGGGGCCTCGCCGATCACCCGGAACCCCGGCTCGGACTCCAGGATCACGCGGAACCCGGCCCGCACCAGCTCCTGATCGTCTGCGAGCACGATCGTCAGGTCGGTCGCGCCGTTCGGGTCGTTCGTCTCGTTCACGTCGTCGGCAGCCATGCCCGCACCAGGTAGCCTCCCCGGGCGCGTGGCCCGATCTCGATCCGTCCGTCCACGGCTGCGACCCGCTCCCGCATGCCGATGTGCCCGAGGCCGCTGCCCGACGGGTTCCGCGCAGCACGGTCACCGTGCCCGTCGTCGGTGACCTCGACCTCGAGCCCGTCGTCGAGGTACCTGAGCCGGACGTCGGCGCGGGCGGTGGGCCCAGCGTGCTTCAGGACGTTCGTCACGGCCTCCTGCACGATCCGGTACGCGACGGCGGCGACCGTCGGCGGCACGGGACGCTCGTTGCCCACGACCACGTACTCGGTCGGGTGACCGGCGACCCGAGCGGACTCGGCGACCTCGACGATGCGTGCGATGCCCTCGGTGCTCGGAGCGTCCCCGACACCGCGGTCATCCGTGCCGGGTTCGTCCGCCGACCGCAGGGTGCCGAGCATCTGCCGGAGTTCCTCGACAGCCGTGCGCGCGCTCTCCTCCACCACGCCGAGCGATGCCGTCGCCTGCTCGGGATCACGGTCGATGACCCGTCGGGCAGCGCCGGCCTGCACGCCCATCAGGGACACGTGGTGCGCGACGACGTCGTGCAGTTCACGGGCGATCCGGACCCGCTCGATCGTCACGGCCTGGGCAGCGCTGCGCTCCCGTTCGGCTGCCAGCTCCGCGGTGCGCTCGTCGAGCTGGTGTCGGGCGACGGCCGAGGCCCACGCCCGGTTGCCCGCGTACCAGGCAGCGCCGAAGTAGACGACGTTGATCACGATGTTCAGCAGCGAGTAGGCGATGTACGGCGGGATGAGCGAACCCTCGTCGTTCGGCAGTGCGTTCGGCACCGCCCACCCGAACGAGATCGCGAGGAACAGCCACGCGAACATCCCGCCGATGACGACCCACCGGACCGCCTCGGCACGGACCCGGTCGGAGCACCACGCGCCGACCGAGTACAGCGAGATGAACAGGGTGAAGTTCACGACGAACAGCTCGGGGACGTGCAACAGCTGGGTGGCTGCGAACGCCAGCGCGGACACCACGGCGGCCGACATCGGGAACCGGCGGCGGAACGCGATCGGGACCGCGTTCGCGACGATCATCAGCGCGGAGACCCACCAGGCCGCCTGGTCGTCGCCGTAGATGCCGGACGCCCCGTACAGGACTGTGGTGATCGTCAGGCCGGCGGCGAGCACCAGGGCGAGCACGGCGTCCTGCCGGTGCTCGCGGCGCCCCACGGGCAGCCGTGACCACTCCGCCGTCGTCCCCATGCAGCAAACGCTAGCGGGTGCCGCCCCCGTCCAGGCCGTCGAGGGTCGCGAGGACCGTCGCGACCTCGGTGCGCGTCGTGTAGTCGACGTGCACGTCCGCGAACCGGACCACACCGTGCTCGTCGATGACGAAGACCGACGGGAACGGGATCGCGGCGGTTCCGTCGGCGTTGCTGTCGGCGACGTCGAACCCGAGCTCCGTGTGGGCTGCTCGTGCCTCGGCGCTCGGCGCCGTGACGACGCCGAACCGACCGGCGAGCACGTTCTCCGGGTCGGACAGGACCGGGAACGCCAGCTCGCCGTTCGCGATCGACTGCTCGGTGCCCTCGGGTGTCTGCGGCGAGACGGCGACGAGGCGTGCCCCGCGTCCCTGCAGCGCGGGGAGCAACTCCTGCTGGTAGGTGCGGAGCGTGAGGTTGCAGTACGGGCACCAGGCGCCGCGGTAGAACACGAGCACGGTCGGCGTGTCACCACGCGCGGCGCCCAGCGACGTGGCGGCGCCGGTCGCGTCCAGCAGTGGAGCGTCCGGCGCGTCGTCCCCGACGGCGAGGACGCCGTCCGGGACACCGTCGGTACGCAGGTCGGCCTGTTCCCGGTCGAACACGGCGCTGAGGTCGGGGCCGATCTGCGCGGTGAAGCCGGCGTTGAACTCGTCGACTCGACGAGCGATGGTGTCGTGGGGCATCGGGTACTCCGTGGTCGTGGTCGGCCGGGTCGCCGTCGGAGGGAGCGTAGGCACGTCCCGGGGTTCGCGGTGCCGTCGGTCGTCACGGAGCGTCACGGAACCGGGCGGTCGCGGAGTAGCCTCCGGCCACCGAGCAGGGGAGTCGCCATGCAGTTCCTCGTCAACGTCATCGACGACGGGCAGGCCGTCGCTGCCGGTCGGACGGAGTCCGCCACCCAGGCCGAGGCCACTGCGGTCGATGCCCTGAACGAACGCCTGGGTGACGCCGTCGTGTTCGCCGCCGGGGTGTCCGCCCCCGCCGACGGCACCGTCGTCGACGCCCGCGGTGGCGGTTCGGACACCACGCCCGGACTGGTGGCCGACAGCGCCGAGTTCGTCGCGGGCTTCTGGGTCATGGAGCTGCCGGATGCCGAGACGGCGCTCCGTGTGGCGCACGAGGCGTCGCAGGCGTGCAACCGGAAGATCGAGCTGCGTCCGCTGCTGTGACGCGGGTACCGCTCCCCGGCCCGCTCCGCTTCCCGACCACGGCGGGCACGGCGCTCGCCGCCGTGACGAGCGCCCCGACCACGAACGTCGCCGCGTAGCCCGCCGTGCCGACGAGTGCGCCCGATGCCGCCGATCCCACGGCCTGGCCGAGCACGAGCGCGACGAAGAGCATCGACGTCCCGGCCGACGACCGCGCAGCGTCGAGTTCGGTCGTCCAGGCGATCAGCGCGCCGGTGGCCGCTGTGTAGCCCCAACCGAACACCGCACACGCCAGCATCGCGACCGCCGTGGACTGCGGCGCGGTACCGAGTGCGACGACGGCCACCGCCACGGCGCCCGCGGTCACCGCCCAGAGCGTCCGCGCGCGGAGTCCGCTCGTCCACCGAGCCGTCACGGCGACCGCAGCACCGCCGACCCCGAGCGCGATCCACGCCGACACCGACACCGCGACGGGCGCGCCCGCGTCGACCAGCGCGGAGCGGCCGTAGGTCCACACGACCGCCGATCCGGCACCGAAGAGCAGCGCGAGCGCGATGACCCGTCGGTGCACCGCGAACCACGCCGTCCCCGGTGCGGTTGGTCGGTCACCGCCGGACCCGCTCCCACGGGACACCACCAGCAGCACGACGCCGACGACGAGTGCGAAGACCCCGGACCACGCCCAAGCCGTCCGCCAGTCCGGCAGGAGCACGAGTGCGAGCGCCCCGGCGGCGATCAGCCCCGGGCCGGTCCCCGAGTTGACGACCGCCTGCGCCGTCCCCTGCACGGACCCCGGCACCGCGCGCGACACGAGCTGCACGAGGGCTGGTGACGCGAGCCCGGCCCCGGTCGAGGCGACCACCGCAGCGATCCCGAAGGACCACGGCCCCGGCGCCGCTGCCATCGCGAGCGCACCGACCCCGGCGACCCCGGCGGCTGCGGCGACGAGCACCCGGGGGACGCGTGCGGCGACCAGGAACCCGACCACCGCGCCGACGCAGTACATCGCCGAGGCCCCCGAGGAGACCCATCCGGCGGCGTCCGGGCGCAGGCCGAGGTCGCGTTGGACGTCGGGCAGGAAGAGGCCGAACGCCAGGCGCACCAGCCCGTACGTCGCGGCGATGAGCGCCAGCCCGCTACCGAGGAACACCCACCGTCGTAACAAAAACGATCGTTTCACTTTTGAGAGCCTAGGGTGCTTGCATGGCGATGCGTCCAGGAACCGAGCAGCGGCTGCTCGACGCGGCCGAGGAGCTCTTCTTCACGCGCGGCATCGCCGCCACCCCGATCGACGCCGTGCTCGACCGTGCCGGGATCTCGAGCGCCACGCTCTACCGCGGGTACGCGAGCAAGGAAGCCCTGGTCGCCGCGGCACTGGATCGGCGGCACGACGACTGGCTCGCCACGTGGGACCGCGCGGTCAAGGCCGCTCCGGACGACCGTGGCCGCCTGCTCGCGGTGTTCGACGCGCTCGACGACTACCGGTCGACCGCCGCTGGTTCACGCTGGTGCGCGTTCCTCGGGACCGCTGCCGAGTACGCGGACGCCCCAGCCGAGGTGCACGAGGTGCTCGACCGCGAGACCGGGGCGCTCCGGACCCGGCTGACCGAACGTGCCGCGCCCGTCGTCGGCGAGCGCGCCGGGGCCCTGGCTGACCAGCTGTTGCTCGTCGTCTCCGGGTACCTGGCGATGCGCCTGCGCGATCCGTCGGTCGGCACGGCGACGGCGCGCGCGGTCGCTGCGGCGCTCGTCGCAGCAGCCTGACCGCTCGTCAGCGCCCCGGGGTTCTCCGACGCTGCGCTGGGTATCTTGCCCGGTGTGCAGCGACTCTCCCCGATCCTCGTGATGAAGCGCGTGACCTCTGACGGAACGGTGCCCCTCGGATGACCCGTTCGCGTGCGTCGACGATCACCCGTCGGTCGCTGCTGATCGGGGGAGTCGGCATCGTCGCCGCGGGGGCAGCCGCCGAGGCGGTGAACCTCGACCTGCTGCCGGGTCGGTCGACGATGTACCGCGTGCTCGGGCTCAACGGTGCCGACGGCACGATCCCCAACGTCGACCCGGTCCCCTCGGTCTCCGGCACCTTCGTGTCGACCGCGCGGAAGGGACGGACCGTCGGGTGGACCATCGCCGCTCCGGAGTCGGACACCCCGCTGCCGGTGGCCGTCGCGTTGCACGGCTACGGCGACGACCACTCGGCGTTCTTCGGGCGGGCGCTCGGCTGGGACCGGTTCCTCGCGGCGCACATCACGGGTGGCGGCGCTCCGTTCGCGATCGCCTCGATCGACGGCGGCAACCGCTACTGGCACCACCGTTCCGACGGGGATGACCCCGCAGCGATGGTCGTCGACGAGTTCCTGCCCCGGATCGCGCGGCGCGGATTCGACACCGACCGGCTCGCGCTGACCGGGTACTCGATGGGCGGGTTCGGCGCCCTCCGGCTCGGCGGGGTGCTCGGTGCGTCCCGCGTCCGCGCCGTGTCGGCGATCAGTCCGGCGCTCTGGACGTCAGCAGCGGACACCGCCCGCGGAGCCTTCGACGACGCGGCCGACTTCCGTGCGAACACGGTCCTCGGTCGGCAGCGCGCGCTCGACGGGGTCGCCGTCCGTGTCGACTGCGGCAACGGTGACGGGTTCGCTCCGGCGGCGCACGCCTACGTCGACGGTTTCGCGACGCCGCCCGCCGGGGGCTTCGAGCCCGGCGCCCACACGCACGGCTACTGGCGCCGCCTGGCACCGCAGCAACTCGCCTTCCTCGGCCGTCACCTCGGTCGCTGACCCAGCCCGCGCCCTGGGCGGTCGCCGAGGCGGACGGGAGGCCCGTGGCGTCCCCGCACCGCGCCTCCAGGCCGCCGATCGGTCGCGCCCACGGCCCGTGCCGCGTGGCGAGCAGCGCTCAGGCTCGCCCGCGGTTGCGGCGCCGGATCTCCTTCGGCGCCCGACCAGCCATGAAGGACCTCGCAGGATCGACGAGGAAGCCCTGTCGCAGGGCCTCGCGCCCGACGAGCATCCGGAACCCCATCTGGTCGCGGTTGCTCAGGGTGACCTCGGACACGACGGCGCGCCCGGCCAGGGTGATCGTGGTGAGCACGACGATGCGCTCCTGGGTGTGCCCGGTCGAGCTGCGGATGATGCGCCGGTCGTGCACGTCGCACTCGATCGTGACGGCGTCGGCATCGGTGTCCTGCCACGGGTGCACCGAGAACCGGACCCGGTCGCCCGGGAGTTCTTCGAGGTCGAACGCGTGCAGTGCCGAGCTGCGTGCACCGGTGTCGAGCTTGACCTTGATCCACGGCAGACCGAGGTCCGGCAGGCCGGCCCACTCGCGCCAGCCGGCGACGACGAGCCCGCCGTCGGGGGACTTCGGAGCACGGGCCATGTGCCCATCCTGTCCCATGCGCGACTGTGCCGGTCAGGCGGGCGGGTTCGGCACCATCCGGACGGCGCTCTTCCGCGGCGGCCCGGGCAGCACCGAGACGCCGGCTGCCTCGGCCGCACGTGCTCCGTCGATGACCGCGGTCGCGCCGCCGAGCGACGGTGCCGGCCCCGCGGTTCCGAACAGTGCCCACGCCTCGCCCCCCGGGTCGAACCGCGAGTCGTAGCGGAGCGCATCGACCCGGTCCTTGAACAGCTCGGCCCATGCCTGCGTCACGGCGTAGTCGCCCATGGTCGTGAGTTCGCTCGTGACCCCGAAGCGTGCAGCGCCCGCGCCGCTGACGTGGGCGGAGCTCGCATCGGACGGCGGGGTGATCGTCGAGACGCGGAGGACGGCAGCGTCGGCAGCGCTCACTTCGTTGCGGCGGACCTTCGGGCCGAAGAACTCTCGGACAGCGGTCGAGGCCGCGGCTGCGAAGCAGCACGTGCCGTTCGGTTCCCGGAGGTTGAAGCGGCCGTGGGGGTGGCTGGCGAAGTACCAGGGCGCGAACTCGGCGAGGTGCGCGCGGAACACCTCGGCGGGGAGTCTGCCCCCGTCGGGGAAGCCGGTCAGGTCGAGACCGGCCGGTGGCGCGGTCTGGACGACGTCGGTGCGTGCGACCGTGGTCATCCGAGTCGGAACGCTCCGGCGAGTGCGGCGAGACGGACCACTTCGTCCGCGCGGTCCGTCCGGAGCGCCTGGGCCGGCGTGAGTCCGTCGAGTTCGTCCGCCGGCGCGTTCAACCACACGGCATCGCCCCAGGGGTCGACCCGCTCGGGGTCCAGGCCGGCCAGGACATCGCGCAACCGTGGCAGCAGGATGCCCCGTGCATCGAACTGGAACGACGGGTAGAGCCGGAAGCCGTCGGCCGACAGCACGCAGAGCACGTCGCCGACCTTGGCCTGCGCGTCGAGGGTCTGGCGGCTCATCTGGAACCACTTCCGCAGGCCGGCAGTGTCGTAGAACGGTCCGACGCGGTCGTCGAGCACATCGGCGCCGGGGATGCTGGCGAGCATCCGCTCCGCGACGGCGTCCATCGATCCGTTGACCCGCTCGACCTCGGCGAGGTCGATCAGGTCGACGTGCCGCAGGAGCGCGGCCACGAGGCGATCCCGGAGGTCGTCCGCCGGACCGGTGGAGGTGGTGGTCGGTTGCGCGACCGCCTCGGTCGAGGAAGGTCTCCGCGATCGGACACGCCACTCGGATGACGCGGGTCGCCGCGACGTCGACCGTCCGGACCCTGCGAGTCGAGGGGTCCGGTTGCTCCGGGTCGCCCGGAGACCGTGCTGGTTCTTCGTCATTGCGCGCCCCGTCCGATCAGTCAATCCACGATAGCGCAAACGCGTCAAAAGAGTACAACGCGCGGTGGTCGGCGGCGCCGCGGCGCGGGCGTGCTTGGATGGACCGTCGCCGTCGATCCCACCCCGCGGAGAACCCCTCGATGAAACTCGCCATCCTGTCCCGCGCCCCGCAGGCGTACTCGACCCAGCGCCTCCGTGCTGCGGCGCTCGACCGCGGCCACGACGTCAAGGTGCTGAACACGCTGCGCTTCGCGATCGACCTGTCCGGCGAGGACCCGGACCTGCTGTACCGCGGCAAGCTCCTGTCCGACTACGACGCGGTGCTGCCCCGGATCGGCAACTCGATCACCTACTACGGCACCGCGGTGGTGCGGCAGTTCGAGCAGATGGACGTGTACACGCCGAACACCGCGACGGGCATCACGAACTCCCGCGACAAGCTCCGGGCGAACCAGATCCTGTCCCGCCACCACATCGGCATGCCGGCGACGACGTTCGTGAACAGCCGGGCCGACGTCCGCGGCGCGATCGAACGGGTCGGCGGGGCTCCGGTCGTGATCAAGCTGCTCGAGGGCACGCAGGGGATCGGCGTGATCCTGGCGCCGGAGGAGAAGGTCGCCGAGTCGATCGTCGAGACCCTGCACTCGACGAAGCAGAACGTCCTGATCCAGTCGTTCATCTCGGAGAGCCGTGGCCGTGACATCCGCGCGCTCGTCGTCGGCGACCGGGTGGTGGCCGCGATGCGCAGGACGGCGTCGGGGGACGAGTTCCGCTCCAACGTGCACCGTGGCGGCACCGTCGAGAAGGTCACGCTGTCGCCGGAGTACGAGGCGGTCGCGGTCCGGTCGGCGCAGATCATGGGACTCAAGGTCGCCGGTGTCGACATGCTCGAGGGCAACGACGGTCCGCTCGTGATGGAGGTCAACTCGTCACCGGGGCTCGAGGGCATCGAGCGTGCGACGGGTCTGGACGTCGCGGGCGCGATCATCGACTTCATCGGCAACCAGGTGGCCTTCCCCGAGATCGACGTGCGCCAGCGGCTCAGTGTGTCGACGGGCTACGGCGTCGCCGAGCTGCTCGTGCACACCAACGCCGACCTGGTCGGGAAGACGATCAAGGAGTCCGGGCTGTGGGACCGGGACATCACGGTGCTGACCCTGCACCGGGGCGCGACCGTCATCCCGAACCCGCGCAGTGGCGTCGAGCTGCAGGCCAGTGACCGGCTGCTCTGCTTCGGCAAGCTCGAGGAGATGCGCTCGATGGTGCCGGACCGTCGACGCCGTCGCAGCAAGATCCGGAAGCTCCCGAAGGACGCCTGACACCGCGCGTCCAGCCGAGCCGGACTGCACACACAGGTGAAATGAGGAAGTATGTGTCGGTGACGATCATGACGGAACGGCCGGTCGACCGGGCAGCGAGCAGTGACCGGGCGCCGAGCAGTGAACCCGAGCAGCCCGGCAACGCCACGGCGAAGCACCACAACGTCTCGCTGCTGTCCGTGGCGACGACGACCGCCGAACGCGTGACGACCTCTGCGGACATCGAAGCGCGGCTGCGCGGCGTGCTCCGCCGCCTCCGTCTGCCGATGGGACTGCTCGAGCGGGTCGCCGGTGTGATCGAGCGCCGCAACTGGGGCGAGGGCCAGACCTTCCAGGACGCCGCCATCGACGCGGGCCGTCGTGCCATGGCCGAGGCGGGGGTGCGCCCGGACGAGATCGGGCTGCTGATCAACACCTCGGTGACCCGGCCGCACCTCGAGCCGTCGGTCGCCGTGCGCCTGCACCACGGGCTCGGTCTGCCGTCGTCCGCGATCAACTTCGACATCGCGAACGCCTGCCTGGGGTTCGTCAACGCCATGAGCGTCGCCGCGGGCATGATCGACTCCGGTCAGATCAAGTACGCGCTCGTCGTCGACGGCGAGGACGCCGACCAGGTGCAGCTCAACACCATCGACCGCCTGAACCAGGGCGGTCGGAACCGCAAGGACTTCATGAGCGAGTTCGCGAGCCTGACCCTCGGGTCCGGTGCCGCGGCCGCCGTGCTCGGCCCGGCGGACCTGCACCCCGAAGGACACCGGATCGTCGGCGGCGTCACCCGCGCGGCGACCCAGTGGTACGACCTGTGCGTCGGCAGCGTGGACGGCATGTTCACGGACGCCAAGATGCTGCTCAAGGGCGGCATGGAGCTCGTCGTCGCGGCCTGGACCGAGGCCCGTGCCCACTTCGACTGGGCCGACATGGACCGCTACGTCCTGCACCAGGTCTCCGACGTGCACACCAACGCGTTCGTCGAGGCCATCGGCATCCCGCGCGACAAGGTCCCCACCACCTACCAGCGCTTCGGCAACGTCGGCCCGGCGTCGATCCCGATCACCCTGGCCGACGAGGTCGAGTCCGGCGGCATCCGCCGCGGTGACCGCGTGTTCCTGGGCGGCGTCGGTTCCGGCATCAACACGGCGATGATGGAACTCCACTGGTGAGGTCCCGGCTGCCCCGCGTCGCCGCGAGCACGGCTCCGGCGACGCAGCCGCCCTCCCTGCCCGGACTCGACCCGGCTTGGTCACGCCTCGTCACGGTCCCGGAATGGTCCGAGAACCGGACGGGAGGCACAGATCGCGCCGCGCGCACCTGGCACCTCCTCGACACGGCCGGGTCCCTGGCGGCGCTCGGCGTGGAACCGGTCGGCACCATCCTGTGCGTGCACGGCAACCCCACGTGGTCGTACCTGTGGCGGTCGGTGCTCCGCACCTCGCTCGAGGTCGCCCAGGCCGGTGGCCCGGCCTGGCGCGTGGTCGCCGTCGACCAGCTCGACATGGGCTTCTCGGAGCGCACCGGGGTGGAACGGGGGCTGCCGCAGCGCGTCGCGGACCTCGGCGGCCTGACCGACGAACTCGGGCTGACCGGCCCGGTCGTCACCCTCGGCCACGACTGGGGCGGAGTCGTGTCGCTCGGATGGGCGGTCGACCACCCCGACGTCCTGGCTGCCGTGATGACGTGCAACACCGCCGTGCACCAGCCCGACGACGCCCCGATCCCGGCGCCGCTGCGGCTCGCCCTGGGGCCGGGGCTGCTCGGCCGTGCGACCGTCGTGACGCCTGCGTTCCTCGAGACGACGCTCGGCATCGCGCACCCGAAGCTCGACCGTGCCGTGGCCGACGGCTACCGTGCCCCCTTCCGCGGTGCCGCGCGTCGTGGCGGCATCGGCGGCTTCGTGGCGGACATCCCCGTCGACGCCCGGCACCGGAGTGCGCCCGAGCTCGACCGGATCGCCGCCGGGGTCGCTGCGCTCGACGTCCCGGCGCTGCTGCTCTGGGGTCCCCGCGATCCGGTGTTCCTGGAGCGCTACCTCGACGACCTGTCCGAGCGGCTGCCGCAGGCCGACGTGCACCGCTTCGAGGGTGCCGGCCACCTGCTGCCCGACGACGCCGACGTGGCGGGCGCGGTGTTCGACTGGATCGGCGACCGTCTGCCGGGCGGACACGTGCCTGCTCCAGCCGAGAAGGGCCTCCCGGTCGACGTCGACCAGTCGACCGACGTGAGCCGCCCGCTCGGTGCCGCGCTCGAGGACCTGCGCGACAGCGACGAACCCGCCCTCGTCGAGATGGCCGCGGCCGGCGGCCCCCGGACGATCACGTGGCGCCTGCTCGCCCGTCGGGTGGACGAGATCGCCGCCGGGCTGGACGACCTCGGTGTCCGGAGCGGTGACCGTGTCTCGCTGCTCGTCACCCCGGGAGCCGACCTGACGGCCGTCCTGTACGCCTGCGTGCGGATCGGCGCGGTCGTCGTGGTGGCCGATGCCGGACTGGGGCTGCGCGGTCTGACCCGTGCGGTCCGCGGAGCCCGGCCCGACTGGATCATCGGCGCGCTGCCCGGCCTTGGAGCCGCTCGTGCACTCGGCTGGCCGGGTCGGCGCATCGCGACCGTCCCGCTGCCCGCACCCGCACGGCGTGCGCTGCGCGTCGAGCACACGCTCGTCGACGTCGCCCGGCGGGGTGCCCGTCGGCTCGCGCACGGTTCCGTGCTGCCCATGGTGCCGGCGTCCGATGCTCCGGCCGCGATCCTGTTCACGTCCGGTTCGACCGGCCCGGCGAAGGGCGTCGTCTACACGCACGAACAGCTCGGTGCCGTCCGCGACGTCCTGGCGGCCCAGTACGACATCGGTGTCGGCACCGGCCTCGTCGCGGGCTTCGCACCCTTCGCGCTGCTCGGCCCGGCCCTCGGGGCCCGGTCGGTGGCGCCGGACATGGACGTCACCGCGCCCCGGACCCTGACCGCGCGCGCCGTCGCGGCCTCGGTGGCCGCTGCCGACGCGACCGTCGTGTTCCTGTCGCCGGCGGCGCTGGCGAACGTCGTGGCGACGGCATCGGTGCTGACCGACGCCGACCGTGCGGCACTCGCGCGCGTCCGGTTGTTCCTGTCGGCGGGCGCCCCGGTGTCGGCCGCGCTGCTGACCGCGGCGACCGAGCTGATGCCGAACGCGAGTGCGCACACCCCCTACGGCATGACCGAGGGGCTGCTCATGACCGACGTCGACCTGGACGGCGTCCGTTCGGCGGCGGCCTCGGACGACGAGGGCATCTGCGTCGGACTCCCGGCGGCGAACGTGCGGGTGCGGATCGCGCCGCTCGACGCCGCGGGTGCTGCGACCGGTGCGCTGACCGACGCGGCGGGCGTCACCGGCGAGATCGTCGTCGTGGCACCGCACGTGCGCGACCACTACGACCGGCTCTGGCGGACGAACCGCGTCGCGCGGCTCGGCGTCGAGGACCCGCGCGGACACCGCACCGGTGACGTCGGACACCTGGACGCGTCCGGGCGACTCTGGGTCGAGGGGCGGATGCAGCACGTGCTCACCACCCCCGGCGGTGTCGTCACCCCGGTCGGACCGGAGCAGCGCATCGAGGGCGTACCCGGAGTCGGCCGTGCCGGCGTCGCAGGGATCGGCCCGCGCGGGACGCAGCAGGTCGTGGCCGTCGTCGAGACCACCGGCGGGCGACGTGTCCGACGGCCTGCCCTGGCTCCGCCGGCGTTGGCAGCTTCGGTCCGTGCCGCGGCCGGGGTCCCGCTCGCAGCGGTGCTGACCGTGCCCGTGCTGCCGACCGACATCCGGCACAACTCGAAGGTCGACCGCGCCCGGCTGTCCCGCTGGGCGACCGCGGTGCTGTCGGGTGGACGGATGGCCCGCCCGTGACGGTCCTGGTCACCGGCGCCAGCGGGTTCCTCGGACAGGCGACCGCCGCAGCCGTGCGGGACGCCGGACACGAGGTCCGCACGTTCCAGCGACGGCCGTCCGGGGTCGCGGGCGTGCAGGACGTCGCCGGTTCGATGACCGATGCCGCCGCGGTGGCACGCGCGGTCGACGGGGTCGACGCCGTCGTGCACCTCGCCGCGAAGGTCTCCCTGGCGGGTGACCCGGCCGACTTCGTCCGTGTGAACGTCGACGGCACCCGAGCACTCGTCGACGCCGCACGCCGTGCCGGCGCCCGGCGGTTCGTGTTCGTCTCGTCGCCGTCGGTCGCGCACACCGGATCGTCGCTCGTCGGCGCCGGAGCCGGTGTCGCCGAACCCGATCGTGCTCGTGGCGACTACGCCCGCACGAAGGCCGCGGCCGAACTCCTCGCGCTCGACGCCGACGCTCCTGGGTTCGCCGTCGTCGCCGTCCGGCCGCACCTGGTGTGGGGGCCGGGGGACACGCAGCTGATCGGCCGGATCGTCGAGCGGGCACGGGCCGGGCGCCTGCCGCTGCTCGACTCCGGTGCCGCCCTGATCGACACCCTGTACGTCGACAACGCCGCGTCGGCCATGGTCGCGGCGCTCGAGCACGCGGCCGACGACGACGTGCACGGCAACGCCTACGTCGTCACGAACGGCGAACCCCGGCCCGTCGCGGACCTGCTCGCCGGGATCTGCGCGGCCTCGGGGGTCGCGGCACCGCGGTGGCACGTGCCGGCTGTCGTGGCCCGGGCCGCGGGGTCGCTCGTCGAGGCCGTGTGGCGGGTGCGTCCGGGGCAGGACGAGCCGCCGATGACGCGGTTCCTCGCCGAGCAGCTCTCCACGGCGCACTGGTTCGACCAGCGCCGCACCCGTGCCGACCTGCAGTGGGCCCCGTCGGTGTCGATCGACGAGGGCCTCGCGCGCTTGGCCGCGGCTCAGACCTCGTCGGCCGCCACGTAGACCCAGGCCGACAGACCCGAGGTGAGCTCGACCCGGATGCGCTGGTAGTCAGCGACCTCGTAGTCGTCGACCGCGCGGAGCTGCCACTCGTAGCCGAGGGTCAGGGCGACACCTTCGACGACGTCGTCCGGTGCACCCCGGCGGAGGATCGGGTGCAGGTCCGAGCCGCTCGTCCGGACCACCTCGGGGTCGGTGATCGCCACCCAGTCGAGCCGCCACCCGGGCAGCGTGTCCGGGGTGGTCGGGACGTGGCCGCCGAACAGCGACTCCTGCACGAGCGGCTGCCGCAGCGTGCCGTACGAGAACACCCGGTGAGTCGCACCGGCGCCCGGTGTGGGGCGCTCAGCGGGGCCAGGAGCGATGGCCGGGGTCGAGGTCCAGACGAGCGCACCGGCCAGGCCGGTCAAGCCGAGGTGCAGCAGGCCGATGATGCCGAGGGCGCTGCCCCAGAAAATGCCGGAGTCGTCGCCGAGGCAGCGCTCCTGCGGCCAGACGTCTCCGTCCGAGAGGCACCCGTACCGGTTCGTGACGCCGACGACCAGACCGATGATGCCGACGACGAGACAGACGAGCGCGAACGCGCCGAGACCGATGACCCAGCGCTGGCCGGGGGAGAGACGCTTCACGTCGCGAGGGTAGCGGACGCGGGGCCCGGATCACGCGCGCCGATCGGCACAGGTGATCCGGGCCTCCAGGTCGTCAGCTGTGCCGCTTGGCGGCCTTGGCGATCTTCTTGCCCAGCTTCTTGCGGGCCTTGCGGGCGTGCGGGTCGTTCCAGGCCTTGCGGACGGTCTCGCCCTTGGACGTCTTGATGACCGGGCGGTTCGCGCGGGAGCCGAACCAGAACCCGATCAGGACGATCAGGCCGATGACGATGATGCGGTTGCGCATGGTGGGACTCCTTGGTCGGTGGTGCAGGTGCCGGCGGATCAGCCGGTGAAGCGTTGCCAGAGCTCGGTGACGATCGGCCACACGTCCCCGGCGCGGTCGGCGGACCCGACGGCCACCAGCACCACGGGGACGATCGTGACGGCGATGCTCACCAGGACGGCGAGCACGACCGAGATCGTCGCCGTCGTGGTGTGCCGACGGGTGAGGGCCATGGCGAGGAGCGCCAGCACGACGATCAGCCCGAGGACCGCGACGACCGTGACCCGCACGAACGGGAACGGCACGAGGCCGGCGGTGGTGGCGGTGACGCCGCCGAGGAACCCGACCAGGGGCAGGAACGCCCCGAGCAGGACCCCGGCGACCAGGACCACGCCGATGCCACCGGCAATCCACACACCGCGCGGCCGGGGCTGACGGGTGCGGGGCCGACGACCGCCGGACCAGGCGGTGGTCACGGTCGGTCCGTGGTCGGGTCGGTCGGCTGGTCGGCGTCGCGGGCTGCTGCCCGCGCTGCCTCGCTGGCGTCGGCTGCGGCGTCGGCGGCGTCCTGCGCTGCGTCCTCGGCGGAGTCGGCGGCACGCACCGCTGCGTCGGCAGCCGTCTCGGAGGCCAGGACGGGGGTGGCAGTGTCCTCGTCGACGACGGCCGCACGTGCGCTGCTGGCCGCGTCGCGCGCGGTGTCGGCAGCGTCCCGTGCGCCCTCGGACGCACGGTCGAGGGCGTCGGACGCGGCTTCGTGCACACGGCCAGCCGTGGCGGTCGTCGCGTCCACGGCCTGTTCAGCGGCGTCCGCGGTGACGTCGGCGGCACGCTTCGTGGCGTCCGCGGTGGCGTCGGCTGCCTGCTTGGTGGCGTCCGCGGTGGCGTCGGCTGCCTGCTTCGTGGCCTCAGCGGTGGCCGAGGCAGCACGCTTGGCGGTGTCGACCGTCGCGTCGGCGGCACGCTTGGTGACGTCTGCGGTGACCTCGGCCGCCTGCTTCGTGACGTCGGCGGTGGCGTCGGCGGCGCGCTTGGTCGCCTCGGCCGTCGCGTCGGCCGCCTGCTTCGTGGCGTCGACGGTCGCCGTCGCCACGCGCTTCGTGGTCTCGCTCGTCGCCTTCGCGGCGTCCTGCACGGCATCGCCGACAGCGGTGGCCGCACGCTCGACGGGCGAGGGCTCGTCGTCGAACGGTCCGTGCACGTCGAGGACACGGACGTCCACGGTCGTCGGCGCGGATGCGACCTGGCCGGCTGCTGCAGCGACCTGTCGCTTCACCTCGTCGGCGACCTCGCGGACGTTCCGCGGGTAGGTCACGATCACGGAGACCTGCACCGCGAAGGTGCCGTCCTCGTCGTCGACCTGCACGCCGGCGGTCCCGGCGGAGCGGCCGAGCCGCTTCCGCAGTTCGTCGGCGGCTCGGGACACGGTCCCGCCGAGGTGGTGCACGCCGGGCACGCCGAGCGCCGTCTCCGCCGCGGTTCGCGCGATGAGCATCGCGGGGGTCGCGTCGTCGGGCAGCGGCTCCGTCAGTTCTGCGGGCAGGGCCACCTCGGTGACCTGCGTGTGCGCATGGGGGTCGTGCTGCATGGTTCCTCCTCGTTCGGGTCCGCGGAACGCATCGGGGCACTCGAAGTCGCGAGTGCCCCGACACGCATCGAGCGTCCTAGTTCTTGAAGACGTCCTTGACGTCCTCGCCGGTCTTCTTGACGCTCGCGGAGGCCTGGTCCTTCTGGCCCTCGGCGACCTTGGAGTCGTCGTTCGTGGCCTTGCCCACGGCTTCCTTCGCCTTGCCGGCGATGTCCTGAGCAGCGTTCTTGATCTTGTCGTCGAGTCCCATGACGGGTCCTTTCATCGGTCGGGCGTTCGCCCGGTGGTGGGTGTTGCGTGGGTCTTCGGTGGGCCGGGAGGCCCGGGGTCGCGTCCTGCTGGCGGGTGTCAGTGGACGCGGGTCGACTTCGCGAGCGCCGAACGAGTCCCACCGGTGAGGTGGACCAGGACGGGCACCTGGCGGCCGAGCGTGCGGTCGAGGACCGCGACGGCGCGGTCGACGGCGTCGAGCACCGAGACGGCGTCCCCGCCGCGGCGGACCGCGACGCGGATGCGAGCAGCACGCTGCTTGCGCACCAGGTAGGTGTCGACGCGGGAGCCGACGACGTCGCGGACCCCGGCGAGCTCGTGCTCGACGACGTCGCGGACGAGTGCGACGTTCACGGTGACGGCGTCCTCTCCGGAGCGCTCGCGGACGGCGACGGACGTGCCGCCCCCGCCGCGGGTGAACACCCAGACCAGGGCGAGCACGATGACGACGGCGCAGGCGACGGCGACGATCCAGAGCGAGGACGCGGGGACGTCCAGGTTGCTCGGCAGGTCGACGTACGGCTTGATCGCGTCCTGCACGGCGGGCAGCACACCCGCGCCGATCGTGAGACCGACGACGACGGCGACGAGGCCGAGGACGAAGAGGATGATCCGGTTCATGGTCCGGTTGCTCTTGGTCATGCGAGGGTCCCCTTCTCGTCGATGCGGACGCGGATGTTCTGGCCGAACCGCTCGTCGAGACCACTGAGGCGGTCGCGGACGGCTGCCTGCACGGCCTGCTCGTCGACCGGGATGCCGGTGACGGGCACGATCCGGACGTCGGTGCGGCGACCGCGGGCGGTGGCCGAGGCGTTGCCCTCGGGGACCCCCGCGGCCGTCCCGGCGGCGTTGGCCGCGGTCGAGGCGACGATGCGGGTGTCGATGACGACGGCGCCACGGTCGTGCTGGACGACGGAGCGGTGCTGGCGGCCCGGCTTCAGGGCCAGGACGATCAGCACGATGCCCAGGACCACGAGCACGACGGCGATGACCTCGGCGATCGTGACGAACGCGGCGTCGGGCTGCAGTGCGGCGTCGACGGCGGTCTGCGGGTCGGCGAGGAGCGGAGGCCGCCCGATCGCCCGCAGGACCGACTCCGTGCCGATCCACGCGGCGACCAGTGCGAGGACCACCAGCGCCACCGCCACTGCGGTCGAGCGGGAGCGGTGCACGCTCCGACGACGGATGCGTCGTTCGACGGAACCGTTGCTCATGATGGTCTCCTACCGGGTTCGGGACTCGCGCTCGCGCACGATCCCGGTGAGTTCGATGTGGGCACTGCCGACGCGGCGGCCGGTGAGTTCACTCACGCGGCGCTTGACCTCGTCGGCGACCTGGGCCGAACGGGCGACGAGGTCGTCGCCCGCGGCGATCGGGCCGGTGACGTCGAGGGCCATCGCGCCGGCCGCGTCTCCGAGACCGACCCTGACCCGCTTGGCGGGGGCGCCGAGCCGTTCGGCTGCGACGGCCCGCGCCAGCGAGGTCAGTGCACGAGCGGTGATCTCGACGCGGCCCGGGACGACGTCCGGGCCGGCGTTCACCGGGAGCTCCGGCGCCCGGTGAGCACGTCGGTCAGGGCGCCACGGTCGATCTTGCCGGTGGCGAGGGCGGCCACGAGGGCCCCGATCGCACCGAAGACGATGACCAGGACGAAGCCCCAGAACCCGAACTGCAGTGCGACGACTGCGAGGACGGCGCCGATGAGGGCACCGATCAGTGTGTTGCTCATGCGACTCGCGCTTCCTTCTTCTCGTCGTTCTCGTTGTCGTCGTCGTCGCCCGGGATGAAGACGTCCTGGACGGTCACGTTGACCTCGGCGACCTCCATGCCGACGATCTGCTCGAGGGCACGAGCGACGCTGCTGCGGACGCCGTCGGCGACCTGCTGGAGCGACACCGGGTACTCGGCGACGATGACGATGTCCGCGGCGACCTGCTTCTCGCCGACCTCGACCTTGACGCCCTGACCGAAGTCGCGCTGGCCGATCGCGTCGCGGAGGGCGCCGATCGCACGGGCAGCGCCGCCGCCGAGCGAGTGCACGCCGTTGACCTCGCGGGCCGCGATGCCGGCGACCTTCGACACGACGGTGTCGTCGATGACGGTCTTGCCGGTGACGCCGCTGTTCGAGCCGGCGTGCGAGGTGGCACGGGCCGCAGCGGTGGTTGCCGGGGTGGTGGTGATGGAGTCAGCCATGGTTCGTTCCTTCCGAGTGACCCGCCGGGCGTTCCCAGCGGTTGCTGTTCACGGATGAGACGGGCTGCACCAGAGATTCGTCACACATGACTTTTCGGATTCGGCAGAAATCCAGGAATCCGCGGAAACACGGGGATGTGGGTGTACCCCCTGGCCGTCCGCTCAGGCGGTTTCGCGTGTTCCGTCCGCCGCGTTGCGTTCTGCAGCGGCGCGGATCGCCCGGGCACACGCCATCGGGGACTCGCCCCGCTCGGCCCGGAAGAGCTGCTGCAGGCGTCGCGGCAGGACCCCGGCGGCGTCGGCGATGTCCTGCAGGGAGAGGTCCTCGGCGGCGTGCTCCTCGATGAACGCGACCGCGCGGCGGACGCGCCACGACGACCGACCGCTGTCGGGGCGTGCGGACAGCGACGTGCGGAGCGTGGCAGCGGGGTCCTCGCCGAACCGCTCGCGGTAGGCGGTGGCGAACCGGCCCGGGTTGGTGAAGCCCCACCGACGCGCGACCACGGCGACCCCGTCGGCACCGGGGGCCCGGTCGTCGCCCGCGCGCAGGAGTTCGCTCCGGGCACGGTCGAGCCGGTGCTCGCGCAGGAACCGGTGCGGCGTGGAGTCGAGGGTGCGGGCGAACACGTCCTGCAGTCCCCGCTGGCTGAGTCCGCACGCCGCGGCGATGTCCGACACCGCCGGACGTTCGGCCGCGTGCTGTTCGACGTAGCGGATCGCGTCGCGCAGCCGGTTCGCGACGGGGACGTCGTCGCCGCGGTTGCGGATCGGGAAGGTGTCGAGCACGACGATCGCCAGGCGACGGTTCAGCGCCGTCCGCATCGGACCGACCACGCGGTCGTCCACGAGCGCCGGGCCGAGCTCCCCGATCAGGTGGCGCAGCGGTTCGCGGCGGGCGATGACCTCGTCCTGCTGCTCGAACAGCAGCGGGCCGTCCGGCAGTCGGTAGCCGAGGTCGCGCCCGACGGTCCGCAGGAACGAGTCCGCGATGTGCACTCCGTTGTAGACGGTGCCGTCGGACTCGAAGCGGTACGCCTCGGACGCACTCGCGATGTACGGGCTGCCCGGCTCGACCACTCGCGTGCGGTCGGCGAAGTGCATCTCGAGTCGGCCCCTGGTGAGCCAGAAGACCACGTGGTCCTCCCGCGCCCCGATCATCCCGCCGCGCCGACCACCCTCGGCGCGCATGGTCCGCAGCGTCAGGTCGTCGTCGCCCACCACGGTGTACTCGTAGCGGGCGTCGTCGGTCGCGTACGTCTCCGAGGCGAAGTCGGACCCGTGGTACTCCGCCTCGAAGATGTCGGAGTAGTCGGAGCCGTCGCCGTCGGCAAACCGCAGTCTGCGGAAGCCGTTCGTCGCCGGATCGGTCATGGTCGAAATCATGACATCGACGGCACGGCGAGGTGAATACCCTCGTTCGTGTCCGCGCGTCCATCGGAGGGAATACCCTAGGGGGGTACCGTATTGAGGACCGTGGAGGCCACCATGCACGAACACGTCGGGTACATCGGCGACAAGGACGACCTGCTCAAGCGGCTCCGTCGCGCCGAGGGCCAGGTGCGCGGCATCGCCCGCATGGTCGAGGACGAGACGTACTGCATCGACGTCCTCACCCAGATCTCGGCGGCGAACCGGGCGCTCGAACGCGTGGCGCTGTCGCTGCTCGAGGACCACCTCAAGCACTGCGTCGCCGAGGCGGTCGCCGAGGGTGGCGACGCCGCGGACGAGAAGGTCCGCGAAGCCAGTCAGGCCATCGCCCGGCTCGTGCGCTCGTGACCGCCGCCCGCACCCGAACCACAGGAGGAGACACCGTGACCACCGAACTGCTGCTCGTCGAGGGCATGACCTGCGAGCACTGCGTGCTGAGCGTGACCGAGGAACTCACCGAACTCGAGGGGGTGTCCGACGTCGCCGTCGCGCTCGTCCCCGGCGGTGCCTCGTCGGTGACCGTCACCTCGGACGCACCCGTCGACGCCGATGCGCTCCGCGGCGCGGTCGCCGAGGCGGGGTACGAGGTCGTGCCGTCGTGACGGACGGCATCGTCGAGCTCGACATCACGGGCATGACCTGCGCCTCGTGCGCGAACCGCATCGAACGGAAGCTCGGCAAGCTCCCCGGGGTCTCCGCCACCGTCAACTACGCCACCGAGAAGGCACAGGTGCAGGTCGCCGCGGACGGCCCCGCCGACCCCGCTGCCCTCATCGCCGCTGTCGAGTCCGCGGGCTACGGTGCGACCGTCCCCGCGCCGCCGGCCGACACGACGGCGCCGGACGACGACGCCGACGACCCGGCCGGAGCGCTGCGCCGACGACTCGTCGTGTCGACGGTCCTGGCCGTGCCGGTCGTCCTGCTCTCGATGGTGCCGGTCCTGCAGTTCCCGAACTGGCAGTGGCTCGCCCTGACGCTCGCCGCGCCCGTCGCGGTGTGGGGCGCGCTCCCGTTCCACCGTGCCGCGTGGGTGAACGCCCGACACGGTGCCGCGACCATGGACACCCTGGTCAGCGTGGGTGTGCTGGCGGCCTTCGGCTGGTCCCTCTACGCGCTCTTCTTCGGCGACGCCGGCACCACCGGCATGCACATGACGTTCTCGTGGATCGCGACCGACCCCGAGGCGACCGACCTGTACCTCGAGGTCGCCGCGGCCGTCACGGTGTTCATCCTGGCCGGCCGGTACATGGAGGCCCGCGCCAAGAAGCAGTCCGGGGCGGCACTCCGCGCCCTGCTCGAACTCGGCGCGAAGGAGGCCACGGTGCTGCGCGACGGCGTCGAGCAGCGTGTGCCCGCGTCGGCGCTCGTCGTCGGGGACGTCGTCGTCGTGCGGCCGGGGGAGCGGATCCCCAGCGACGGCCTCGTGCATGACGGGTCCTCGGCCGTCGACCGCAGCATGGTCACCGGTGAATCCGTCCCCGTCGAGGTCGGACCGGGCGATCGGGTGACCGGCGCGACGATCAACGTCGGCGGCCGGCTCGTGGTCGCCGTCACCCGCGTCGGCGCCGACACCGCGCTCGCCCGGATGGGACGGCTCGTCGAGGACGCGCAGACCGGCAAGGCCGACGTCCAACGCCTGGCCGACCGGGTCTCCGGCGTCTTCGTGCCGATCGTCATCGGGCTCGCCGTGCTGGCGTTCGTCGGCTGGCTCGTACTCGGCGGCTCGGTCACGGCGGCGTTCACCGCGGCCGTCGCCACGCTCATCATCGCCTGCCCGTGCGCCCTCGGACTCGCGACGCCGACCGCACTGCTCGTCGGCACCGGCCGCGGGTCCCAGCTCGGCATCCTGATCGGCGGCCCGCAGGTGCTCGAACGGACCCGTGGCGTCGACACCATCGTGCTCGACAAGACCGGCACCGTCACCACCGGCGAGATGACCCTTCGCGCCGTGACCTCGACGGACGCGACCCTCGACGCGGACGCCGTGCTCCGGCTCGCCGCCGCCGTCGAGCACGGATCGGAACACCCCGTGGCACGTGCGGTCGTACGGGCCGCGACGGCCCGCCAACTCGACGTCCCGACCGCAGAACAGTTCGACTCCACCCCCGGCGCTGGCGTGCAGGCCGTCGTGGACGGCGACGTCGTGCTCGTCGGCGGGACCCGCTGGCTCGCAGCGTCCTGGGCCGTCGTCGTGCCCGACGAGGCCTCGGCCGCGGTCACCGCCGCCGAGGCCGACGGGGGCACCGCGGTCGTCGTCGCGCGGAACGGCCGCGTGCTGGGCGTCGTGGTCGTCGGCGACACCGTGAAGCCCGAGGCCGCCGACGCGGTCGCGCGCTTCGTGGCCCTCGGCCTGCACCCCGTCCTGCTCACCGGCGACAACGACGGCGCCGCACGCGCCGTCGCCGCACAGGTCGGCATCGACGAAGTGCACGCCCGCGCCACCCCGGCCGGCAAACTCGACGCCGTCCGGGCCATGCAGGCGCAGGGACGGACCGTCGCCATGGTCGGTGACGGCGTCAACGACGCTGCCGCGCTCGCCGCGGCCGACCTCGGCATCGCGATGGGCGCCGGCACCGACGCCGCGATCGCGGCCAGCGACATCACGGTCGTGAGCGGTCGGCTCACCGTCGTCGCCGACGCCGTCCGGCTGTCGCGCGCCACGCTCGGCATCATCAAGGGCAACCTGTTCTGGGCCTTCGCGTACAACGTGGCGGCGATCCCGCTCGCGATGGCGGGGCTGCTCAACCCGGTGCTCGCCGGCGCCGCCATGGCGTTCTCGTCGGTGTTCGTCGTGACGAACAGCCTGCGGCTGCGGCGTTTCGCACCCCGGCCCTGAGACCGACCACCCGCCGGACGTGACGCGCGCAGCGAACGCACCCCGTGCCTCCCGTCCGGCGGTGCGCACCACGGTGCCGACGGCACTACGCTCGAAGACGGTCCGCGACGCACTGGTGCGGTGACCTGCGGGCTGTACGTCTCGAACGTGATCCCAGGAGGACCGAAGTGACCGAATCCGCTCCCGTCGACCCCACATCGACCGAAGGCTGGAAGAAGCTCGACAGCATCGCTGCCGGCTTCACCCCTGACCTGCGCGGGTGGTTCGACAGCGACCCCGGCCGTGCCGAGCAGTACACGTTCCAGGCCGCCGACCTGACCGTGGACCTGTCGAAGGGCCTCATCACCGAGGACGTCCTCGCCGCCCTGCTGCAGGTCGCGAAGGACACCGGCGTCGCCGAGCGCTTCCAGGCGATGCTCTCCGGCGAGCACATCAACGTCACCGAGGACCGCGCCGTCCTGCACACCGCGCTCCGCCGTCCGAAGGCGACCGAGGGGCTCGTCCCGGCGGCGCCGCTGACCGTCGACGGCCAGGACGTCGACGCCGACGTGCACGCCACGCTCGACAAGGTCTACGCGTTCGCATCGCAGGTGCGTGACGGCTCGTGGACCGGTGTCACCGGCAAGCGGATCGAGACCGTCGTCAACATCGGCATCGGCGGGTCCGACCTCGGCCCCGTCATGGTCTACGAAGCACTCAAGCCCTACGTCCAGGCCGGGCTCGAAGCCCGCTTCGTGTCGAACATCGACCCCGCGGACATCTACGAGAAGACCGTGGACCTCGACCCCGAGACCACGCTGTTCATCGTCGCGTCGAAGACCTTCGGCACCCTCGAGACCCTGACGAACGCGCGCCTCGCACGCCAGTGGCTGTGGGAGCGGCTCGGCCTGACCGACGCCGGTGACGACGAGAAGAAGAACGCCGTCGCGAAGCACTTCGTCGCCGTCTCCACCGCGCTCGACAAGGTCGAGGCCTTCGGCATCGACCCCGAGAACGCCTTCGGGTTCTGGGACTGGGTGGGCGGCCGCTACTCCGTCGACTCCGCGATCGGCACGAGCGTCATCGTCGCGATCGGCCAGGAGAACTGGGAGCAGTTCCTCGCCGGCTTCCACGCCATCGACGAGCACGTCCGCACCACGCCGCTCGAGCAGAACGTCCCGGTCCTGATGGGCCTGCTCAACGTCTGGTACACGAACTTCCTCGGTGCGCAGAGCCACGCGGTCCTGCCGTACACGCAGTACCTGCACCGCTTCGCCGCGTACCTGCAGCAGCTCACCATGGAGTCGAACGGCAAGCGCGTCCGCTGGGACGGCTCGCCCGTCACCACCGAGACCGGCGAGGTCTTCTGGGGCGAGCCCGGCACGAACGGCCAGCACGCGTTCTACCAGCTCATCCACCAGGGCACCCGCCTGATCCCGGCCGACTTCATCACGGTCGCGAACCCGGCCCGTCCGCTCAAGGACGAGACCGGCGACGGCAAGGGCGTCGCACCCGGCACCGACGTGCACACGCTGTTCCTGGCGAACTTCTTCGCGCAGACCAAGGCGCTGGCGTTCGGCAAGAGCGCCGACGAGGTCCGGGCCGAGGGCACCACCGACGAGGGGATCGTCGCGGCGCGCACCTTCCCGGGCAACAAGCCGACGACGTCGATCCTGGCGCCGGAGCTCACCCCGAGCGTGCTCGGCCAGCTCATCGCGCTCTACGAGCACATCGTGTTCACCGAGGGCACGATCTGGGGCATCGACTCGTTCGACCAGTGGGGCGTGGAGCTCGGCAAGCAGCTGGCGCTGCAGGTCACGCCCGCCGTCGAGGGCGACCAGGCCGCGCTCGACGCGCAGGACGCCTCGACCAAGGCGCTCATCGCGAAGTACCTGGAGCTGCGCAAGTAACGACGCACCCACCTGCGAGACGGGAGGCCCGTGGCGGATCCGCCACGGGCCTCCCGTCCGTCTGCCGGTCGCTGCCAAAGCGACAATTGCGCCCCACGGGGCGCCGTCAGGCCCGCGAAAGTGACAGATGTGCGCCGATGTTCCGCGGAAGAGTGTCGCTTTCGTGGAGGGGTCACCGCCGCGGTCAGCGGGCGAGCGGGTCGAGGTTGAGCGTCGTTCCCTCGTAGAGGTGCTGGTCCGTCCCGAACACCTGCACGCCCTCGTTGAGCCAGACGAGCGCCCGCACGCTGATGCCGAACCGCGCGGCGACGTCTCCGATGAGGTCGTCCGGCGCGACCGTGTACGACCGCGGTGCCCCGCCCGTCGTCGCGGTGACCGGACCGGTCGCGTTCGCCCGGGCGCCGGCGTCCTCCGGGTGCACGTTCGTCTGCCGCGCCGGGACGGACCACCGCACGGTCGTCACCGCGAGCACCTTGCCGGCCCCGATCTCGACCGGGGCCTCCTGCCCCGGAGCCGCCGCGGAGTAGGTCACGAGCGTGGTGAGGTGCGACGGGTCGACGCCGGAGCCGCTCAGCGGGACGTCCACCGCGGTTGCCGTGCTGGTCGGCCCACCGAGCGTCCGGTCGCCGACGCCGGGGTAGGTCAGGCCGTCGCCGACCGCGCGCGGCAGGTCGAACAGGCCGACCCCGACCGGCACCGGCAGGGTCGAGGTGAAGCCGGAGTACTGCGCGGTGAACGTGTCGTCGCCGACCGCGACCACGCGGAACCGGAAGTGCACGCTGCCCTTCGGTGACGCGACGTCACCCTGCGCGAGGACGGTCCCGGCGGGGATCGGCGTCAGCGTCGGAGCCGGAGCCGCCGACTCGGTCGGTTCCGGGGTCGGCGTGCGGGGGTGCGCCGACGACTCGAGGAGGTCACCCTCCGGATCGGCGTCGGGCGTCGGTGTCGGCGTGGCGGACGAGGTCGGCGTCGTCGCCGCGGTGGACGGGGCGGGGAGGGCTCGGTCCGACCCGCGCAGCAGCGAGCACCCCGAGAGCGCCACGGTGGCCGCGACGACGACCCCGATCGCGAGCGTCCGGTTCATGATTCCCCCTCAGCTCGATGCTAACCGCGCGGTGTCCCCGGGGCGAACGCAGCGCCTCCGTCCTGTGTCTGCAGACGTACCGCGGATCCTCCGTCGTCCACGACGAGTGATACCGTCGGTATCAACGAGAGCAGGTGGTCATGGGCGTCAGGGTGGTCCCCGGGCGACGCGGTGGGTCGGACCCCCGTCGACCCGACACCGAAGCCGTCGTGCGCGCGTTGGCCGGTCGGACCGACAGTGCGCCCGCGACCGTCCGTGCGGCGGTCGAGCGCGTCCTGCACAGTCGTGAGCAGCAACACCACGCCGAGATGGAACTGCGGCGCGGGATCTTCAAGCTCGCCGACCTCGGCGTCCCGCAGCGCGAGATCGCGAAGCTCGCCGGGATCTCCCAACCCGAGGTCTCGCGGCGGCTCTCCCGCCGGACCCTGACCACGAAGCGGCCGTCTCCGCGTGAGGTCATCTCCCGGCGCGAGGGTGGCCAGATCGACTCGGAGACGATGCTGCGCGAGCTGTCGTCGATGGCGTTGACGCACCGCACCCCGAAGCGTGGTGCGGCGTTCGACGGTGCCGCCTCGGCCACCGGCACCACCAAGGAACTCGCGGCGGCGTTCCAGGACGGCCTCCTGTCCGAGGTCGAGTACGAGACCGTCCGCCGGGCGATCGCCGAGCGGCAGACCCGCAAGCGCACCCGGTGACGGAGCTCCGCGACCGGGTGGCCGTCGAGCTGGGCCGTGCGCTCCGGGCCGACTCGCTCGACAACCCCTGGTCGGACACTGCCGGCGCGAGCACCAGGACGATCTACGCGCCGGACGGCTTCCTGTACGAGGCGAGCCGCCTGCGGTTCCACGAGTCCGTGCTCGAGGAACACCGCGCGCTGACCCCGTCGCCGGTCACCGACGGCTCGCTCGCGGTGGTCGTGACGGCCGGGCCGCCCGGGTCGGGGAAGTCGACCGCCCTGGAGCGGATGCCGGAGCTGTGCGGGTACCGGTCGATCGACGCCGACGAGTTCAAGGACCCGCTGCTCCTGCGCGCACAGGCGGACGGTCTGGTGGACCGGTGGACGGCTCGTCGCCTGGCCGACGACCGGCCGGTGCAGCTCCGTGAGATCGCCGGGTTCGTGCACGCCGAGTCGACCACCGTTGCCGACACGCTGCGCCGCCGCGCCCTCCGCAACGGCGAGAACGTCGTCGTGCACGGCACCCTGTCGAGCGTGGACTACCTCGACGACCTCCTCGCCGAGCTCGACGACGCCGGGTACGAGAAGCTGCGCATCGTCACCGTGGAGGTCCCGCTCGAGACGGCGATCGCGCAGGCGACCGATCGGTGGTGGAGCGTGCGTGATGCCGCCACGGATCCGCTCGGTGGTCGGTTCGTCCCCGAAGCAGCCATCCGTCGCTACTACCCGACCGGCTCGACCGAGTCGGTGTGCGGCGCGAACGCCCGGGTCCTCGGTGACCGGGCCGCCGACCTCGGCTGGGACGTGTCGATCGTCTGAGCGGTCGCCGGTGTCGGTCGGAACGGCTACCGTCGAAGCCATGGAGCGTTCGGAGATCCTCGCCGCGGCTGCCGCCGCGCACGCCGCCCGCATCGCAGAAGAAGGCGGTGACGACGGCGCTGCTCGTGAACGGGCGGAGAGTGTCCGGCGCCGGGCCGACGGCCTCACCGACCGGTACGACACGGTCGAGGGCGCGAGCGAGTCTGCTGCACGCGATGCCGCGCGCCGTCGAGCGGGCGAGGCCGACCGCGCGGCGTCCCGGACCGAGGGCGTGCTGTCCGACTGGCACCGCATGGGCACCCGACGCGGTGTGACGCCGGACGCCCAGGTGCGCACGGCGTGGACGGTCACCGGGGTGCCCGAACGCGGCGACGCCCGGGCGCTGGCGAACGTCCTGCTCTCGACCGCGGGGCACGCGGGCCGGGTGGCCGATGCCGCGCGACGCAACCCGGCGCTGTCCGGTGCCGCGAGTGCAGCTGCCCGACGGACCGTCCGGCGCTACACCGACCACGGCGCGGACATCGCGTCGCTCGGTGACGTGCTGGGGGACAGCCCGACGCCCGATGAGTCCTGATGCTCACCCGGAGTGCGTTGGACCGCTCCCGTCCTGATCAGGCGTTATGTGGACCGATCCAATCGTCCTGACGACAGAATGTCCAATTGACAGGACATGGATTCGGGTTACCATCGGTGCACGCACTGAAGCGCGATCACCGACGAAGGAGTCACCGAATGGTCGACATCAAGCCGACAGCCCCGACTGTCGCACTGCCCCCGATCGGGACCGGACCACACCGACGCCGCCTCGGCGTCCTGGCCCTGGTCGCCACGTTCGGCGGGCTGCTCTTCGGGTACGACACCGGTGTCATCAACGGTGCCCTGAACCCGATGAAGGCCGAACTCGGCCTCACGAACTTCACCGAGGGCGTCGTCACCAGCTCCCTGTTGTTCGGCGCCGCGATCGGTGCCATGCTCGGCGGCCGCATCGCCGACGGCTGGGGGCGTCGCAAAACGATCATCGCCCTCGCCGTGACGTTCTTCCTCGGCACCCTCATCTGCGTCTTCGCACCGACGTTCGGCGTCATCGTCGTCGGTCGTGTGCTCCTCGGCCTCGCAGTGGGTGGTGCATCGACGGTCGTCCCGGTGTTCCTCGCCGAATTCGCTCCGTACGAGATCCGGGGTTCGCTGTCCGGCCGCAACGAGCTCATGATCGTGATCGGGCAGCTCGCCGCGTTCGTGGTCAACGCCATCATCGGCAACCTGTGGGGTGAGGGCAACGGCGTCTGGCGCGTCATGCTGGCCGTCTGTGCACTCCCCGCGATCGCTCTTTTCGTCGGCATGCTCCGGGTGCCGGAGTCGCCGCGTTGGCTCGCGTCGAAGGGGCGCTACGACGAAGCGCTGTCCGTCCTGCAGCAGGTCCGCACCACGGAGCGTGCGACCGCCGAACTCGACGACATCAAGCGGAGCAACGACCTCGAGGCGCAGGCCGATCGGGTCAGCGGGTGGCAGACGTTGCGCGGCAACAAGTGGCTCATCCGCATCGTGCTCATCGGTGCCGGGCTCGGCGTCGCCCAGCAGCTCACCGGCATCAACTCGATCATGTACTACGGGCAGACCGTCCTCATCGAGTCCGGGTTCCAGGCGTCGGCGGCCCTCATCGCGAACATCGCCCCCGGTGTGATCGCCGTGGTCGGTGGCGTCATCGCGCTGTACAACATGGAGAAGATCAACCGCCGGACGACCCTGATCATCGGGTTCTCGCTGACGACGGTCTGCCACTTCCTGATCGGCATCGCCTCGGTCGCACTGCCCGAGGGCAACCCGGCCCGCCCGTGGGTGATCCTGTTCCTCGTCGTCGCGTTCGTCGGCTCGATGCAGACCTTCCTCAACATCGCCGTGTGGGTGGTGCTGTCGGAGATCTTCCCGACCCAGATCCGCGCGCTCGGCATGGGCATCTCGGTGTTCTGCCTCTGGATCGCGAACGCGTTCCTCGGGCTCTACTTCCCGACGATCGTCGCCGCGACCGGCATCACCGGGACGTTCTTCGGCTTCGGCATCGTCGGTCTGCTCGCGCTGCTCTTCATCTGGAAGTTCGTGCCGGAGAGCCGCGGTCGCACCCTCGAAGAGGTGGAAGAGGGCGTCACCACCGGCAACATCTTCACGGTCCCGCAGAAGGCGTCGCGCGGCTAGGTCGCGCACGTGGCGCGGTGATCGCGCGCACGGACGGACGGGAGGCCCGGTGCCAGCTGGCACCGGGCCTCCCGTCCGTCCTGTGGGCGCGCTACGGGCGCAGGAGCACCTTGCCGACGCGGCCGGCGGTGTCCGAGGCACGGACGGCGTCGCGGACGTCCTCGAACGCGAAGGTCTCGGCGACGGGGAGCGTCAGCGAGCCGTCGAGCACGCGGGTGATGAGCTCGCCGAAGAGCTGGCCCTTCGTCTCGGCGGGCATCGTCTTGCTGACGACGCTGCCCCAGAAGCCCTTCACGGTGAGCTGGCCGAAGATGACCTTGCCGGACGGGATCTCGAGCGTGGGCGAGGCCATCGCGCCGAAGACGACGAGGGTCGCGTTCTCGCCGAGCACGCTGGCGATGTCACCGGCGGCCTTGCCACCCACGGACTCGACACCGGCGACGATCGGGGCGCCTCCGGTGATCGCGGCGACCTGGTCCTTCCAGTCGTCCGCGTCGGTGGCGACGATGCGCTCGATGCCCTGCTCGCGCAGCTCCTCGACGCCGGCGGCGCGACGCACCAGGCCGATGACGTTGATGCCGCGGGCCGCGCCGAGCTGGGCGACCATGCGCCCGACGGCACCGTTCGCGGCGTTCTGGATGAGCCAGTCGCCCTCGTGCAGGTCGAGTGAGTGCAGCAGGCTGATGGCGCTGAACGGCATCGAGACGAGCTGTGCTGCGGCCTCGTCGGTCATGGCGTCCGGCACCGGGACGAGCCCGGCGGCGTTCGCGGTGTAGTACTCGGCCCAGACGCCGAAGGCACCGCCGGCGACGCGCTGGCCGACCGTCAGGTTCGTGACGCCCTCGCCCAGGGCCTCGACGACGCCGAGCGCCTCGGTGCCGGAGGCGGCGGGCAGCTCGGGCTTGAAGCCGTAGGTGCCGCGGACGGTCCACAGGTCGTGGTTGTGGATGGGGGAGAGGACCGTGCGGACGAGGACCTCGCCGGCGCCGGGCGTGGGGACCGGGCGCTCCTGGACGCCGAGGACCTCGGCGGGCTCGGCGAAGGTCTCGTGGACGACGGCGCGCATGGTGGTGGGGGTGGTGGTGCTCATGGGTCAGTCCTCCGAGACGACGATGGTGACGTCGATGTTGCCGCGGGTCGCGTTCGAGTACGGGCAGACCTGGTGGGCTGCGTCGGCGAGTGCCTGGGCCTGGTCGTGCTCCAGGCCGGGGATGACGACCTCGAGCATGACGGCGAGCTGGTAGCCGCCGTCGCCGTTCGGGCCGATCTGCACGCGGCCGCCGACGGACGAGTCGGTGATCTTCACCTTCTGGCTGCGGGCGACGCCCTGCAGTGCGGAGTGGAAGCAGGCGGCGTACCCGGCGGCGAAGAGCTGCTCGGGGTTGGCGCCGTTGCCGGAGCCACCCATCTCCTTCGGGATGGCGAGGTCGAACTCGACCGTGCCGTCGCTCGTGGCAACGTGGCCGTTGCGGCCTTCGCCGGTGGCCAGGGCCTCGGCGGTGTAGAGGGCTTCCATGGTGTTCCTTCCTTCGTGGGGTCAGTGGTCCGCGGCGGCGCGGTCGGGCGTCGCGGCGGTGTCGTTCGTGGCCGCGGCGTGCATCGTCTCGGTCAGCCGGTGCAGGGTCGCGATGAGCTCCGTGGCGGCCTGCTCGTCGGGGAGCCCCATGCCGGCGGCGATCGTCGCCGGGATGTGCGCGAGGTCGGCACGGATGGTGCGGCCGCGGTCGCCGAGCGTGATCGTCACGACGCGCTCGTCGGCGCTGCGGCGCTCGCGGCGGACGAGCTCGGACTGCTCCATGCGGCGGAGCAGGGGCGACAGGGTGCCGGAGTCGAGCTGCAGGTGGTCGCCGAGGCTCGAGACGGTCTGGTCACCCTCGATCCACAGGGTCACGAGCACCAGGTACTGCGGGTAGGTCAGTCCCCAGGGTTCGAGCAGCGAGCGGTACGCCTGCGTGGTCGCGCGGCTCGCTGCGTAGAGGGAGAAGCACACCATCTCGTCGGTCACGGGCATGCCACCAGGATCGCACGCAACTCGGTTGTGCACAACCCAACACGTGCTCCGGCCCGGACGGTTAGGCTGACGTGACCCACGATGACCAGCAGCGACCTCGACTCCACCACGACCCCCGGCTCCGGGACCGCGTCGTCCCACGGCAAGACGATCCTGATCGGTGAGCACGCCGTGGTCTACGGCGCACCCGCACTCGTCCTGCCGGTGCTCGACGCCCGGGTCGTCGCGACCGTGAGCCCCGTCACCGCCGGCGTCGACGAGGCCACCGGCACGGTCGTGGGGCACACCCTCGAGTCCACGGTGCACACCGGCCCCCTCGACCTCGCACCTGCTGCCGTGATGCCGACCGTCACCGCCGTCACCGCGACCCTGCGGCACTTCGGGGTGACCGACCGGCACTTCCACGTCCGGGTCGACAGCGAGGTCCCGACCGCCCGGGGCATGGGGTCGAGCGCAGCGGTCGCCGCCGCCGTGACGGCAGCCGTCGCGGACGCCCTCGGCGAGACCCTCGACGCCGAGACCCACCACGACCTCATCCAGGAGTGCGAGCGGGTCGCCCACGGCCGTCCGTCGGGACTCGACGCCCGCGGTGTCGTCGCCGCGGTGCCGGTCTGGTTCGAGGGTGGCCGCATCGAGCCCGTCGCCCTCGGGGCCCGCTTCACCTTCGTCGTCGCCGACACCGGTGTCCCCGGCCACACCCGGCAGGCGGTCGCGGCCGTGCGGGAACGGCACGACCAGGACCCGGTCGCCGTCGACGCGGTCATCGACCGGATCGGCACGCTCGCACGGCGGGCACGGGGGACACTCGAGGCTGGCGACGCACAGGGGCTCGGTGCCACGATGGACGCCGCGCACGATCTGCTCAGCGCACTCGACGTGTCGAGTGCCGACCTGGACCGGCTCGTCGACGCCGCACGAGCTGCGGACGCCCTCGGCGCGAAGCTGACCGGCGGCGGGCGGGGCGGGTGCGTGCTCGCACTCGCCGCGGACGACGACCACGCGGACCGCATCGCGGCCGCACTCCGCGGCGCAGGGGCCGCAGCCACCTGGACCACCACGATCGGAGCCCGCGCTTGATGACCGCCACCGCCGTCGCGCACCCCAACATCGCCCTCGTCAAGTACTGGGGCAAGGCGGACGCGCAGCTCGCGCTGCCCGCCACGGGCAGCGTCTCCATGGGCCTCGACGTGTTCCCGACGACGACGACCGTCACGCTGGACGGCGGGTCCGGCACCGGCCAGGAGGCCCGTGACCGGTTCACGCTGAACGGTCACGTCGTCGAGGACGGCGCCCTGGTGCGCGTGCAGCAGTTCCTCGACCTCGTGCGGGAGCTCGCCGGCAGCGACGCCCGCGCGTCCGTCGTGTCCGAGAACACCGTGCCGACCGGTGCTGGACTTGCCTCGAGCGCGTCGGGGTTCGCGGCGCTCGCCACCGCGGCCTCGGCGGCGTACGGCCTCGACCTGTCCCCGCGCGACCTGTCCCGCCTGGCCCGACGCGGCTCGGGGTCGGCCACGCGGTCGATCCCCGGCGGTGTCGCCGTGTGGCACGCCGGCGACGACCAGGGGTCCTTCGCCGAGCCGATCCCGGCACCGCCGATGGCCATGGTGGTCGTGACGATCGACGCCGGACCGAAGCCCATCGGTTCGCGCGAGGCGATGCGCCGCACCATCGCCACGTCGCCGTTCTACCCGGCGTGGGTCACGTCGACCACCGAGACCGTCGGCGACATGCTCGACGCCTGCGCAGCCGGCGACTTCACGCGCATCGGCGAGATCACCGAGAGCAACGCGCTGCGCATGCACGCCACGATCGAGGGCGCCTTCCCGCCCATCCGCTACCTCAACGCGCGCAGCGTCGCCGTGTTCGACGCCGTGGGCGAACTCCGCGCCGCCGGGCTCGAGGCCTACGCCACCGCCGACGCCGGCCCGAACGTGGTCGTGCTCTGCCGGCCCGAGGACCGCTCCGCCGTGGCCACCGCGCTGGCGTCCTTCGGCGACGTCATCGAGTCCGGCACCGGACCTGCCGCTCGGGTGCTCCGCTCCGAAGAGATCGGGGTCGCCGCAGCGAGCGACAGCCCCGACCAGAAGGAGTCCGTGCAGTGATCGAGTTCCGCGCCCACGGCAAGCTGTTCGTCGCCGGCGAGTACGCCGTCGTCGAGCCCGGCCAGCCGTCCGTCCTCATCGCCCTCGACCGCGCCATCACGGCACGCGTGTCCGAGGCGCACGGTGCGGGCAGCGTGCACTCGGAGGAGTACGGCCACCTGCCGCTGACGTGGACGCGCGACGAAGACGGCCTCGCCCTGGACCGCGAGCACCACCCCTACGACTACGTGATGGCGACGATCGACCTCGTCGAGAAGCTCCGCGCCGAGCGGGGGATCGCCCCGCGCTTCCACGACCTGCGGATCGAGAGCCAGCTCGACGACGCCAGCGGCCGGAAGTTCGGGCTCGGGTCCTCGGCGGCGGTGACCGTCGCGACCGTCGGTGCCCTCGACCGTTTCTACGGCATCGGCCTGACGCAGCGGCAGCGCTTCCAGGTCGCCCTGCTCGCCACCATCCGGGTGAACCCGCGGGCGTCCGGCGGGGACCTCGCCGCGAGCACCTTCGGTGGGTGGCTGCGCTACAGCGCCCCGGACCGCGACCACCTCGCGTCGTTCGTCGACGAGCGCCGCGTGTCCGACATCCTCACCGACGCCGCCGCGTGGGCGGGCTTCGACGTCCAGCGGCTGCCGGCCCCCGAGAACCTGCAGCTCCTGGTCGGCTGGACCGGCTCGCCGGCCTCGACCACGAAGCTCGTCGGTGTGGTGCGTCGGCACCGCAACGGCGGGTACCAGGCGTTCCTCGACGAGAGCCGCAGCTGCGTCGACGACCTGACCACGGGCCTCCAGACCGGCGACGCAGAGCAGACGCTCGACGCGCTCCGACGTGCCCGGGTGCTGATGCAGCGCCTCGGCGACTCGGTCGGGTCGAAGATCGAGACCGAACGCCTCGCGACCCTGTGCGACGTCGTCGAGGCGGCCGGCGGAGCGGCGAAGCCGTCCGGCGCCGGCGGCGGCGACTGCGGCATCGCACTCGTCCCCGCGGACATCGACCCCGCCGGCATCCACCGCGCCTGGGAGGCGCACGACATCAGACACCTCAGCGTCGCGGTGCGAGCACCAGAAGGAGCCCTCGATGAGTGACCTGCTCACGCCGATCCCGACCAAGTGGGTCGGACCGATCCGCATCAGCGGCAACGCGGTCCAGGGCGAGCACGAGGTCCCGCTCGCCACGTACGAGTCGCCGCTCTGGCCGTCCGTCGGCCGCGGCGCCCGCATCTCGCGCATGGTCGACGACGGCATCGTCGCGACCGTCGTCGACGAGCGCATGACCCGCTCGGTCGTCGTCCGCGCGGCCAGTGCCGCCGCGGCGCACGTCGCTGCGGGGCAGATCCTCGCGCGACAGGACGAGCTCGAGGCGCTGGTCGCCGGGCAGAGCCGGTTCGCGAAGCTCATCGAGGTGCACCCCGAGATCGTCGGTGACCTGCTGTTCCTGCGGTTCGCGTTCACGACCGGTGACGCCTCCGGTCACAACATGGTCACGCAGGCGGCGGACAAGCTCCTGCCCGCGATCCTGGCGTGGCAGCCGGGCCTGCGCTACGTGTCCGTCTCGGGCAACTTCTGCACCGACAAGAAGGCCAGCGCGGTGAACGGCATCCGTGGTCGTGGCCGCAACACCATCGCCGAGATCGTGATCCCCGGCGAGATCGTCGAGAAGCGCCTGCGGTCGAGCACCGAACGCATCGTCGAACTGAACATCGCGAAGAACCTCATCGGCTCGACCATCGCCGGGGCGCTCCGCTCCGCGAACGCGCACTACGCGAACATGCTGCTCGGCTTCTACCTGGCCACCGGGCAGGACGCCGCGAACATCGTCGAGGGCTCGCAGGGCATCACGAGTGCCGAGAACCGCGACGGGGACCTGTACTTCGCCACCTCGCTGCCGCACCTGATCGTCGGCACGGTCGGCAACGGCAAGGGCGGGGACCTGCCCGTCGTCGAGGATGCCCTCGTGCGCCTCGGCTGCCGCGAGGACCGCGAGCCCGGTGCGAACGCCCGTCGTCTCGCCGCCCTGTGCGCCGCCACGGTGCTGTGCGGGGAGCTCTCGCTCCTCGCCGCCCAGACGAACCCGGGTGAGCTGATGGCCGCCCACGTCGCCATGGAGCGACGGGGCACGAAGCCGGCCGGGGGCGCAGCATGACGCGCATCGGCATCCACGACATCGCCATCGCGACCGGGCACCACGTGCTCGAGCTCGACGACCTGGCCGAGCGCCTCGGCGTCGACCCGGCGAAGTACCACGTCGGCATCGGCCAGGACGCCTTCAGCGTGCCCGCCCCGGACGAGGACATCGTCACGATGGGGGCCGCCGCGGCCAAGGAGGTCATCGACCGCCACGGTGTCGAGGGCATCCGCACCGTCCTGTTCGCCACCGAGTCCGGCGTCGACCAGTCCAAGGCCGCCGGCGTCTTCGTGCACGGGCTGCTCGGCCTGCCGAAGAACGTCCGCGTCGTCGAGCTGAAGCAGGCCTGCTACGGCGGGATGGCCGCCGTGCAGCTCGCCCTCGGCATCATCGCCCGGGCACCGCACGAGCGTGTGCTCGTGATCGCCGCCGACGTCGCCCGCTACGACGTCGACACCGCCGCCGAGCCCACGCAGGGTGCCGGTGCGGCCGCGATCCTGGTGTCCGCCGACCCCGACCTCATCGAGATCGAGCCGGCCGCCGGCGTCTTCACCGCGGACGTCGACGACTTCTGGCGCCCGAACGACCGCTCCACCGCGCTGGTCGACGGCCGCCTGTCCGTCAGCGCCTACGTCGACGCCTTCGTGGGCGCGTGGGACGACCTCGCCGAGCAGGGCGGGCCGGCATACGAGGACATCGTGCGCTTCGTCCACCACCAGCCGTTCACGAAGATGGCGCTCAAGGCACACCGGAAGCTGACGCAGCACGTGGGCGTGCCGTTCGACGAGTCGGAGCTGTTCGTCGGATTCACGTACAACAAGCAGACCGGCAACACGTACACGGCGTCGCTCTGGATCGGGCTCGCCGCGCTCCTCGACCTCGACGAGGACCTGGCGGGTGAGCGCATCGCCCTGTTCAGCTACGGCTCGGGCAGCGTCGGCGAGCTCCTCACCGGCATCGTGCAGCCGTCCTACCGTGAGCACCGTCGCGTCGGCCGGGTCCGGCAGCTGCTCTCGGCCCGCGTTCCGCTGACCGTGGACGCATACCGCGAGCTGCACGCGACCGGCGCCGCGACGAGCGACGACGTCGAGCGTCCGCGCGTCACGGCAGGGCCGTACCGCTTCGCCGGGGTGCGCGGCGGCGCGCGCCACTACGAGGCGTCCTGAGACGCACCGCGTGACGGACGGGAGGCCCGTGGCGGCCCCGCCACGGGCCTCCCGTCCGTCCGCTGGTCACGTGGCGGACAGGACCTCGCGTTCCAGACGCTGGTAGCTGGTCTCCATGCCGACGGTCATGCCGGTCGCCAGGATCATGTCGCGCTGCGTCTGGTCGGGGTAGGTGATGCGCAGCGTCAGGAGGGTGACGCCGTCGGCCTCGTCGAACTGCAGGTCGTTCGTGTTCGGCGGGAACGGCGCACCGGTCATCCGCTCGGTCGACACCATCCGCCGCTCCGGTTCCACGACGAGGTTCTCGCCCTCGAACCCGAACGGCTCGCCCTCGGTGTCACCCGTCGGCGCCCACGCCTGCCGGAACGTGCCACCCGGCGTCAGGTCGTTCTCGTACACCGTCATCTCCCACCCGTCCGGTCCGAGCAACCACTGCCGGACGAGCTCGGGCTCGGTGTGCGCCCGCCACAGCAGGTGGCGTGGTGCTGCGAAGGCCCGCGTGATGCGGACGTGGGTGTCGTCGACGAGCTCGGTGACGGTGCCCTTGCCCAGGGCGTACTCGCGCAGGTCGGCGAGGACAGCGTCGAGCTGCCCGAAGGCCTGCTCGTAGCCCTCGACCATGCCCATGTCCACCATGGTCTCGAGGTCGGCGGTGGACCCGAACGACGACCGGACGGTCACACGCGACCCGGTACCGACGGTCTCGAACGACAGGACGGTCTCGCTTGCCGGCAACGCGTCGTCGACCTCGCCGTCCGCGTCGGTGAAGAGGTCGCGGAACACGATGCGGTGTGGCTCGTCGACCTCGGTGACCTGCCAGACGGCGTGGAACCGCTCGCCCTGTGGTGAGGTCATCCGGTAGTCGGCGCGGCCGCCGGGCCGCAGGTCGAACGAGGTGAAGGTGGCGGGGAAGCCGGGCGGACCCCAGAAGCGTTCGAGCTGACGGGGATCGGCGAAGGCGCCCCAGAGGCGCTCGACCGGGACGGGGAACTCGGCGACGAGCGTCAGCGCGAGGGCCTCGGGATCGGTGTGGACGGACGTGGTGGGCATCATTGCTCCTTGTCGGTGTCGAGCAGGGTGTCGAGGCGGTCGAGCCGGCCCCGCCAGAGGTCGCCGTAGGCGTCGAGCAGGTCGCGCACCCGGGCGAGCTGCCCCGGTTCGGCGCGCACGATGCGGGTGCGGCCGCGTGCTTCCTTGCTCACGAGTCCGGCTCCTTCGAGGACGGCGACGTGCTTCTGGACGGCGGCGAACGACATCGAGTACGCGTCCGCGAGGTCACTGACGGACGAGGACCCGACGAGCGTGCGTCGGACGATGTCACGACGGGTCGCGTCGGCCAGTGCGTGGAACACCCGGTCGACCTCGGCGTCGGACAGTGCAATTCGTACAACCATTTGGTTGTACGTTACGACTGTCCACCCTCGTGCGCAAGGGGGACGTGCAGGTAGTCTGTCCGCGGAGATCGAAAGGGGCGATGCCAGTGGGCTCGAGCGCGTCGGACACCGTCAGTGCCCTCGTCGCGACCCTTCCTCCGTCGCCGAGGCTCCCGGACGTGGTCGCCGGGGTCGGTCGGTTCGTCGGCAAGCCGACCCGCGTGGTCGACGTCGACGGTCCGAGCTGGGGGCCGCTCACCGCGCTGGTGTCGCAGTTCGAGCACGAGAACCTCGTCCTGGTGCCGGCCGGCGCCCCCGAGCTGTACCGGATGCACTGCGTCCTGCACGAGCTCGGACACCTCGTGCACGGCGACGCCGGAGCCCCGACCACCACCTCGATCGCCGAGTTCGCCTCGGGCGGGCACGTGTGCCGCCGCGCCCTCGACGGCGACACCGGACTGGTGAGCATCTCGGACGACGACGAGCACTTCGCCGAGCGGTTCGCGTACGAGCTGGCGACCGTGCTGCTCGCCGGCAGCGCGAGCGCGGACGAGCGGGCCTACGGCTGATGGCCGTCCTGCACGCCGCCGCCTTCTGGTGCGCGGCGCTGATCTTCCTCGCCCGCACGCCCTACGTGTTGCGGAACCCACGTGGCCGCGCCGCCTGGGGCGCGACCGGCGTCGGTGCGCTCGGGCTGCTGACACTCGGCAGCGTCGTACCGCAGACCGTGCTCGACGGTGCCCTCGGGGGCACGAACCTCATCAACCTGGTGCAGAACGTGTGTGCCACGGCGGCCTTCTGGCTGATGCTCCGGGCGAGCACGTCCGACCTGCCGAAACGGCCGGGGTTGGCGAGCCCGCTCGCGCTCCTCGTGGTGGTCGTGGCCTTCGCCGTCCCGTTCTTCGCCGTGCGCGACCGGGGCGGCACCGACTTCCACTTCATCGTGCGGGAGATCCACCAGCCGGCGATGTGGCTCTACGGGTCGGTCTACATGGTCGGTGTCGGCGTGATCGCCGCCGCGACGCTCCGGTACGGCGTGCTGCGCAACCCGGTCGCGCTCGTGGTCTTCCGGGTGGGCCTGTCGCTCGTGGTCATCGCGAGCATCGACGAGCTGCTCTCCCTCACCGCCGACCACTTCGGGTGGTTCCCTGCCCCGCTGCGCGACGGACTCCGTCTGGGCTTCGACCCGCCGTTCTACCTGGGCATCGTCCTCATCGTCGTCGCGATGGCGTCCCTGACGTTCCGCCGGTGGTGGCGGGACGTGACGTGTCGTCGGCACCACCGACGACTCCGCCGCATCGCCCGGCGCCACGAGCTGCGCGCCGTCGAACGGGACGGCGACGTGCAGGCACGGACCTACGACCTCGTCATCGCGATCCGCGACGCCGAGGTGCAGGGCCGTACCCTCGACGACGCCGAACTCGCCCAGGTGCGCTCGGCGGAACTGACCCTGACCCGCAGTCTCGGAGGCTGATGCGATGACGATCGTCTGGTGGGTGCTCGGCGTGCTCGTCGTGCTGGCGGCGGCGTTCCTGCTCGTGGTGCGGAAGGTCGTCGGCAAGATCGTGCTGCCCGGCGGCGACCGCTGGACCCCGGTGCTCGAGACGACCGACGACTCGATCCGGCTCCCGATCACCGACGACACCGTGCGCCCGGGGGAGTACGGCCTGTGGCACGACGGCACCGGGCACACCACGGTCGGACCGGTGCTCGACGTCGACGAGGCCGCCGGCACCGTGCGGCGTGCGGTGGTCCGGACGACGGGCGACGTGTCGACACGGGTGCGGTGGAGCGGGCACGTGCACCCGGACCCCGCCGCGATGGACGTCGACTGGGCGGAGGTCGACCTGGCGACGCCCGTGGGCCCGGCGCCGGCGTGGGTCATCCGGCCCGGTGGCCCCGAGGCCGCGCCCGCCGCCACCTGGGCCGTCCACGTGCACGGCATCCGCACCACCCGCGTGACGGCGCTCCGGACCGTGCCGGCGGCACTCGAGGCCGGCTGGACCTCGATCGTCCCGTCGTTCCGCGGCGACGGCGAAGCGCCCTGGCAGGGCCGCGCCTCGCACCTCGGTGCCCGCGAGTGGCCCGACGTCGAGGCCGCACTCGACCACGCCGTCGCGAACGGGGCCGAACGGCTCGTCATCGTGGGGTGGTCGATGGGCGCGACGATCACCCACGAACTGCTGGCACGGTCGGCGCACCGCGACCGGTTCGTCGGGCTGGTCCTCGTGTCGCCGGCGCTCGACTGGGCGACCACGGTGCGCTCCCAGGCCGGTCGTGCCGGGCTCCCCGGGTTCGTCGTCGGTGCCGCGCTCCGGGCGATGGCGCTGCCGCTCGTGTGCCGCCTCGTCGGGCTCCGTTCACCCGTGGACGTCCGCGCGCTCTCCTGGTTGCACGCGCCGCGGAGCCTGCCGCCGACCCTGCTCATCCACTCGTCGGGGGACACCACCGTGCCGTTCGCCGTCAGTCGGGAGTTCGCCGACGCGCACCCCGACACCGTGACGTTGGCGGTCAGCGAGCCCGCCGAGCACGCCTGGGAGCGGAACGTCGACGCCGTCTGGTTCGACACCACCATCACGACCTGGGCGAGATCGCTCGACCACACCGGCACCATGGAGTAGAAGGGGCCATGGGTCAGCTCATCTACGACGGCCAGCCGCTCGACCTCCGCATCGACGACCGTGCCATGACACACCTGCAGATCGTGATCGTGAACATGCTCCGGCGTGATCACCGGTTCGCGTTCTCGTGGAAGGACGACGTCATCCACGGCAACGGCCGCAGCACGATCTGGCTGAACCCGAACGTCGGCCTGCACTTCAAGTTCTCCGGCAGCCGGGTGCCGTCGATCAACCGCAGTTGGCTCGAGGACCTCTACGCCTCGGCCACGTCCGGGTCGGGGCTCGTCCTGACGCCGGAACCGCCGGACACGAGCACGGCGGCCGACTCGGCGTGGTCGCGAGCGGTCGCACCGGGGGACGCCGACGACGCTTCGGGGACACCGAGCGGTAGCACGGCTGAGTGATTCCCGTCAACGGGTTCCGAAGATCCGCCGATCGTCGTAGCGTTTCTGTACCGCGGATCAGAGTCGTCCCTTCGGGCCGGCATCCAGGGAGCCGGTGACGGCAACGAACCGCGGCAGGAGGGGGACCCGAATGACCGTGACGCAGTGCGCGCCCGGCGCCGACCAACCATCGGCGATCGAGTGGCGAGCACGACGGGAGTCCCGGATCAGGAGACTCGTCGTCCAGGAAGCCGGGTCATCGCACCCGGGTCCTTGCGTCACGCCACTGGGCTCGTCGGTCAGGCCTCACTGACCGGCACCCTTCCACAGGACGCCCCGGCAGTCGGATTCGGGTTCCGCTACCGGGGCGTTCTGCTGCCCGGGCGTTCTGCTGCCCGGATCGGGCGGGCACTGCTGGCTCAGTAGACGTCGCGGACGTACCGCTTCGTGCGGCGCAGGTCGGCCAGGTACGACAGCGCGTCGTCCTCGTCGCGGCCGCGGCCGATGCGGATGACGTCGAGCAGCGCGGCCTCGACGTCCTTCGCCATCCGCGAGGCGTCGCCGCACACGTACACGTGGCCGCCGTCCTCGAGCCAGGCGAACAGCTCGGCGGACTGCTCGCGCATCCGCGTCTGCACGTAGACCTTCTCGGCCTGGTCGCGTGAGAACGCCAGGTCGAGGCGGTTCAGCACGCCCTGCTCCTGCAGCTCGGTGAGCTCGTCCTGGTAGACGAAGTCGGTGTCGCGGTGCTGGTCGCCGAAGAACAGCCAGTTGCGCCCCGTCGCACCGGCCGCGGCCCGCTCGTGCAGGAACCCGCGGAACGGGGCGATGCCGGTGCCCGGACCGATCATGATCATCGGTGCGGACGCGTCGGCCGGCACGCCGAACGACGCGTTCGGCTGCAGGTAGACGTCGACCGTACCGTCGGGGTCGACCCGGTCCGCCAGGAACGTCGACGCGACACCGGCGTACATCCGGTGCGGGTCGCCGTACCGGACGGACGCGATGGTCAGGTGGATGCGGTCCGGGTGCGCCAGCGGGCTCGACGAGATCGAGTACTGGCGTGCCTGCAGCGGGCGCAGGTTCGGCAGCAGCTCGTCGAGTCCGGGAGCGGCCGGTCCGGCGTCACGCAGCAGGTCGAGGACGTCACGGCCCCACAGCCACCGGTCCAGTTCGTGCTTGTCGCCGTGCGAGACGACCGCGGCGAGTTCGCTCGCCGGGGCGCGCTGCACGAGGTCCGCGATGAGGTCCTTCGACGGCGTGCGGACCTCGCGGTCGCTCCGCAGCACCTCGGTGATCGGTCGGCCGTCGAACGACTCGCCGCCGTTCGCGCCGACCTGCTCGAGCAGCTCCGCGACGAAGACCTCGTCGTTGACCGGCACGACCGCCAGGGCGTCGCCGGCGGCGTACTCGATGCCGGAGTCGCCGAGGTCGAACTCGTAGTGCCGGATCTCCTTCGCGCTGCGCGGCGAGGAGAGCAGCCGGTTCTCGGCCAGCCGCGACGGGTACGGGTTGCGCTTGTTCCACTGCGACCCCGGCCGGGAGGCACGGCCCGCGCCCGCCCCGCCGGTCACGGCGGCACCGCCGTCGGCACCACTGCCCGTGGTCGCGCCGGGTGCGCCCGTCGCGCCGGCCTCGGCAGCGAGCCGGTCGAGCACGGCGGCGCTCCAGAGTGCGGCGGCGTCCTCGAAGTCGACGTCGCAGTCCACGCGGTCGTGCACCCGGGTCGCGCCGAGCTGCTCGAAGCGGGTGTCGAGGAGCTTGCCGGCCTGGCAGAACTCGTCGTAGCTGGTGTCCCCGAGGCCGAGGACGGCGTACTGCAGTCCCTCGAGCCGCGGCACGGTGGACGCCTGGACCGCGTCCCAGAACAGGCCGGCGTTGTCGGGCATCTCGCCCTCGCCGTACGTCGAGGTGACGACGAGCACGTGGGTCATCTCGGCGAGCTGCTCCGGGGTGACGGCGTCGAGTGCAGCGGCACGGCCACCGAGCCCGCGGGCCTTCGCCCCGGCGACGAGCTCGTCGGCCAGGAACTCCGCGTTGCCGGTCTGCGTGCCGAACAGCACGTCGATCGTCGTCGTGGGGGCGGCGCCGGACGCCTTCTTGCCGGCGGCGGCGATGCCCGCGATGAACCCGGCCAGCCAGGACTCCTGGGCAGCCGAGAACGGTGCGTCGACGGGGATCAGCGATCCGGTCGGGGGGAGCAGGCTCACGCGGACACCGCCTCGGTCGGCGCCTGGGGTGCACGGCGGGCGATGTCCTCGAGCGCCGCGGTGGCGAGCAGCTCGTCGAAGCGGGCCTCGCGGACGCGGCCGTCGTTCTTGGCGTTCTGGTGCATGATCCACCCCGTGGTGCCCGGTGCGTCCATGCTGCGGTTGTTCCGCTGCGTGAGCGCACGCTTGTAGTCGTCGAGCCGCTTGATCGCGATGAGCGTCGCGAGCTGGTCGTCCGCGAACCGGTCGAGCGTGCCGCGCAGGTACTTCACGACGCGCTGCTTCACCGAGAAGTCCTCGGTCAGGACGAGGTTCTTCACCGCTTCGGTGACGCGGGGGTCGTTCGGACCCGCACCGGGGACGCGCTCGAGGGCGACGTCCTGGGCGACACCGAGCACCGTGTACGACGACAGCAGCGAGAACATGTCGTCGCCCTGGTCGCCGAGGGCCGGGGCCCGGCCGTCGAGGACGGTGCGCTGGTCGCGGTAGTCGACCTTGAACGCACGGAGCTTGTCCGTGGCGATCGAGGACGCGAGCTCGTCGAGCAGCTCGGAGCGGGTGGCCGCCGCGAGGATCTCGCCGGCGTCCTGCGAGAGCAGCAGGGCGCGCGGCATGCCGACGAAGACGTGCTGCCGGGTGGTCTCCCAGTCGGCGAGCAGCCGCTCGGCCAGCGCCGACCCGGTCGCCTCGAGATGCCACTCGAGCAGCAGGCGCGCGCCGGCCTCGTGGAACGCGCCGCGCTCGGTGTCGGTGACGGGGAACACGAGGAGCGAGTCGGTGCTGGCGCGCTGGGCGACCTGACCGGACGGGTCGTACTGGTACAGGAACCCGCCGGACATGCCGTTGCCGAGCCCCTTGCCGAACGCGCCGAGGTTGAACACGGCGCCGCCCGTCATGTACTCGCACCCGAAGTCGCCGACGCCCTCGACCACGGCCGTGGCGCCGGAGTTGCGCACGGCGAAGCGGTCTCCGGCCTCGCCCTCGACGAACGTGCGGCCGCCGGTGGCCCCGAAGAGCGCGAAGTTGCCGATCAGGACGTTCCCGCCCTGGTCGGCACTGCCGCCGCCCGGAGCGCGGACGATGATCCGACCGCCGCTCTGGCTCTTGCCGACGCCGTCGTTCGCGGTGCCGGTGTGCTCGAGCACGATGCCGTCGTTGTTGAACACGCCGTACGACTGACCGGCCGAGCCCTGGGTACGGATCGTGACCGCACCGTCGACCAGCCGGCGGCGCCCGCGGTCGTCGGTCGCCACGGCGGGCAGCCCCTGGACGTCCTCGGCGCGGAGCTCGTGGTTGAGCAGGCGCTCGACGTCGATGCCGAGCTGGCCGCCGACGGACTTGTCGCTGTTGCCGAGCAGGACCCCGTGCACGAGCACGTGCTCCTGGGCGTGGTCGACCAGCGCCGTGCGGATGCGCTCGAGCAGCGCGTCGTCGGTGTGGAAGTCCTTCTCCAGGTACTCCGGGTCCGTCACGACCTTCTCCGGCACCTGCGCGAGCAGGGCGCGGGCGTCCAGACGCCCGACGCTCGCCGGGTGGTCGAGGAGCTGCAGCAGGTCGGTGCGACCCCGTGCCTCGCGCAGCGAGCGCAGACCGAGGCGGGCGAGGATCTGCCGCACGTCGTGGGCGATGTTGAGCAGGTACTGCGCGAGTGCACGAGGGTCGCCCTCGAACGCCTCGGCGTTCGTGGTGAGGCCGGCCGGGCACTTCACGTTGCAGTTCTTCGCCATGACGCAGCCGAGCATCATGAGCGCGGTCGTGCCGAACTCGAAGCTGTCGCCGCCGAGCAGGGCGCTCGTCACGACGTCGGACCCGGTCTGGTGCGCACCCGAGCACCGGAGCGTGACCTTGGAGCGCAGGCCGTTCGCGACGAGGGCCTGGTGGACCTCGGCGACGCCGATCTCCGCCGAACGTCCCGCGTACTTCAGGCTCGTGACGGCCGCGGCACCGGTGCCACCGGTGTTGCCCGCGACGTTGATGACGTCCGCACCGGCCTTGGCGACGCCGACCGCGATGGTGCCGATGCCCTCGGAGGACACGAGCTTCACGATCACCCGGACACGGGCGGCCTTGCAGTCGTGGATGAGCTGCGCCAGGTCCTCGATCGAGTACGTGTCGTGGTGCGGCGGCGGCGAGATGAGCTCGACGCCGGGGGTGCCACCACGGGCCGCGGCGATGTCCACCGTGACCTTCGGCGCGGGCAGCTGACCGCCCTCGCCGGGCTTCGCGCCCTGACCGATCTTGATCTCGAGTTCCTCGAGCATGGGGTCGGCGAGGTAGCCCGCCCAGATGCCGAAGCGACCCGAGGCGAACTGCTTGATCCGCGAGCCGCGGATGGTGCCGTAGCGGGAGTGGTGCTCGCCGCCCTCACCACTGTTCGACATGCCGCCGACCATGTTCGTGCCGTGCGCCACCGCTTCGTGCGCGGTGGCGACGAGGGCGCCGTGGCTCATCGCGCCGGACGCCAGGGTCCGGGTGATCTCGTGCGCCGGCTGGACCTCGTCGAGCTCGACGCTGTCGGGCGCGCTCTCGAGCAGGGCGAGCAGCCCGACGGCCGCGCCGGTGGCGCGGAGCGTCACCTGGGTGGCGTCGACGGCGTCGACGTCGACCTGGCCCGGGTAGAGCAGCGCGAGGCCGTCTGCCAGGGCCTGGTGGCGCAGTGCACCCGTGGTCCCCGTGGACGCGAGGGCGAGGCGGAACCGCTCCGTGCCTCCCGGCAGGTCCTGGTCATCCGTCGGACGCGAGCCGGACAGCCCGCGCACGGTGACGCTGGCGTTGCCGGTCGTCGAGAACCGGCCCAGCTCGCGGGCGAAGTCCTCGGCCGTGTCGATGCCGGTGACGTCCGCGGGCAGCGCGAGCACGTCGCGGAGCGCAGCGGGACGGCGCGACCGCTCGTCGTGCGTGGTCTGCAGGAACGTGACGTAGCCCGGCGTGATCCGGTGCTGGTCGATCTCGGTGTCACTGAGGCGGTCGTAGCCGGTGTTGCGGTACGCGGCGTCGGTGATGCCGAAGGAGTCGTCGAGCTGACCGAGCGTCAGCAGGCGCAGTGCGTCCGAGTCGCCGGAGCGCTCGAAGGCCGGACGCTCCTCGGTCATCCCGCCGAACCCGCGGACGCTCGCGACGCCGAACGAGTGGCCGGCACCGTCCGAGCGCTCCTTGAACAGGCCGAGCAGGGGGACCTGGCCCTCGGCCGCGACCGAGCGGGCACGCTCGTGCCAGTCCGTCGCCGCCTGGGCGATGCGGGCGAAGCCGACGCCGCCCACGGGGGCCTGCATGTGCGGGAACACCCGCGCCAGGACGTCGTCGCCGGTGTCCAGGTAGTTCGGCTCGAAGAACGCGCCACCGATGTAGCTCTCGGCGGTGCACAGACCGACGCGGCCCATGGTCTTCGCCAGCGCCTTCTCGGCGGCCTTGCGGAACTGCTTCAGCGCGAGGTCCGTCGCGGTGAGCTCACCGGCGGGGGCCGGCGCGGCGGGGTACTTCTCCTCGGCACGCAGGCGCGCGCTCAAGCTGTACACAGCCGAGGCGCCGAAGCCCAGCGCCGTCGCCACGTGGTGTGACGATGGCAGCTGACCGCTCTCGGCGACGACGGACACCCGCAGGCGCAGCCCGGTCTCGATGAGCCGCTGGTTCACGGCGGCCACGGCCAGGATCACGGGCAGGGGCGCACTGGCCGACGAGACCTCGCGGTCGGTCAGCACGGCGATGCCGCCGGACGTCCCCGCGAACTGCTCCACGGCGTCGCACAGGGCGTCCACGGCGTCGCGCACGGCGTCGGCGTTCGCCTGCTCGTCGCCGAGCACCGGCACGTAGAGCATGTCGAAGCGCTCGAGCGGCACGATGTCCTGGTCGCGCAGGCGCACCATGTCCAGGTGGCCGAGGATCGGCGACTGCACGACGAGCTGTCGGCTCGTCGAACCCGTGCCGTCCGGCTTCGCGCCGAGCGCCACGCGCATGCTCATGCCGTCGGCTTCACGGATCGAGTCGAGCGGCGGGTTCGTCACCTGGGCGAAGCGCTGCGAGAAGTACTTCGCCATGCCGCCCTCGGTGTCGCTCAGGGCGTTGATGGCGTTGCCGTAGCCCATCGCCGAGATCCGCTCCGAGCCGTTCTGCAGCATCGGGTCGAGCATGAACCGGAAGCTCTCCTGGTTCAGCGAGTACGCCACGTACCGGCCGGCGAGCGACAGGTCGCCCTCGTAGCCCAGGGTGGTCGTCGTGCGCTCGTAGTCCGGAGCGGGCAGGTCGTCGAGGTTCACACGCGCAGCGTCGAGCAGCGTGCCGTAGTCGCGGCGGGCCGCGAGCATGCGCAGCACCTCGTCCGTGCGCATCCGGGTGCCGGTGCGGTGGTCGACGACGAGCATGCCGCCGGCCTCGATGCGGCCGCGGTGCACGACCTCGTCGGCGTCGAACGTGACCTGACCGGCCTCGGACGACACCATCAGGTACTCGGTGGTCTCGACGGTGCGCAGCGGACGCAGCCCCAGGCGGTCCAGGCGCGCGCCGACCACGTCGCCGTCGCTGAAGATCACGGCGGCGGGGCCGTCGTTCTTCTCCTCGTACAGCGAGAAGTACTCGAGCATGTCCCGCACGTCGGCGGTCAGCGTGCGGTCGTTCTCCCACGCCGGCGGCATGAGCGAGACCACGGCCTCGACGATCTCGAGTCCGTCGTCGAACACGCGGCTCTGCAGCGTCTGGTCGAGGCGGCTCGAGTCCGACTGCCCGGGCGGGCGGACGATGCTCCGGGTGCGGGCACGGGCGAGTGCCTCGTCCGACAGACGGTTCTTCCGGTCGGTGTTCAGCTCGCCGTTGTGCGCCATCAGCCGGAACGGCTGCGCCATCGTCGGGTGCGGCTCGGTGTTCGTCGAGAACCGGGTGTGGAAGTACAGCGTCCGCACCGAGTGACGCGGGTCACGCAGGTCCGTGAAGTACCCGATGACCTCGCCCGAGTTCAGGCGGCCCTTCAGGATCTGGGTCCGGGCGCTGAGCGACAGCGGGTACAGGGCCGCGTGCTCGGCGCGCTGCTCGGCGGCCTCGCCGTAGGACACCGACTCGATCGCGAGCAGGGCGCGGTTCGCCGCCGCGTCGACCTCGGTGCGGTCCCACTGCTCGGGCGCGCGGAAGACCCACTGCACGATCGGCAGCTGGTACTGCTCGGCCTCGGGCCGGGCGACGGAGTGGTCCACCGGGACGTCGCGGACGACGAGCAGCTCGAAGCCCTGCTGCTCGATGGCGTCCGTGACGGTCTGCCGCGCACGGGCGCGCTCGGCGTCCGCCGCCGCACCTGCGCCGCTCGGCACGAAACAGTTCGCGACACCGAAGTGACCGGCGCGGAGCTCCTGGCCGGTGATGGCGCTGAAGAACTCCACCGACAGGTCGATGCTCACACCGGCGCCGTCACCGACACCCTCGGCGGACTTGCCGCCGCGGTGGGGGATGGCGCAGAGCGCTTCGTCACCCTTGCGGATGACGTCGTGGTGGGGCGTGCCGTCGAGTCGGGTGATGAAACCGACGCCGCAGTCGCTCGATTCGCGGGCAGGGTCGTAGAGACCGAAAGATGTGGGGTTCACGTGTGCGGGTCCAGTGGGGCGTTGCCGGCAGCGGACGGCCAGGCTGCATCGATGGAGCGCTCGCCGCGGGCAGACCGGTGTTGGCAGTCGGGCCCTGTGGGGTTGTGGTGCGGTACGGCGATGCTACGGCGCGGTATACCGCCCACGCAACACCGCGCGGTGCGGCGCACCGTGCGCGCCTGTCCGGCTGGTGCGAGGTTGCCCGCTCGGTGCGCTGTTGTTGCGCTGCACGGAGCGTGCAACCTCGCACGGGATGGGCCACACCGCACGGTGCGACGGGCCGCGCGGGCCGAACGACCCCGCACCGAGTGGCCAGCCCGGCACGGTGTCAGGCCGCGCGCTCGCCGGTCCGTTCGTCGACGGCGATCGGCTCCGTCACCGCCGTGCTGGCGTCGGCGGCGGGGGTCGTGCCGGGGCAGATGAGCTCCGGGCGACGGCGGCCGCTGCGGAACACCCACGCCTTGAACAGCACGAACCGGACGCAGGTCGCGACCAGGTTGGCGGCCGTCAGCACCAGGATCTCGGCACCGTGCGACGCTCCCGGCGTCGTGCTGTGCAGCACCACGAGCGACCCCGACGTGATCGCCCAGGCGACGCCGAAGACCACCAGCCCCTGCACGTGGTGTCGCCCGGCTCCGGCACGCCCCCGCACACCGAACGTGAACCGCCGGTTGAGCGCGGTGTTGCCGATCGCCGTCAGCAGCAGGGCCAGGAAGTCCGCGGTCTGCGCCCCGATCGCCGGACGGAACAGTGCGTACAGCACCGCGAACGCGACGGTCGACAGCACCCCGATGGCGCCGAAGCGCAGCACCTGCCCGAGGAACCCGACGTGCGGTGGCGTGAACGGACGGCGGCCGATGGTCTCGTACACGGCACCCACCGGCACCCGCCCGCTGGCGATGCCCCGCGAGACGCGCCACATGCCCTTGAGGTCCTCGGTGGCCGTCGAGGCGATCTGCACGGACGAGTTCACGTCGTCGACCCAGTCCACCGGGACCTCGTGGATGCGCAGTCCCGCGTGCTCGGCGAGGACGAGCATCTCGGTGTCGAAGAACCACGCGTCGTCCTCGCACAGCGGCAGCAGCTGGTCGGCCGCCCGTTTCGTGACCGCCTTGAACCCGCACTGCGCGTCCGAGAACGACACCCCCATCGTCGTGCGGAGCAGCAGGTTGTACGAGCGGGAGATGAACTCGCGCTTGCTGCCCCGGACCACCCGCGACGAGTCCGCCAACCGCGTGCCGATCGCCAGGTCGGAGTGCCCGGAGACCAGCGGCGCCACGAGCGGCTCGAGTGCCGCGAGGTCCGTCGACAGGTCCTCGTCGACGTACACGAGCACGGTCGCCGGAGATGCACCCCACACGGCCTTGAGTGCCCGCCCACGACCCTTCTCGGGCAGGTGGACCGCGTGCACGCCGGGCAGCATGGCGGCCAGGTCGTCGGCGATCCGCGCGGTGTCGTCGGTCGAGGCGTTGTCGGCGATCGTGATCCGCCAAGAGTGGTGCAACGACGTCCGGCAGAACGTGTGCAGGCGTCGCACGTGGGCCGCGAGCGTGTCCTGCTCGTTGTAGCAGGGGACGACGATGTCGATGTCGAGGGTCTGGTTCGTCTCCGTCATGCCGCTCATGCTCGGCAGCGGGCACATGCGGACCGAGGCAGTGCGCTGTGCTCCCGGTAAGAACGGCGTTCGGCGACCGTTCACGTCACGGTCGAACACGACAGGTGTCGCGCGGATACGGTCGACGGACGATGACGACCGAGCGCGACGACGCACACCGATCGGCGGTGCTGCTCCCGGGGGAGCGGCTCGGCCTGGCGCTCGACGAGCGGTGTCCGGAGTTCGAGGAGCTCCTGCTCACGCCTCCGCTGCACGGCATCCGACCGGACGGCCACGACTGGCTGCGACGCCGGTACGCCGAGATCGTCCCGCTCGTGCTCCCCGCCGCGCTGCGTGCCGTGGAGCGCGGTGAACCCGTCGACCGCGAGTGCCTCGCCCAGCTGCGCGCGGTGGCGGCCGCGAGCGCGGAGGACCCCCGCGTCGACGTGTCGGTCGTGCTCCGCGGGGCCCTGCCGGCGATCCGGGTCTTCGCCCTCGTCATGCACACGGCCACCCGCGACCACGCCGTCACGCTCGACCACGCCGGCCGGACGATGCTCGCGATGAGCCGCGCCTCGCTCGTCGCCCATGAACTCGGCTCGTGCTGGGCCGAGGCCTGGGCCGAGCAGCGACGGCGATCGGCGGGCGAGTCCGCGGCGGCGGTCACCACCGGGGAGATCGACCTCGTCGCCCGTGCGCCTGGCCTCGACGAGACCGAGGAACAGATGCTCGCGCTCGCCGCGCAGGGGCTCTCCAACGACGAGATCGCGAAGGAGACGGCCTACAGTCGCCAGGCCGTCGCGTGGCACCTCGGACGGCTGATGAAGTCGTGGAAGGCGCCGAACCGGACGGCGCTGGTGTCGGTCGCCTTCGTGAAGGGGTGGATCCGTGCACGGCGCGAGGTCCGCGGTGCAGCACGGACCTGGCCCCCGGCGATCGAGCCCGCCGCCGAGCGTCCCGCCGCGCACGACGACGCCCCCTGAGACCGTGGTCCCCGGGGCGTCGGTGCAGCGCCGACGGACGGATCAGCGCTGGCGGATCAGCCGCCGTTCACGTGGATGACGTTGTCGATGCGTTCGATGTTGCCGAACGCACCCCAGTTCAGCCAGCCACCGTCACCGTTGTTCGTGATCGAGCCGGGGCCCTTGAACCAGTAGATGACGTAGTTGCCGCCCTTGATGTCGATCGACTGCGCGTCCGCGACGTCGCCGGACACCGTGATGTCCTGGTTCTTGTTGACCACCGCGACGGTGAGGCGGTCGGGGTTGCCCGCGTTCCAGTAGCCGACGTCGAGCGCGGCCTGCACGGCGCCGCCGCGGTCGCTCTGGTCGTTCACGGCGTCCTTGATCGCGTTGACGATCGCGACCGGGTCGAGGTTGACGTTGACGTTGCCGCCGACCGAGGCCGAGGTGCTCGGTGCGGGCTCGGCGGCCTGTGCGGGTGCCGCGACGAACGCCCCGGCGATGACGGCGCCACCGAGTGCGGTGCCGGCGAGGAGCTTGACGGACTTGCGCTTGAACGAGTTCATGATCGTGTTCCCATCTCTGCGGTGGTGACCCGTGTGGGTCGTCCAGCTCGGACAGGACCCAGCCTGCGTCGCCGGGTGCCGGGTTGCACGCGTTCGGCCCGGACGTTGGACGATCGTCTGATGATGCGGACGGTTGCGCCGGGCGCGTGCCATCCTCTGGCGCGGGCCCCATCCGGACGGTTGGGCGCTCGGGTCTTGCGCTTTCCCGGCGAGTTCTGCGGATCAGACGTCGACGTCCGTGACGACTGACCCGCAACGAGCACGCGGGTACCGTCAGGGTTGCAGCAGTATCTGCACGATCGCGATGACCGCGAGGACCGCGATCGGCACTCCCGCGATCCACATCCCTGCACGGACCTGGGTCCGGCGGATCGTCGGCGGCGCGTGGGAACTCCGGGCGAACTCGGTCGCTGCGACGAGCTCCGGTGCGGCCGCCGGCGGTGCAGGTTCGGGCTGCGGACGGTCGTCTTCGAACGCGGGCACTTCGACCACCAGTTCCGACGGGTCCGGGCGACCCGGCAGCTCGCCGTACTCCTTCGTCATGCGACCAGTATGCGTCGCCGTCGGGATCGGCGTCTTTCGTGAGCAGCAATGGTCGAGTCGCGCCAGAGGACTCGACCATTTCTGCTCACGAAGCGGGCGAGGCGGGCGTCACGAAGCGGGCGGCCCCGGCAGGTCCACCGTGAACGCCGTCCGACCGGGGCCGGAGGCCACCCGCACGCTCCCGCCGTGCGCCGACACCACGGCCTGCACGATCGCCAGCCCGAGGCCGCTCGTCCCCTGTCCCTGCGCACGGGTCCGCGAGGCCTCACCCCGGGTGAACCGGTCGAACAGGGTCGGCAGGGCGTCGGCCGGGATCGGCGGCCCGTCGTTGGCCACGACGAGGCGAGCGGCCGCACCAGCACCGGACGGTCCCACCCGCTGCAGCGACACCACCACCGCGGTCCCGGTCGGGGTGTGCGTCCGGGCGTTCGCGAGCAGGTTCGTCACGACGCGGCGCAGCTGCTCCGCGTCACCCGTCACGGTCAGCGGGTGGTCGTCGACGATCTGCAGGGTCCACCGGTGCCCGGGAGCGGTGGCGCGGGCGTCCATCGTCGCCTCGACCACGATCGAGGTCAGGTCGACGGGTTCGCGCACGATCGGGGACACCGGAGCCCCGGACGCCAGGGCCGTCGCGTCGAGCCGCGCGAGCAGCAGGAGCTCCTCGACGAGGTCGCCCATCCGCACGGCCTCCCGGCCGATCCGGTCGACGTTCCGGTGGATCGCGTCGAGGTCCGACGAGCGCGCGGTCAGCTCGGCGTAGGCCCGGACGGTCGCGATCGGCGTCCGCAGCTCGTGCGAGGCGTCGGCGACGAATGTCCGCATGCCGGCCTCGGCGTCGCGGCGCACCGTGAGCGCCCGGGCGACGTGCCCGAGCAGCCGGTTCAGTGCGGTGCCGACCTGCCCGACCTCGCGGTTCGCGGTGAGGTCGGCGTCGGCGACCCGCACCGGGATGTCGGTGTCGCCGCGTTCGAGGTCGAGGTCGGTCACCCCGGAGGCGACCGCGGCGACGCGTTCGAGCGGTCGGAGGGACCGCCGCACGAGCAGTGCGAGGGCCCACGCTGCGACGACGAGGCCCAGCACCGTGACGATCCCGATGACGAGCAACAGGCGGGCGATGGCGGCGTTCAGGTCGCCGAGGGGGAGTGCGGTGACGAACACGTCGCCGTCGTCCCCGACCGCCTGCACCCGGTAGGTGCCGAGCGAGCCGAGGTCGATCGTCGCGGGGGCGGCGCCGCTGTCGACCGCGGTGAGCGTCCGCCGTTGTGCCGACGAGAGCCCGTGCTGGTCGCCGTCGCTGTCGGTGTACCCGCCGAGCACCACGGTGCCGTCGCGGACGATCGCGACGACGGTGCCGGCGGACTGCCCCGGCGCCCCGATGAAGGCGTTGTCCGGATCCGGACGGTCCGACGACGATCCCGACGACGATCCCGACGACGATCCCGACGACGACCCGGGCGGCGGGCCGGTGGGTGCGTCCGCGCCGTCCCGGCCGCCGACGGTCCGGTTCGCCGCTGTCGACAGCTCCGCGTCGAGGCGGTCGACCAGGTACCCCCGGAACGCGACGACGGTCACCGCTCCGACGACGACGTTCGTCGCGACGAGCAGGAGCGCGACGGCAGCCACGACCCGCCACCGCAACGACGGCACCCGTCCGGCGCGGGTCGGACGGGCCCGGATCGCCTTCGTCGATCGGCTCACGTCGTCGGCCGCAAGACGTACCCTGCCCCGCGCACGGTCTGCAGCATCGGCTCGCGTCCGGCGTCGAGCTTCTTCCGCAGGTACGACACGTACATGTCGACCAGGTTCGACGACGACCCGAAGTCCATGCCCCAGACGCCCGCGAGCAGCTGTTCCCGCGAGAGCACCCGGTTGGCGTTCCGCGCCAGGTGCCGCAGCAGCTCGTACTCGGTCGGTGTGAGCTCGATCGGTTCGCCGGCACGGCTGACGGCGCGGGCGTCCTCGTCGAGGCGGAGGTCACCGACCACCACCTCGGCGCTCCCGCCCACCGCTGCGACCCGAGCGGAGGTCCGTGCGAGGATCCGCGCCCGGACGAGCAGCTCGTCGATGCCGAAGGGCTTCGTCAGGTAGTCGTCCCCGCCGCCGGTGAGTCCGGCGAGCCGGTCCTCGGGGGCGTCGCGCGCGGTGAGGAAGAGCACACGGACGGCGTCGCGGGAGTCGCGGAGCCGCTCGAGCACCTCGAACCCGTCGATGTCCGGCAGCATCACGTCGAGGACGATGACGTCGGGTTGGAACTCCCGCGCGGCGAACAGGACGTCGCGTCCTCGGTGCACCGCCCGCACGGCCCAGCCGTCCCCCTCGAACGCGAGGGCGACGGCGTCGGCCAGGGCGTGCTCGTCGTCGACGACGAGGGCGCGGACGGGTGAGCCGTCGGTGCGCTGCAGCGGTTGGCCGGTCACGTCCGCGAGCCTATCCACCGCGCCCTCGTCGTCGATCACTTCGTGCTGCTCAGGTCGTAGACGGTCTGCCCGCCGACCGTCGTCGACTCGTAGTTCGCCGCGACCCACTCCTGGATCGCCGATGCGGTGGACGACCCGCCGCCCATGCCGCCGCCACCGGAGCCGGAGCCGGAGGAGACGTAGTACCCGATGTCCCCGTCGGCGACGTACGCCTTGAACTGCGCGAGCGTGGGTGCCGGGTCGCTCGACCAGCCACCGATCGCCATGACGGCGGTGTCGGTGTCGAGTTCGAGCTGCGCGGCCGACTGCGATCCGTTGACGGCGGCCGCCCACTTCGCGTCGGACGCCTCGAGCAGCTTCTGCAGTGCCGACGAGGTCGACGCACCTTCGCCACCGCCCCCGGTCTGGAGGCCCGTCCCCGACCCACCCTCGGAGGTCGCGTCGTCCGTGCCGTCCTGGCCACTGCCCGGTGCCGTGCCGGACGTGCCGTCCGGCATCTCCGGCGCCTCGCCGGACGCGCCCTCCGGCGGGGTCCCGCCGGGACCCTGCTGGGAGTCGGACGTGCTGTCGGAGCCGCCGTCGTCGGAGCCGGAGGTCGACCCACCCGGTCCGCCCGTGCCTCCCGGGAAGCCGCCGGTGCCGCCGCCCATCCCACCGGAGCTGCTGCCCGCCGGACCGACGCTCGGGATCGAACCGGAGTGCGCGACGGTCGTCGTGGCGAGGGCGTAGGCCGTGGTGCCGATGAGCCCGAACAGGGTGCCCGCGAGGACGCCGACCGTGACCAGCTTGCGGAGCGACGGGACACTGCCCATCACCACGAGCGCTGCGGACAGCAGCCCGCCGGCCAGCATCACCCAGCGGAGCCACGGCAGCCACGTCGGGTTCTCATTGAGGAGGCACCAGCCCCAGAAGGCGGTGATGCCGATCATCGCGGCCAGGCCGAGCCGGCCGACGAACCGCGCTCGTGCGTGCCAGAGCAGCGCGCCACCGGTGCCGACGAGCCCGGCGATCGCCGGTGCCAACGCGACCGTGTAGTACGGGTGGATCGTGCCGGACATGTACGAGAACACCAGGCCGGTGACCAGGAGCCAGCCGCCCCACAGGACGAGTCCGGCGCGGGCCGGGTCGGCCAGGTGACGGCGTCCGACGACGACCAGACCGACCACCAGTGCGATGAGCGCTGCGGGCAGGAGCCACGAGATCTCGAGCCCCATCTCGGACGAGAACAGCCGGTTCAGGCCCGTCGAGCCACCGAAGGAGCCACCCGCTGTGCCGCCGGTCATGCCACCGCCTCCGCCACCGTTGCCCGAGCCGCCGAAGATCCGACCGAGGCCGTTGTAGCCGAACACCAGGTCGAGGACGGTGTTGTTCGTCGAACCGCCGATGTACGGGCGGGACTCGGCCGGCCACAGCCACACGGCGACGATCCACCAACCGGCCGACACCACGAGGGACCCAGCGGCGATGAGCAGCCCGATGACGCGCTTGCCCCAGGTGGTGCGGGCGGCGAACAGGTAGACGAGGCCGAAGGCCGGCAGGACGAGCAGCCCCTGCAGCATCTTCGTCAGGAACGCGAAGCCGAGGGCGACCCCGGCGAGGGCGATCCACTTCCAGCTGCCCCGCGGCAGTGCCCGGACCGTGCAGTACGCGCCGACGGTCATCAGGAACACGAGCATCGCGTCCGGGTTGTCGAAGCGGAACATCAGGGCCGCCGCCGGCGTGGCCGCGACGACGAAGCCGGCGAGCAGGGCGCCCACGTTCGCGGTGGTGGTGCCGACGCGGGCGAGGGTGCGACGGACCGTGCCCCACACCAGCGCGACCGAGCCCACGGCCATGAGTGCCTGGGGGAGCAGCAGACTGAAGCTCGAGAAGCCGAACAGCCGGGCCGACAACACCATCACCCAGAGCGACGCCGGGGGTTTGTCGACCGTGATGAAGTTCGACGAGTCGAGGGAGCCGAAGAAGAACGCCTCCCACGACTTCGTGCCGGCCTGCACGGCGGCGGCGTAGAAGCTGTTGGCGTACCCCGAGACGCTCAGGTCCCAGAGGTACACCACGGCGGTCACGGCGAGGAGCGCCCAGAACGCCGGCCGGAGCCAGCGGGCGTCCTCGCGCTCGCCGAGGAACAGGCGGGCGAGCGGCTTGCGACGCCGATCCTGCGCGTCGGTCAGCGCGGGGCCCCTTCGATCGGTCACGGGTATCGGGTACGTGGTCATGTCGATGAGCATCCGGGGCGTTCCCCGAGCGCGGCACTGCGCCGGCTGTGCGCGGCCTAAGGATGCACGGTGCGAGGTTGGCTGACTCGGCGCCGGCCGGGCTGGCGGGGCTGGGGCGGCGCACGGTGCGGCGCCGGTCCCCGGTCGAGCAACCTCGCACGGGCCGAGCGAGCCCGCACCGTGCGCGGGTCAGGCGTACCGCTGCGCCGCGTGCAGGGCCGCCCCCGTGTACGACCCACCGAACAGGAACACGTGCAGCAGCAGCGGCGCGAGCTGGTGGAGCTCGACGCGCTCCTGCCAGCCGTCGGCGAGCCGCGACTCCCGGTCGTAGGCGGCGAGCACCGTCTCCAACCGAGGCAGCCCGAACAGTCCGAGCAGCGCCAGGTCGGTCTCGGCGTGCCCGCCGTGCGCGATCGGGTCGATGAGCACCGCGCCGGTCGGTTCGGACGCGTCCGTCGGCCAGAGCACGTTGCCGGCCCACAGGTCGCCGTGCAGCCGCGCGGGCCGGTCCCCGACGAGTGCGGGCTGCGGCGACCCGAGCGTGCCGTCCTGCACCCGGTCGGCGACCCGCTCGAACACGGCCGCCTGGGCGTGGTCGAACCCGCCGGCGTCGACGATTCGGCGGACGAAGTCGCGGATCCGGTACTCGGCGAAGAACGCGCCCCAGGTACTCGGTGCATGCGCTGCGTCGACGAACGGGGTGCGGGAGCGTCCCATCCGGAGCGCGGAACCCGTCGTCCAGCCGGCGGGCGGTGCGCCCCAGTGGTCGGCGCCGGCGGCGTGGGTGTGCGCGAGGGAGCGTCCGAAGCGCTCGGCCTGTGCGGCGGTGGGGGAGCCGTCAGTGATCAGCTCGAGGTCGAGCACGGTCGTGGCCGGCCGGTCCAGCACCCGCGCGATCCTGGTGCCGCCAGCGTCTTCGGCCTCGGCGAGCCAGCCGAGGCCGGCGGCTTCGGCTGCCGCTTCGTCCGGGGTGGTGAAGGTCTTCACGTGCGTCTCGGCCATCGGTCCATCCTGCCGAGGGGTCCCCGTCGTCCGTTCAGCGCACGGTCATCCGGCGAGGAACCGCAGATGTCGTTCCACCCGCCCGGCGAACGTCGGACAATCGGCGTCACGGAGCGCCCCGGGCAGGCTCTTCCGTGCGCCGCGGGGACGGCTGGACCAGTACCGCGCCTGCTCGCGCACGACGTCGCGCACGATCCACGGCGCCGAGTCGTCGACCAGGCTGAAGAACTCGTCACAGCGGTACACCTCGTACATCGCTGCATCCGTCGCGCGGAGACCACGGTCCTGCGTGAGGAGGACGTGCGCCCCGCAGGCGATCGCGGCGGCGTGCACGTGCCGGTCGTCGGGATCGGTTCCGTGGTACTCGACCGTGGCGTCGAAGTCGTCGACGAGCTCGTCGATCGAGTCGAGGATCGCTGCTCGCAGCCGGGAGACGGCCGACCCCGGCCTGTCGGGGTGCAGTCGGCGGAGGGTGTGCGTGGTCTCGGCCAGTACGTCCTCGGTCGTGTGGAGCTGGAACATGCCGTCCGTGTGGAGTCGGAGCAGGCACGTCCAGTCTCGCAACGTCCGGCTGCAGAAGACGTTCGCGTCGACGAAGACCCGCTGAAGCATCACATATCAAGCCTACCTTGACCGGGTGTCAGTCGAAGGCCTCACCGGACTCGAGCAGTTCGCGAGCTGCCGCAGCGCGGGTGACCCGTCGTGCGTCTCGGGCTGCGAGGACGTCCGCGCGCCGGAGCCGGTGGTGGGTCCCGACAGTGTGTGCAGCGATCTCACCTCGGCCGATGGCCTTCATCAAGGTGGGTCGGGAGATCCCGATGACGTCGGCGGCGACGGTCGTCGTCATCTCGTCGGGGAGGATGCTCGTCGACACGCCAGCCCCGTCGGCCATGCTGCGGACGAGGTTCGCGACGAAGCCTCCGAGTCGCTCCGGGAGCACGAGTTCCGTGCCGTCGTCGAGGTGGAGCTCGACGGTCACGACCTGTCGATCGCCAGCGCGCTCGACGAGGTCGACGGCCTCGGCGCGAGCGACCTCGTCGACGCGGAGGGGCCGTGGCGTCGTGGTCTGGCGCATCGGGTCTCCGTCTCGCGTCCGTTGGTGGGCAACTGGCTCAACGGTACCGGGGTTGCACTTGCAAGTGCAACCCGTCAGACCGCGTCGACCAGCGCCCTCGCCAGCGGGTGCCACTCGCGCGACGACGGGCCGCTCAGCACCAGGGTCCGCTCGAGTCGCCGGGCCATCGGCACCATCACGAGGTCCGGCGGCAGCATCACCCGGCCGAGCGTCGGCACGATCGAGACGCCCTCGCCCCGTTCGATCATCCCGAACATGGTGCTCATCTCCCGCACGCGGTGGGCGTACCGGAAGGGGCGTCCGTCGAGCTCGTGCAGCTTCTGGATCTGGTACTCGCACCCGCCGCCGCCCGCGACCAGGCCGTCCTCGTGCAGGTCGTCGAGCGTGAGCGCGGGCAGCTCGGCGAGCGGGTGGTCGCGCCGGACGACGGCGGCCATCTCGTCCCGGGCGACGACGACGCCCCCGGCCGGCACCGGCGCGGGGTCGACGAGCACGGCAGCGTCCACGGTGCCGCTCTCGAGCCACTCGGGCATCTCGTCGTCGTCGCCCTCGTAGACCTGCACGTCGACGTCGGGCAACGTCACCGCCCACAGCTCGCGGAGCCGCGGCAGCAGGCCCTGGCAGACGGTGGGGACGGCCGCGAGTCGCACGGTGCCGCGCGCTGTGGCGGGCCGGACCACTGCCTCCAGGGCGTCGACCGAGGCGAGCACGCTGCGGGCGTGGGCGAGCAGGCGGTCGCCCAGGGGTGTCGGGACGGCGACCGCACCGCGCCGGACGACCGGCCCGCCGACCTCGCGCTCGAGCCCGGCGACGGCGTGCGAGACGGCCGACTGGCCGACGCCGAGCACGGAGGCCGCGGACGTGAACGACCCGGCGTCGAGCGTGGCGACGAACGCACGGAGCTGGGGGACCGAGACGGTCATGCGTGCTCCTCATGTCGGCATGAACCCCATGCGTTTGCCGCATGGGCGTTGGTGGTTCGACACTAGGCCACATGAACGCCCTCCTCTACGGTCTCGTCGCCCTCACCTGGGGCTCGAGCTTCCTCTTCGCGAAGATCGGCCTCGACGGACTCGCACCGCAGCAGGTCGCCACCGTGCGGACCGTCCTGGGCGGCGTGACGCTCGTCGTGCTGCTGCTCGCGACCCGTCGACGCTGGCCGCGGGAGCCCCGCGTGTGGGCGCACCTGGCAGTCGTCGCGTTCTTCCTGAACGCCCTGCCGTCGTCGCTGATGGCGTGGGCCGAGCAGACCGTGCCGTCCGGGCTCGCGAGCATCTACAACGCGACGACCCCGATCATGACGCTGGCGGCGCTCGCGGTGCTCGTGCCCTCCGAGCGGCTGCGGGGCCGGCAGGTGGCCGGGATCGTGGTCGGCATCGTCGGCGTGCTGGTGCTCGTCGGTCCGTGGGACCTGCTCGGCGACCCGGCCGTCCTGGCGAGCGTCCCGGGGCAGGTGGCGTTGCTCGGCATGACCGCGTCCTACGGCATCGGCCTCGCTTACCTGCGCCGCGTGGCGGTGGGCAGCGCGTACGACCCGGTCACGATCGCGACGGTGCAGCTCACGCTGGCGTCGGGCATGCTCCTGCTGGTCGCGCCCGCCATCGCCACCGGCCCGGTACAGCTGGACGGGAGGATCGTGGCCGCGATGGTCGCGCTCGGTTGCGTCGGCACGGGGCTGGCCTACGCGTGGAACACGCGCCTGGTCCAGGCGTGGGGCGCCGGTCGGGCGTCGACGGTCACCTACCTGACGCCGGTGGTCGGCGTGGCGCTCGGCGTGCTCGTGCTCGGTGAGCGCGTGCGGTGGAACGAGCCGGTGGGCGGACTGGTCGTGCTGCTCGGCATCGCGCTGGCCTCGGGGGTGCTCGGCCGTCGGAGTCTGCGTCGCCCGGCACGCCCCGCCCGTACGCTGGCCGGGTGACTTCCGGCCAGGACCCCCACGTGGTGCGACTGCTGTTCGCCTCGTCCCACCCCGGCCCGACCGTCACGGTCACGGTGCTCGCCGCCGTCATCGCCGCGGCGGTCGGACACCCGGTGTGGCTCGTGGTCCTGGTCGCGCTGACGGTGGTCGCCGGCCAGCTGTCGATCGGCCTGGCGAACGACTGGATCGACGCCGACCGCGACCGTGCCGTCGGCCGGAGCGACAAGCCCGTCGCCCGCGGGCTCATCGCGGTCGAGACGGTCCGCACGGCGGCGTTCGTGACCGCCGGGGTCGCCGTGGTCCTCTCGCTGTTCCTCGGGCCCGTCGCCGCCGTCGCGCACCTGGTGCTCGTCGCCGCGGGGTGGGCCTACGACGCCGGGCTCAAGCGCACCGTGTGGTCGGTCGTGCCGTTCGTCGTCGCGTTCGGGCTGCTGCCCGTGGTCGCGGTGTCCGCCGGTCCCGAGCAGCTGTGGCCGGCGTGGTGGGCGATCGCCACCGGCGCGGTGTTCGGCGTCGCGATCCACTGCACGAACGTCCTGCCCGACCTGGTCGACGACGCCGCCACCGGGGTCCGCGGGTTCCCGCACCGCCTCGGGCTCCGGGGAGCCGGGATCGTCGCGTTCGGGTCGCTCGTCGTCGCGGCCGGCCTGGTGCTCGGCGGACAGGTGCTCGGTGACGACCCGGTCCGCGGCGGCGGGGTCGTACTGGCCGTGGTCGGAGCGGTCGTCGTGCTGGCGCTCGCCGTGGTGGGGGTCCGGCTGGTGCTGGCGGGACGGGCGTCGCGGACCCTGTTCCGGCTCGTCATCGCGTCGTCCCTGGTGCTCGTCGTCGAGCTCGGTGTCGCCGGGGCGCGACTCGTCGCCTGACGCGAGCCGGCCGCGCGCCGACGCGAGCCGTCAGGCCCAGCGCATGGCGTAGAGCCGAGCCAGGCCGTGCGCGGTCGGCAGCGACAGGACCGTCCGGAGCAGCGCCTCCCGTCCGATGGTGGAGGCGGCACCGAGCGGACGACCGAGCCCCATGTTCGCCTCGGCCTGCCGGGCCGCACGGCGGGCGGCTGCCTGGCGGCGGGCGGCGTAGCCGGGCCACGGTCCGGCCACGCCGGTCCGGACCGCACCGGCGAGCAACGGCGCGAGCTCGGCCGCGTCGAGCCAGCCGAGGTTCATGCCCTGCCCGCCGATCGGGCTGATCTCGTGGGCGGCATCGCCGACGAGCACGACCCGGCCGACCCCGACGCGGTCGGCGACGCGGCGCCGCGCCCGGAAGCCGCTGAGCATCGTGCAGGAGGACGGATCCGGGACGACGCCGGTGCGTGCGGCGACGATCGCGGCCAGTCGTGCGGCCGTCTCCGGGTCGGGGGTCGCGCCGCTCGGGGCGAACGCCAGCGAGTCCGGCACCAGGGCGACGTACCGGCGCCGACTGTGCGGCAGGGGGAAGGACTCGACGACGCCTCCGGGGCCGACGTCCACCAGGGCCGCGGTCCGGGCGTCGGCGCCTTCGGGGTCGGCGAAGTCGCCCATCACGTAGCGGTCGGGGTAGTCGCGTCCGGTGGTGCCGATGCCGAGCAGGTCACGGACGATGCTCCGTGCGCCGTCGGCCCCGACGACGAACGCCGCTCGGACGGTGACCGGTGCGCCGTCTGGGCCGGAGCCGACCGCGTCGACGTGGTCACAGTGCCGGGACAGGGCGGTCACCGTCGTCCCGGTGCGCAGCGCTGCCCCATCGGCAGTGGCCAGCCGATCCCGCAGCAGGGACTCGGTGCGGTGCTGGTCGAGCGTCGCGACGTACGGGTGGGTGTCCGAGGCGCGGTCGAAGGTCAGCGTGCCGAGCGTCCGCCCGCGGCTCCGCGCGACGCCGGTGCGCACGAGAGTGGCCTCGGCGAGCACCGGGACGTCGAGCCCGATCGCGGCGAAGGCGTCGAGGGACGGCGGGTGGATGCCGATGGCGCGCGACCCCTCGGGTGGACCGGGGCGACGCTCCCACACCTGCACGGCGATGCCCTGCGCAGCCAGCAGCGCGGCGAGGAAGAGGCCGACGGGACCACCGCCGACGACGAGGACGTCGGTGCGCTCCGTGGTCACGGGCCGAGCCTACGGTCGGGCGTGCTCCGGGGCACTCAGCGAGCGGGGTGCACCAGCGTCGCCAGCGCGTCCAGCCGTTCGTGCACGATCGCAGCGAACGGACGCTCCTCACCCGGAGCGATCCACTGGGCGAAGGACAGGTGGAACACCGTCACGGCGGTCTCGGCGGCCATCGTCGCCGCTGGTTCGGGGACGCCGCGCTCGCGCATGACCTCGCCCAGGCGCGCCTTCAGGGTGGCGAGCTTGCCGAGCTCCCGTTCGCCGAGCGCTGCGTTCGCGTCGATGATCGTCTGCCGGGCCCGCGACCACGACCGGCGGTCCTCGGGGAAGAACCCGGCGGCGGCGTCGAGGGCGCGTCCGACCAGGTCGAAGGGCGCCGCGTCGGCCGGGGCGGCCGTGATCGGGTCGACGAACATCGCGAGGAAGTCGTCCTGGCCGGCGAACAGGACCTCGCGCTTGTCCGCGAAGTGCCGGAAGAAGGTGCGCTCGGTGACCTGGGCCTCGGCGGCGATCCGCGCGACCGTGGTGCCGTCGTAGCCCTCGGACGCGAAGAGCTGCAGCGCGACCGCCTGCAGTCGTTCACGCGTTCCGGGTTGCCAGCGAGCCATGTGGAGAGTCTACTGATCAGAACAACTTGATGACAGCGGCTGACATCGAGTGCTACGGTGATGTCAGTTCATGACATCACCGCCGTGGACGCCTGCGAAAGGACCACTCATGCACGTGTTCGTCACCGGGGCCTCCGGCTGGATCGGCTCCCACACCGTCGACGACCTGCTCGCCGCCGGACACACCGTCACCGGACTCGCCCGGTCCGACGCCTCGGCCGCAGCGCTCGACGCGAAGGGCGTCGACGTCGTCCGGGGCGACCTCGACGACCTGGACGCCATCCGCCGCGGCGCTTCCGAGGCCGAGGGCGTGCTGCACCTCGCCAACAAGCACGACTGGGCGAACGCCGCCGCCACCAATGCCAGCGAGCGGGCCGCCGTCGAGACCATCGGTGCAGCGCTCGTCGGCACCGACCGCCCGTTCGTCCTCGCATCGGGCGTCGCCGGGCTCGCCCAGGGCCGCCCCTCGACCGAAGGGGACGCCAACCCGTTCGTCGGCCCGGACAGCATGCGCGGCGGCAGCGAGAACCGCGGCTTCGACTTCGTCGGCCAGGGGGTACGCACGATCGCTGCCCGGTTCAGCCCCACCACGCACGGCACCGGTGACCACGGCTTCATCGCCGCGATCGTCGGCGCCGCCCGGCAGCGCGGCGTCTCCGGCTACGTCGGCGACGGCACCAACAGCTGGTCCGCCGTGCACGTCACCGACGCCGCCCGGCTCGTCCGCCTCGGTCTGGAGCAGGCGCCGGCCGGCACTCGGATGCACGCCGTCGCCGAGACCGCGATCCCGACCCGGGCGATCGCCGAGGCCATCGGCGAGGTCCTCGGGCTGCCGGTGACCTCGATCGACCCGGCGGACGCGGACGCGCACTTCGGGTTCATCGGCCGGTTCTTCGGCATGGAGATGTCCGCCACGTCCGACGCCACCCGCGAGCTCCTCGGGTGGGAGCCCACCGGCCCCGGACTGCTCGAGGACATCGCCGCCGGCGCCTACTCCGGCGTGCGGGTCGCGTAGGCGACCGGTCCCTGCGAGACTCCGAACGACGAGTTCGATGTCGCACGACGTCGACATGGTCGTTCCGAGTCGGCGCCAGCCCCACGCGCCCCGGCAACGGACGGGAGGCCCGTGGCGGCCCCGCCCCGCGCCTCCCGGCCGTCGCCGGTCCGAACCACGGCGCATGGTGAGCAGAAATGGTCGGGTTCAGTCACCGGACCCGACCATTTCTACTCACGAAGCGAACCGCGAAGCGACGCGCGACGCGCGAGCGCGTCGGCGCCGACTACTCGGACTTCTGCATCTGCCACGGCTCCGGCTCGCGGTCGCCGTTCGGGCGCACGGGCCGGACGTCGCCGACGATCGGGATCGCACGCTTCCGCATGAACCACAGGTAGCGGACGAAGAAGTGCGACAGCGTCGACAGCCGGTTGCCGTTGCCGAGCAGCGACGCGATGTGCACGGCCACCCACGCCAGCCACGCGACGGGCCCGACGAGCGTGATGCCACCCCGCAGCTGCGCGACCGCGGCGTTCGTGCCGATGGTCGCCATCGTGCCCTTGTCGAAGTACTTGAAGTGCTCGGTGGGCTTGCCCTCGAGCAGACGCTTGATCTGCTTCGCGACGTGCCGTCCACCCTGCAGCGCCGGCTGGGCCAGCTGCGCGAGGGCCTCGGACTGCGCCGCGATGTCGCCGGCCGAGAAGATCCGCTCGGCGCCGTTGACGCGCAGGTCGTCGCCGACCTGGATGCGTCCGCCGCTGGTCTGCGGCAGGCCCCAGCCCGAGACCTCCTTGTGGGCGGCGACGCCGGTGGCCCAGATGACCTGCGAGGCGGGGATGAACTCGCCGTCGGCCGTCATCACGCCGTCGGTCTTGACCTCGGAGACGCCGGTGTTCAGCCGGAGGACGACGCCGCGCTTCCGCAGGACCTTGGCCGCGTACCGGCGCAGGCGCGGAGCGAACGGCTTGAGCAGTTCGCCACTGCGGTGCACGAGGGTGATCGTGATGGCACCCTTGTCCAGCTCGGGGTACGCCCCCTCGAGTGCCTGGTCGCGGAGCTCCGCGAGTGCGCCGGCCATCTCGACGCCGGTCGCGCCGCCGCCCACGATGACGATCTTGATCTCGTCGGGGCCCTGGTTCGCGGCAGCCTCTTCCAACCGGGTGAACAGCTCGTCGCGGATCCGCAGGGCCTGCGAGCGGGAGTACATCGAGTACGCGTACTCGTAGGCGCCCGGGGTGCCGAAGTAGCTCGTGTTCACGCCGTTCGCCAGCACGAGGTAGTCGTAGTGCAGGTGCTCGCCGTCGGACATCTCGGCGATGCGTTCGTCGGTCCGGATGCCGGTGAGCAGGCCGTGCCGGAACTCGGCGTTGTCCTGCTTGGCGCGCAGGCTGCGGAGGAAGTACGTCACATCGCCGGCGTTCAGCCCGCCCGTCGCCACCTGGTACATGAGGGGCTGGAACATGTTGTAGACATGCCGGTCGACGAGCGTCACCCGGACGGGAGCGTCCGCCAGCTCGCGCATGGCAGCGACACCGGCGAATCCACCGCCGACGATGACGACGTGCGGGCGGGTGTCCTGGGGCATGCTGATCCGGCTTTCTTCGGTTCGTGAGGTGGTCACCCACGAGGGTACGCGCGCTGTGGACCGCTCCCGTCCACTGCCGACCGGGAGGCCCGGGTCGGCTCCGTCAGGCGTCGCGCCGTGCGTAGGTGCTCACGACGTTCCCCTTGCTCGTCACGGTGCTGTCGACCAGCCGCAGGCGCGTGGCCGGGTCGGTCGGCTCGAAGAGCTTCCGGCCGGAGCCGGCGATCGCCGGGTGCACCATCAGCTGGAGCTCGTCCAGGAGCCCCGCGAACAGCAGCTGCCGGACGACGCTCACGCTGCCGCACACCGCGATGTCGGCGCCGTCGCGTTCCTTGAGCTCGCGGACGAAGGTGTCGAGGTCGCCCGGGATCCTGGTGGTGTTCTGCCACGTCAGGTCGTCGCCGAGCGTCGTGGAGGCCACGTACTTCTCGATCGGGTTGATCCACTGCCCGAAGCCGTCGTCGGGGTGCGCCGGCCACCACTCGGACCACTCGAGGTAGCTGTTCCTGCCGAGCAGGACGGTGTCGGTGCGGGCCATGAACGCGCCCATCCCGGCCCCGAGCTCGTCGTCGAAGCTGTCGTACTGGAACGTGTACGGGTCCTGCACGACGCCGTCGACCGACGTGAAGAGCCCTGCGGTGACCTTGCGCATGGCCGGAGCGTACTGCGGATCAGCTGCCGGTGCCGCTGTCGCTGCTGCTGCCGTCCGTGCCGCTGCCGGATCCGTACCCGGGGAGCTGCCCGGTGCCGTTGCCCGGGAACTGGTTCGTGCCGCCGTTCGTCCCGGGCACCTGCGTGGTCGACTGGGACTGGTCCCCACCGATCGCATGACCGATGGCGAAGCCGATGCCACCCCCGACGAGCAGTGCTGCGAGTCCGACGATCGCAGCCAGGACGGGCCAGAACCACGGCGGCTTCGGTGTGCTCTTCCGGCTCGTCGGGGCCGAGGCGCCGTACCACGGGGTGGCGCCGTTCGGGTCGCCGGCGTTCCAGGATCCGGCGTCGGAGCGGTAGGGCTGCTGGGCGTACTGGTTCGGTGCGGGTGCGTCGAGGGTCGCCGTGGAGGTCGGCGTGGGTGCCGAACCCCAGCCGGCCGGTGCCGCTGCCGAGGGAGTGCGGGCGGCGTTGCCCGGCTCGTGGCCGTTCGTGGGAGTGGTGTCGCTCATGGAAGGCAGTGCACACCGCGCCCCTATGTGCAGCCGATGACGAGCCTGACGCAGTGCTGCGAACCGCCGCGTACCCTCGGGGCGTGCGCGATGAGCTGGAGACGGACCCGACCACGTTCCGCACGGAGCCGACGCGCACGGGTCGACCCGTGCCTCCCGGCATCCCGCTGGTGCGACGCGCGAGGTGGGCCGCACTCGACTGGTGGTACGCGATCTCGTGGCAGGTGCGGAGCCTCGGGCCCACCACCGCTGACGACTACCGGACCGGCGACGGCCAGCCCGTCGTGGTGATCCCCGGCGTCTACGAGACCTGGCACTTCATGCGGCCGCTCATGGACGCCCTGCACGACCGCGGGCACCCGGTGCACGTGCTGCCGGTGCTGCGGCACAACCTGCGGCCGGTGCCGGACTCGGCGCGCGACGTGTTCGCGTACCTCGAGGAGCACGACCTGCGGAACGTGCTCGTGCTCGCGCACAGCAAGGGCGGGCTCATCGGGAAGTACGCGATGACCCAGCTCGACGACCACGGCCGCATCGACCGCATGGTCGCCGTGTCGACGCCGTTCGCCGGGTCGGGCTACGCGCGACTGGCTCCGGTACGGCACCTGCGGGTGTTCCGGGCGGCCGACCCCGTGCTGGCCGGACTGGCGCGGGAGCTCGACGCGAACGCCCGCATCACCTCGGTCTACGGGGTGTTCGACACGCTCATCCCCGAGGGCAGTGAACTGTCCGGGGCGACGAACGTGCGGCTGCCGGTGGGCGGGCACTTCCGGATCCTCGGTGACGCCCGCACGCGCGCCGCGGTCCTGGCGGCCGCCACCCCGGCCTGAGCCGCGCCCGTCCCGTCTCTCCCCGTCCCGTCCCCGCGCCCGTCCCGTCCCCGTCTCGTCTCGTTCCCGAGGTTCCGAAATCTCGGCATGTCGGCGCTCGGATCGCCGCAGTTCGGAACCTCGACGGAGATCACCCGGCATGTTGTGGAACCTCAGAGCGCGGCCAACCTGCCTCAGGCCCCGGGCAGGAACAGGCAGAACGGGTGCCCGTCGGGGTCGAGCAGCACCCGGACGTCGTCCTGCGGTTGGAACGCGGCCTGTGTGGCACCGAGCTCCTCGGCGCGGGCGACGGCTGCCGGCAGGTCCTCCACCTGGAAGTCGAGGTGCAGCTGCATGCCGGGGGCGTCGGCGGTGCCGGGCCAGGTCGGCGCGACGTACTCGGGCTCGTACTGCACGGACAGACCGGGGCCCTCGGCGGGGCGGATGCGGGCCCAGGTCGGGTCGTCCTCGTACACGGTCCACCCGGTCAGGGCGCCGTAGAACCGGGCGAGGGCGATCGGCTCCGGGGACTGCAGGACGGTCGCGGCGAGCGTCGGCATCGAGGCGTCTTCGCTGGTCATGCGGCGGAGCGTACGCCGATCAGCGACCACCGATCAGCGGTCAGCGATCAGCGATCAGCGGTCAGCGGTCGGCGACGCTCGCGCGCTCGACGATGCGGTGCGGCACCACCACGGTCTCGGGCGGCAGGCTCCGGTCCTCGATCCGTCGGGTCAGCAGGTCGAGTGCTGCCGTCGCGAACGCCCGCCGGTCGAACGACACCGTGCTGAGCGCGGGGATCGCGTACGCCGCACCGTCGATGTCGTCGAACCCGATGACGCTGACGTCCTCGGGGACGCGGACACCTCGGGCGGCCAGGACGTGCAGCACGCCGAAGGCGATCGAGTCGGTGAACGCGAAAACGGCGTCGGGCAGGGGGTGCTCGTCGAGCCAGGCTGCGAACGCCGTCGCTGCCGAACTCGTCGTCCAGGACGGCAGCGGCACCCGCAGTGCGGGGTCCGGTTCGATCCCGGCGGTGGCGAGTGCGGCGAGGTACCCACGTTCCCGCAGCTCACTGGTGGCGGTGGGCTCGGACGCCCGGGCGGCACCGGCGACCGCGATCCGGCGGTGGCCCCGGGACACCAGGTAGGCGGTGACCTGCTCGGCGGCGGCCCGGCTGTCGACGTGCACCTGGTCGACGTGCTCGGGTTCGACCTCGCCGATCACGACGGTCGGCGGCAGCCCCTCGGTCGAGGCCAGGACGCTCGCGCTGAGCGAGACCGGGTTGAGCACGAGGCCGTCGACGAGGTGGGCGCGGGCTCGTGAGACGAGTTCGCGCTCGCGGGCCGGGTCGTTGCCGGTCTGGTCGAGCTGGACGACCCATCCGCGCTCGCGGGCGAGTTCGACGAACCACTGCGCGAGTTCGGCGGAGTAGGCGCTGGCCATCTCGGGAAGGGTCAGGGCGATCGCACCGGAGCGGCCGTTCCGCAGCCCGCGGGCGGACAGGTTCGGCACGTAGTCGAGTTCGGCGACGGCCCGTTCGACGCGCTCGCGGGTCTCCGGGCGCACCACCACGCCGCCGTTGATGACGTTGGAGACGGTCTTCGGCGACACCCCGGCGAGGGTGGCCACGTCCCGCACGGTTGCGCGCATCGGGACGAGCGTAGCGCGGCCGGTCTCCGGTGGAGTCGTCGTGCGGGGCTGCGGGTGTGCGCTCACTGGAGCGTTACAACGATGGAAACGTTTGGCAACGGATTGCCACGTTGTAACTCCGCACGCCAGGGTCGCTGCAGGAATCCAACGGAGGAGGCCACCGAGTGACGAAGCTCGACGTCCGCGCGACGACCACCGCGCACACCGCACCACCACCCGACCCCGGGCTCCGCCGACGGAGCACGTGGCAGCGGATCCGCCGCGACCGGGTGCTGCTGCTGATGGGCCTGCCGGGAGTCGCCCTGCTGCTCGGGTTCCACTACCTGCCGCTGCTCGGGAACCTCATCGCATTCCAGGAGTACCTGCCGTTCGTCCCGCTCGGCCGCAGCCCCTGGGTCGGGTTCGAGAACTTCTCGGTGGTGTTCGACGGCAACGGCGAGTTCCTCGGCGCGCTCCGGAACACCCTCGTGATCACCCTCGTGCAGGTCGTGTTCGTGTTCCCCGCGCCGATCATCCTGGCGCTCATGCTCAACTCGCTGCTGTCCGAGCGGATCAAGGGCGTCGTGCAGTCGATCCTGTACCTGCCGCACTTCCTGTCGTGGGTGATCGTCGTCGCGGTGTTCCAGCAGATCCTCGGCGGCTCCGGGCTCGTGAACAACGCGATCCGTGCCGCCGGCGGTGACGCGATCGACTTCCTCGGCAACCCCGACGGGTTCATCGCCCTGCTCACCAGCCAGGTGATCTGGAAGGACACCGGCTGGGCGACGATCCTGTTCCTCGCCGTCCTCAGCTCGATCGACGCCAGCCTGTACGAGGCGGCGAAGATGGACGGCGCCTCGCGCTGGCGCCAGCTGTGGCACGTCACCCTGCCCGGCATGCGCGGCATCATCATCCTGCTGCTCATCCTGCGGCTCGGCGACTCGCTCACCGTCGGCTTCGAGCAGATCATCCTGCAGCAGCAGGCCGTCGGTCGTGCCGCCAGCGAGGTCCTCGACACCTACGTCTACAACAACGGCGTGCTCGGTGGGCAGTGGGGTGTCGCCGCGGCCGTCGGACTCGTCAAGGGCGTCGTGGGCGTGCTGCTCGTGCTCGGCGCCAACAAGCTCGCGCACGTCTTCGGTGAAGCGGGCGTCTACCAGAAGGAGTCGCGATGACCGCCACGCACACCGTGACCGTCCCACGGGCGAAGAAGCGCAAGCGCGGTGGCCCGGACGCGGCTCCGCTGCCCGGACGGCTGCTCACCGGAGCGGTCCTGCTCGTGATCTGCCTCGTGGTGATCCTGCCGTTCGTCGGCATCGTGTCGACGAGCCTCGCACCCACCAGCCAGGTGAACGACGCCGGCGGGTTCGTGATGTGGCCGAAGGGCTTCGACCTCAGCGCCTACGAGAGCATCTTCGCCGGCGGTGTCGTCACCCGGGCCCTGGTCGTGAGCATCGGCATCACCACCGTCGGCACGCTCATCAGCCTGTTCGTGAGCGCGATGCTCGCCTACGCCCTCAGCCGTCCGGGCTCCTACGGGTCGGGCGCCGTGCTCGGCCTCGTGCTCGTCAGCCTGCTGTTCGCGCCCGGCCTCATCCCGAACTACCTCGTCGTCAAGCAGTTCGGGCTGCTCGACTCGTACTGGGCGCTCATCCTGCCCACCGCCCTGAGCGCCTTCAACGTCATCGTGATGCGGTCGTTCTTCATGGCGATCCCGCAGGAGCTCCTCGAGTCGGCACGCATCGACGGTGCCGGGGACTTCGCGGTGTTCTGGCGGATCGTGCTGCCGCTGTCGAAGGCCGTCCTCGCCGTCATCGGCCTGTTCTACGCCGTCGGGTACTGGAACGCGTTCTTCAACGCGCTGCTCTACATCAACGACACCGCGAAGTGGCCCCTGCAGCTGGTGCTCCGCACCTACGTGATCAACAACGCGCAGCTCGGCGGCGCCGACCTCGGGGCGTCCGCCGATGCCCTCCCACCCCAGGCCTCGATCCAGATGGCGATCCTCGTCGTCTCGATCGTGCCGATCCTCATCGTCTACCCGTTCCTGCAGCGGCACTTCGCCAAGGGTGTCCTGACCGGTGCGGTGAAGGGCTGACCAGCGTGACGAACAACGGAATCACCCGCCGCGCGCTCATCGCGGGCGGTCTCGGGGTCGCAGCCACGGGCCTCCTGGCCAGCTGCTCCACCGTGACCCGCTCGACCGACGTCAAGGCGATCAACCAGGCGGTCACGCTGCCGGACTACGTGCCGTGGGCCGGCGGGCCGGAGCCGGCGTTCCCGAAGACGAGCGCCCTCATGCCGAGCGCCTTCCGGAAGATCCCGGCGTCGCTCGTGCCCACCGACGGCAAGCCCGGCGACGGCTCGACCGTGCACGGCAGCGTGCCGACGAACTCGCCCGTGCCGCCCTCGAAGGGCAGCAACCCGTACTGGCAGGGGCTCGACCAGCGGATGGGGATCGACCTCGACCTCACCATCACGCCGAACGCCGACTTCGGCAACAAGTTCGCCACGCAGGTCGCGGGCGACACCCTCGGCGACGTGTTCACGGTGTTCGGGTCGTTCCCGTACCTGCCGCAGTTCCTCGAGGCCAAGGCCGCCGACCTCAGTCCGCACCTGTCCGGCAGTGGCGTCCGCGACTACCCCTACCTCGCCAACCTGCCGACCGCGTCGTGGCGCGGCACCGTCTTCTCCGGCGGCATCTACGGCGTCCCCGTCCCGCGCGGACCGTTGACGTCGCAGGCCCTGTACCGCCGGCAGGACCGGTTCGAAGCCCTCGGCGTCGACCCCGCGTTCTCGAGCGTCGACGAGTTCGTGCAGGTCTGCCGCGACGTCTCGGACCCGCACAGCAACCGGTGGGCGCTCGCCTCGGTGCCGACGAACATCCTCGGTCCGATGCTCGGGCTGCCGAACCAGTGGCAGGTCGAGGGTGGCCGGTTCACCCACATGTACGAGCTGGACGAGTACCAGGACCTGCTCGAGGTGTCGCGGAAGCTCATCGCCGAGGACCTCGTCCACCCGGACAGCATCACCGCCTACAACGGCAAGGTCTGGTTCGTGCAGGGCTCCGCCCTCATGCTCTCCGACACGTACAGCGCCATCCCCGGACTGCTGCAGCAGGCCACCCCGGGCAGCGGTTTCGAGCTGACGATCGCCCCCTTCGTCGGACCGTCCGGAGCGGAGTCGAAGCCGTGGCTCGGCGACCCGAACAACGCGATCGCGGCCGTCGCCGCCGGTGGTGAGGACCGCGTGAAGATGCTCCTCGAGGTCCTGAACTGGTGCGCGTCGCCCTTCGGCACCGAGGCCTGGATGTACCGCAAGTTCGGCATCGAGGGCCGCGACTTCGAGTACCGCGACGGATCGCCGGTCCTCACCAAGACGGGCAACAGCGAGACCGCGCTCGGCGAGTTCCCGTTGCAGTACTTCACCGAGTGCCCGTTGCCGCTGTACTACTCGGGCAACCCGACGATGACGGACACCGTCTACGAGTCGCTGTCGTCGTGGGTCGACCGCGGGCTTCCGAACCCCGCCTACGGCCTGTACTCGCCGACGAACTCGACGACCGGGCCGGCCCTCGGCACCTTCGCGACGAACGCGATCAACGACGTGCTGCTCGGGCGGGCGAAGGTGTCGTCGTGGAAGGGGACCGTGCGAGAGTGGCGTCGCCGGGGCGGTGACGCGATCCGCCGCGAGAACCAGCAGGCGTCGGCAGCGCGGTCGTCCTGACGCGCTCGTCGTCGCGTGGTGTGGCGCCCAGACGCCGCGCCGTTTGCCGGCGTCTCGCGCACACGACGGCGTCCTGCGCGGCCCTGGACTCGGGGCGAGCGGACGGGAGGCCCGTGGCGGGGTCCGCCACGGGCCTCCCGTCCGTCAGCGCGGCGCGCTCACACCAGCCACGACGGATCGGCGAACAGGTCCTCGAGCTCCTGGACCAACCGCGAGGTGTGGAAGCCGTCGGCCGCCGCGTGGTTGATCTGCAGCGCCAGCGGCATCACGGTGCGGTCACCCTCCGTCCGGTACCTGCCGAGCGTGATGATCGGCAACAGGTGGTCGTACCCGTCGCGGACGTGCAGCGCGAACCCGGTGAACGACGTGCGGGGGAAGGTGGAGACGTCGAACACGTTCCGGGGCCGGTCGTCCTGCGGGAACATCCGGACGTCGTCCCGGTACCGCTCCATCGTGTCGACCGCGGCGGCGTGGAACCGGCCGGGGTCCTCGTCGTAGGGCACGACCAACGCCGAGAAGGTCTCCGTGTCCGGGTGGAACACCGTGAACATCGGGTGCACGACGTCCCAGACGCCGGGGGAGCCGTCGTCGAGCAGCTGCATCCGGAACTCGGCGTGGCGGTTGACGACGGTCGCGATCGCCCAGATCTGGGACGCGTAGGTCTTCGCCGCGCTCGTGCGGACCGCTGCGACGAAGGCCGTGACGTCGACGTCGACGGTCACCTCGTAGGTGCACTGCACACGCTGCCGGTAGTGCTCGAAGTGCTCGCGGCGGGGCCAGGTGTCCAGGTCGATCGGTCGGATCTCCGTCATGGCACCAGTCTGGTCGCGAGTGCGGCGTCGAGTGCTGCCCGCTCACCGTCGATCGTCAACGCGACCTCGACGAGCGCCCGTCGCTTCCACAGGAGGAGCAGCACGTCCTCCGCCCGACCAGTGACGATGACGGCGGCGTCGCCACCGTCCGCGCCGTCGAGCGAGGCCTCGCCGGGTGCGTCGGAGAACGCGAACACGACGGTCCGCGCCAGCGCCGCGATGCGGCCGAGCCGCACCTGACGCGGGTACAGGTCACCGACGACCTCACGAACGCCGTCGGTCGCCAGCTCGACCGGGAGGCCCGGCTCGACTCCCAGCGCCCGCTGCGCATCCCACAGGTGGATCGCGGTCTCGTGCGCCTGGCGACGTGCCCAGGTCGCGGCCGTGTCCGGCGGGTAGATCGCCGAGCACGGGGTGTCCGAGGAGCGTGCCCGGAGCGCCGCGACGAGTTCGTCGGCTCCCGTGCGGAAGCGGTCCGCGAGGTCGTCGTGCGCGAGCGGTGCGGGCTCCGCACCGGTCAGCTGCCCGAGCGCCCACCGGTGCACGTCGGTCAGATGGACCCCGAGGTCCTCGACGGACCAACCAGGGCACGACGGCACCGGTGCCGCGCGGTCGCCGGACCGCAGGACGTCGTCGAACCGTTGCGCTGCTCCGGCGAGGGCGGTGAGGTGGGTGTCGTACGTCGACATGGAGCCAGCATGGTCACGAGGTGCTCCCTAGGGTGGAGCCATGCCGACGCTCGAACGGGTTCCTGCCCTGACCGCCCCGGAACTGCTGGCCGCACCGGTGGCCGCAGCGCTCGCCGCGTTGCCCGCCGATGTCGCCGCACGGATCGAGGCAGCTCCGATCGACCCCGACCTGGCCGACACCGCCGCGTTCTCGGAGGCCTACGGCTTCCCGCTCGACGGCGGGGCGAACTGCATCGTCGTCGCGGGCAAGCGCGGCGAGGACGTCCGGTTCGCCGCGTGCGTCGTGCTCGCCCACACCCGCCTCGACGTGAACCGTGTCGTCCGGAAGCTGCTCGACGTGCGGAAGGCGAGCTTCGCGCCGATGGACCAGGCCGTGGAGCTGACGGGCATGGAGTACGGCGGGATCACCCCGATCGGGCTCCCCTCCGACTGGCCGGTGTACGTCGATTCCCGCGTGCTCGATGCACCGGACGCGGTGATCGGAGCCGGACGACGCGGCGCGAAGGTGTTCCTGCCCGGCACCGTCCTCGGAGCGCTGCCGGGTGTGCAGGTCGTCGAGGGCCTGGCGACCGAGGGGCTCGCGACCGAAGCCTGATCAGTCGTTCGGGCGGATGAGGCAGAACGGGTGGCCCGCCGGGTCGAGGTACACGCGGAACGTCGGGGTCGCCGAGCCCGTCGCGGTCGCACCGATCGCCAGGACCGCTGCCTCGCCGTCGTCGAGGTCCTCGACCTTCACGTCGAGGTGGCTCTGCTGCGGGACGAGCTGGCCGGGCCACTCGGGTGCGCGGTAGTCCTCGACCTGCTGGAACGCCAGGAGCGGCCGCTGGTCGGTGAAGGGGAGCGCGACCTCCGCCCAGTCCTCGTCGAAGCCGACGATCTCGCCGCCGAGCAGCTCCGCGTAGAAGCGCGCGAGGCCGCGAGGGTCTGCGCAGTCCAGGACCACCATGTCGAGTGTGCCGATCATGGCCGTCACGGTAGACCGATCAGCGCGCTGCGGTCAGGGCCTTCGTGATCCGCTGCAGCGACACCGTCTCAGCGGTGCCGAGTTCCTGCGCGAACAGGCTGAGGCGGAACTCCTCGAGCATCCACCGCGCGTGCACGAGCTCGGGGTGCGAACCGACCGACGGCGGGAAGGCCCCGCCAGCGTCGACGTAGCGGTCGGTCGCGACGGTGACCTCGCGCATCCACGTGGCATCGCGCCCGGGGTTCTGCAGCAGCTTCTGCACGCGCGCCTCGATGCCCTGCAGGTAGACCCGGATGCGCCGGAGCCGGTCGGTCCCGGCGACGGAGACGAACCCCGGGGAGACGAGACGCTCCATCTGCTGGCGCATGTCCGTCAGCGCACCGAGCAGGGACATCGAGTTCGCCTGCTTGAGTGCTCGTTCGGCGGACCGTTGGGCGAGGAGCACGGCAGCGAGCTCGGACACTGCCGTGAACATCGTGTCGACGACCGTCGCCGACACGGCGTCACGAACCGCTTCGAACGCGGCCTTCGTGAACACGAGCCCGTCCGGGTGAGCGCGACGGATCACCGCGTCGACGACGGCCGCGAGCACGTCGTCGAAGAGTGCGTTCGTGGAGACGTACGGGCTCGCCGCGAGTGCGAGCTTCTCCTGCGCGGTCAGGTGCGACTGGATGTACGACACCGGCGACGGCACCGCGAGCATCACCAGGCGACGGACCCCGGCGGGCATGCGCACCTGCCGGTCGGACGGCGTCGCGAGCAACTGCACGCCGACGGTCGCCTTCGGGCCGGAGCCCTCCTCCACCAGGGACGGGTAGGCGCGGATGACACCACCGGCCTGCTTGGTGTCGAGGGTCTGCGGCAGGTCCTGGGCCGGCCACGTGGTGAGGCCGGACTGTTCCACCCCGGCACCGCCACCGGCGGCGGCGACGCGAGCCGCGCCTCCTGGCTGTCCCGCAGCCCGCACCGTGGCGGAGGCGACACTCTGCTGCGTGCGGTCCTTGAGCTTCGTCTGCAGGACCGACAGGTCCTTGCCGGCCTCGACCCGCCGACCACGTTCGTCGACGACCGCCCAGGTCGGCAGCAGGTGCGACGGCACGCGGGCCAGGTCGAAGTCGGACTCCGACACCGGGACGTAGGTCATACGCTGGATCGCCTTGGCCAGGGTCGCGCGGAACGACTCGGTCGGCTCGGTCGGGGCGTCGTCCGGCAGCTCGGCGACGATCTTCTCGGCCCAGTCGGCGGCGGGTACGACGTTCTTGCGGATCTGCTTCGGCAGCGACTTGATGAGAGCGGTCACGAGCTCCTTGCGGAGGCCGCGGACCTGCCAGTCGAAGCCCTCTTCGCGCATGCGGGGGAGCAGCGCGAGCGGCACCTGCACGCTGACGCCGTCGTCCTGCGCGCCCGGCTCGAAGCGGTACTGGATCGCGAGTCGCTGGTCGCCGCTCCGCCACTGGGTCGGGTACTCGACGTCGTCCTCCGCTGCCTCGGCAGCGGATTCGTCCAGGAGGTCCGCCCTGCGCATCGTGAGCAGGTCCGGCTGGTCGCGGCGCGTCGTCCGCCACCACCCCTCGAAGTCGCGGGTCGTCGCGATGTCGGCGGGGATGCGGGCGTCGTAGAACTCGTAGACGTTCTCGTCGTCGAGCAGGATGTCGCGCCGGCGCGTGCGCTCCTCGAGCTGCTCGAGTTCCTTGCGGAGCTTCCGGTTGGCACGGTCGAACGCCTGCTGCGACTCCCACTCGCCCTCGACCAGGGCGTGGCGGATGAAGAGCTCGCGCGAGTGCTCCGGGTCTATCCGGGCGTACTGCACGCGGCGCCGCTGCACGATCGGGACGCCGAACAGGGTCACCCGCTCGTAGGCGACGACCGCGCCCTGCTTCTTCTCCCAGTGCGGTTCGCCGTAGGTGCGCTTCAGCAGGTCACCGGCGAGGGGCTCGACCCAGGCGGGGTCGATCCGGCCGACGGTCCGTGCGAACAGTCGACTGGTCTCGACGAGTTCGGCCGCCATCACCGCGTCGGGCTGCTTCTTCGCGAGCACACTGCCCGGGAACACCACGAACCGGGTGTTCCGCGAGCCGAGGTAGTCGCGCTTCTCGCGGTCGCGCAGCCCGATCTGGCTGAGCAGACCGGCGAGCAGGGACCGGTGCACCGCGTCGCCGTCCTCGGAGCGGGACTGCCCCACGCGGACGTCGACCTGCTTCGCGGCGCGGGAGAGCTGGCGGTAGAGGTCCTGCCACTCGCGGATGCGCAGGTAGTTGAGGAACTCGGCCTTGCAGAGCCGGCGGAACGCGCTCGACGACAGCTCGTCCTGCTTGTCCTCGATGTAGTTCCACAGCGCGAGCAGGGTGAGGAAGTCGCTCGTCGGGTCGGCGAAGCGGGCGTGCATCTGGTCGGCGTGGGCGCGCTTCTCGAGCGGGCGTTCGCGGGGGTCCTGGATGCTCAGGGCACTGACGACGGCGACGACCTCGCGACCGACGCCCTGGCGCCCGGCCTCGAGCACCATCCGGCCGAGCCGCGGGTCGATCGGCAGCCGGGTGAGCTGTCGTCCGGACTTGGTGATCCGGCCGTCCTTGTCGACGGCACGGAGTTCGCGCAGCAGGTCCAGGCCGTCCTTCACGCCGCGGGAGTCCGGTGGCTGCAGGAACGGGAACGACTCGATGTCGCCGAACCCGAGCGAGATCATCTGCAGGATCACCGCGGCGAGGTTCGTCCGCAGGATCTCGGGGTCGGTGAACTCGTCGCGACGCTCGAAGTCGTCTTCGGAGTAGAGCCGGATCGCGATGCCGGCGCTCGTGCGGCCCGCTCGACCCGAACGCTGGTTGGCGCTGGCCTGCGAGATCGCCTCGATCGGCAGCCGCTGCACCTTGGCGCGCGGGGAGTACCGCGAGATGCGCGCGGTGCCGGTGTCGATGACGTACTTGATGCCGGGCACCGTCAGCGAGGTCTCGGCGACGTTGGTGGCGAGCACCACGCGTCGGCGGATCCCCGGCGTGGTGCGTCGGTCGAAGACGCGGTGCTGGTCGGCGGCGGAGAGCCGGCCGTACAGGGGCAGGACCTCGGTGCCCTGGTAGCGCTTGCCCTCGATCGCGTCCTGCGCGTCGCGGATCTCGTTCTCGCCGGACAGGAACACGAGCACGTCGCCGGGTTCTTCCCGCGCGAGTTCGTCCAACGCGTCGGTGATCCCCTGCAGGGTGTCGCGGTCGTCGGCGCCGTTCGCCCCGCCGCGGTCGGCCGTGCGCGAATCGGTCTCGTCGTCCTCATCGGTGTCGTCGGCGTCCTCGGACACGAGCGGGCGGTACCGGATCTCGACGGGGTAGGTCCGCCCGGAGACCTCGATGATCGGGGCGTCGCCGAAGTGCTTCGAGAAGGACTCGGGGTCGATCGTCGCGCTCGTGATGATCAGCTTGAGGTCGGGTCGCCGGACCAGGAGCCGCTTGAGGTAGCCGAGCAGGAAGTCGATCGTGAGCGACCGCTCGTGCGCCTCGTCGATGATGATCGTGTCGTACCGCTTCAGGTCGCGGTCGAAGTGGATCTCGTTCAGCAGGATGCCGTCGGTCATCAGCTTGATGCGGGTGTTCGACGACACCTTGTCGGTGAACCGGACCTGGTAGCCGACGAGGTCGCCGAGCTCGCTGCCGAGCTCTTCTGACACGCGCTCGGCGATGGTGCGAGCGGCGATCCGGCGGGGCTGGGTGTGCCCGATGTGCTCACGCCCCAGCTCGAGGCAGATCTTCGGCAGCTGGGTGGTCTTGCCCGAGCCGGTGGCACCCGCGACGATGACGACCTGGTTGTCACGGATGGCAGCCGCGATGTCGTCCCGCCGCTGCGAGACCGGCAGCTCGGGCGGGTACGTGATGACTGGCGGCGTGGGAGACATGAGCATTCCAGGATACCGTCACGCCGCCGGTGCTGCGAGCCCGGCGGCCAGGTCTCCTGCGGACCGAGCGGGCAGGGCGCACACGCGGTCGTGGCAGACGTACGCAGCCGGGTCGAGTGCGTCCCGTGCCTCGAACAGTTCGAACCCCGCAGCTGACCACTCCGCAGCCTGCGTCGGGGTCACACGAGCGATGACCGTGCCGGGTCGGCGCGCGGCGCGGACGGCATCGCGGAGTGGGTCGTGCGGGTCCGACGTCACGACCACGACCTCGCGCGAGGGCCGTTGCAAGCCGAGTGCGACACCGAGGGCGTCGGCGTGCCCGAGCGGTCGCTCGGTACCCGTCGTCGCGCGGTCGGCCACCAACCGCGCCGCCGCTGTCCGGTACGCGGAGTCCCCGGTCAACGCCGCGAGGCCGGCTGCCGCTGCGGCCAGCGCCACCGTGCCGGAGCGCATCGCGGTCTGCGGCTGTTCCCCGGTCGCCGTGCCCGCTCCGGCGAGCACGGCGTCGACGTCGAACCGGTTCGCCAGGCCGTCGTCGACCAGGGAACGAGCCGTCACGGCGTAGGTGACCTCGCCGGTCACCAGGGCGAGCTCGAGCAGACCCTCGGCCAGCAGTCCGACGTCCTCGATGGTCGCCGGTGCTGCTGACGCGCCGCGAGGCGTGCTCGAGCGGACCACGACGTGCCCGTCACGCACGTGCGACCGCAGCAGCGCATCGGCCGCATCCCGGGCGAGGCAGATCATCTCGGGGTCGTCATGGCGGTCACCGGCGATCGCGAGTCCGCGGATCGCCAGGCCGTTCCAACCGGTCAGGACCTGGTCGTCGAGTGGTGGCGGCTCGAGGAGCGCGCGCTCCGACAGCGGCCGCCGGTACCACTCGCCCTCCACCCGCTGGCCGTCGATCGTGGACTCGCTGTCCTGCGCGGCGACGAACGCCCCGTCGTCCTGGCGCAGGGTGTCGCGCAGGAAGTCCGCGATGCCGCGCGCCTGTTCGGCGCCGGCGACCGCGAGGAGTCCGGCGTTGTCGTAGAGCATCCGCTCGTAGTGCGGCACACTCCAGTCGCGCTTGGTGGCGTACCGGAAGACACCGCCGTCGGCATCGGTCAACTCGGAGGCCCGGATCGCGTGGAGCGACCGGTCCAGCAGGCCGTCGGCCTCGGCATCGCCGTCGCGTGCTGCGTCGGCGAGGAACTCCAGCAGCGGCGTGCTCGGGAACTTCGGAGCACCGCCGAAACCACCGTAGGTGGTGTCCTCTGCCTGCGACAGCTGACCGGTGACGGCCCGGATGCTGTCGGCGGACGGGAGGCCCGTGGCTGCTCCGCCAGCACCCTCGCCAGCGCGGGCGGTCGCGTCCGCCTCGGCCCCCTGCCGGATCGCCGTCGCGATGGCCGCGGCGTTCGCGTCGACCTCGTGCCGCCGCTCGGTCCACGCATCGAGCACCGCCGCCAGGATCTGCCGGAACGCGGGCACCTGACCGACGGGGGTCGGCGGGAAGTAGGTGCCGGCGAAGAACACGTGGCCTTCGGGCGTCAGGAACGTCGTCAGGGGCCACCCGAGCTGCTGCGTGAACGCGCTCGCGGCGGCCATCAGGCTGGCGTCGACGTCGGGACGTTCTTCGCGGTCGACCTTGACGGCGACGAAGTCCTGGCGGAGCAGTGAACCGATCTCCGGATCGGCGAAGCTCTCACGCGCCATGACGTGGCACCAGTGGCACGTGGCGTAGCCGACCGACGCCAGGACCGGGACGCCGCGCTCACGTGCCTCGGCGAAGGCTTCGGGGCCCCACTCGCGCCAGTCCACGGGGTTGTCGGCGTGCAGCCGGAGGTACGGGCTGACCGAGGTGCCGAGTCGGTTGTCGTTCATGGCTCCAGCGTGCCCCGTGGCGACTGAGCGGGCCAGCGACGGAGGCGATCTGTGGACGGATCGCGGAGTCCACAGGCCGCAGCGGGACGGTCAGCGGGGGAGCCACCCCGTCAACGCGGCGAGACGCTGTGCGACCTGGGTGGGGGTGAGACCGTCCGTGTCCACCCGGGTGACCGTGTCCCCGGAAGCCGAGTCGAGCCTCCCGGCCGTCCGCGTGCTGTGCGCGAGCTGCGCCTGCGGGACCTCGCCACCCGACCGTCGGGCCAGCCGCTCGGCGGTGGGACCGTCCGCCGCGCGCAGCAGGACCGTCGTGACCACGGGGTCGTCGCCCATGGCGGCCGCCAGACGCTCGTGTTCGAGCACGGAAACGGTGTTCGTGTAGACCAGCCGGTGGTGGCCGAGCTCGCGGTAGGACGTCCACAGGGCGGCGAGGTTCCGTTCCGCGAGCCGCGCCTCGGGGTGCTCGACGTGCGGTGCCGGGTGCGCCAGGTCGAGCAGGTCGCCCTCGATCACCGCGTGGCGCACGTCCGCGGCGACGAGCAGGTCGTGCAGCGCCTCGGCAGCGGTGGACTTGCCGACACCGGACCGCCCGCCGATGAACAGGACCTCGGAGCGGGGCGTGCTCGGCACCGTCACCCGAGGCCCAGCGACAGGAGCGCGAGGGCAGCGTCCTCGGGGCCGTAGTCGAACATGCGCTCCCAGAACGGGTCGTCGGCCCACGGCACGTCACCGTCAGCCGGTGTGGACTGCGCCGTCTCCACCAACCAGTCGAGTTCGGGCAGGACCGCGGCCGCGAAGGTCGGCGGCTGCCACCCGAGCGCGCGTGCCGCCGTCGTGTCGAGGACGAACGGTGACGGCGACGACCAGGGGGTGGTGCCGACGAAGGCAGGGGCGTCGGCGTCGAGCAGGACCTCGTCGAACCGGTGGTCGAGGTGTCCAGCGATGGTCCGCACGATCTCGAGCGCCGTCGGAGCGGTGTCGTCGGCGACGTTGAGGATGCGCCGGTCCGGAGCGTCCGCGACCAGTCGGACGAGCGAGCCGATGCCGCTCGCCGCCGTCGTGTGGTCCACACCGCGGCCGTGGTCGGCGAGCAGGATGCGTTCCCGGCCGTCGAGGACCCGGCGGACCACGAACCACTCTCGCGGTCGACCGATGCCGACGCCGTAGACCTTCGACGGGCGCAGCACCGTGACCGGGGCGCCGTGGTCGAGCAGCACTTGCTCGGACGCCACCTTCGCCGCGCCGTAGCCGTCACGGCTGGTCGGGTCGCCGTCGCCCGCCGTGACGGTCGGCTGGATCTCGGTGACCGCGGCGCCGAAGACCGGCTTGTCCGTCGAGTTCGCGTGCCGGCCCTGGTCGTCGACGTAGACCGCACGCGAGGAGACGAAGACGCTGGAACCGACGTCGTCGAGGAACGGCAGGAGCTGCGTCGCGTCGTCGCGGGTCAGCCCCACGGTGTCGACGAGCAGGTCCGCGCCGGGGCGGAGGAGGTCGCGCAGGGTGCTCGTGTCGCGGCGGTCACCCGCGGTGAAGGTCGCGCCGCGGGCGGTGAGGGAATCGGCTGCCGGGCCACCGCGGCGCGCGATGACGTCGACCTGCCAGTCGTCGCCGCCCCGCCCGGAGGCGTCGAGGAGTTCACGCGCGACGGCCGAACCGATCCCGCCGGTACCGCCGAGGATGACCGCGCGTCTGGAGCTCATGCGCCAACGCTAGCCGGGGCGCGCGTCGTCGTCAGGACGCCATGGCCTCGGGCTCGTGCCGCCACCAGTCCAGCAGCGAGCCGTCGTACACGGTGACCTTGTCGTGGCCGAGCACGGTCAGCGCCAGGGCATCGACGCACGCGGCGCTGCCGACCCCGCAGTACGTCACGATCTCGTCCTCGCCGACGACCGCGGCGAACGCCTCGGCGAGCTTCGGCCCGCGCAGGTACGCGTTGGTGTCCGGGTCGACCAGGGTGTCCACGGTGATCGGGGTGCTCCCCGGGATGATCGGCGGGTGGTCGTCGCCGAGGGCCGCTGCGGGCGCCGCGAACACCAGTGCCGCGGGCTGTTCACCCGTCACTGCTCGGCGGACACGGGCGTGGTCGGCCCAGAGCGGGCGTTCTTCACCGGCGAGGAAGGCGCTGTCGTCGTCGGGCGCCTTCGCCGGCGATGGTGAATGGCGCAGTGCACCGACGCGGACCGGCCGGCCCTCGTCGCGCCACTTCGTGAACCCGCCGTCGAGGACCGCGACGGAGTCGAAGCCGAACGACCGGAAGATCCACCACAGCCGCGCCGACCACTCGCCGATGCTGTCGTCGTAGACCACGACCGTCGAGGTGTTCGTGACGCCGAGGTCGCCAGCAGCTGCCTCGAACCGCTCGGCACTCGGGCGGGTGAAGGGCACCTCGGCGCCCGGCGTGGAGAACGCGTCGACGAGGTCGGCGAAGCGGGCGCCGGGGACGTGCCCGCGCTGCTCGTAGGAGGCGACCGCGGAGTGCCACATCGTCTCGAGGCCGGTCCCCACCGTGTGCACGGAGGCGTCGAGGACGACGAGCTCGTCACCACCGAGGTGGTCGGCGAGCCACTGCGTCGACACGAGCGGCGAGGTCAGGACGGGGGCCATGCCGCACACGATAATGCGGACCACTGACGGGTGACAGGGAAACCGACACACTGCGCAACCGGGGCGCGTGTGGTGGCTGGTGCGTGCGCATGTTCCGCCGATCCACGAGTTGTTCGACCGGTGGTTCGTCGCAACATGCACACGCAATGACTGCGGGTGCATGTTCCGACGATCCACGCGTTGAACGACTCGTGGAACGTCGCAAAACCCGCGCGACCCGGCACCCGCCCCGCACGCACCCGCCGGCGCCCCGCCCCGCCCCGCCCGCACCCCGCCCCACACACACGCACGAACGGCCCGCCCCGGCAGAACCAGGACGGGCCGTTCGGACGAGCTGACGCGTCAGTGTGCGGCGGCGGGGATGCTCCCGGTCGTCGTGGACGCGGCGTGTGCGAGTCGGTCGAGCCGCACCGACTGCCGGTTGATGAGCAGGCCACCCGCGAGGGCGACGAGCACGAGCACGCCGGCCGAGATGCCGAACGCCACGTGGTAGCCGTCGAGCGTGGCCTGCGCCTGCTGCAGCTTCGTGGGTGCCGCCGACAGCCCGGTCAGGCTGTTCTTCACGACGTCGGCGAAGATCGTCGACAGCAGCGCCGTGCCGATCGAGCCACCGATCTGCTGCATGGTGTTCACCGTCGCCGAGGCCACACCGGCGTCGGCTCGGGCCACCCCGGTGGTCGCGGTGTTCATCGCGGACGAGAAGATCGTGCCCATGCCGAGCCCGATGACGATCAGCGCCGGCAGGACGGTGCCCGCGTAGGAGCTGTCCAGGTCGGTGCGCAGCAGCAGGAGCAGGCCGATCGCGGCGACGAGGCCACCGGCGAAGATCAGGATCTTCGGGCCGATGCGCGGCAGCAGTCGCCCACCGATCTGCGTCGCCGAGATCATGATCGACAGCGGCATCGGCAGGAAGGCCAGACCGGTCTGCAGCGAGCTGAACCCGAGGGTCTGCTCGAGGTAGTAGGTCAGGAACAGGAAGATGCCGAACATGCCGATCGCCACCAGGCCGATCGCGATGAACGACCCACCGCGGTCACGGTCGAGCACGACCCGCAGCGGCAGCAGCGGGTGCGCCACACGGGTCTCGATGAACACGAACGCGGCGATCAGGACGACGCCACCGGCGAGCATCGCGATGGTGACGGGGGAGTCCCAGCCGTTGGTCTCGGCGTTCGAGAACCCGTAGACGACGCCGACCAGACCGGCGGTGATGGTGATGACGCCGGCGACGTCGATGCGCGGGCGATCGACCTTCGGCGGCTTCTCCATGAACACGAGCGCGCCGATCACGCCGAGCACGGCGAAGACGACGTTGACGTAGAGGCACCAGCGCCACGACGCGTACTCGGTGAGCACGCCGCCCAGGAGCAGGCCGATGGCCGCACCGGAACCGGCGATCGAGCCGAAGATGCCGAACGCACGACCGCGCTCCTTCGGGTCGCGGAACGTGGTGGTCAGCATGCCGAGCGCGGACGGTGCGAGCAGGGCGCCGAAGACACCCTGGAGGGCGCGGGCCGCGACGAGCAGGCCGAACGAGTCGGCGAGGCCGCCGAGCACGGACGCGACCGCGAAGCCGACCAGTCCGATGATGAACGTGTTCTTGCGGCCGAACAGGTCGCCGAGGCGCCCGCCGAGCAACAGGAGCGAGCCGAACGCCAGCGAGTACGCGGTGACGATCCACTGGCGTTGGTCGGTGCCGAACCCCAGGTCGGCCTGGGCCGAGGGGAGCGCGATGTTCACGATCGTGGCGTCGAGCACGACCATCAGCTGGGCGAGGGCGATGACCGCCAGGGCGATCCAGCGGTGGTTGCTCTTGGCGGGGGTGGTGCCAGAAGTCGTGGGTGCTGCCCCGGTGGGGGTCGGCACGGTGTGTTCTGCCGTCACGGCAGCCTCCTTCGAGAAGGTTGGAGGGGGAGCACGAAGCGCGCACCGTCGGGCGTTTCGAAGAGGGGAGGTGTCAAACGGATGCGCGGCATCCGTTTGTCGACAGTGTAGACCGAAACGGAAGGTCCGCATCCACTTATTCCCAGAAAGTTCAACTAGGTTCGGCATCGTGAGCACCACCGAGTCCGCGCCCGACCTCGAGCGCCCGCTGCGCGCCGATGCGGCACGCAACCGCGAGCTGATCCTGCAGACCGCTCGCAAGTGCTTCGCGGAGCGCGGGCTGTCGGTCACCCTGAACGACATCGCGCACGAAGCGGGGGTCGGTGTCGGCACCGTGTACCGACGTTTCGCCGACAAGGACTCCCTGATCGAGGCGCTGCTCGCCACCAAGTTCGAGGCGATGAACGACGCAGCAGCCCGCGCCGCCGACGTCGTCGACCCGCGCGAGGCCCTGCGGGTCTACCTGACCGGGGTGTTCGAGTTCCGCGCCCGCGACCGTGCGCTCGCCGACGCCATCGTGCGTGCCGGCAAGGCGCGTCCGTCGATCGTGCAGGAGCGTGACCGGCTGGAACGCCAGGTCTCCGCGATCATCGGTCGGGCCGAGACCGCCGGGGTGGTCCGCGCCGGCTTCGACTACCGCGACCTCCCGATGCTCACCGCCATGGTGGGGGCCGTCGCGGACGCCACCCGCGAGCACGACCCGAACGCCTGGCGCCGGTACGCCGAACTCCTCATCGAGGGCGTCCTGCCGCAGACCCGGACCGCGCCGAGCATGGTCGGCGACCCGCTCGACCGTGAGTCCATCGAGCGCGCGCTGCACGCGCAGTCCTGACGCGTCCCCGCGGACCGCGCGCGGCTCCGGTGCCAACCGACTGCGGATTGGAGGCCCGTGGCGGAGTCGACCCGTGCCTCCCGTCCGGCGGTCTGGTCGCGACCAGTGCGCCGGGCCGGTCACGACCAGGGCGCCGGGCCAGTCGCGACCAGCGCGACGGGCCGAAACTCGACGCGCGTTACAGCCAGCTCGGCAGCCAGTAGTGCGACCGGATGAAGTCCCACGGCACCTGGATCGCGGTCCACATCGGGTACCAGTACGCCGACGCGAGCACCACCACGACCAGGTACACGCCGACCCACACGATCGCCCGGGTCCGTCGGGGCCGTGGATCGGTCCGTGACCCGAGCACCAACCCGATCGCCGCCGCCAGCGCCATCACCATGAAGGGCTCGAAGGCGATCGTGTAGAACTGGAACACCGTCCGGTTGACGTACATCAGCCACGGCAGGTAGCCCGCGGCGACGCCGAGCAGGACGAAGCCGTACTGCCACTGTCGGCGCAGGATCCAGAGCACGAGCAGCGCCACGGTCGCGATGACCGCCGCGTACCAGATGAACGGGTTCGCGACGCCGGTGATCGCCTCGCCGCAGCGGCTCGCCGAGCAGCCGTCCTGGCCGGCATCGGTCCCGACGTAGAACATCGACGTGGGCCGCTGCATCACGAGCCAGAGCAGCGGGTTCGCCTGGTACGAGTGCGGCGTGTGCAGCCCGATGTTGAAGTTGTAGATCTCCGACTGGTAGTGCCACCAGTTCTGCAGACTGTCCGGCACCCACCGGAGCAATCCGGTCCAGCGTTCGCCGCCGGAGGCCAGCCAGTTCCGGTCCCAGCCGTCCTTCGACACGAACCAGCCGGTCCACGACGCGACGTAGGTGACGGCGGCGATCGGCACGGTGAGCAGGAACGACACGGGGGCCTGCTGCAGCAGCGCGCTGGACGACCAGAACTCGACCCCCGCACGGCGGCGCATCATCATGTCGCTCAGCACGGAGTACACGGCGAAGAACGCCAGGAAGTACATCCCCGACCACTTCGTCGCGGTGGCCAACCCCATCGTCAGCCCCATCGCGAACAGCCACGGACGCCACCAGAGCACGGGCCCCCACAGGGTGTCCCGGCCGGCGGCGACGCGCTCGGCGACCCAGTCGTCGAGCCGCCGCTGACTCCGGCGCCGGTCGAGCAGGAGCGCCCCGAACCCGAGCACGACGAAGAACGTCAGGATCCCGTCGAGCAGCGTGACGCGGGACATCACGATGGCCTGGCCGTCGATCGCGAGCAGGCCGCCGGCGAGCGTGCCGACCAGGGTGGAGCGGAACAGCGACCGGGCGATCACCGCGGTGAGGAACACCGTCGCGATGCCGAGCACGGCGACGGCGAACCGCCAGCCGAACGAGTTGTCCGCCCCGAACAGGAGCATGCCGAGCCCGATCAGGTACTTGCCGAGCGGCGGGTGCGCGATGAACTCCGCGGCGCTGGTGAAGATGTCCGTCTCACCACTCGAGAACCGGTCGTCGGTCGTCGGGGCGGAGTCGCTGCTCGGGTTCGCCGGCCAGGTGCCCTCGTAGCCGAGGTGGACGATCGACCAGCCGTCCTTGACGTAGTAGGTCTCGTCGAAGACCAGGGAGTGCGGGTTCCCCAGGTTCGCCAGGCGCAGCACGGCGGCGAGCAGCGTCACCGCGATCGGTCCGGCCCAGCGCCACACCGCGACGCGCTGGGCGGTGGAGAGCACCCGCCCCCACCAGTCGTCGAGGCGCGAGCCGACCGGCCCGTCGGACACGGCCGTGCGGTCGTCGGTCAGCTCGCTGGTCATCGTTGAGCATCCTACGGATCGACCGCATGTCCGCGCTGCGACCCCGCTGCGACGACAATGGGTGGCGTGATCGTCCTCGCAGCAACCCCCATCGGCAACCTCGGGGACGCCTCGCGCCGTCTCGTCGAGACCCTCTCCAGCGCCACCGTGGTCGCGGCGGAGGACACCAGGACCGCCATCCACCTCATGCGTGCCCTCGGCATCGAGAACCGTCCGCGGCTCATCGCCCTGCACGAGCACAACGAACGGGCGAAGGCGTCCGAGGTCGTCGAGCTCGCTCGTGACGAGGACGTCGTGGTCCTCACCGACGCCGGCATGCCCGCGATCAGCGACCCCGGCTTCCCGCTCGTCGAGGCAGCGGCAGCCGCTGGCGTCACGGTCACGGCACTGCCCGGCCCGTCGGCGGTGCTCATGGCGCTCGCCGTCTCCGGACTGCCGACGGACCGCTTCACGTTCGAGGGGTTCCCGACGCGCAAGGGCGGGGAGCGTCGCCGCGCGTTCCAGGCGCTCGCGGGGGAGCAGCGCACGATGGTCTTCTTCGAGTCGCCGCACCGGTTGGCCGAGACGCTCGCCGACATGGCCGTCGGGTTCGGGGGCGACCGTCGTGCCGCGGTCTGCCGTGAGCTCACGAAGCTGTACGAAGAGGTCAGGCGCGGTCCGCTCGACGAGCTCGTCACGTGGGCATCAGAGGGGGTCCGGGGCGAGATCTGCATCGTCGTCGCCGGTGCCGCCGAGGCCACCGAGGAGGCGACGCTCGACGACGGGGTCCGCCTCGTGCTCGAGCGGGTGGCCGCCGGCATGCGCATGAAGGAGGCCGCAGCGGCGGTCGCGGACGCGACCGGGCTGTCGAAGCGGGACCTGTACGAAGGGGCGCTCGCGGCGCGCTGAGCGGGGCTCGTCACGTTCGCGTCGGCCGGTCTGGAGGCGCGGGGCGGGCCCGCCACGGGCCTCCCGGATCCGGTTTTCCACAGTCCACCGCCGCGCGCGTCATCCGGGTTCCGCGCGCCCGTAGGATGGTCCGCATGTCCGCCGGGTCCTCGTTCAGCATCACCACGCCGATCTTCTACGTGAACGACGTGCCCCACATCGGGCACGCCTACACCGAGGTCGCCGCGGACGTCCTCGCGCGCTGGCACCGGCAGCGGGGTGACGACACCTGGCTGCTCACCGGCACCGACGAGCACGGACAGAAGATCCTGCGCACCGCCTCGGCGAACGAGGTCACGCCCCGGGAGTGGGCCGACCGACTCGTGACCGAGGCGTGGAAGCCGCTGCTCGACACCGTCGACGTGGCCAACGACGACTTCATCCGCACCACCGACGAGCGCCACGAGCGCGGTGTGACGGCGTTCCTGCAGAAGCTCTACGACGACGGCTTCATCTACGCCGGCGAGTTCGAGGGCTTCTACTGCGTGGGCTGCGAGGAGTACAAGCAGCCGAGCGACCTGGTCCCCGGCACCGGTGCGTACGAGGGGCAGCAGGTCTGTGCCATCCACTCGATCCCGGTCGAGGTGCTGTCCGAGCGCAACTACTTCTTCCGCATGTCGGACTTCGAGCAGCGCCTGCTCGACCTGTACGAGTCGAACCCGCTGTTCATCCAGCCGGAGAGCGTCCGCAACGAGATCATCTCGTTCGTGAAGCAGGGCCTCCGCGACCTGTCGATCTCGCGGTCCAGCTTCGACTGGGGCATCAAGATCCCGTGGGACAGCGACCACGTCCTGTACGTGTGGTTCGACGCCCTGCTCAACTACGTCACGGCGCTGGGCTACGGCACCGAGGACGACGAGGCCTTCAAGCGCCTGTGGCCGAGCGTGCACATCGTCGGCAAGGACATCGCCCGCTTCCACGCGGTCATCTGGCCGGCGATGCTCATGGCTGCCGGCCTGCCTGTACCCGAGCGCGTCTTCGGTCACGGCTGGCTGCTCGTCGGGGGCGAGAAGATGTCCAAGTCGAAGCTGACCGGCATCGCGCCGTCGGAGATCACCGACACCTTCGGCTCCGACGCCTTCCGCTACTACTTCCTCCGCGCCATCACCTTCGGGCAGGACGGCAACTTCAGCTGGGAGGACATCTCGGCGCGGTACCAGGCCGAGCTCGCGAACGGCTTCGGCAACCTGGCCTCGCGCCTGGTCGCGATGCTGCAGAAGTACTTCGACGGCGCAGTGCCGGCGCGCGGCTCGCTGACCGAGTCGGACCAGGCGATCGATGCCCTGGCGGTCTCGGTCACCGAGCGTGCCGACGCAGCCATCGCCGCGTTCGCCCCGCACGAGGCGATCGCCGCCGTCTGGGAGCTCGTCGATGCCCTGAACGGGTACATCACCGAGCAGCAGCCGTGGGCCCTGGCGAAGGACGACGCGAACCGCGAGCGGCTCGGCACCGTCCTGACCACCGCGCTCCGTGGGCTCGGCACCGTCGCGGTCCTGCTCTCCCCGGTGATGCCGAAGGCCACCGAGAAGCTGTGGGCGTCGATCGGTGCCGGCGGCTCGATCGCCGAGCAGCGAGTCGATCGTGCCTTCGAGTGGCAGGGTGCTTCGCACGTCGTGGCGCTCGAGAGCGGGCTGTTCCCGCGCATCGAGCAGGCGGAGCAGGGCGCCGCGTGACCGACGCCCACCTCCGCTCCCGTGGCGACGGGGACGGCTCCAAGCGCGACCTGACCTACCCGCCCCTGCCCGAGGCGCTCGTGGTCCCGGTCTACGACAACCACACGCACATGGAGATCGCCGACGGTGGCGACGGGGCGCTCGACTACCGCGAGCACCTCGGCCGTGCCTCGAGCGTCGGCGTCCGCGGTGTCGTGCAGGTCGGCACCGACCTCGCCACTTCGCAGTGGTCCGCGTCGATCGCCGCCCGTGAACCCCGCGTGCTCGCAGCGGTCGCACTGCACCCGAACGAGGCGCCGTCGCTGCAGGAGCAGGGGCTGCTCGACGAGCACCTCGCCGGGATCGAGGCGCTGGCAGCGTTGCCCCGCGTCCGGGCGATCGGTGAGACCGGGCTCGACTTCTTCCGCACCGGTGAGGACGGGCGCGACGCCCAGATCCGTTCGTTCGAAGAGCACATCCGCATCGCGAAGGAGCACGGCCTCGCGCTGACCATCCACGACCGCGACGCGCACGACGCCGTGGTCGAGGTGCTCGACCGCGTCGGGGCTCCGGAGCGCACCGTGTTCCACTGCTTCTCCGGCGGACCCGACCTGGCTCGGCTCTGTGCCGAGCGCGGTTGGTACATGTCGTTCGCCGGCACCGTGACGTTCAAGAACGCGGCACCGCTCCGCGAGGCCCTCGTCGTCGCGCCGCGGCACCTGATCATGGTCGAGACGGACGCGCCGTTCCTGACCCCGACGCCGTACCGCGGCCGGCCGAACGCCCCGTACCTGATCCCGATCACCCTGCGGTCGATGGCGGAGACCCTCGGCACCGATGCCTCGATGCTCGCCGCGCAGATCGCGTCGAACACCGAGCTCGTCTACGGTGCGTGGGACGCCGAGCCCGTGACGGTGGACGAGTAGTGGGCGCGCTGCTCGGCCCGGCCGAGATCCGGGAGCTCGCCGCCGAACTCGACGTGACCCCGACGAAGAAGCTCGGGCAGAACTTCGTGCACGACGCCAACACCGTCCGGCGCATCGTGTCGGTCGCCGGCGTGACGCCCTCGTCCCGGGTGCTCGAGATCGGACCCGGCCTCGGCTCCCTGACGCTCGGGCTCACCGAGACCGGTGCCCCCGTCACCGCCGTCGAGATCGACAAGCGGCTCGCGGCGCGGTTGCCGTCGACGGTGAGCGCGATGCAGCCGGAGGCCTCGTTGACGGTCGTGCAGCAGGACGCGATGACCGTCGCCGCTTCGGACCTCGACACCGAACCGACGCACCTGGTCGCGAACCTGCCGTACAACATCTCGGTGCCTGTGCTGCTGCACCTGCTCGCGACCTTCCCGTCGATCGAGCGGTCGCTCGTGATGGTGCAGGCCGAAGTCGGGTACCGCCTCGCGGCGGGCCCGGGCAGCAAGGTCTACGGGTCGCCGAGCGTCAAGGCCGCCTGGTACGGCTCGTGGAGCACGGCCGGGCTCGTCAGCCGACAGGTGTTCTGGCCCGTCCCGAACGTCGACAGTGTGCTCGTGGCGTTCGACCGGCACGAGCCCCCGGGGGACGAGCGGCTGCGGTCGCGGGTGTTCACCCTGGTCGATGCGGCGTTCCAGCAGCGTCGGAAGATGCTGCGGCAGAGCCTGTCCGGTGTGCTCGGCGGCAGTGCCCACGCCTCCGAGGTCCTGACGGCGGCGGGCATCGACCCGACGGCGCGGGGCGAGGCGATCGGGGTCGACGACTTCGTGCGGCTCGGTCGGACGGTCCTGGCCGCTGCGGAGTAGCTCGTCTCCCGTCTCGGATCGGCGAAATACGGAATGTTTGTTACCGTCCGTTCGGTGCTCCTACGGTTGATCACATCGACCAAGGAGACACCATGCAGCCGACCGAACCACGCCGACCGAACCGCCGCGGCCTGACCGAGGAACAGCTCACAGCGGGACGTCGTCGCGCATTGCTCAGCGCGGATCCCGGTCGGCAGCGGGGGCCGAAGATCTTCACCGAAGCCGAACGGCAAGCGCTGTTCGCTCGGACGCCGCGACCTGAAGGCACGTTCGAAGAACGTCGCGAGCGCCGACGGCGCGCGATTGAGTCGATCGATCCGGACTTCTGGGTCGAGCCGACCGTCTCGTTCCACACGCATCCCTGACCGTGTTCGAGCGACTCACGCCCGAGCATTTCGACCAGCACCGGGTCCTCGAGTTCAACGACTGCGCCGCCCGCCCGGACGCCGTCCTCGTCGAGTCGAGCTTCATCCGGAGCGCGCTGCGCCGGACCGATCGTCACAAGGTGGAGGCGGTCGCGTTCCTCGACCACCTCGACCTCGCAGGTACAGAGATGATGTACAGCGCCTACACGGAGTTCGAGGTTCTGCGAGCTGCTCACGGCATGGCCACGGAAGCCGCTCGTCGCCATGTCGCCGCATGGCGAGAACTGTTGCGGTCGACGCAACTGCACTGGGTCGGGATCGATGCCGTCAGCGATGAGGTCCCAGATCTCATGGAAGAATTCGGCCTGACCGTCTCGGGTGCATTGCACGTCGCAACAGCTCGGCATTGGGAAGTCGACGGCTTCGTGACGGTCGATCCTGCGTTCGGGGTCGTCGACAAGGAGCGCCTCCCGCTGATCATCGACGCCGAGGGTGCTCAGCTCGCGCGTCGCCTGCGGACCGGTTCCCAGCGCTGATCCGCGAGGGCGCTGTCCTCCGGCCTACGATGACGGCATGACCGACGGAACGGTTCGCTCGCACGCGCAGGGGATGGCGCCGGACCGTGTCCTCGCGGCGACGGGCAAGTCACCGGACGAGTGGCACGCGCTGATCGACACGGCGGGCGGAGCCACCATCGGGCACGCTGCGATCGCTTCGTGGATCGTGGATCAGGGCGTCGAGCCGTGGTGGGCGCAGGGCATCACCATCGGGTACGAGCAGGCTCGTGGGCTCCGCATCCCCGGTCAGCGCTCGGACGGCACCTTCGCGGTGTCGGCCTCGCGGCAGGTCCACGGTGAGCGCGAGGCGGTGCTCGATCGGATCGTGCCGGTGTTCGCGGCCGCACTCGGGTCCACGCCGACGTCCGAGCGCCGCGGCGGCAAGCGCCCGTCGGCGCGGTGGACCTTCCCCGACCGCGAATCCGTGCTGCTGAACACCGAGGACGGTCCCAAGCCCGACACGGTCCGCATCTCGGTGCAGCGGGAACGGCTCACCGGCCCCGAGCGGATGCCCGACGCCAAGGCCGAACTGCAGCAACTGCTCGCCGGACTCTGAGCCCGCGAACGGGGGAGCGCGCGCAGGACCCGCGGACCCCTACGATCGGCGGGTGCGTCGCATCACTCTTTCCCAGTGGCTCGCGATCGTCGCCGTGCTCGGCGGGCTCGTCATCGAGTTCTTCGCCGTACCCGCTGTCGTGCGGGACCCGGCGAACGACGCGGCGTGGGCGGGTGCGGTCCTCGGGGTCGCATTTCCGGTGTTCGGTGTCGCGGTCTCGGCGTTCCGAGACGATCCGAGCGACGTCGATGACGACTTCCGGCCGCCGATGCGCCTCGACCGGCTGGGCCGGGTGGCCGAGGGGGCACTGGCCGTGACGGCGTTCACCGCCGCCTGGGCGGTGACACGGCTGCACCACAAGCCCCTCGACTCGGCGTTGTACAGCGCGGTGATCGCCTCGGCGCTTCCGCTCGCGAGCCGTGCCCTCGATCGGCTCGCCCGTCGCCGTGGTGAGCAGGCCGACGGCGCTGACGACTGACGCGCTCCTCGCACCGTGCGAGGCACACCACGCGTGGTGCGAGGTTCCGTGGTCGGTGCGAGCCGAAGTGCCTCGCACGGAACGCGGAACCTCGCACCGTTCGAGGCGTCGCCCGGGTCAGTGCGCGCGCGACGCCATCGCCTCGAAGATCTGCTGGTGCGTGCCGTCGCGCTCGGCGAACCGGAGCGGCAGCACGTTCTGCACCAGGATCTCGGGCGAATCGCCGGCGGACAGCAGCCCGATGACCTCGTCGGCGAAGGCGTTCAGCGGCATGCCACCGAAGTCCGCTCCGCCCATCAGGTCGGTCGACACTGCCGGGGGAGCGAGTTCGAGCACCGACACCGGGGTGCCGAGCAGCTGCTGACGGAGCGACTGCGTGTACGAGTGGATGCCGGCCTTGGTGGCGTTGTACGTCGGCGTCGCGGTGAGCGGGACGAACGCGAGGCCGGACGAGACCGTGACGATGGTCGAGGTGGGCTGCGCCAGCAGGTGCGGCAGGAACGCGTCGATGAGGCGGATCGTGCCGACCAGGTTGGTCTGGATGATCTCGAGCGCGTCGTGGATGTGGTCGGGGGAGCGCAGGTCCTCGTTGCGCATGATCCCCGACATGGTGACGAGGGCGTCGAGCGACGGGTACGCCTCGAGGACGGAGGCGGCGGCCTTCTCGATGGATGCGGCGTCGCTCACGTCGATCTGCACGGTGCCGAAGCCGTGCTCGGCGGCGAGCGAGTCGAGGAGCGACTGGCGACGCCCGCCGATGACGACGGTGCTGCCCGCGGCCTGCAGGCGCTGGGCCAGGGCGAGGCCGATGCCCGAGGTCGCGCCGGGGATGAAGACGGTGGAGTTCGTGATGTCCATGTCCACCACCATGCGCCTCCGTCGGCAACCCATCCAGACCTCGGTCATCGGGGGATCGGCGATCCCTGGCACGGCGGCGCGAACCGGACGACAATCGGGACCATGGACCGCGCTGCACTCGCCGACTTCCTCCGCCGTCGCCGCGAACTGCTGCGCCCCGAGGACGTCGGCCTCGGTCAGGGACCACGACGCCGGACGCCTGGTCTCCGGCGCGAAGAAGTCGCTGCGCTCGCGGGCATGTCGGTCGACTACTACACACGCCTCGAACAGCAGCGCGGACCGCAGCCGTCGGAGCAGATGATCGCCGCGATCGCCCGGGCGCTCCGCTGCAGCCTCGACGAACGCGACCACCTGTTCCACCTCGCCGGACAGAACGCCCCGACCCGGTTGCACCGCGCCGACCACGTCGACCCCGCGATCCTGCGGGTGCTCGACCGGCTCGAGGACACCCCCGCGATCGTGGTCAGCCACCTGGGCGAGACGCTGGTCGAGAACCGGCTCGCGGCGGCGCTGCTCGGGTCGTCCGTCAGCCTGCCCGGCAACGAGCGCTACCAGGCGTGGCGGTGGTTCGTGACCGGCGACGAGCTCGCGAAGTACGCGCCGGAGCAACACGAGCGACTGGCCCGGGTCGTGGTGGCGTCGCTGCGGGCGGCAGTGGGGCTGGCCGGACCGGGGGACCGTCGGGCCACCGAGCTGATCGCCGAGCTCGAGACCCGCAGCCCCGAGTTCCGCGAGCTCTGGGCACTGCACGAGGTGACGAGTCGCTGGTCCGACAACAAGACGATCGTGCAGCCGCAGCTCGGCCGGATCACCGTCGACTGCCAGGTCCTGCACACCGACGACCAAGCCCAGGCGCTGTTGCTGTTCACCGCGCCCCCAGGGTCCGAGGACGCGCAGAAGCTCGAGCTCCTCGGCGTCGTCGGTCAGCAGGCCTTCGCGGGCTGACGCCCCGCACGGTGCGCGTCCGTCCGGCTCGTGCGAGGTTGACCACTCGGTGCCGCCCTACAGGCCGGCACCGAGTGACCAACCTCGCACCACGCGAAGACGCACCCGGACGCACCACACGGAGCAACCGCGCGTCACACACTTGGCCGCGTGCGGTATACCGTGCCTAGGGTGGGCGGGTGAGCACTCCCCGCGTGTACGTCATCCACGAGAACCCCGAGTGGTTCCCGCCGCTCGCCGCAGCCTTCGAGGCCGAGGGCGTCCCGGTGCAGGAGATCCTGCTGACCGAGGGACAGATCGACCTCGGTGCCGAGCCGGAGCCCGGTGTGTACTGGTCCCGCATGTCGGCGTCGAGCCACACCCGCGGCCACGAGCACAGCAAGGAGTACACCCGCGCGGTCCTCGGCTGGCTCGAACGAGCGGGTCGCCAGGTTGTCGGCGGCAGCCACGTGCTCGAGCTCGAGGTCTCCAAGGTGGCCCAGCACGGGCTGCTGCAGCACGCCGGGTTCGACGTGCCCCGCACCACCGCCGTGTTCGGCACGACGACGCTCAAGCAGGCGGCACGGGACTTCACGAACGGCCAGGACGTCCCGTTCATCACGAAGCACAACCAGGGCGGCAAGGGCCTGGGCGTCCGCCGGTTCGACTCGCTCGCCGAGTTCGACGCCTACGTCGACTCGCCGGAGTTCGAGGCGCCGGTCGACGGCATCACGCTGCTGCAGGAGTTCCTGACGGCCCGTGAGCCCTTCATCACCCGCGTCGAGTTCGTCGGCGGCGAGTTCGTGTACGCCGTCCGCGTCGACACGAGCGCCGGCAGCTTCGAGCTGTGCCCGGCCGACGCGTGCGAGGTCCCCCAGGTCATCGCCGGAGCGGTCTGCGACGTGCCCGGAACCGAGACCGCCGGAGCACCGCCGGCGTTCAGCGTCCGGACCGAGGTCACGGCCGAGCACCCGCTCGTCCAGCAGCTCCGCACGTTCCTCGCCGACCAGCGCGTCACGATCGCGGGCGTCGAGTTCATGGAGACCACGGACGGCCGCACGGTCGTCTACGACATCAACACGAACACGAACTATAACCCAGCCGTCGAGGAGTCCGCGCCGGCCTCCGGCCCGCGCTCCATCGCGCGCTACCTCGGTGGCCTGCTGGAGACGCAGTACGCGGCGCAACTCACGGCCTGAGCACGCAAGAACCACCGGACTGGAGGCCCGTGGCGGGCCCCGCCACGGGCCTCCCGTCCGTTCCGCGCCCCTTCCCGGGCACTCCCCACCTCCCCAAGGAACTCACCCCGTGCGATTCGGATACTGGACCCCGCTCTTCGGCGGCTGGCTGCGCAACGTCGACAACGAGAACATGCCGGTCACCTTCGACTACGTGAAGCGGCTGGCGCAGCGCGCCGAGCGGATCGGCTTCGACCTGACGCTCGTGCCGGAGCTCAACCTCAACGACATCAAGGGCACGGCCGCGCCGTCGCTCGAAGCCTGGTCGCTCGCCGCGGCCATCGCGGCGACGACCGAGCGCCTCGAGATCATGGCGGCCATGCGCCCCGGCTACCACCTGCCCGCGGTGACGGCGAAACAGGCGGCGACGATCGACGACATCTCGTGCGGTCGCTTCACCTTCAACGTGGTGAGCGCGTGGTGGGCGGAGGAGGCCAAGCAGTACGGCGGCATCTTCTCGGAGCACGACGACCGCTACAAGCGGACGGCGGAGTTCGTCGAGGTCATGAAAGGGATGTGGCGGGAGACGCCGTACTCGTTCTCGGGCGAGTACTACGACATCGAGAACGCGCACCTCGAGCCGAAGCCCCGCGTGACCCCGCGCATCTACGCCGGCGGCGAGAGCGAGGCGGGCAAGGCCGCGATCACGGGGTACGCCGACGCCTACGTGACCCACGGCGGCACGGTCGAGGAACTCCGCACGAAGATCGCCGAGATGAAGCAGCGCCGCATCGACGCCGGACTGCCGCCGTTCGAGGCGTTCGGCATGGCCGCGTACGTCATCGTCCGCGAGACCGAGGAAGAGGCGCAGGCCGAGCTCGCACGGATCACCGACGTGCAGCACGGCAACGCGTACGAGTCGTACCAGGACTTCATCTCGAAGTCGCAGCTCGAGCACGTCCCCTCGCTCGAGGACTACTCGGTGTCGAACCGCGGCCTGCGCCCCGGGTTCGTCGGAACGCCGGCGCAGGTCGCTGCCCGGATCAAGGAGTTCGAGGACGCCGGGGTGGACACGCTGTTGCTGCAGTTCTCGCCGCAGCTCGAGGAGATGGACCGCTTCGGCGAACAGGTCATCCCGCTCGTCCGCCCGTCGGTGGTCGCGGCGTCCGAGGCGGTCGTCTGATGGGCACGACCGAGGAGGAGTGGGCGTTCGAGACCCGGCAGATCCGCGCGGGCTTCAAGGCCGACCCGGGGTTCGGTGGCAACGTCCCGCCGATCGCCCAGACCGCGGCCTTCGTCTACCCGTCCGGTGAGGACGCGGCGGACCGCTTCATGCTCAACGCCCCGGGGCACACGTACTCGCGCGTGAACAACCCGTCGGCGGCGGCGCTCGAGCGGCGCATCGCGGACCTCGAGGGCGGCGTCGGCGCGCTCGCGCTGGCGTCCGGCCAGGCGGCCACGTCGTTGGCCGTCCTCGGCGTCGCGCGGGCCGGTGACCACGTCGTGTCGAGTGCCTCGCTGTACGGCGCGACGTACACGCTGTTCGCGTCGACGCTGCACGACCTCGGCATCGCGTTCACCTTCGTGCAGGACCCCACGGACCTGGACGAGTGGGCTGCCGCGGTGCGTCCGGAGACGAAGGCGTTCTTCGGGGAGTCGATCCCGAACCCGCGCGGTGACGTCCTGGACTTCGCCGGGGTGGCCGGGGTCGCGCACGACGCCGGCGTCCCGCTCATCGTCGACAACACGATCGCGACGCCGTACCTGGTCCGGCCGATCGAGCACGGCGCGGACATCGTCGTACACTCGGCGACGAAGTACCTGGCCGGCCACGGCAGCGCCATCGCCGGACTCATCGTGGACAGCGGCAACTTCGACTGGGCGGCTCTTCCGGAGCGGTTCCCGCAGCTCGCGACCGCCGAACAGTCCGGGTTCGCGAACACGGACTTCGCCGAGAAGTTCGGGCGGCGCGCGTTCATCCAGCGCACCCGGTCGAAGCTCTCCGCCGACCTCGGTCCGGCGATCGCCCCCTTCAACGCCTTCCTGGTGCTGCAGGGCATCCAGACGCTCTCCCTGCGGATGGAGCGGCACGTGTCGAACGCGGCCGCCGTCGCGTCGTGGCTGGACGCGCACGACCAGGTGCTCGGCGTGCACTACGCGGGACTGCCGTCGTCGCCGTGGCACCACCTGCAGCAGCGGTACGTGCCGAAGGGGCCGTCGGCGGTCCTGGCGTTCGACCTGGACGGCGGGGTCGAGGCCGGACGGCGGTTCGTGGCCGCCCTCGAGCTGTTCGACCACGTGTCGAACATCGGTGACGTCCGGTCGCTCGTCGTGCACCCGGCGTCGACGACCCACGTGCAGATGACGTCGTCGGAGCGGGCTGCGGCCGGTGTGGGCGACGGGCTCATCCGGCTGTCGATCGGCCTCGAGCACATCGACGACGTCCTCGCCGACCTGGCGCGGGGCTTCGCGGCAGCCGCAGCGGGATAGGTTGGGGGCATGACCACGTTGGCCGCCCCGACCCGCGTGCGGACGCGCGCCCCCGGCAAGATCAACGTGTTCCTGTCCGTCGGTGCGCTGCAGGACGACGGCTACCACGACGTGGCGACCGCGTACCAGGCCGTGTCGCTGTACGAGGACGTCACGGCCGAGCACGCCGACGACTTCTCGGTGACCTTCACCGGCCCGATCGACACGTCGAACGTGCCGGTCGACGAGTCGAACCTGGCGATCCGTGCGGCCCGGCTGGTGGCCGACGCCGCTGGGCACCGGGGCGGAGTCCGGTTGACGATCGACAAGCAGGTGCCGGTGGCCGGCGGCATGGGTGGTGGCTCGGCGGACGCCGCGGCCACGCTGCTCGCCGTGGACACGCTCTGGGGCACCGCCCTCGGGCGTGAGGAACTGCTCCGTCTCGCCGCGCAGCTCGGCGCGGACGTGCCGTTCGCCTTCGCCGGTGGCACGGCCGTGGGCACCGGCCGCGGCGACGAACTCAGCCCCGCACTGGCGAAGGGCGAGTTCCACTGGGTCCTCGCGCTGAGTGACGACGGCCTGTCGACCCCGGCGGTGTACCGTGCGCTCGACGAGCACCGGGAGCGCTACCGCGCCGACATCGCACCGGCGCCGTCCCACCCGGTGGTGGAGTCGAACGTGCTGCAGGCGCTGCGCGCCGGTGACCCCGACCTGCTCGCCGACTGCGTCCACAACGACCTGCAGGCCCCGGCCATGCGGCTGCAGCCTGGACTCGCGTCGACCCTCGAACTCGGCGAGAAGGCCGGAGCGCTCGCGGGTCTGGTGTCGGGCAGCGGTCCGACGGTGGCGTTCCTGGTCGGTGACCGTGACGCCGCGCTCGAACTGCAGGTCGAGCTCAGCGCCGCCGGCCTGGTCGCGCTCCGTGCCACCGGACCGGTGCACGGCGCCCGCCTCGTGCACTGACCGTACGACAGACGCTGACCGTACGACAGACGCTGACCGTACGACGAACGCTGACCGGCCGTCAGCTCAGCGGCTGTACTTCCACAGGATGACCGTGTCGGTGTGCCAGTACCGCACCACGTGGAAGCCCTGGTCCTTGAGCGTCTCGGAGACCTCGGGGCGGATGTTCCGCGACTTGGCGCCGACGAACCAGACGGTGTCGATGTCGGCCAGGCGTGCCGGCACGGTCGTGGCGATGTCGCCGTTCACGTTCCAGAGCTCACCACGCTGCGCACCCGTGCTCGCCACCGCCAGGTCCCGCATGCCGCTGAAGGCCTCGGGGTAGGCGTCGGCGATGACCTGCGCCGTCGCGGTCGGGTGCTCCCACACGCTGCCGTAGATCACCCCTTCGTCGGCGTCGGTGGTCACGTTCCGCTCGCGTTCGATGATCGCCGCCGCGTTCGCCCAGTGCGAGGACTGCTTGGCGTGCGGCAGCCGCACGATCGTCGACGTCGGCACGGACACCAGGAGCATCGCGACGACCGCGCCGGCGATCCAGCGCCGCGGACGGAGGGCCGTGATCGCGAGTCCGATCAGGAGCGCCACGAACGGCAGACTGATGCTCGCGTACTTGGGGGAGTACAGGTGCTCGCCGGCGGCGGTCGCGGCGACCAGCAGCGCGGTGGGCACGATCGTCAGAGGCACGGCGACCCGGACGGCCTGCATGCGGAGCACGTCGCGGGCGGCCGGCGACGGGCGTCGGGCCGCGCGCACCGCCAGCACGACGGCGACGATCATGAGCAGCCACCCGAGGGCGGCGTACGGGTAGACGACCCCGAACCACGCGGTCGCGAACACCTGGCGCAAGGTGGCCCAACCGATGCCGGTGATCCACCCGACCTGCTTGGCCTGACCGGCGGCGAGTCCGATGAACGGCAGGACGACCACGGCTGCGGCGGAGGCGGCGACGGCCCAGCGGACGACGACGGCGCGGTCCACCATCGCCGAGGGCACCGTGCCGCTGCGATCCGTCACCGTGGCCTGCCGTCGGGCTGCCCGGTCGGCGACGCCGGTCCACGCGAGCACGACGCCGTGCGCCACGACGGCGAGGGACAGGTAGACGTTGAACAGCACGGCCACGGCCGCCAGCACGCCGTAGACGACCCACCACCGCGTCGCGTGGTGCCGCACCCGCGTGCGACGGACCGCGGTCAGGCCGACGAGCGTGAGCAGCGCGGCGAAGGTGGTGACGGTCGCGTACGGGCGGCCCTCGGTGCCGGCCCAGGCGACGCGGGGCAGCAGCAGGAAGACCAGACCGGAGACGACCCCGAGCCGGACACCGCCGAGCCGCCGGCCGAGCGCCACCACGAGGGCGGCGGCGATCCCGATCGCCAGGGCACTCGGGAAGCGGAGCGTGAACGGGGAGTAGCCGACCAGCGCGAGCCAGACGTGCATGAGCGCGTAGTACAGACCGTGCACGGCGTCGACGTTCTGCAGCTCCGCCCAAAGCGCCGGCCAGCTGCGCTGCGCACTCGTCAGGGTGGCGGCTTCGTCGTACCAGACCGACGGCACCCACGTGAAGGCGGCGGCGACGACCACTCCGACCACGCCGACGGTGATCTCCGGCGCACGCACCAAGGTCCGCACGGTCGACAGGGCGAGTGCCCGGAGCCGTGCGCGCGTCGACGCGTCCGACGTCGTGCGTCGGACCGTGACGGTGCCGGTGCGGGGAGAACTCACGCCCGCGACCGTACCGAGCGGCACTGAGCATCCGCCGCGTCCACCCGCTGAGCATTCACATGCAGGGATTCGGTGCGACCGGCCAGAATGACGGGATGGACCCCCTCGTCGCCCCCGTCGCAGCGCTCTCCCCGTGGCGGACTCGGCTCGGCTCGCGGACCGCTGCCCTGTCCGACGTCGGCGGCGTCGGGCTCCGCCGGCTGGCCGCTTCACGCGTCCTGGTGGTCGGCGCCGGCGGGCTCGGCGCGCCCGTCGTCGCGTACCTCGCCGGGGTCGGCCGACTCACGGTCGTCGACCCCGACGTGGTCGACGCGTCGAACCTCGCACGTCAGACGCTCTTCACCGCGGCCGACGTCGGATCGTCGAAGGCCGAGGTCGCCGTCGCCCGCGCCCGCGCCGTCGACCCGGAACTCGACGCCGTCGCCGTGGTCGGCTCCTTCACCCCGGAGCTCGTCGCCGGGCACGACGTGGTCGTCGACGCGGCGGACTCCGTCCTGGTCACCCGGGCGGTCTCGGACGCCTGCGCCGACGCCGGCGTGCCGTTCGTCTGGGGCACGGTGCTCGGTCACGACGGCCAGGTCAGCGTGTTCCGCGACGCCGGACCGGACGGCGTCGACTTCCACGACCTGCACCCCGAAGCCCTGCCCGACGAGGGCTCCTGCGCCCTGGACGGCGTCGTGCCGGCACTGTGCGGCGCCGTCGGAGCGGTGATGGCCGGACAGGTACTGGCCCTGGTCACCGGCACCGGCGAACCGCTGCTCGGACGCGTCCTGACCGTCGACGCGCGCCGCTGGCGGTGGAGCGAGAGCCTCGTCCGGCGCGGGCCGGCATCACGCCGACCCGTCGTGGTCGCTCCCGCTCGGACCGACCGCATCGCCCCGTCGGCGCTCGCCGCGCGCCTGGCCGACCCCGCGGACCCGGTCGTCGTCGTCGACGTGCGCACCGACGCCGAACGGGCGGACGGTGTGGTCGCCGGAGCCGTCACGGGCGACGCGGTCACTGGCGACGCCGAGGCGGCGGACGTGGTCGTCTACTGCGCCCGTGGTCCGCGTGCGGACGCGTGGGCTGCCGCACAACCGGCCTGGAGGCACGTGGCGGTCCTCGACGGCGGGTTCGAGGCCTGGCGCCGCGAAGGGCTGCCCGTGGTGAACGGGCTGATGTCCTGATCCGACACTGATCGGGTCCAGAGCGCCGCTTCCGCGGCTAGGATCGTCGTATCATGACGCAACTGCGGATCCGCGATGCTGCTGCCTTCCTCGGGGTGAGTGACGACACCGTGCGTCGACTCGTCGACGGGGGCACCTTCGACCGGGCCACCGACGACGCCGGTCGCGCCGTCGTCGACGGTCGACAGGTGGCCGAGTACGCCCGGGCGCGGAGCACCGAGCTGGCCGCCCCGGACACCGGCGTGAAGAGCTCGGCACGGAACCGCTTCGTCGGCATCGTCACCGACCTGGTCGTCGACACCGTCATGGCGCAGGTCGAACTGCAGTGCGGCCCGCACCGCGTGGTCTCGCTCATGAGCGCCGAGGCGGTGCGCGACCTCGGGCTCGAGGTCGGGTCCGTCGCCGTGGCGTCCGTCAAGGCCACGATGGTCACCGTCGAGGCGCCCACCCACCAGGAGGACCCCCGATGACCCGTCGTTCCCGCTCGCTGCTCGTGCCCCTCGCCGTCGTCGCGGCCCTCGGCCTGGCGTCGTGTTCCACCGCCGACGCTCCGGCGGGGTCGTCGTCGCCGTCGCCGTCGTCGTCGAGCGCGGACGCAGGCGTGTCGGGCTCGATCACGGTGTTCGCGGCGGCGTCGCTCCAGAAGACCTTCACCACGCTCGGCAAGGACTTCGAGCTCGCGAACCCCGGCGCCTCGATCGAGTTCTCGTTCGCGGGATCGAGCGACCTGGTCACCCAGATCCAGAACGGCGCCCCCGCCGACGTGTTCGCCTCCGCCGACGAGGCGAACATGGCGAAGCTGTCCGCGACCGACCTGGCGAGCGGGTCACCGGAGGACTTCGCGACGAACGTCCTCGAGATCGCCGTCGCGCCGGGCAACCCGAAGGCCATCACGAGCCTCGACGACCTGACCGGCTCCGACGTCCAGCTCGTCACGTGCGCCGCCCCGGTGCCGTGCGGTGCCGCAACGGCGAAGGTCGAGTCCGCCTCGGGCGTCGACCTGCAGCCCGTCAGCGAGGAGCAGTCCGTCACCGACGTGCTCGGCAAGGTCGAGTCCGGTCAGGCCGACGCCGGGCTGGTCTACGTGACCGACGTGCAGGGTGCCGACGGCAAGGTCGACGGTGTCCCGTTCGACGAGTCGAGCAAGGCCGTCAACACGTACCCGATCGGCGTGCTCAAGGCGTCCGAGGACCCGGAGCTCGCGCAGGCGTTCTCCGACTACGTCCGGTCCGCCACCGGCCAGAAGGTGCTCACCGCCGCCGGGTTCGGGAAGCCGTGACCCGTGGCCTCGCGGGCTGACGGACGGCCACCGGTCGCCTGGTGGCTCCCGCTGCCCGCGGTGCTGGGCGGCCTGTTCGTCGTCGTCCCCGTGCTCGCGATGCTCGGTCGGGTCGACTGGTCGTCGTTCGTCGCCCTCGTCACCTCGACGGCGTCGCTCACGGCCCTCGGGCTCAGCCTCGGCACCGCGCTGACCGCCACGGCCGTCGCGTTCGTGCTCGGGTACCCGCTCGCCGTGCTGTTCGCCCGGTCCCGGTCACGGTGGGTGGGCGTCGCCCGCGCCGTCGTGCTGCTGCCGCTCGTGCTGCCGCCCGTCGTCGGCGGGCTCGCGCTGCTGGCGGCGTTCGGTCGCCTCGGGGTGGTCGGGTCGTTCCTCGACGACCACGGGCTGCACATCGCGTTCACCACCACGGCGGTCGTCATCGCGCAGACGTTCGTCGCCATGCCGTTCCTGGTGTCCTCGATCGAGGGTGCGCTCCGCGTCGAGGGGGACCGGTACGAGCGGGTCGCCGCCACCCTCGGCGCCGGTCCCACCCGCACGTTCCTCACCGTCACGACCCCGAGGGTCCTGCCCGGCATCGTCTCCGGACTGGTGCTCTGCTTCGCGCGAGCACTCGGCGAGTTCGGTGCGACCCTGACGTTCGCGGGCAGCCTGCAGGGGGTCACCCGGACCCTGCCGCTGGAGATCTACCTGCAGCGCGAGGTCGACCCGGACACCGCTGTCGCACTGGCGGTCGTGCTCGTCGTGGTCGCCGTCGTGGTCATCGGCGCCTCGTCGCTCCGGACCCGGGGCGTGGCAGCGTGAGCGGGGTCACCGCACGCATCGTCGTCGAGCGACGCGGGGTCGACGTCGCCATCGAGGTCGCGACGGGGGAGTGCGTGGCGGTCATCGGGCCGAACGGCGCGGGCAAGTCCACCGTGGTCGAGGCCCTCGCCGGCCTGCTGCCGATCGACGCCGGACAGGTGGCCCTCGGCGGCACCGTGGTGTCGGACCAGCGGCGGACCGTCCCCGCCCACCGCCGCCGCATCGGACTCGTCGCCCAGCGGCCCGACCTGTTCCCGTTCCTCGACGTCATCGGCAACGTGGCGTTCGGCCCGCGGGCAGCCGGCGTCCGACGAGCCGCGGCCCGTGCCCGCGCGCTCCGTGCCCTGGCGGCCGTCGGCATCGACGACCTGGCGGGACGGAGCCCCGACGCACTGTCCGGCGGGCAGGCCCAGCGCGTCGCCATCGCCCGGGCGCTCGCCACCGACCCGGCGGTCCTGCTGCTCGACGAACCGACGTCGGCGCTCGACGTCGCCGCGCGCGACGACGTGCGGGCAGCGCTCCGGACCGCGATCGCCGGACGTCCGAGCGTCCTGGTCACGCACGACCCGGTCGAGGTCGTCGCCCTGGCCGACCGGGTGGTCGTCGTCGAGCACGGCCGGGTCGTCGAGGACGGCACCCCAGCGGCCGTGCTCGGACGGCCGACGAGTGCCTTCGCGGCGGCGTTCTCCGGACTCGCGCTGGTGCGCGGGACCGCCACCGCGGGTGGGATCGCGACCGACGGCGGGGGCGAGTTGGCGTCGGGGACGCACGCCGTGCCTCCCGGTCGGCCAGCCCTGGGCGCCTTCCACCCGACGGCCGCCGTGCTCACGCGGGACGGCGCCGGACCGGCGCGCACCGTCACGTCGCTCGAACCGCGGGACGGTCTGGTGCGGGTCCGCGCCGGCGACCTGGTCGCGGACCTGACCCTGTCGCGCGTCACGGCACTCGGCATCGGGCCTGGCGACGCGGTCCACGTGGACGTTCCCGCGTCCGAACTGGCGGTGTACGCGCCGCGCGGTTGAGACAATGGACGGATGACCTCCTGGTTCCCCAAGGCGTGGCCCGTGGCCATCCCGATCCTGGCGGCCGTCGTGCTCGCGTTCTCGTACGGCCGCTACGGACTCGGCACCGTGGTCGTGGCGATCGTCGCGGTCGTGCTCGCCGCCACCGTGCTCGCGGCGGTGCACCACGCCGAGGTCGTCGCGCACCGGGTCGGGGAACCGTTCGGGTCACTCGTGCTCGCCGTGGCGGTCACGATCATCGAGGTCGCGCTCATCATCTCGCTGTCGAGCTCCGGCGGCGCCCAGGCCGAGACCCTGGCGCGCGACACGGTGTTCTCGGCCGTGATGATCACGATGAACGGGCTGGTCGGTCTCGCGATCCTGATCGGGACGCTCCGGCACAACACCGTGCGCTTCAACCAGGAGGGCGCGAGCGCCGCGACGATGACGGTGGCCGCGCTCGCGGTGCTGACCCTGGTGCTGCCGACGTTCACCACCGGCACCGACGACGCGTCCTTCACCGGGACGCAGCTCGTCTTCGTGGCCGTGGCGTCGATCGTGCTCTACGGGCTGTTCGTCGTGACGCAGACCGTGGCCCACCGGGACTTCTTCCTGCCCGTGAACCGGTCAGGGGGTGTGCTCGCCGAGTCCGAGGACGCCCACGCCGCCCGGCCGACCGGTCGCGCGACGATGATCTCGCTCGCACTGCTCGTCGTCGCGCTCGTCGCCGTCGTCGGGCTCGCCAAGGTCGAGTCGCCCGCGATCGAGGCCGGCGTGGCCGCGGTCGGGTTCCCGCCGTCGTTCGTCGGCGTCGTGATCGCCCTGCTCATCCTGCTGCCCGAGGGCATCGCGGCGTCGAAGGCCGCCGCCCGCAACCGGATCCAGACGAGCCTGAACCTGGCGATGGGGTCGGCGATGGCGTCGATCGGTCTGACGATCCCCTCCATCGCGGTGGCGTCGCTGTTCATGCCGGGCACGCTGCTGCTCGGGCTCGGGTCGTCGCAGATCGTGCTGCTCGCGCTGACGATCGTCGCCGCGGTGCTCACCGTGCTGCCGGGTCGGGCGACGCGACTGCAGGGCGGGGTGCACCTGGTGATCTTCGCCGCGTTCATCGTGCTGTCCGTCTCGCCGTAGGGGGTGCTGTTACCGCGTACCTGGTCGGATCGGGCGTACCTGGTCGGAAGTTCTGCCCCGGTATGCCCGGAAACACCAGGCATCGCGGGCGTCCTGGGAAAGAACGAGCGGGGGCGCTCAGCCGCCGGCGAAGGGGGGCATGACGTCGACGACCGCGACGCCGGACAGCGCAGTGGCTCGGTCGCGGGTGGTCACGCCGTCGACCAGGTACGAGCACCGCTCCTGCAGCGCACTCCATCGTGATGGGTCGGTGGCGGTGACCTCGCGCAGCGCCTCGTCGAGCGTGCCGGCCGCGGTGGTCAGCGTGTCCGCGCCGACCGCTGCCCGGGCAGCGGCGAAGAACCGGATCGTGGTCATGTCTCAGCCGCCGATCGCGCTCATGCCGCGCGTCGGGTGCACGAGCTCGTCGCTGTCGTCGCCGTGGTCGCGCGGCTTCGCCCACATCGCCCGGCGCCACAGCTCGGCCAGGTCGTCGTCGGAGACCCCCGCGCGCATCGGGCCGAGCACGTCGGTCTCGGCGTCGGAGAACAGGCAGCTCCGGACGTTGCCGTCGGCGGTCAACCGGGTGCGGGTGCAGTCGGCGCAGAAGGACTCGGTGATGCTCGCGATGATGCCCACGGTGCCGAGTGACGCACCGGAGCGCGCGTCCTGCACCCGGTACCGCTCGGCCGGGGCGCCGTCGCGCGGTGCCTCGTCCGGCGTCAGCACGAACGACGACGCCAGCAACGCCCGGGTCTCGGCAGCGGTCACCATCTCGGTGCGGTCCCAGGCGTGGTCGGGGTCGAGCGGCATCTGCTCGATGAACCGCAGCTCGTAGCCGCGGTCGAGGCACCAGCGCAGCAGCTCCGGCGCGGCCTCGTCGTTGATCCCGCGCAGCAGCACCGCGTTGACCTTGATGTCGAGGCGGGCGTCGTGGGCGGCGGACAGCCCGGCGATGACCTTGTCGAGGAACGGGCGGCGGGTCACGGTGGTGAACACGTCCGGGTCGACGGTGTCGAGCGACACGTTCACGCGCCGCAGCCCGGCGTCGTACAGGGCCTGGGCGCGGTGGGCGAGACCGATGGCGTTCGTGGTGAGCGACAGTTCCGGGGCGTCGGGCAGCGCGGCGCACCGGGCTATCACGTCGACCAGGTCGTGCCGGAGCATCGGCTCGCCGCCGGTGAACCGCACCTTGCGCACGCCGAAGCGCGACGACCCGATCCGGACCAGCCGCTCGATCTCGGCGGCGGTCATCAGGGCATCGTCGGGGGCGAACGGCAGCCCGGCGGCCGGCATGCAGTACGTGCAGCGCAGGTTGCACCGTTCGGTCAGCGACACCCGCAGGTCGATCGCACGACGCCCGAAGCGGTCGACGAGCCCGGCGGACGCCGGGTCCACGGTCGTGCCGAGCAGGGTCGCGGGTGCCATGCGGCTCAGCGTACGTGTTCGACGCGCCGGAACGACAGCCGTTCCCACCAGCGCCGCCAGTCCGACCGGCTCGTGCGCAGGAGCGTGACCACCACGATGACGGCCACGGCGGCGAGCAGCCACCACCGGTAGGCGTCCGTCGACGGCCACACCCCGCGCAGCGCGATGGCGAGCCCGATCGACAGCCACTCCCACCGGCCCGACAGCACCACGAACGGGATGAGCAGCAGCGCGTACCAGGGGTAGCGCGGCGTCACGGCGAGGAACGTGACGCCGATCATCAGGACCTCGCCGGACCACGGCCGCGACGGGTCGGACAGCCGCCAGGCCACGAAGGCGGCGAGCAGCACGGCGAGCCCGACCACGACGGTCGCGGCGTCGCCCCGGAACACCAGCGACACCAGGGCGAAGCGCGAGCCGTCCTCGTAGCCCTCTTCGTTCAGGTAGCCGGGCAGGTACCCGAGCACGTCGAGCCCCGTCGTCAGCACGTACGGCACGTAGAGCAGGCCGAACACGGCGATGCCGACCGGGATCGCCCACCAGGAACGCCACCGGCCGAGCAACGGCGGGTACACGATCGCGGGGATGAGCTTGGTGGCCGTCGCCGCTCCGAGCGCGATCCCGCCCCAGATCGGTCGACCGAACGCGACGAGGACGGCACCCGCGGTCGCGAGCGCCGCGCCGAGGGCGTCGACGTGCGAGTTCGTCACGGCCTCCGACGCCACGAGCGGCGACCAGGCCCAGAGCGCTGCCCACCACGTCGGGCGGCCCGTCTTCCGCAGCACCACGACGAGGGCGACGGTCACGACCAGCGAGAGGAGCAGGCCCGCCACCTGGAACGGCATGTACTGCGCGGTCGCCGGCACGAACGCACGGACCGCGGCGAACCAGAGCTGCGCCATCGGCGGGTAGATCGTCGTCACGTCCGGCCGGTTGATCGCGGTGCAGTGGCCGTCCGCGCCGTCGCCGAGGCCGCGGAACCGGGGCTTGAGGTCGTCGCACGTGCCGTTCACCTTGTCCGGGAACAGCCAGTCGGGCCGCAGACCGGACAGTGCCGTGGACTGGGGGGTGTGCGCGTACGGTGAGACTCCGGCATGCTGGACGATGCCGTCCCACGCGTACCGCGCCGAGTCGGTGCTCGTGCTCGGGGGGCCGACCAGCGCCGCGAGACCGACCACCACCGCCCCGACCATGACCACGGCGGTCATCCACCGGGCGGGCACGAACCGCAGCGCGAGCACGGCGATCACGAACACCGTCCAAGCGATCAGCGTCCACGCAACGAATGACGAACGAGTGTCGGATCGGAGGAACCCCAGATGCGTGACGCCGAAGGCGATGACGCCCGCGAGGGCCAGTACCCCGACGACCGCGCCCACGACGGCGAGGCGGGCACCGGGTCCGACGGCGGAGGACGGTCGGACGGCACGCAGTCGGTCGCTCATGGTCCGTCGAGGCTAGCGGGCGTGCGGCACCTGCTGTTCGAGGCGCGGGCCGCACTGGCCTCGCCGAACCGGAACGCGCGCTCCGCGGTGGTGCTCGGACGACTGCTCGGCATCGCCTTCGTGGTCTGCTTCGGCACCGGTATCTACAGTCACCTGTTGCAGGAGCCCCTCGGCTGGATGCGGTTCCCGACCCGACCGACGCAGCTCTACCAGTTCACCCAGGGCCTGCACATCACCACCGGCATCGCGATCATCCCGCTGCTGCTGGCCAAGCTCAACACCGTCATGCCCGCGCTGGTGCAGGTCCCGCCGGTGCGCGGCGTGCTGCACCTGTTCGAGCGGCTGTCGATCGCCGTGCTCGTGTCGGCCTCGATCATCCAGGTCACGACCGGCCTGCTCAACACGTACCAGTGGTACCCGTGGCCGTTCCCGTTCCGCCAGGTCCACAACGCGATGGCGTACGTGATCATCGGGTCGCTCATCATCCACATCGCGTCGAAGCTGCCGGTGATCGCCCGCTACTGGCGGAAGCGCGACTCCTACGACGAGCAGGGCCGGTTCATCGTGGACCCCGCGTCCGGCAGTGAGCTGCTCCCACCCGTCCTGGAGGCCCGCCCGGCGTCCGCACCGCAGGCTGCGGGTGCCGAAACGACCCAGTCCACGGCCCCCGGCCTGCTCGGCCGCGTGTTCCGCTGGATCGACGGCGTCGACGCGGTCAAGGCTGTCGAGGCGGTCGACGCAGCCCCGGACGAACCGACGGCCGATGCGCCGGAGCCGACCCGGGCCTCCCGGTCGGTCGAGGAGCGCGCGCAGGGCCGACGCCAGCGGATCGCACGACGCGGGTTCTTCGGCGGTGTGACGGCCGCGGTCGTCGGCGTCGTCGCCCTGACGGCGGGGCAGTCCTCGAAGCTCGCCGAACCGTTCAACGTGTTCGGCGCGCGCCAGCGCGGTCTCGGCGCGAACGGCCTGCCGGTCAACCGCACCGCCCGCGCGGCGGGGGTGCTCGCCAGTGCGACTGCCGCGGACTGGACGCTGACCGTCGTCGGACCCGACGTGACCCGGACCTTCGTGCGCGCGGAACTCGTCGCGCTCGGTACCACCGAGGTCGACCTGCCGATCTCGTGCGTCGAGGGGTGGAGCCAGATGGGCAGCTGGAAGGGCGTGCGGATGCGCGACCTGCTCGGCGCCGTGCAGGCCGAACCCGGATCGCACGTGCGCGTCACGAGCCTGGAACGGCACGGCGGCTACCGGATCATGGACATGGGGCCGGAGTACGCCGAGGACCCGACCACCCTGGTCGCGCTCGAGCTGAACGGTTCGACGCTCGACCTGGACCACGGGTTCCCGGCGCGGATCATCGCTCCGGGGCGACCGGGCGTGCTGCAGACCAAGTGGATCGAGAAGATCGAGGTGCTGCGGTGAAGGCCGCGCGGATCGTGCTCGTCGTGCTCGGCGTGCTGGTGATCGCGTTCGGCGCCTACGTCCTGGTGACGTCGGTCAAGCCGAACCGGATCGGCGGGCTGGCGACCTGGCTGCTCGGCGCGGTGATCCTGCACGACGCGATCCTGTCGCCGTTCGTCGTCGGCGCCGGACTGCTCCTGCGTCGGGCGGGGCGGTCGCTCCGGGCGTGGGTGCTCGTCGTGGTGCAGACGGTGATCGTGCTCGGCAGTGTGCTCGCCCTCGTGGTGCTGCCCGAGATCGCGGCGAAGCGGCACGGGCAGAAGAACCCCACGATCCTGCCGTTCGACTACGGCACGCGGTTGCTGATCGTCGAGGGGGTGCTGCTGCTCGCGGTGGTGGCGGTGCTCGTCGTCGGGGTGGTCCGTGCGCGGCGGACGCGTTCCGGTGGCCCGCGCGCCGACGGTGCGCGCGCCACTGGTTAAACCGACAACCATTCGGTAGGATGGAGACATGACCGACGAGACCCCGTGGCTCACCCGCGAGCAGCTGCGCGCGTGGATGAAGCTCGTGGCCGTCATGGAACTCCTGCCGGCGGCGCTCGACCAGCAACTGCAGCGTGACGCGGACCTGACGCACTTCGACTACATGGTCATCGCGATGCTCTCCGAGACCGACGGTCGCACGCTGCGCATGTCGGCCCTCGCCTCGGCGACGAACGCCTCGCTGCCCCGGCTGTCGCACGTGGTGTCCCGGCTCGAGAAGCGCGGGCTCGTGACGCGCTGCCCCTCGACCTCTGACCGCCGTGCGACCGACGTCCGGCTCACCGACGCCGGGTACGCCACGATCGTCGAGGCCGCTCCGGACCACGTCCGCACCGCACGCCACGTCGTGATCGACGCCCTGAGCGACGAGCAGGTCGTCCAGCTCGATGGCATCGCGGCCGCACTGCTCACACGGCTCGACCCCGAGGGGCGGTTCGCTGCCCTGACGTACCCGCGGGACGACGACGACACCGCGATCTGCGAGGCCCGGCTGACCGGCGCCAGCACCGACTGAACGGCGCTATGCGCCCGCGTCTGCGGGCTCGGCCGTTGCAATAGGCTCGGCCCATGACCGACCCCGCCGCGCCGTCCGACACCTACTCCTACCTCGGACCCGCCGGCACCTTCACCGAGGCGGCCCTCAAGCTCGTCGAGGCCGCGGCCGGCAAGCCCTGGCGGAGCGTCAACAACGTCGGTGAGGCCCTCGACGACGTCATGTCCGGCCGCTCGGTCGGCGCGGTCATCGCGATCGAGAACAGCGTCGACGGCGGCGTCAGCGCGACGCAGGACGCCCTCGCCCGGATCCCCGGCGTGCGGATCGTGGGGGAGTACCTCGTGCCGGTCGACTTCGTGCTCGTCGCGCGCCCCGGCACCGTGCTCGCCGACGTCCGCACGGTGAACGCGCACCCGGTGGCGTACGCGCAGACCCACAACTGGCTCGAGGCGAACCTGCCCGGCCACGGTCACATCCCGGCGTCGTCGAACGTCGCCGCCGCGCTCGCCCTGCTCGAGGCGAACCCCACCGCCGACGCCGCCGTCGCACCGCCCGGCATCACCGACCACCACGACGTCGTCGTGCTCGCGTCGTCGATCGGCGACAACGCCTCGGCCGTCACCCGCTTCGTGCTCGTGTCCAAGACCTTGGCGCTGCCCGAGCCGACCGGTGCCGACAAGACGAGCGTCATCGTCGAGCTGCCCGCCGACCACCCCGGCGCCCTGGTCGACATGCTCGAGCAGTTCGCCACCCGCGGCATCAACATGGGGCTGCTGTCGTCGCGGCCGATCGGCGACGAGCTCGGCCGCTACCGGTTCGTCATCGACCTGGACGGGCACGTGCAGGACGAGCGCGTGGCCGACGCCCTGCTCGGTCTCCGTCGGTTCAGCCCGCGCGTGACGTTCCTCGGGTCGTACCCGCGAGCCGATGGCGCGCAGCCCGAGGTGCCGGCGCGCTACTCGGACGCCGCGTTCGTCGAGGCGCGGGACTGGCTGCGTGCGATCGTGTCCGGCGAGCCCGACGCGGGCTGACGCGCGGCGGTGTGCTCGTCGGTCGGTGCTGCCCGGTGCGAGGTTGATCACTCCGTGCGCCCGAACAACCTCGCACCGAGTGAGTAACGCCGCACGGGCCGCACCGCCGCCCCGCGCGCCGCTCAGCGCTTGCGGCCGCGCACCCAGCTCGGCCGCGGCTCCACCGTCGGCACCTTGACCGTCAGCGAACCGGGGTCGATCCGCGCACGGAACGCCGTGATCTCGCCCACCGGGTCGCCGTCGATCTCGAACTCGTCGGGCTTCTCGAGCCGCAGCGTGAACTCCTCGCCGCGCATGTAGCGCAGCGGACGCTCCTGCTTCGCCGCCGTGGTGATGCGTCGACCGATCAGCGTCTCGGACAGCGCCGAACGCCGGAACCAGCGCAGGATCCCGTTCTCCCAGAACACGCGGGCACCGATCCGCACCCAGCCGAAGAAGCCGCGGGGGCGCATCACGACGATGTCGAACACGCCGTCGTCGATCTCGGCGTCGGGCAGCAGCATCGCGTTCGCCTGCAGCATGCCGCAGTTGCCGACGATGACCGAGTGCGCGCGCACCGAACCGTTGCGAGCCGACTCGTCGAGCCGGTACTTGAACTCGAAGCCGTCGGTGTCCCGCACGGAGCGGAGCAGCGAGTCGAGGTACGCGAGCCACCCGACGCGCTTCTTCAGCTCGGGCCGGGTGTTCGCGATCATCCGGGCGTCGAGCCCGAGGCCCGCCATCACGACGAAGCCGAACTGCTCGCGGGCGCCGTCCGGCCGCTCGATGCCGATGAGGCCGAAGTCGATCGCCCGCTCGTGGCCGGAGAAGATGGTGTGCGCGCTGCTCGCCAGGTCGTCGAGGGGGAGCTTCATGTTGCGGGCGAGCAGGTTGCCCGTCCCGCTCGGCAGCAGCGCGAGCGAGGCACCGGAGCCGTGCACGACCTCGGCGACCGCGCGCACGGTGCCGTCGCCACCCGCGGCGGCGACGACGTCGGCCCCCGCCTCGAGCGCTGCGCGGGCCATGCCCCCGCCCGGGTCTTCCTCGGTGGTCTCGAACCAGAGCGTCTCGGCCCAGCCGGCTTCCTGCTGGTGCTGTTCCACGGTGGCCTTGAGGGTCGGCAGGTGGACCTTGACCGGGTTGTAGACCACGGCAGCCGTCCGGTGCTCGGTGGGGAGGGCGTCCTGGTCCGCGGGCGCGGTCTCCGAAGGGGTCGACATGGGATCAACGGTACCGATCGGACGCTGCGAGCGGCGGGTTCCTCCCCATGTCGCCGCCTCTAGGATGGAGCGGTGATCGATCCCCAGCTGCTTCGTGACAACCCGGACGTCATCAAGGCCTCGCAGGAGTCCCGCCGCGCATCCGTCGCCGTGGTCGACGAGGCCGTCGCCGCCGACGCCGCCCGACGCAGCGCGATCACCGCGTTCGAGTCGCTCCGCGCCGAGCAGAACGCCTTCGGCAAGACCGTCGCCAAGGCCCCGAAGGACGAGAAGGCCGCGCTCGTGCAGCAGGCCCAGGCGCTCTCGGCCCGGGTGAAGGAAGCCCAGGCGACCGTCACGGCGGCCGAGGAGACCTTCAACTCCGTCGTACGCGCCATCCCGAACGTCGTGCTGCCCGGCGTCCCTGCCGGTGGCGAAGAGGACTTCGTCACCCTCCGCACCGTCGGCACGAAGCCCGAGTTCGACTTCGAGCCGAAGGACCACGCCGACCTCGGCGAGCACCTCGGCATCATCGACATCCCGAGGGGCGTGAAGGTCTCCGGCTCGCGCTTCTACTTCCTGCGCGGCCTCGGCGCCCGGCTCGAGATCGCGCTCATGTCGCTCGGCCTCGACCGCGCCATCGCCGCCGGGTTCGAACCGCTCATCACCCCGACGCTCGTCCGCCCCGAGACGATGGCGGGCACCGGCTTCCTCGGCGAGCACGCGGCCGAGGTCTACCGGCTCGAGGCCGACGACCTGTACCTGACGGGCACGAGCGAGGTCGCACTCGCCGGCTTCCACGCCGACGAGATCCTCGACATCGAGAAGACCGCGCACCGCTACGCCGGCTGGTCGACCTGCTACCGGCGCGAGGCCGGCTCGGCGGGCAAGGACAACCGCGGCATCCTGCGCGTGCACCAGTTCAACAAGCTCGAGATGTTCGCGTACGTCCACCCGGACCAGGCCGAGGCCGAGCACGAGAAGCTGGTGTCGTACCAGGAGCAGATGCTGCAGGACCTCGGACTGCACTACCGCGTGATCGACGTCGCCGCGGGTGACCTCGGCACGAGCGCGGCGAAGAAGTACGACATCGAGGCCTGGGTCCCGACGCAGGGCACGTTCCGCGAGCTCACCTCGACGTCGAACTGCACGACGTTCCAGGCCCGTCGCCTCGACATCCGGTACCGCACCGAGAGCGGCAAGACGGCCCCGGTCGCCACCCTGAACGGCACCCTCGCGACCACCCGTTGGATCGTCGCGATCCTCGAGACGCACCAGCAGGCCGACGGCTCCGTCGTCGTGCCCGAGGTGCTGCGCCCCTACCTCGGTGGCGTCGAGGTGATCGAGCCCCGATGAGCACGCAGGGGCGGTTCGTAGACGGTGCGGCGCAGGGCGCGGGCGCCGGTGCTCCCGCCCGCACGAAGCGGTGGCTCGTCGCCCTCGACATCGACGGCACCACCATGCGCGAGGACGGCGTCATCACGGAGGCCGTGGTCGCCGCCGTGCGCGATGCCGAGGCCGCCGGGCACGAGGTCATGCTCTCCACGGGCCGCAGCGAGGGCATGACGGTTCCGCTGCTGGAGACCCTCGGCATCGAGCCGAAGTACCTCGTCTGCGCCAACGGTGCGCTGACCCTGGCCCGTCGTCCGGACGGGTCCTACGAGCGTGTCCACGTCGAGCACTTCGACCCGAGCGACGTCCTGCAGACCATCCGAGGCGCCCTCGAGAACGCGGCCTTCGGCGTCGAGGACGAGACCGGCCACTTCCGGTTGTCCGAGAACTTCCCCGCCGACACCATGACCAACGCCGGCGAGCTGGTGCCGTTCGAGCAGCTGCTCACGGTCGAGGCCACCCGCGTCGTCGTGATCTCGCCGGAGCACGGGCTCGAGGAGTTCTTGCAGATCGTCGAGGACATGGGCCTGCACAAGGTCTCGTACACGGTCGGGTGGACCGCGTGGCTCGACATCGCACCAGAGGGCGTGACGAAGGCCACCGCGATGGAACGCGTGCGCGAGTGGCTCGACATCCCGCGGTCGCGCGTCTTCGCTGCGGGGGACGGCCGCAACGACATCGACATGCTCCGGTGGGCATCGACCTCCGGTCGTGGCGTCGTGATGGGCCAGGCGCCCGATGACGTCGTGGACGCCGGCAACGAACTCACCGGCGGCGTGTCCGACGACGGCCTGGCAGCGGCGCTCGACTCCTTGCCGCGCTGACCCCGGCATGCGCTGACGCGCACGGCGGACGGGAGGCCCGTTAGACTTCCCGGGACGCGGTCACGTCTCGCCACGTGGTCGCGTCACTGGAGGGTTGTCCGAGCGGCCGATGGAGCCTGTCTTGAAAACAGGTGGGCAGAGATGTCTCGTGGGTTCGAATCCCACACCCTCCGCCATGGACACCCGGTTGCGCCTGCTCCGCGTCGACGACGCGGCGACGCTCGCCGCCGTCATCACCGCGAGCGCCGAGCACCTGCGCCCGTGGGAGCCGTCCCGGGCGCCGGCGTACTTCACCGAGCAGGGCCAGCACGACGTCATCGTGCAGTCGCTCGCTGCAGAGCGCGCGGGCAACGCGGTCCCGTTCGTGATCGAGTCGACGGACGGTGAGCTCCTCGGGCGCATCACGCTGAGCGGCATCACCCGCGGCGCCCTACAGTCGTGCGCGATGGGGTACTGGATCCGCGCCGACCGACTCCGCCAGGGCCACGCCTCCCGCGCCGTCGCCGCTGCCGCCGGCCACGCGTTCGACGTCCTCCGACTCCACCGGGTGCAGGCCGAGACGCTGCCGGAGAACGTGGGGTCGCAGCGTGCCCTCGAGTCCGCGGGGTTCAAGCGCTACGGATTCGCTCCGGAGTACATCACGATCAACGGCGCCTGGCGCGACCACGTCATGTTCCAGCTCCTCGCACCCCCTCCTGCCACACGGCGCACTCGATGATCGAGGTCGTCGAGTACCAGCCGTCGTGGCCCGTGCGGTTCGCGGTGTTGCGGGACGCGTACGCCGCAGCCCTCGGCGCCGCCGGTGCGCCCTACCGCAGCATCGAGCACGTCGGCAGCACGTCGGTGCCCGGCCTCGCGGCGAAGCCCGTGATCGACGTCGACATCGTCGTCGATGCCGGCGCCGTCGCGGCGGCGGTCGCAGCGCTGGCCGTGATCGGCTTCGAGCCACGGGGAGACCTCGGCGTCCCCGACCGGCAGGCCTTCCGGACACCCGAGCGCTTCGCCCCGAGCAACACCTACGTCGCCACCGCCGGCTCGCTCTCGCTCCGGAACCACCTCGCCGTCCGCGACGTGCTGCGCGCCGACCCGGCCCTGCGCGACGAGTACGCCGCCGTGAAGCGCTCAGCGGCTGCGGAGGCCGAGGACATCGACGACTACATCGAGCGCAAGAGCGACGTGCTCGGTCGTGTCCTGGCCGCGGCGGGCATCTCCGCCGAGGAGCGCGCCGCGATCACCGCCGTCAATCGCGACATCACCGATCGCGGTGCCCGCGGTTGACGGTCCTGGTTCGGGAACCGCGAGGTTCCCGAACCAGGACCGTCAACCGGCCCGGTCTTCGACGTCGCCGTGTTCGCGCTCCCACTCGTCCTTCCGCGCCACCGCCTGGTCGAGCTGCTGGTTCCTGACGGCACGCTCCGCCGCGGTCTGACCGACGTAGCCAGCGACGGCGAGCAGCGCCGAGCCGACCCCGAGCAGGATCTTCAGCAGCTCGCCGTCCGACGTCGCCAGCAGCCAGAGCGCGAGCGCGCCGAAGCCGGTGATCGGGACTCGGAGGGCGGACGCCAGGAACTGCACGTCCTCCACCGTACGGCGGACGCCGCGCCCGCGACCGGGCCTCAAGCGGTCGCGAGCGCCGGGTACAGCGCCGTCAGCGGCGCACTGAGCCCGGCGCGGACGTCACGGCTGACCTGGTCGGCCAGCACCTCGTGCTCACCGGCCTCCACGGCGTCCCAGATGAGCCGGACGATGTCGGCCGGGTCGGACTTCTCGACGTCGAGCCCCGCCGTCATGCCGGTGTCGGTGTAGCCGAGGTGTGCGCCGACGACCTGGGTGCCCTGGGGTGCGAGCTCGAGGCGGAGCGAGTTCGTGATCGACCAGAACGCTGCCTTCGACGCCGAGTACGCGCCGGCGAGAGCGACCCAGCTCAGAGCCGAGTGCACGTCGATCAGTGCGCCGCCGCCGATCGAGGGGGCGAAGGCCTTGGCGACACGGAGCGCGCCGAAGACGTTCGTCGCGAAGATGCGCTCGACCTCCGCGACGGAGGTGTCGACGAGCGGGTCGGCGCCGGCGATCCCGGCGTTGTTCACCACCACGGTCACGTCGGCTGCGGCACGGGCTGCGGCATCGACGCTCTCCTGGCTGGTGACGTCGAGGGCGAGCGGCACGATGCGTTCGTCGTCCCACGTGCGCGGGGTGCGGGCGGTCGCGTAGACCTTGGCGGCGCCGCGGTCCAGGGCCTGCTGGACGAACTCGGCGCCGAGGCCGCCGTTCGCTCCGGTGACGAGGACGATGGCGTTGGTGAGGTCGGTCATGAGGGGCTCCAGACGAGAGAAGTTGAGTACGGAAACCGAACCTAGCACGTTGTGTCCGGATATCGAACCCAGCTAGGATGAACGCATGCTCGGCATCCTCGGCGGCGACGAGCGCTGCCCCATCGCACGGTCCCTCGACGTCCTCGGCGAGAAGTGGACGCTCATGATCGTGCGTGACGCCCTCGCCGGTTCCACGCGCTTCAGCCAGTTCCAGCAGAGCCTCGGCGTCCCGCGCGAAGTCCTGACCGCGCGACTGGCCTCCCTCGTCGACGGGGGAGTGCTCGAGCGCACGACCTACAAGCCGGAGGGTGCCCGGGCGCGCGAGGAGTACGTCCTCACCGACGCCGGCCGCGATCTCTCGCTGGTGCTCCTGGCGCTCGGCGGCTGGGCGGATCGGTACCGCCCCACGGAGCTGACGTCGGACCTGCGCTTCGTCGACACCGATTCCGGCGAGCCGGTCGAAGCGGTCGCGGTGACGCAGGAGTCCCAGCAGCGTGTGCCGCTCCAGCGGCTCACCGCCGTCATGGACCCGGCCACCTGACGGACGGGAGGCCCGTGGCGGCCCCGCCCCGCGCCTCCAGGACGGTTTGGTGGTGCGTCAGCGACGCACGTCGCACCCGCAACTCGCGCCCAGGACCAACTCGGCGGGCACAAGGTCGCGGTGCCACTGGTTGTCCGCGTCGAGCCCGAGCACACGGTCGACGGCGGCGGTCGCCATCGTCTCGATCGGCTGCCGGACCGTCGTGAGCTGCGGGTTCGTGTAGTCGGCCTCGGCACCGCCGTCGAACGACACGATCGCGACGTCCTCCGGTGCGCGCAGCCCGAGTTCCCACAGTGCCCGCAGCACACCGACGGCCTGCATGTCCGAGCTGACGAAGACGGCGCGAGGTCCCGTCCCGTCCGCGAACATGCGCAGGCCGGCCTCGTACCCGCCCCGCCGGGTGAAGTCGCAGCGCACGATCGGGCCGTCCGGCAGCCCGGCGTCGCGCAGGGCCCGCATCCAGCCCTGTTCGCGGAGCTCCATGGAGCCGGCGTGCCCCATGACCAGGCCGATCGACCCGTAGCCGTGCTCGACCAGGTGGCGGGTGCCGTCGTATGCGCCGCGCAGAGCGTCGACGCCGATGCTGGCGTACTCGGGCACCTCGAAGAAGGTGTTGAGCAGGACCATCGGGATGCCCGGGTCCGACACGGTGGACAGGTCCGGGTGGGTCATGATGCTCGTCACGATGATCCCGTCGACCTGGCGGGCGGACAGGCTGCGGAGCCGCTCGCGCTCCTGGCTGGCGTCGCCGTCGCTGTTGGCGAGCAGGACGTCGTAGCCGCGGGCTGCTGCGGCGTGGGTGACCTCCACGGCGAGCTCGGACCAGAAGGGGTTGTCGAGCTCGGGCACGATGAGCCCGAGCATCTTCGACGACCCGGTGCGCAGGGCCTGGGCGCTGGCGTTCGGGCGGTACCCGAGGACCCGGATCGCGTCACGGACCCGGGCGGCGGTGGCCGCCGCGACGGGGCGGGGGCCGTCGTGCACGACGTAGCTGACGACGGAGGTGCTCACGCCGGCGTACCGGGCGACGTCGGCGCGGGTGACCGCCCTCGGGGTCGTCGGGACGCTCACGGGTGCCACCTTCGTCGGCTCGGAAGTCGCGTTCGGGTGCCGGCCCGTGTGGACCGACACCCGAACACCACTTGCTATTCGCTGGCGATACTAGACGAGGGCACCGCCGAGGTCGTCTCCGGGGCGTCCCCGAAGTCCGGCACCTCGAGGCGTGCGCCGCCCTGCAGGGCCGACTGGTGGGCGATGATGCCGGGCAGCGTGAAGCGAGCGGCGGTCCAGGCGTTCACCGGCGGCAGCGTCCGGTCGACGACGGCGCGGACGAAGTCGTCGGCGAGGAACTGGTGCGAGCCCTCGTGCCCGGTCGGCACGCCGGCGTACTCGGCGGGCAGGCGGTCGGTGTCGTGCACCTCGGCGTACCCGGACACGAACGCGTCGCGCAGCGAGGGGTCGACGCCGGCGAGACGCGGGTCGTCGAGGTCCATCGTCGCCTGCGTGTTGATCTTGTCGCTGATGTCGTGCGAGTCCTCCTTGTCCTGCCAGACGCTGGTCTTCGCGAGCTGTTCGAAGCTCGCTTCGGTGCCGAAGTAGCGGAAGCGGGACTCGCGGATGTGCGACGGGTAGCCGACACGGCGCATCTCGTTGATGCGCATGACGCCGCCGTTGTCGAGCTCGAACAGGGCGGTGGCGTTCGAGAAGTCGTTGTCGAACTGGCTGACGTCCTTGTCGAAGACGCCGTCGCCCCGGTCGTCCTTGACGCCGATGCAGCTGACGCTGACCGCGTGTCCGGGGATGGCGCCGAGGACGCCGCCGACCGAGTGGGTCGGGTACAGCATGGGCGGGTAGCTGGCGGTGCGCTTCCAGTCCTCGCCACCGCTGAACTGGTACGCGGCGTAGAACCCGAGGTCCATGTCGTGCACGTAGTCGCCCTCGGAGTAGAAGACCCGGCCGAAGGCGCCGTCGGCGACCTGCTTGCGGGCGAACACCGTCGCGGGGTTGTAGTAGCTCGTCTCGCCCATCATGTAGGTGAGCCCGGTCTCGCGGACGGCCTCGATGATGTCGCGGATCTCGTCGACCGAGATCGCCATCGGCACCGCCGAGTAGACGTGCTTGCCGGCGCGGAGCGCCTTGACGACGAGCGGACCGTGCGTCCAGCGCTGCGTGAAGATCGCGACGGCGTCGACGTCCGAGGCGAGCACGGCGTCGAAGTCGGCGAACGTTCCGTCGAGGTGCTGCGACTCGACGAGCTCCGACGCGCGGTCGTCGACGAGGTCGGTCACGAAGACGCGGTCGACGTCCGGGTGGAGCTTGAACAGCTTGGCGAACTGGGGGGCGAACTGGCCCGCGCCGACCATTCCGACAGAGATCATCAGTGACCTTTCCAGGGTGAGGGATGCGTCGCCGGGCAGGTCGCGCCGATGCGATCGACCGCCATCCTGACACGATTGTCTACACGTGACAACCCCGGATTCGGAGCGTGAAAGAGACTCTTGCTACCCGGTGTCACCACGTGTAGATTCCCGGCTCACGGACTGCTGCACGTCAGTCCACCGCAGACGAAGGAGTCGCGATGGCCACCGAGAGCCCTGTGTCGTCACCCTTGACGACCGCCAGCACGAGACGGAGGAGTCGGGCAGCCGACCTCCCGCTCGCCCGTACCACCGTCCCACGCCGCCGCCGTCCCCGGAACGACCTGTGGCTCGCGCTGCTGTTCATCGCGCCGGCCGCGATCGGCTTCGTGGTGTTCCTCGCCTGGCCGACCGTGCGGGGCATCTACCTGAGCTTCACGTCCTACAACCTGCTCACCGAGCCGGAGTTCACCGGGCTGCAGAACTACGCGCGGCTCGTGCAGGACTCGATCTTCTGGCACTCGATGGTCGTCACGATCGAGTACGTGCTCATCAACATCGTCATCCAGACGGTCGTCGCACTGTTCATCGCCGTGATGATGCACCGCCTGACGAAGTCGACCTTCGTGCGCGGCATCGTCCTGGCGCCCTACCTGGTGTCGAACGTCGTCGCGGCGCTCGTCTGGCTGTGGATCCTCGACACCCAGCTCGGCATCGGCAACGAGATGCTCGCGGCCCTCGGCCTGGACCGCATCCCGTTCCTGCAGAGCGACGTCTGGGGCATCCCGTCGATCGCGCTCATCAACGTGTGGCGGCACGTCGGCTACACGGCGCTCCTGATCTTCGCCGGACTGCAGTCGCTGCCCGAGACGGTCTACGAAGCCGGCCGCATCGACGGTGCGAGCGAGTGGAAGATGTTCTGGCGCATCACGGTGCCGCTGCTCCGCCCGATCCTGTCGCTGGTGCTCATCATCACGGTGATCGGGTCGTTCCAGGTGTTCGACACCGTCGCCGTCACCACGCAGGGCGGCCCCGCGAACGCCACGAACGTCGTGCAGAACTACATCTACAACCTGGCGTTCGGCCGGTTCCAGTTCGGCTACGCGTCCGCGGTCTCGGTCGCGCTCCTCATCGTCCTCAGCATCATCACGATCATCCAGTACCGCCTCACCCGCTCGGGTGAGTCGGACCTGGACTGAACGGAGCGCCGCACCATGACCACGACCCTCACCCGTTCCGTCACCACGAAGCGTCCGCCCCGACCCGGAGCCGGCCACCGTCGCCGTCCGTCGGTCGGCCGCGTCCTCGCCTGGGTCGCGATGATCATCGTCATCGTCGTCACCCTGTTCCCGTTCTACTGGATCCTGCGCACCGCCCTGTCGTCGAACGGTGCGATCAACTCCGACCCAACGTCGCTGCTGCCCGTCGGGTTCAGCCTGGGTGGGTTCGAGCGGGTCCTCGGCCTGCAGTCCACCGAGGAGGCCCTCGCCCAGGGTGGCTCCGGCGCTGCCCTGAACTTCTGGCGGTACCTGCTCAACTCGGTGATCGTGTCGACGCTCGTCACGGTCGGCCAGGTGTTCTTCTCGGCCGCTGCCGCGTACGCCTTCGCCCGACTGCGCTGGCCCGGACGCGACAAGGTCTTCGGGGTGTTCCTCGCCGGCCTGATGGTGCCCGCGATCTTCACGCTGCTGCCGAACTTCACGCTCATCAAGCAGCTCGGGCTCGTCGACAACCTGCTCGGCATCGCGTTGCCGACGATGTTCATGACCCCGTTCGCGGTGTTCTTCCTGCGGCAGTTCTTCCTCGGCATCTCGAAGGAGGTCGAGGAGGCCGCGCTGATCGACGGCGCGGGCAAGGTCCGGGTGTTCTTCCGGCTCGTCATCCCGATGGCCGCTGCACCGATCGCGACGCTCGCCGTGCTGACGTACATCACGAGCTGGAACGACTACTTCTGGCCACTCATGGTGTCGTACACCGACAGCTCGCGGGTGCTCACCGTCGCACTCGGCGTCTTCAAGTCGCAGTCCCCGCAGTCCGGCACCGACTGGGCCGGGCTGATGTCCGCGACCCTCGTGGCGGCGCTCCCGATGATCGTGCTGTTCGGCGTCTTCGCCAAGCGGATCGTCAACTCCATCGGCTTCTCCGGGATCAAGTAGCCCCGGCTCGGACAGGACCACCACACCATGACGAACAACCTCTCCCGCCGCGCACTGTTCGCGGGCGGCGCTTCAGCCCTCGCCCTCGGTGCGCTCGCCGCCTGCTCGTCCCCGAGCCGTGGGACCGCGTCCAAGAGCGGCGCCCGCACCGTGAGCTACTGGCTCTGGGACTCCAACCAGCTGCCTGCCTACCAGCAGGTCGCGAAGGCCTTCCACCGCGAGAACCCCGACATCACGGTGCAGATCACCCAGCTCGGGTGGGCGGACTACTGGACCAAGCTGACGGCCGGGTTCATCGCCGGCACCGCGCCGGACGTCTTCACCGACCACCTGACGAAGTTCCCGCAGTTCTCCGACCTCGACGTGCTCTACAAGCTCGACGAGCTCGACGCGACGAAGTCCATCAGCGACGACGACTACCAGTCCGGCCTCGCCGAACTGTGGAAGGGCCAGGACGGGCACCGCTACGGCTCGCCGAAGGACTGGGACACCATCGGGATGTTCTACGACCGGAAGGCGATGCAGAAGGCCGGCGTCTCCGACGACGAGCTCGCCACGCTCGAGTGGAACCCCGACGACGGCGGCTCGTTCGAACGGATGCTCGCGCACCTGACCATCGACTCCAAGGGTCGGCGGGGTGATGAGCCCGGCTTCGACAAGGAGAACGTCGAGGTCTACGGCATCTCGTCGAACGGGTCCGGCGGCGACGGCTTCGGCCAGACGCAGTGGTCGCCCTTCACCGGGTCGACCGACTGGTTCTACACGAACGAGAACCCGTGGGGCGACAAGTTCCGCTACGACGAGAAGACCGTGCAGGACACCCTCGCCTGGTACTACCGCCTGGCCGACAAGGGCTACATGGCGAAGTACGGCGTCTTCTCGACGACGACCGGTCCGGACGTGCAGCTCGGCGCGGGCAAGTGTGCGCTGTCGTTCAACGGTTCGTGGATGATCGGCACGTACCTGAACATGAAGGACCTCGACATCGCCGTCGCCCCGACGCCGATCGGGCCGACGGGCAAGCGGGCGTCGATGTTCAACGGGCTCGGCGACTCGATCACGAAGCAGGCGAAGGACCCGGAGGCGGCGGCGAAGTGGGTCGCGTTCCTCGGCAGCGACACCGCCCAGGAGATCGTCGGCCGCGCAGGCGTCGTGTTCCCGGCCCGTCCCGCCGGTACCGAGGCGGCGGTCGCGTCGTTCCGGAAGCGCGGGCTGGACGTGTCGGCGTTCACCCGGCAGGTCGAGGAGAAGACCACGTTCCTGTTCCCCGTCACCCGCAACCCGGCGGACGTGCAGGCGCTGCTGCAGCCGGCCTTCGACAACGTCTACGCGAACGGCAAGCCGATCTCGACGTTGACCGGCATCAACGAGCAGGTCAACAACCTGCTGGCGCTCACCTGAGCGCGCGGGTCGCCTGACGCGGTCTGACGCGACCACCCCTCGGTCTGGAGGCACGGGGCACGCCCGCCCCGCGCCTCCAGACCGTCAGACTGGTCACGTGGAACGACGTGAGCAGATCCTGGTGGCCGCTGCGGAGGAGTTCGACCGCGTCGGCTTCGCCGCCGCGACGATCGCGGCCATCGCCCGCGGGGCGGGCGTCTCGCAGGGGGCGCTGCACTTCCACTTCCCGACCAAGCTGGCCCTCGCGCTCGGTGTGATCGACGAGCAGAACGTCCGGACCTTCGACGTCGTGAGCCACACCGAGCAGTCACCAGCAGCTGCCCTGGTCGGCGCCTCGCGAGCCATCGCGGACCTGCTGCGGACCGACCCGATCGTGCGGGCGGGCATCCGGTTGTCACTGGAGCGCGGCGAGTTCCACGCGGCGACGGTCAGCTTCTACGAGCAGTGGATCGGCGGGATCGTCGACGTGTTCCGGCTGGCGATCGCGAGCGGCGAGCTCCGCACCGACCTGACCGCGGAACAGCTCGGCGCCACCGTCGTGCCGTACTTCACGGGCGTGCAACTGGTGTCCGACGTCCGCACCGGGCGGGCCGACCTGTTCCCCGCGGTCGCGACGATGTGGCGGGTGGTCCTGACGGCCACGGCGGACCCGGCACACCGCGACCGGCTGCTCGGGGTCGTCGACGACGCGTTCAGCGGTCGTGGAGTTCGCGGTCGCGGAACCACTTGAGCAGCCACGCGGCGCTCGTGCGGTCGAAGGACCGCGGGAAGTCCGTCTCGCCGGACAGGAACGGACTGAAGCCCGGCTCCGCCTGGACGTCCGCGTCGTCGAGCGAGCGGTAGGCCATCGACCAGCCGTCGAAGCGTCGTCGCTCGATGTCCTCGCGGATGAGCGACTTCACCTCGCCGTGCCGCGGATCACGGCTGATGGCGGCGAACCGGTCGTCGACGCTCCACGCGGGGCCCTCGAGCAACTGCATGAAGCGGCCGCCCTTCACGACGAGCAGCCCGGAGACACCGAGCGCCTCGTTGCGGAGTCGTGAGCCGTCCAGCAGCGTCGCCAGGTCGCCGTCGTCGAAGGGGACGACGGCGCGACTCATGTAGACGATGGAGACGAGCACGGGTCCATGGTGTCAGTCGGCGGGGAGTTCGTGGGCCGTGACGTCCTCGTTGCGCTTCTTGCGCCACGGACGCGCGGGGGTGTTCGGGCCGTCCCAGACCAGGATCGCGCCCCACGCGGCGGCCAGCAGCGGCACCGAGATGATGGCACCGGTGATGCCGGCCAGGACGGTGCCCGCGGTCAGGCCGATGAGGATGACCAGGCCGTGCAGCTTGAGGGTGCGTCCCATCAGCACCGGCTGGAGCAGGTTGCCCTCGAGCTGGTTCACGAGGATCACGATCCCGACGACGATGAGCGCCTGGACCGGTCCGAGGGCGACGAGCGCCACCAGCGCGGCCAGGATGCCGGCTGCCGTCGCACCGACGATCGGGATGAAGGCCGTGATGAACACGACGACGGCCAGGGGGAGTGCCAGCGGGACGCCGACGATCGCGATGCCGACACCGATGCCGATGGCGTCGACGGCGGCGACCGTGGCGGTACCGCGGACGTACCCGCCGAGGGTCGAGACGACGCGGTCGCCCACCCGGCGTGCTCGGTCGTAGCGCTCACCGGTGAACGGGCGGAGCAGGAACTCCCAGATGCTCGGGCCGTCCTTGAGGAAGAAGAACAGCACCACGATCATCAGCACGAGGCCGGTCAGGAAGTTCGCGGTGGCCGAGGCGCCGGCCAGGGCGCCGGAGCCGAACTGCGCACTCGTGATGAAGTCGGTGACGGACGCCACGGCGTCGTCGACCTGCTTGTCCGAGATCGAGATCGGCAGGTTCTTCGCGAAGTCCTGCAGCTGCTGGAACCCGTCGACGGCCGACTTCTGCAGCTGCGACCACTGGTTCTCGACGGCGACGACGATGAGCCACCCGATGAGCCCGAGCACCGCGAGGACGCCGATGAGCACCGCGAGGGTCGCGAGGACCGACGGCACCTTGTGCTTGCGCAACCAGGACACGATCGGGTGCATGGCCGAGGCGATGATGAGCGCGAGGAGCACCGGGATGGTGACGACGCTCAGCACGCTGCCGGCGTAGACGACGCCGGCGATGACCACGACGACGATGATCACCTGCAGGCACCGCGTTGCCAGGCGGCCCGTCGAGTCGGACCACGCCGCCTGGATCTTCGAGGGGGTGGTCGGCTGGGGGCTGTCGCGGAAGAACGGCATGGGATCGACCGTACTGATCCGCGGGGCGGCGCGCCCGGACCCGCGCCCGGCGTCGCGGATCAGGTGGAGACGGTCCGCCGGACGTCGACGTCGTGGGAGTCCCGTGCGGCGGGCGCGACGACGAAGGCGGCGACGAGCAGCACGAGGGGCACCAGCATCGCCGCCTGCAGCCCGAGGTGCTCGCCGACGAAGCCGAGCAGGGGCGGTCCGACCAGGAACGCGATGTAGCCAGCGGTCGCGACGACCGACACCCGGCGGTCCCCGTCGGTCGGGTGGTCACCCGCTGCCGAGATCGCGAGCGGGAACCCGAGCGCGATGCCGAGCCCCCAGATGCCCGCGGCGATCGCCGTGACGACCGGACTCGGCGAGACGACCACGAGCAGGACCCCGATCCCGCCGACCGCGGCACAGAGCCGGACGACCGGGCCCCGCCCGAGCCGCGTGACGAGCGGGGTGCCGGCCGACCGGCCGATGAGCATGGCGAGCGCGAACCCGGTGAAGACCAGCGAGCCGACCGCTTCCGGGGCGTCGTGGTCGGTCGTCATCAGGAGCGGGAGCCAGTCGCTGGCGGCACCCTCGGCGAAGGCCATCGCGAGCGTGATCACCGCGATGAGCGCGAGCTGCACGGTGATGACGGAGCGGCGGGTGGCCGTGGTGACGCGGGACGTGCCGGCGGCGTCTGCGGTGTCGGCTCCCTCCGTCTGCACTCCGGTACGCGGCAGCGGCTGCAGGTTGAGGGCAGCGAACGCCGCGAGTGCCGCCATCACCGCAGCCCCCACGAGCAGGTGCACGAGCACCGGTGTCCTGGCAGCCGTCATCGCGATGCCGACGACACCGCCGACGACGGTCCCCAGGCTGAAGCAGGCGTGCAGCACCGGCACCACCGGGTGGCCGATGCGCCGCTCGACCGCGGCGGCCTCGACGTTCAGCCCGATCTCGGCGACCCCCGACCCGAACCCGATCAGGAACAGCCCCGCCCAGACACCCGCCGGCACCTGTGCCGGGGCGAGCAGGGCGACGAGGACCATCCCCACCACGGGCAGCGCGCCACCGAGCAGGATCAAGGGTCGTGTCCCGAGCCGTCGGACGAGCGCACCGGCGCCGAGGATCCCGATCATCGACCCGATCGACAGCCCGAGGAGCACGAGCCCCATCGCCTCGATCGACGCCCCGAGTTCGTCGCGGATGGCGGGCGTCCTGGTCACCCACGTGGCGATGCCGAAGCCGGTCATCGTCGACGTGGCGAACAGGGCCCCTCGAGGGTGCCGGGTCATGTGACCATCTGATCGGTCCGCCGACGGCCCGTCAAGGGTGCGGTCGTCAGCGGAGCATGCCGAGGGCGCGGGCCTCGGAGACCGCGGCCGTGCGCGAGGACACCCCGAGCTTCGAGAACACGTGCACCAGGTGCGACTTCACGGTGGCGTCGCTGATGTGCAGGCGCGCGGCGACGGCGCCGTTCGACGCCCCCTCGGCGACGAGGCGCAGCACCTCGAGCTCCCGCGCCGACAGGCTCACCGACGGGGCGCGCATCCGCGCCATGAGCCGACCCGCGATCGTCGGCGCGAGGGCGCTCTGTCCGGACGCGGCGGCGCGGACGGCCGCGACGAGTTCGTGCGGGGGCGCGTCCTTGAGCAGGTACCCGCTCGCGCCGGCCTCGACCGCACCGAGGATGTCCCCGTCGGAGTCGTAGTTCGTCAGCACGAGCACGTACGGCGCGGCGTCGAGCGCGCGGATCCGTCGCGTCGCGTCCGCCCCGGTGAGGTCCTGCCCGAACTGCAGGTCCATGAGCACGAGTTCCGGTGAGAGCCGGATGGCGAGGTCCACGGCCTCGTCCGGGGTGGACGCCTCACCCGCGACGACGATGCCGTCCGTGCCGTCGAGGAGTGCTCGGAGCCCGGCGCGGACCACCGGGTGGTCGTCGGCGATGAGGATGCGGATCACCGGACCTCCAGGGTCGCGACGAGCGTCGTCCCGCGGCCAGGGGCCGAGTCGACCTCGAGCCGGCCGCCGAACTGCTCGACGCGCTCTTCGGTGGCACGCAACCCGAACGAGTCCGTCGTGCCCGACCGGTCGTGGACGGCGACCGGGTCGAAACCGACGCCGTCGTCCGCGATGGTGAGCCGGGCCTCCTGACCGTCCACGGTGAGTGACAGTCGGACGTGGGTGGCCGCGGCGTGCTGCACCACGTTGGCGACGGCGCCCTGGGCGATGCGGAGCAGCGCGGTCTGGACGTCCATCGGCAGCGAGTCCTCCGCGACGTCGACCGTGACGTCGAGGCCGTCGCGCGACCACTGGGAGCCGGCCAACCGTTCCAGAGCTGCTCCGAGTCCGCGTTCGAGCGCCGGTGGTGCGAGTTCGCGGATGAACCGCCGGGTGTCGGCGAGGCCCTCGGCAGCGGTCTCACGGGCGAGCCGGATGTGCTCCGTCCCCGGACGCTCCCCGTCCGCGCGTTCGGCCGCGTGCAGCAGCATCTGGATGCTCGACAACCCCTGCGCGACGGTGTCGTGGATCTCACGGGCCAACCGGGCCCGCTCAGCGAGGACGCCCTGCTCGCGTTCGGTGACGGCCAACCGGTCGCGCGTGGCGAGGAGCTCGGCGACCAGGGCCTCGCGTTCGACCGCCTCGCGCGCGAGCGCCCGGTACCCCAGTCCGATGAGCAGTGCGACACCCGCTCCGACGAGCGGACCGACCACACCACCGACGGTGAATCCGCCGTGCAGTCCGAGGGCGACGACGGCGACCAGGGTCGCGGCGATGACGGCCACCGGTCCGACGATGCGCGGCAGGACGTGCAGGTACAGGAAGAAGAGCGGGAAGACGAGGTAGGCGGCCTCGGGGACGCCGACGAGCAGGGCGATCCAGACGAGGGTCAGGGCGACGAGCCAGACCGCACCGGCGACCGTCCGACGGCGGCCGTCGCCGCGCGCGACGACCGCCCCGAGCAGGTACACGCCCGCGAACACCGCAGCCAGGGCCAACCGCACCCACGTGCCGGCGCCACCGTCCACGAGCACCCGCACGACGACCAGGGCGAGCAGCGCGGCCGACAGCACGTGCAGGCCGGTCCGCAGACCGACGAAGACCGGGGTGAGGGTGCTGTGCGCCATGTGCTCCCCAGCGTACGGAGGCGTCGGCCGGTGGGGATCAACCGAAAGTTCGATCGGAGGACCGAACCCTCCGGCGATGCCGGGTGGGAGCACCGCGGCGAGGCTGGGAGTCGTGGTCGCGGAAGGTCTGCGACCCGGGAAGGGAACCCCGTGTTCGTCGCTTGGCGCGATCTCCGGTTCGCCCGTGGCCGGTTCGTCCTCATCGGCTCCGTCGTGGCACTCATCACCCTGCTCGTCGGGTTCCTCGCCGGGCTCACCGGCGGCCTCGCGTCGCAGAACGTCTCCGCGGTGCTCGACCTGCCCGGCGACCGCCTGGTCCTGCAGCAGCCGTCCACCGGGCAGCCGTCGTTCGGCGACTCCACCATCGGGCAGCGGGCCGTGGACGGCTGGCAGGCGGCCCCCGGGGTCGACGACGTGGTGCCGGTGGGCATCGTCCAGGGCCGGGCGACGGCACCGGGCGCGGGGTCCGGCGCTGCGGGGTCGGGCGCTGCGGGGTCGGGTGCTGCGGCGTCGGGCGCGGCCGTCGGCGTCGCGCTGGTCGGGCTGCCGACGGGAGCACGGTCGACCCCCGTCACCGATCTCGCACCCGGTCGCGACGACCAGGTCGGGCTGTCGTCCGGTGCTGCGGCCGACCTCGGCGTGCAGGTCGGCGACCGCATCACCGTCACCGGGACGGACTACCGCGTCGCCGTCGTCGGCGGTGACGCCTGGTACAGCCACACACCGGTGCTCGCCATGACCCCGGAAGCGTGGGCCGCGGCCGACCGGCGACTCGGCGGCGACGGCGCGCCGACCGTCCTGGCCGTCAGCGGCAGCCCGGACTGGGACACTGTCGCAGCGTCCACCGGCACGTCCGCCGCGTCGCCGCTCGGGTCGCTGACCGCCCTCGAGACCTTCCGGTCCGAGATCGGGTCGCTCGGCCTGATGATCGTCATGCTCTTCGGGGTGTCCGCGCTCGTCGTCGGGGCGTTCTTCACGGTCTGGACCATGCAGCGAGCCGGCGACGTCGCCGTGCTCAAGGCCCTCGGCGCGAGCACCGGATCACTCGTCCGCGATGCGCTCGGACAGGCGCTCGTCGTGCTCGTCCTGGGGATCGGCGTCGGGATGCTGGCCGTCGTCGGACTCGGCGCGCTCGCCGGCGGTGCACTGCCGTTCCTGCTCAGCCCGGTCACCACCGTCGTGCCGGCCGCCGCGATGGCCGTCCTCGGACTCGCCGGCGCCGCCGTCGCGCTCCGCACCGTCACCTCCGCCGACCCCCTCACCGCACTCGGGAGCAACCGATGATCACCCTCGACGACGTCACCCTGACCTTCCCCGACGGCGACCGGCGGATCACCGCGGTCGACCACGTGTCCCTCGTCGCCCGGCCCGGCGTCGTGACCGGCATCACCGGCCCCTCCGGATCGGGCAAGTCGTCGCTGCTCGCGGTCGCCGCGACGCTCATCCGGCCGGACTCCGGTCGTGTGCTCATCGGCGACGTCGACGCGGCCGCGCTGTCCCGGGACGAAGCCACCGCCCTGCGGCGTGCGCACATCGGGATCGTGTTCCAGCAGTCGAACCTGCTGCCGTCGCTGACCGCACGGGAGCAGGTGCTCGTGATGGCGCACCTCGGCGGCCGGCACCCCGCCGGAGGTCGTCGCGCGGGAGGGCTCCGGGACCGGGCCGACGACCTGCTGGACGCCGTGGGGCTGTCCGACCACCTGGACAAGCGGCCGGCGCAGCTGTCCGGCGGGCAGCGGCAGCGCGTCGCGATCGCCCGGGCACTCGTGCACGAACCCGACGTCCTGCTCGTGGACGAACCGACGAGTGCGCTGGACCAGGAGCGCGGCGCGGCGATCATGGAGCTCATCGCCAAACTGACGCGCGAGCGGGACACCGCGACGATGCTGGTCACCCACGACCTGGTGCACCGCGGGACCCTCGACGAACTCGTCACGGTGGGGGACGGTCGGCTGGCCGGGGCGCCGGTGATCGCCGCCTAGGATCGGGCACATGGCGACCGTCCTCCTCGTCCGACACGGACGCACCACCGCGAACGCCACGGGCGTGCTCGCCGGACGAACCGCCGGCGTGCGACTCGACGCCGTCGGCCGGAAGCAGGCCGACCGGACCGCGGAGCGCATCGCGGCCGTGCCGGTCGTCGCCGTCGTGTCGAGTCCGCTCGAGCGGTGTCGGCAGACGGCCCGGGCGATCCTGGAGCGACAGCCGGGCGACCCCGTGTCGGCCATCGAGCGGGCGATCACCGAGGCGGACTACGGCGAGTGGCAGGGGCGGAAGCTCGCCGACCTGGCGAAGGAGCCGCTGTGGCGGACGGTGCAGGCGAACCCGAGCGCCGTGGTGTTCCCCGGTGGCGAGTCCATGCAGACCATGCAGTCCCGGGCGGTGTCGGCCGTCCGGCGCATCGACGCCGAGGTCGAAGCGGAGCACGGGCCCGGAGCGGTCTGGGTCGCGGTGAGCCACGGCGACATCATCAAGTCCGTCCTGGCCGACGCGTTCGGCATGCACCTCGACCTGTTCCAACGCATCGGCGTCGGGCCCGCGTCGGTGTCGGTCGTGCGGTACGGCGAGCACCGGCCCGAGGTGGTCGCGACGAACACCGAGTCCGGCGATCTGTCGTGGCTCGCGACCGCTCCGGCGCCCAGCGGGGACGCAGCGGTCGGCGGCGGAGCCGGACATCCGGAGGCCCCGTCCGAGGCAGGCCCTGCCAGACCCTGAACGGGCGCAGGCCCGCACTCCTACAATGCGGGTATGCCCTCCATCGTCCACGGCTTCGACTGGCCGGACCGCCTCGTCGTCGGCACCATCGGCCGTCCGGGCGAGCGCGCCTTCTACTTGCAGGCCCGCTCCGGCAAGCGCGTCACGAGCGTCGCCCTCGAGAAGGAGCAGACCGCCGTGCTCGCCGAGAAGATCGACGAGCTGCTGGACGAGGTCGCCACGGTCGAGGCGAACCGCTTCAGCGTGCCGGACACCGCCCCCGTCGAGCTCCGCGACCCGGAGCCGCTCGACCAGCCGGTGGAGCCCGAGTTCCGTGCCGGTGCCCTGAGCCTGGGCTTCGACCCGTCGACGGCGCAGGTGGTCATCGAGGCGTACCCGATCGACGACGACGTCGAGATCGTGTCCGAGGAGAGCGAGGACGGCCTCGAGATCGAGGCGGTCGTCGAGATCCCCGAACCCGACGAGCTCTTCCAGGTCAAGATCCCGGTCGGCACCGCACGCGCGTTCGTCGAACGCACCCGCGAGATCGTCGCCGCCGGCCGTCCGCCCGGCGACGCATGAGCGACGGCTCACTGAGCATCACGGCGCGGATCCGCGAGGCCTCGAACGCGACGTTCCTGGCCGAACTGGACGGCGAGGCGGTCGTCTACAAGCCGATCGAGGGGGAGCGCCCGCTCTGGGACTTCCCGGACGGCACGCTCGCCGGCCGCGAGGTCGCGGCCCACCTGGTGTCCGAGGCGTTCGGTTGGGGCATCGTGCCACCGACGTGGCTCGGTGACGGCCCGTTCGGCCCCGGGATGGTGCAGCGCTGGCAGACGATCGACCCGGACCAGGACGCCGTCGACCTCGTCACCCCCGAGACCGCCGAGGCGGAGGGTTCGCCGTGGCTGCCCGTCCTCGAGGCGATCGACGAGCACGACCAGCCGGTGACGCTCGTGCACGAGGACTCCGAGGCGTTGCGCCGCATGGCCGTCTTCGACGTCGTCGTGAACAACGCCGACCGCAAGGGCGGGCACGTGCTGGCGATGCCCGACGGACACCGGTTCGGTGTCGACCACGGGCTGGCCTTCCACGTCGAGCACAAGCTCCGCACGGTGCTGTGGGGCTGGATCGGCGAGCCGCTCGGACCGGACGAACTCGAGGGGCTCGATCGGGTGTCGGAAGCGCTCCGCGGTGCCCTGGGCGACGAACTCGCCGAACACCTGACGCCGGAGGAAGTCGACACGGTGCGCGCGCGGTGTGCGGCGCTGCGGGCCGTCGGCATCTTCCCGCCACCGCCGGGGCACGGCCCCGCGGTGCCGTGGCCGTTGTTCTGACGCACCCGTCGTGAGCCGGCGCGCCGGCCCGGCCTGCCGTGGCGACCCCGGCCGGCCGTGGACGCCCCGGTCCGGGACGGTGGGGCCCGTCGGGTCCGGACCCCACCGACCGGTCCGCGTCCGTGATCCGTGGACGCGGAGACCCGTGGCGTCCGGTGGAGTGCGCCGTTGCACTCCGGGACCCCGCGGGAGTCGACCGGTCGAGAACGGATCAGGTGCACTCGGCCGACCGCTTCCGGCACGCCGACGAGGTCAGCGCGGGAAGAACGATCACGGCGGCCGGGGTCTGGGGCAACTGTGGTGGCGCTCAGCATACGACCGTGGAACCCCGCGCAACAGCCCCTTTCGGGATCGACCCGGCGGCTAGTCGAACAACGACGGCCCGCCGCGGCGCGACCCCAGGTACGACCCCACGACGGCGACACCGAGGTCGTCGTTCTCCGGAGCGACGACCGAGCCGTCCACCCGCTTCGCCATCGCGTCGATGAACCGTGCGAGCCCCGGGTCGTCGCCGAGGCGGAAGAACGTCGTCTGGGCACCGAGACGACCGGCGTTCTCGAGCTCCCGAACGGTCAGTGCGATCGTCACGGGGTCCGGCGGGTAGTCGAACCACACCTGTCCGTTCGGCTCGAGGTGCGACGTCGGTTCCCCGTCGGTGACGATGAGCAGCACGGGTTGGGCGGTCGGGTGCTTCCGGAAGTGCCGGTTGGCGAGGAGCAGCGCGTGGTGCAGGTTCGTGCCCTTGTCCCACATCGCGTCGAGACCCACGAGCTGCTCGATGTCCACGACCTCGGCCTCGCGTCCGAACGCGATGAGCTGCAGGTCGTCGCCGCGGAACCGCGTCGAGACGAGCGTGTGCAGCGCCAGGGCCGTGCGCTTCATCGGCACCCAGCGGTCCTCCATCGCCATCGAGAACGACGTGTCGACGAGCAGCGCCACGCAGGCCTGTGTGCGGGACTCGGTCTCCTGCACCTCGACGTCGTCGATGGTCAGGCGGACGCCAGGGCCCACCCGCCCGTCGGCCGCGGTCCGGGTCAGCGCGTTCGTGATCGACCGGGTGACGTCCCACGGCTCGGTGTCGCCGTACGCCCACTGCCGGGTCGCGCCCGAGGGTTCGCCGGCCGCGCCGGACTGCCGGATGTCGCGGGCACCCTGTCGGCCGGACATCCGCTCGGCGACGTCACGGAGCAGGCTCTTGCCGAGCTGCCGCATGGCCTTCGGGGTGAGCCGCAGCTGCCCGTCGGCACCGCGGCGCATCGCCCCGGAGTTCCGCAGCGCCTTCTCGAGCTGCTGCAGGGTCTTGGCGTCCACGGCGGCCTCGGCGCCGAGCTGCCGGGTCAGGGCGTCGATGTCCAGGTCGTCGAGCTCGGAGCCGGGGCCGGACTGGGCGAGTTGGTCCGCGAGGGCGTCGAGGTCGGCGATGTCCTGGAACACCCCGGTCCCGTCGCCGAGTCCGAGCCCCTGGTCGCCCTCCATGCGCTCGGACCCGCCCCAGTCCTCGCCGGGCCGCAGGGACCGCAGGTTGCCGTCGAGCTGGGACAGCTGCCCCATCAGGTCGGGGGAGCCGAAGGCCTGCTGGGCGAGGGCGTCGAGTTCGTCGCGCTGCTCCTCGGTCATCGAGTTCCGCATCCGCTGGGCGGCGGCGGCCCGTGCCGCGAGGTCGTCGAGCAGCTCGTCGACGTTCGCGGGGTTCGACGGGAAGTACTCGCCATGCTCCGCCATGAACGCGTCGAACTGCTCCTGCGAGTCGGTGCCGGCGCGGTGGTCCTCGAGCAGCTGATTGAGGTCCTGCATCATCGCGCTGACCGCCGCACGGTCTTCGTCCGTGGCACCCTCGAGTGCCTGCTTCATGCCCGCGAAGCGCTGGTCGAGCACCTCGCGACCGAGCAGGTCCTTGATCTCGTCGTACTTCTGCCGGGCCTCGCGGCTCGTCCAGTCGTACCCGCCGAGCTCCTGCACCGCGGCGGCCGGCGACGGGGACAGGCTGTCGAGCTGCATCTCGGCCAGGGCGCGGTCGCCGTCGTCGAGCTCGACGTTGCGGGCGAGTTCGCCGCGTTCGGCACGGAGCGCCTGGTCGAGCAGTTCGCGGACCTGCTGCAGGGTGCCGTCGAGGTTGTTCTTCGCGGTGAGTTCGCGGCGCCGTTCCGCGACCTTGCGCGCGAGGTCGTCGAGTCCGCGCTGCGTCCGGCCGCCTCGGCGCAGGAACTCCCGCATGGCACGCTCCGGTGAGGTGCCGGCCATCACGTCCTGCCCGATGGCGTCGAGCGCTTCGGCGAGGTCGGCGGGCGGCGCGAGCGGATCCGGTCCGTCGGTGTATGCCCCGTACCGGGTGTCCCGCGTCAGTCGTCGGTTCTGCCTAGCCATAGACGGCTTCGCCCCCGCCGGACTCCTTGCTGATGCGGCGGGCGAGGAAGAGCCCCTCGAGCGCGAGTTCGATCGCACCCGCGCGCTCGCCGTCGTTTGTGGCACCGAGACGCTCGCACACCTGGTCGTACAGGTCGGACTCGCCGATCGACGGCAGACCTTCGAGGAACGCCCGTGCGCCGACCTGTTCGCCCGTCGTCACCATCGTCCCGCCGTCGAGCGCCTCGACGAGCACCCCGAAGTCGAGTCCGCGGAACCGGGCACGCACCGTCTCGGCCGTGGCGGTCCGCAGCAGGTGCTCGAGGACCTCGTCCGCGCGGTCCTCTTCGCCGTTCTCGAACTCGATCTTGCCGCCGAGCACGTCGACCGCCGTCTCGAGGTCGATCGGTCGCGCGACGGCCTCCGGCTCACCCTGGCGTGCTGCACGGTGCACGGCCGCCGCGGCGACCGTCTCGGCGCCGGCGATCGCGAACCGGGCGCTGACACCGCTGCGCTGGTCGACCGCGCTCGACCCGCGCAGGGCACGGGTGAAGCGGGCGAGGATCTCGACGATCGCGTCCGGCACCTCGGCGGTGAGCTGCGCCTCCTGCCGGATGACCGCGATCTCGTCCTCGAGTTCGATCGGGTAGTGGGTGCGGATCTCCGCGCCGAAGCGGTCCTTCAGCGGCGTGATGATCCGGCCGCGGTTCGTGTAGTCCTCCGGGTTCGCGCTGGCCACCACGAGCACGTCGAGGGGGAGCCGGAGCACGTAGCCACGGATCTGGACGTCGCGTTCCTCCATCACGTTGAGCATCGCCACCTGGATGCGTTCGGCCAGGTCGGGCAGCTCGTTGATCGCGACGATGCCGCGGTGGCCGCGGGGGACCAGTCCGAAGTGGATGGTCTCCGGGTCGCCCAGGCTGCGCCCTTCCGCGACCTTCATCGGGTCGACGTCGCCGATCAGGTCGGCGACGCTCGTGTCCGGCGTCGCGAGCTTCTCGACGTAGCGGTCGTCGCGGTGCCGCCACGAGATCGGCAGGGCGTCGCCGAGGTCGTCGGCTCGGCGGGCGCTCGCGGTGGTGATGGGCTCGTAGGGGTGCTCGCCGAGCTCGGAGCCGGTGATCACCGGGGTCCACTCGTCGAGCAAGCCCTGCAAGGTGCGGAGCAGGCGGGTCTTGCCCTGGCCGCGCTCACCGAGCAGGACGACGTCGTGACCGGCGATCAGGGCACGTTCGAGTTGCGGGATCACGGTCGTCTCGAACCCGTGCAGGCCGGGCCAGGGGTCGTCTCCCGCGCGCAGCGCGGTGAGCAGGTTGTCGCGGATCTCGGCGCGGACCGTCTTCTGGACGTGGCCAGAAGTGCGGAGCTCGCCGACCGTGCGGATGTCGGGTCGGGTCACGTTCTGGACGTTACGCCGTTGCGGACGGGAGGCACGGTGCCAGCTGGCACCGCGCCTCCCGTCCGCTTGTGGGTTTCCATAGCAACCGCAATGATTGAGGCTCCGGCATCGGAGCCGGATTCGATAGGGGGATCCGGCTCCGAGCCGGCCCCGTCGTACCGAATGTGAACCATCTCGCCGATCTCGGCGTAGGTTCCCCTCTCGTGAGCAGCACGAACGGGGCGATCAAGAGCCTGGTCCCCGCCAGGATGGACAGACTGCCGTGGACGAGGTTCCACTGGAGTGTCGTCGTCGGACTCGGGGTCTCCTGGATCCTGGACGGTCTGGAGATCCAGATCGTCTCCAACGCGGGCTTCCAGGCCGACCTGAACCTGTCGACGCAACAGGTGACCTCCCTCGGCACGATCTACCTGGTCGGCCAGGTGGTCGGAGCGCTGGTGTTCGGGCGCATGTCCGACCGGCTCGGGCGGCGCAAGCTCTTCATCCTGACGCTCGCGATCTACCTGATCGGCTCGGGCGTCGCCGGTCTCGCCCAGGACTTCTGGTTCCTGGCCGCGTTCCGGTTCGTCGCCGGTCTCGGCATCGGCGGCGAGTACGCGGCGATCAACTCGGCGATCGACGAACTGATCCCGGCGAAGTACCGCGGCCACGTCGACATCGCCATCAACGGCACCTACTGGGGCGGCGCCGCGCTCGGTGCCTTCGCGAACATCTACCTGCTCGACACGGCCAACTTCTCGGAGAGCATCGGCTGGCGCATCGGCTTCTTCCTCGGCCCGGTGCTCGGCATCGCGATCATCTTCCTGCGGCGGCACATCCCCGAGAGTCCGCGCTGGCTCATGACCCACGGGCGCGAGGAAGAGGCCGAAGCGACCGTCACCCAGATCGAGGAGGCGGTCGAGAAGTCCACGGGCAAGCGGCTGCCGGACGTCGACGAGTCGAAGGCCATGACCGTCACGCCGACCGACCGCGTCGGGTTCCTGACCATCGCGCGCGTGCTGCTCAAGCAGTACCCGACGCGCACCCTGGTCGGTGCGTCGATGATGATCACGCAGGCGTTCCTCTACAACGCGATCTTCTTCACCTACGCGCTCGTCCTGACGAACTTCTTCGGCCTCAAGACCGCGCAGACGTCGATCTACTTCTTCCCGTTCGCGATCGGGAACCTGCTCGGACCGATCATCCTCGGTCGGTTCTTCGACACGTGGGGCCGTCGGCAGATGATCTTCCTGACGTACCTGGTGTCGGGGCTCGTCCTGGCGACCTCGGCGTTCCTGTTCCGCGCCGACGCGATCTCGGCGACGGTGCAGGTGGCCTTCTGGTGCGTGTCGTTCTTCTTCGCCTCCGCCGGTGCCTCGAGCGCGTACCTGACGGTCAGCGAGATCTTCCCCCTCGAGCTGCGGTCGCAGGCCATCTCGTACTTCTTCGCCCTCGCGCAGATCTTCGGTGCGGTCGCACCGCTGATCTACGGCGCCTTCATCGGGGACGGGTCCTCGCGTGAACCGCTCTTCTGGGGGTACCTGCTCGGGTCCGCGGTGATGATCGGCGGTGGGGTGATAGCCCTGGTCTTCGGGGTCGATGCCGCACGGAAGGGGCTCGAGGACGTCACCCAGCCCCTGTCCGTCCTGACCGGGGACGCGGAACAGCAGCGGCGCTGAACAGCAACGGCGGCCATGCAACATTCTGTATTCAGAGTGTTTAGCACGGCCGTCGTCGTGGTGTCACGGTGCTGGCATGGCACTCCTCCACAGCGCGACACCCACCACGACGATCCACGACGGTGCCGGTGCGGTCGGCCAGGGTGACCGCCGTGCGTGAGGCTGGCGCGATGGAGCAGTCACCGATGCGTGTCGGCCGGGGCGACCGCGACCCCCACGGCCTCCGGCGCAGTCTGTTGCGCGACGCGGTCTTCCTCCGCCTGCTCGACAGCGTGCTGCGCGGCGAGTACCGCCGCGGGCAGCGCCTGCGCCTCGACACCATCGCCGAGGACATGCGGGTCTCCCGCACGCCGGTGCGCGAAGCCCTCGTCTCCCTCGAGTCCCATCAGCTCGTCACCGTGCAGCGGTACGTCGGCGTGGTGATCACGCAGTGGTCCGTCGGGCAGATGACCGAGCGCCTGCGCATCGCCCGGGCGCTGGTCGTCGACCCGCCGGTGAGCGGCACGGGCCACGACGACCGCTTCGACCCGGCCTGGCTCCGCGAGTGCTGGACCGAAGCCGGGGCCTTCGTCGAACTCGCCGCGTGGTTCCTCCGGCGGCGCGGCGCCTCGGTCAGCGCCGACTGGATGCTGTCGCAGCGCACCGTGCTCGACACGTTCTTCACCGACGACATCGCACTGGCCAACGGGATCGACGCCGTGGTCGACCGGGCGCGGCGACTCGACCTCGTCGACCAGGCCGTGCGGGCAGCGGAGCGTGACGCGCTCGACGACTGCGCCGTGGTGCTGCTCGAGCTCGCGGCGGCGCTCATCGCCCTGCCGGACCGGTTCCGGGTGGCCGTGGCCTCCTGAGCCGTCCCGGCTGCGGGTTCGTACAGGTCGGCGCCACGGCGCACGGATCCGGGGGTCGACGGTGGCCCGGTGGCCTCGCTCCGACGTCGTTCGCACTGGATCGCCAGGGACCTCCGTGGCAGCCTTGACCGGTTGCCACCCCGGCGCGTCCACCGACGACAGGAGAGCCCGTGAACGACGTCCGCGATCGCTCCCACCGTCTCAACCGAGCCGACGGGATCGCACGGCACGGACGTCTCCGTCGGTCCGGACCCTTCCGGACCGTCGCTGCGCTGGTCGCGAGCGTGGCCGCAGTCGCGCTCGTCAGCACCGCTTCGGTCGCCGCGATCGCCGCGAAGCAGGTGACCGACGACCTCGGTGACGGCGTGCAGATCGAGGGCCAGCCCGCGCCGCGGTCGAACGGCACCAAGGCGCCGTCGCTCAGCGCGTACAAGGGCGGCTTCAACATGCTCGTCGTCGGGACGGACAACGACCCGGACCAGTCCGCGGAGTTCGGGGAGCGCGACGCCACGCTCAACGACGTCAACATCCTGCTCCACGTGTCGGCGGACCACACCAACGCGACCGCGGTGAGCATCCCCCGTGACCTCGTCACCCCGATCCCCGCGTGCAAGAAGACCGACGGCTCCGGCACCGCACCGGCCATGGCCGCGCAGCCGATCAACACCTCGTTCAGCGACGGCGGGCTGAACTGCGTGACCCAGACCGTGCAGGGGCTCACCGGCCTGGACATCCAGTACTCGGCCGCGGTCTCGTTCAACGGCGTCATCGAGATGTCGAACGCGATCGGTGGTGTGCCGGTCTGCGTGGCGCAGCCGATCGAGGACCCCTACACCGGGCTCGACCTGCCCGCCGGCACCTCGACCCTGCAGGGCGACGAAGCCCTCGCGTTCCTCCGGACCCGGCACGGCGTCGGTGACGGTTCCGACCTCGGCCGGATCTCGAGCCAGCAGGTGTTCCTGTCGTCGCTGCTCCGGACCGTGAAGTCGAACGACACCCTCACGTCGCCGCCCACCCTGTACAAGCTGGCCCGCGCCGCGGCGTCGAACATGCAGCTGTCCCAGAGCCTGAACGACATCGGGACGATGGTGCAGATGGGTCGGGCGCTGCAGGACCTCCCGCTGTCGCAGGTGAACTTCGTGCAGTACCCGGGCACGACCGGCGGCACCGGGGTCTACGAGGGCAAGGTCCAGCCGACGACGTACCTGGCCGACCAGTTGTTCGCGAAGATCAAGGCGGACCAGTCGTTCTCCCTGGGGGAGGACAGCACGGGCATCGGGTCCGAGGCGAACGCGGCGCCGTCGGCAGCGGCCTCGTCGCCGGCTGCTGCGGCGCCGTCGGCTCCGGCGTCCTCACCCGCGGCTGCTGCGCCGTCGTCGCCTGCCGCCGCTGCTCCGACGGCATCCGCGACGCCGGAGACCATCGACGGGCTCGAGGGGCAGTCCGCCGACCAGGAGACCTGCTCCAAGGCCTTCGGCTACTGACCCGGCGGCTCAGGCCCCCGCCCCGCGTCTCGCGAAAGCGACAGTCTGCCGCCGAACATCCGCGGCACACTGTCGCGCTGACGGCACAGACCGCGGGCCGTGCCGGGACACTGTCGCTTTCGCGTACTGGTCGGCCGCCATGCCCGGACGCAGAAACGGGGGCGCGGTGGTGGACCGCGCCCCCGGAAGCCGCTCCCCGAGCGGGCGCCAGGCAACCGGGCGCGCCGGGCCCGGCTCGGAGAGCGACGTCGGTGCTGTGTCGCGACTACGGGGACGAGCCCCGGAATGTGATCGCCGCGTCTCGATGATGCTATTCACCGGGGTACGTCGGGACAACCCCGAGGTGTCCCCACTTCGGGGGACCCGCGTTCCGCGACCGTGCCACGCGCGGGGGTGCGGTCGGGTCGAGAGTGGCCCGGTCCTCCTGTATGGTGGTCGGAGCGCTCGCGAGAGTGCTTGGAGACGTCGCATAGTCCGGCCGAGTGCACCACCCTGCTAAGGTGGAGTCCCCTTTAGGGGACCGAGGGTTCAAATCCCTCCGTCTCCGCACTCCATGAAACCCCGGTCCGATCGGACCGGGGTTTCGTCGTCTCCGTGCTGGTCTGCACGCCGCGTGAACCAGGTTCCGGACACGACACCGCGGAACGGCGTGGTGCTGTGTCCGGAACCTGGTTCCGCCGGGCTGCCGTCAGGCCGTCGCGACGCTCCCTGTCGAGGTCAGCTCGCCGGCCCCGCGCGAACGCCCACGCCGCACGGCACCCATGGCGACGAGCGTCAGGGCCACGGCGGCCAGGGTGATCCCGGCGCCCGCCCAGATCGGCGAGGTGTAGCCGAGCCCGGCGGCGATGGTGAGCCCACCGATCCAGGCACCGAGCGCGTTGCCGAGGTTGAACGCCGCGATGTTCGCCCCGCTCGCCAGGGTCGGCGCGTGGTCCGCGTACTGCATCACGCGCGTCTGCAGGGCCGGCACCGTAGCGAACCCGAAGGCGCCCATGAGCACGAGTGCGATGACGGTCAGCACGGGCGAGGTCGCGACGAGGGCGAACAGTCCGAGCACCACGGTGAGGGCGACGAGCACGACGAGCAGGGTCCGGTCGATCGAGCGTGCGGCGAGCTTGCCGCCGACGAAGTTCCCGACGAACAGCCCGACGCCGAACACCACGAGCAGCCACGGCACCGCTGACGACGGGAACCCGGACACCGAGGTCAGCGTGTACGCGATGTAGGTGAACGCCCCGAACATCCCGCCGTAGCCGAGCACGGTCATGCCGAGTGACAGCCACACCTGGCCGGAGCGAAAGACGCCGAGCTCGCGGGCCAGTGACGGCGTCTCGGCCTGGCGGACGGCGGGGACGAGCACGAGGACGCCGACCAGGGCGACGACTCCGATCGCGACGATGGCCCAGAAGGTCGAACGCCAGCCGAGCGCCTGGCCGAGGAACGTGCCGAACGGCACCCCGAGCACGTTCGACGCCGTCAGTCCCGTGAACATCAGGGCGACGGCCGAGGCGCGCTTCGAGCGCTCGACCATGTTCGCGGCGACGACGGAGCCGATGCCGAAGAACGCTCCGTGGCAGAGCGCCGCGATGACGCGTCCGGACATCATGACCTCGTAGGTCGGTGCGATCGCCGACAGCGTGTTGCCGATGATGAACAGCACGAGCAGCCCGAGCAGGACGGGCTTGCGGGGGAGCCGGGTGGTGGCGGCGGTCAGGCCGAGGGCGCCGACGATGACGGCGAGTGCGTAGCCGGTGACGAGCCAGCCGGCCGTGGTCTCGGTGACGTCGTAGTCGGCGGCGACCTCGGGCAGCAGGCCGGTGATGACGAACTCGGTCAGTCCGATGCCGAATCCGCCGAGTGCGAGGGCGATGAGTCCCGCGGGCATGGGGGTTCCTTCCGTTGTGCGGTGGCGCTGTGCCGCGTACGCTGGTTGTTGCAGACGCGCGGTATCGATAGTTGCACACGCGGGGTATCCGCGCAAGCAACTTCACGCGCCCGCAACGACCGCGGCGACCGACCGCAGCGACCGACCGCGCAGCCGACCAGAAGGAGCCCGATGTCCGTCGACGACACCTCCACCGCTGTCCGTGCCCACGGCTGGCGCACCCTGGCGGCACTGCACGGCCTGATCGAGACCCGACTCGAGCGCGCGCTGCGCGACGTCGACCTGTCCGTGGTCGAGTACACCGTGCTCGATGCGCTGCGCCGGCAGGACGGCTTCCACATGCGCATGCAGCAGCTCGCCCGCGCAGCTGCCCTCAGCCCGAGTGCCACGACCCGGCTGGTCAACCGACTCGAGGAACGTGCGCTGCTCACCCGCGTGCTCTGCGCCGACGACCGCCGCGGGCTCTACACCGAGCTCACCCACGCCGGTCAGCGGCTGCTGGATGCGGCCACGCCGATCCACGCCGCTGCGCTCGAGGGGGCGCTCGCCGAAGCGCGCGAGGTCCCGGAACTCGAGGAACTCGCGGTCGCGGTCGACCGGCTCGAGGGTGCCACGGTCTGATCCGTCGGCCGGGAGGCCCGGATCACCGCCGCCCCGCGCGCTGCGGTCGCGGGGTGGTGGCGGCTCAGGCCCGCGGCGGCGCCGTCGTGGACCGCACGACGAGCGACGGCGGCACCAGGACCCGGCTCGGAGCGGGTCGTTCGGCCGCGCCGACGAGCTCCACGAGCCGGTTCGCCGCGAGCCGCCCGACCTCGTCGTTGTGCGGGTCGACCGTGGTCAGGCGCAGCAGTGGTGAGGCGGCGAGTGGGGTCTCGTCGTTGCCGACGACCGAGACGTCCTCGGGGACCCGGAGTCCGGCTTCGCGCACGGCGGCGATCGCGCCCATCGCCATGACGTCGTTCGCGGCGAACACCGCCGTCAGGTCCGGGTGGTCCCGCAGTGCGCGGCGGGTGCCCTCGTACCCGGTCGTCTCGGACGTCGGGCCGTCGCCGTAGACCAGCGGCGCGATGCCGGACGCGACCATCCGCGCGACGGTGCTCTCGCGGCGGACCGCAGCCGGGCCTCCCGAACCGGTGACGTGGACGATGCGGCGGTGACCGAGCCCGATCAGGTGATCCGCTGCCAACCGGCCGCCGGCGGCCTCGTCCGAGGCGACGACGTCGAGTCCGCCGGGCACGTCCGCGCGGGCGCCGGCGACGACGACGGGGGTGTCGGCCGGCACGACGAGGTCGGGGAAGCCCTCGGCGGCGAGGACGACGCCGTCGACCCGCAGTGAGACGAGGTCGTCGAACGGCGAGGAGTCGAGGTGGGCGTTCGCACGGGTGTCCGCGAGGGTGAGCCGCAGGCCGTGCGGTGCGAGCGCGTCGCGGATGCCGTCGAGCAGGGGGACGAACCACGGGTTGCGGAAGTCGTCGACGATGACGCCGACGGTGCGGGTCCGGGTGCCGGCGAGGATCGCGGCGGCGCGGTTGGGGCGGTAGCCGAGCTCGGCGGCGGCCGCGAGCACGGCCGAGCGGCGTGCGTCGGAGACGCCCGGGTCGTCGCGGAGCACCATCGAGACGAGTGACTTCGAGACGCCGGCACGGGTCGCGACGTCGATGATCGTCGGGGGTCGTGACACGCGGCTCCTTGACAGGACATGGGGTGGTCGGGCTACAGTCTACCGACACGTTCTGGAACGTTCCAGAATCGGCACCGGACTTCTCGAAGGAGAGAACCATGAGCGACAGCATCGGCGTCGCCGTCATCGGGGCGGGCATGGCGGGCAAGGCCCACATGGCCGCGTGGCGGAACGCACCCTCACTCTTCGCCCCGACGCTGCCGCCCGTGCGGCTCGTGTCGATCGGCGACGTGTACGAGCCGTTGGCGGCCGAGGCTGCACAGCGGTTCGGCTACGCCCGCCACGACACGGACTGGCGAGCCATCGCCGAGGCCGACGACATCGACGTCGTGAGCGTCGTCGTCGCGAACAAGCTCCACCGCGAGATCGTCGAGGGGCTGCTGGCCGCCGGCAAGCACGTCCTGTGCGAGAAGCCGCTGTCGGACTCGCTCGAGGACGCACGGGCGATGGCCACCGCGGCCACCGAGGCATCGCAGCGCGGGCTCGTCGCCCGCGTCGGCTTCACCTACCGCCGCGCCCCGGGCCTCGCCGCGATCAAGCAGCTCGTCGAGGACGGCACGCTCGGCCGCGTCCTGTACGTCTCCGCCCGCTACTGGACCGACTACGGCTCGTCGCCCGACGTGCCCTTCTCGTGGCGCTTCGCGGGTGCCCCCGGCACCGGAGCCCTCGCCGACGTCGGCTCGCACCTGGCGTACGTCGCCGAGTTCCTGGCCGGCGAGGTGCAGAGCGTCAACGGCGGCATGTTCACCACCGCGATCACGAAGCGCCCGATCGCCGCCGGGTTCGCCCTGCGCGGCCAGGCCGTCCCGCTGACCGGTGAGTTCGCCGACGTCGAGAACGACGACTACGCCACCTTCAACGCACGCTTCGGCGACGGCTCCGTGGTGGGCTCGCTCGAGGTGTCCCGGGTCGCCACGGCGCACCCGAACGGCCTGGTCATCGAGGTCTTCTGCGAGAACGGTGCAGCGCGCTGGGACCAGGAGCGCGCCTCGGAGATCGGCCTCGCGCTGCAGTCCGACGGCTCCCGCCTCGGTGGCTACCGCCAGGTCGTCCTCGGCCCGGACCACCCCTACGTCGCCGGTGGCATGGCGATGGACGCGCCGGGTGTCGGCTGGGGACAGAACCAGATGTTCGAGTACCAGGCACGCGCGTTCCTCGACGAGGTCGCCGGCGTCGCCGACCCGCTGCCGGCCAACGCCACGTTCGACGACGGCGTGCACAACATGGAGATCCTCGACGCGGTGGCACGGTCCGCCGGGGCCGGTGGGGCCTCCCTCGACGTGCCGTCCGTCCGCACCACCGAAGGAGCGCACGCATGAAGCTCGGCCTGTACAACGCGATCTTCCACGACCGACCGCTCGCCGAGGCACTGACGGCCATCGCGGGCAACGGCCTGACCGGCATCGAGCTGAACACCGGCGGGTTCCTGCCGCCGGTGCACGTGCCGGACATCGACGCGATCCTCGAGGACGACGCAGCACGTGACGCCTTCCTCGCCCGGTTCGAGGGCACCGGGGTGTCCATCGCCGGCCTGAACTGCAACGGCAACCCGCTGCACCCGAACCGAGCGATCGGCCAGGCCCACGCGGAGGACATCCGGCGCAGCATCCGCCTCGCCGCCCGCCTCGGGCAGGACCGCGTCGTCACGATGTCCGGGCTGCCGGCGGGCGAGCCCGGCGGCGCCCGACCGAACTGGATCGTGAACGCCTGGAACTCCGCCGCGCTCGACGTCATCGAGTACCAGTGGAGCGTCGCCGTGCCGTTCTGGCAGGAGATCGACGCCCTGGCGCGGGAGCACGGGGTCAAGGTGGCGCTCGAGCTGCACCCGCAGAACGTGGTGTTCAACCCGGCGACGATCCGCGAGCTCGTAGAACGTGGTGGCCTGACGAACACCGGCGTCGAACTCGACGCGAGTCACCTGTTCTGGCAGCAGATGGACCCGGTGGCGGTCGTCCGCGACCTCGGCGACCTGGTCTTCCACGCCGCCGCGAAGGACGTCCGGATCAACCCGCACGCGGCGATCAACGGCGTGCTCGACAACTCGTTCCGTCGGCTGTCGCCGGACGAGCCGCGCACGAACCTCGGTGGCGACGAGTGGGCCAACGAGTGGCCGAAGCCGTCCGCGTGGGACTTCGTCGCGCTCGGCAAGGGCCACGACGAGGCGTACTGGTCGGCGTTCCTCGAGGCCCTGCGCGAGGTGGACCCGGACATGTGGGTCAACATCGAGCACGAGGACACCGAGCTCGGTCGCGAAGAAGGGGTCGCGGTCGCCGCGAAGGTCCTGCTCGCAGCCGACACGGCGCTCACGACGCGCGCGTGAGTCGCGTCTGAGACGCACCACGTGATCCGGACGGGAGGCCCGTGGGACGTGCGCTGATCGGCGCACGTCCCACGGGCCTCCCGTCCAGTGCGCATGCGTGACACGCCCACCGGGCGCTGTCACCGGACCGATGTAGCATGCACGACACCTGTCCCGAGACGAGGAGCCCTGCGTGCCGGAGCCGACCGACCCCGCCTTCCCCCTCGAGCGCATCCGAGAGGTCGGCGACGCCATCGTCGCGTCCGTCTCCACGGTGATCGACGGCAAGACCGAGGCGATCCGCACCGCCCTCACCGTGATGCTGGCCGAGGGACACCTGCTCGTCGAGGACGTCCCTGGCGTCGGCAAGACGGTCCTGGCGAAGGCACTCGGCGCCTCGGTGGGCGGCTCGGTGAACCGCATCCAGTTCACGTCCGACATGCTGCCGTCGGACGTCACCGGGGTGAACATCTTCGACCAGTCCTCGGGCACGTTCCGGTTCTCACCGGGGCCGGTGTTCGCGAACGTCGTCATCGGTGACGAGATCAACCGCACCAGCCCGAAGACCCAGTCCGCCCTGCTCGAGGCGATGGCCGAGTCGCAGGTCACGGTCGACGGCGTGACCCGGCTGCTCGACCGCCCCTTCATGATCGTGGCGACGCAGAACCCGATCGACATGGAGGGCACCTACCCGTTGCCCGAGGCCCAGCGTGACCGTTTCATGGCGCGCATCACGATGGGGTACCCGAGCGTCGACGCCGAACGGCAGATGCTCGCGAACCGCGGCGGCGGCGACCCGCTGTCGCACCTGCGACCGATCGTCGACGTGACCACGCTGCGCGGGATCATCGAGGCCGTGGCGAACGTCCACATCGCCCCCGACGTCGAGGCGTACGTCATCGCGATCGTCCGCTCCACCCGCACCCACCCCGACCTGGTGCTCGGCGCCAGCCCCCGCGCCACGCTGCACCTGGCCCAGGCTGCCCGTGCCCACGCGGCGTTGCTCGGCCGGCCGTTCGTCACGCCGGACGACGTCGCCGCGCTGGCACCGATCGTGCTCGCCCACCGGCTCGTGCCGGTGGCGCGCGGACTCGGTGGCACGGGCGAGGACACCGTGCGCGAGATCGTCGTCCGCATCGTCTCCGACACCGCCGTGCCGTTCACGGCGACCCCCGTCCGCTCCTGATGCCCGGCCGATCGGCACCGTCGTCGCTGCTGCGGCGCACCGGTGCCGCGCGCTCGACGCTCGGGCGCTTCGGCCGCCGCGGGCTGTCCCTGCTCCGGCGCACGCCGTTCCCCCGTCCGACCGTGCGCGGCTGGACCGTCATCGCGATCGGCATCGGGCTGATCGGGGGCGGGCTCGTGGGCACCACCAGCGTCGCCGTCTCGGCCGGGCTGCTGCTGCTCGTGCTCGTCGTGCTCGGCATCGTGATGGCGTTCGTGGTCGCCGCGCCGCTCCGGGGCAGCCGGAGCACGGCCCGCGCGATCGTGCAGGTCGGCGAGGTGTACCGCGAGCGGATCACCCTCGGCAGCACCAGCCTGCCGATCGGCCCGCGGTCGACCCTGCTCGTCCGCGAACAGCTCGAGGACGCCTTCGCCAGTGCGTCCGAGGCGGAGACCTACGCGCTCGTCGGCCCGGGCCTGCCGCCAGCGGTGCTCGACGTCGAGGCGCTCGCGATGCACCGCGGCCGCACGCTCGTCGGACCCGTCACCATCCGGGTCGAAGACCCCTTCGGCCTGCTCCGCATCGACCGCCCGGTGGTGCCGGCAGAAGAGGTCGTCGTCGTCCCCGCGAGCGCACCCCTCGCCGCGATCGACACCGGCGCCCTCGCCGGGGCCGTCTCCGCCGACGAAGGACGGGTCGGGCAGGGCGGGTCCGCCGACGACAGCGAACTCCGGCCGTACCGTCCCGGCGACCCGATCCGTCGGGTGCACTGGGCGCAGAGTGCTCGCCGCGGCGAACTGCACGTCCGGCAGACCACGCAGGCGCAACCACCCGAGGCCGTCATCGCGCTCGACGTCCGGCGCGAGTCCTACCAGGGCCTCGGGCGTGAGGACCTGGCGGAGCTCTCCGACCTGGGCGGTGACCAGGCCTTCGAGCACGCCGTCGTCGTCGCCGCCAGTGTCGCCCGCGCCCTCGCCGCCCGGACCTCGCGCGTCGTGCTCGTGAGCGACGGGCCGTCCGGCAGCACCCGGCACGCCGGTGACGTCGGCGGCCTCACCGACGTGCTCGTCGGACTCGCGGACGTCCGGCTCCGCAGCGACGCTCGTCCGGTCACCGATGTCCTGCCCGAGGTGCGTGGGCGGGACGTGCACGGCATGACCGCGGTGGTCACCGGCAACTGCACCGCCGAGCAAGCGGCTGAACTCGTGACGGCGACGAGCGGATCGAGCCGCGGGATCATGGCGACGATCGTGCCGCCGGACCCGGTGGTCCGCGGGATCCTCGACCGCGGTGGTTGGCGCACCCTCGTGGTACCGGTCGCCGGGGCGACCGCGTCCGGAGCCGCACGGTGAGCGGCACCGCTGCGTCGTCGCGTCGGCCCGTCGACGTGCGTGAGGTCCTGGACCGCGACGACGACACCCGTGACACCCCGAGCACCTGGGTCGTCGCGCTCGCCCCGGTGCCCGTGCTCATCGCCGCGCTCGCGATCCGCCCGCTCGTGCAGGGCACCGCCTGGTGGGTGTCCGGCGTCGTGGTCGTCGCGGTGCTCGTGGCCGTCATGCTCGCGGTGCGTCGCCGGGCCCCCGGGGTCCGGTTCGTGGCACTCGTCGCCACCCTCGTGCTGTGCTCGTGCGCCGCCGCCCTGGTCAACGACGTGCAACCCCTCGGCTGGCTCGACGCCGACGGAGCGCTGGGCGAGACGCTCGCCGCCATCCGCCTGAACCCCGCGCCGCTGCCGCAGACCGACGCGATCCGACTGGTCGTGACCGTGTCGATCGCCTGGGTGGCGGGCGTCTCGTTGTTCCTCGCCGCGATCGCCCGGATCCCGTCGCTCGCCGCCGCGCCGGCACTCGTCATCCTCATCGTCCCGGGGATCATCACCGGACAGCCGGCGGGCACCGCACTCGTGATCACCACGGCCGTCGCCTTCCTCGCCCTGCTGTGGCTGTCGGTCCGACCCGTGCAGCGTGCGGTCCCGGCCGCGGTCGTCGGTGCGATCGGGCTCGTCGTCGCGATCGGCCTGCCCGCGATCGTGCCGCTCAACGCGAGCTGGCTGTCCGGCGTCACCGGGGCCATCCAGTCGCCGATCCAACCCGGGCGACCCGGCACCCTGCTCGAGCTCGGCAACGACCTGCGGCAGCCGAGCGAACTCGAGGTGCTCCGCTACCGGTCGTCCGACGGCCAGCCCGAGTACCTCAAGCTCGCCGACCTGGACGAGTTCGGCACCGGGGACTGGGTGCCGACGGTGACGAACGCCGCCGAGGCCGACACCGCCGACCAACAGCAGTGGGCCGAGGGCGTGAACCCCCGCCTGGCGACCCGCGGCGACGTCACGGTCCGGATCACCGGGCTGTCGAGCACGTACCTACCGGTGCCGTCCGGGGCGGTGTCGATCGAGTCGCGTTCCACCAACCTCGACCTGTCGCAGTGGCGCTGGATGGGGTCCTCGAGCACCGTGCGGTCGACCGGTCCGGCCACGCCGCGCGGTGCGACGTACGAGGTCTACGGTGCCTCGACCTTCGCGAACGCGTACCTCGACGCCGTCGCGGCCTCGGGTGTCCTGTCCCGTGCCGACGGCCGGGGGTTCCGCGAGCCGAGCGGCGACCAGCTGCAGACCGACCTGACGCTGCCGAAGGACCTGCCCGCGAACATCACGTCGACCGCGGAGCGGGTGGCCGGGGCCGCGTCCGATGACTACGCCCAGGCCCGCGCCCTCGAGCAGTGGTTCCGCAGCGACCTGTTCACCTACTCCGAGACGGCCCCCGTCGAGCAGGGCTACGACGGCGACAGCATGGACGTCGTCTCGACCTTCCTGCAGGTGCGCGAGGGCTACTGCGTGCACTTCTCGTCGGCGATGGCCGTGATGGCCCGGACGCTCGGCATCCCGTCCCGCATCGCGGTGGGGTACCGGGCCGGGGCGGCGCAGCCCGACGGTGAGTACGCGGTGTCGAACCGGCAGCTGCACTCCTGGCCCGAGCTGTACATCAAGGGGGCCGGCTGGGTCGCGTTCGAGCCCACGCCGGACTCCGACGCGGCAGCGCAGCCCTCGACCGAACCCACGGAGACCCCGACCGCCGCCACGCCCGAGTCCCCGCTGCCCGCGCCCGAGCAGTCCGCACCTGCCGAGTCCTCGGCGACGCCGACCCCCTCGGCGTCGGCGCAGCCCGGTGCGGCCGGTGCCTCGGGCGGCAGCGGTCCGGCCGGCCTGCTGCTCGGCGCGGCGCTCGTGCTCGCGTTGCTCATCGCCCCCGGACTCGTCCGAGCGCTCCGTCGGCGGTCGCGGTTGTCCGCCGTCGCCGCTGGTCGCTCACCCGCGGTGAACGCCTGGCGTGAGGCCCTCGACGACGTCGCCGACCACGGCTACGCCCCCGGGCTGGCGCCACCCGGTGACGCAGGGGCTGCGGCCCGGACCGCCCGGGCCGTCCTCGGACGCCTCCGTCCGGTGCTGCCAGCCTCGGCGCTCCCGCACCTCGACGCCGTGGTCGACGCCGTCGACCACGAACGGTTCGCGGCCGGCGGGGTCGCAGCGGTCGACGGCGAGGCGCTCGTGCAGCACGTGCAGCAGGCGCGGGAGGCCCTCGACGCCTCGGTCTCCGGTGGACGGGTGCTGCGGTCGCGCCTGCTGCCGCCGAGCCTGCTGCCGTCGTCCGCGTGGTCGCACGAGGGCCGTCGGCGCTCCCGTCGCCCTGCCTGACCCCGCCTGACCCCGGAGTCTCGGCTGGTGCGAGGTTGGCCACTCGGTGCGGCGCAACAAGCTCGCACCGAGTGGTCAACGCCGCACCACGCCGCAGCACCATGCCAGAGCGCCATGCCGCCGCGCCGTGCGCCGCCGCTCGGTCAGCGGCGGCGGACGACCGCCTCGACCAGGGCGGCGATGACCTCGCCGGGGTCGACCCCCGGCAGCGCGGGCCCGTCGAACACGACCCCGACGTTGGCGGCGACGAGCGCCGTGGCGAAGGCGTCGAGCGGCATGCCGGCGTCGACCTCCGGGTGCGCCCCGAACCACAGTCGCACCAGCTCGTGCACGCCGTCCTGCAGCACCCGTCGCTGCCGCACGAACTCGGGCAGCAGATCGGTGTGTCGGATCGCGTAGGCGCGGAACTCCGACAGCAGGGCGAACTGCGCGCGCTGGTCGTGCCGTCCGAAGGCTGCCCGCACGACGTCCGCGATGTCCGCCGCGGCGATGTCGGCACGGATGAGCTCCTGCAGCGACCCGAGCACCAGGTTCGTCCCGCGCTGCATGACCTGCGCGAGCAGGTCCTCCTTCGACGAGAAGTTCGAGTAGACCGCGCCCTTGCTGAACCCGGCGCGTGCGGCGACCTCGTCGAGACGGGCTCCGTGCACGCCCTGTTCGGCGAAGACGGCAGCGCCGGCGATGAGGAGACGTTCTCGGACCTCGGCCCGTGGTGTCCGCGGCGTGGGGGAGTCGGAGACGTCGTCGTTCATCGTTCCTGCCGGGGCGGGGCACCGGGGCTGGAACCCGGGCGGGCGAGCTGGGGGCGGGCGAGCTTGGGGTGGGAGACCTGCCGCGCCGCGCGTCTGATCACGCGCGGCATCAGCGAAGCCCCCATCACCACGTCTGCGCGGAACCGCCGCGTTCGGGTCGCGTCGGTTCGGTGCGGACGACATGAGCCGGGTCGATACCCGACGGTAGGGATGCTACGCCGGAGCACTGACAGATGACACCCCTCAGTCGTCGAACGAGGAATCCGTTGCCGTGTCGTGTTCTTCGCGGACACTGCCCGCTCCCGTGCGCCGTCCGGGGCGTCGGAGCAGCCGGAGTGCGTCGGGTCGCAGGCTCCGCCCGCGCCGCAGCAGCGAGCCGAGCGTCGACTTCGGCTGCCAATCACGACCGTTGGGCAGTCCCCAGCCGCGGCGGACCGCACCCCAGCGCAGACCGAGCGACAGCGCGATCGCGGCCACGATCCCGATCGACGGCGACCCGAGGGCGGACGCGACGACCATGACCACCGACGCCGCGACGGCCACGGTGGCGTACAGCGCGTTCCCGCCGAACACCGCTGGCACTCGGCGGAGCAGCAGGTCCCGCATCGCGCCGCCGCCGACCGCGGTGATCGTGCCCATGATGATCGCGGCGGGCCACTCCAGGCCGGCGTCGTAGGTGCGCTGCACCCCGACCACCGCCCAGAACCCGATCACCGCGGCGTCGAGCACGGTGAACAACCGGTCCCAGGTGATCTCGGAGAACGACACGAAGAAGGCGATGAGTGCCCCGGCCAGGGCGACCGGCACGTAGAGCGGGTCGACGAGTGCGACCGGGGGGCCGTTCTGCAGCAGGGTGTCGCGCAGCATGCCGCCGCCGAGCCCCGAGACGAAGCCGACGACCAGGAACCCGAACAGGTCGAAGTCCATCGCGCGGGCGATCGATCCACCGAGGAGGGCGGACGCGAACACCCCGGCGAGGTCGAGCACGTTCGTGACTGACGCCAGGCCATCGACGGACAGCAGGTTCATGAGAACCATCAAACCCCACGCCGAACGACTGGCGGGCCGAACGGCGGTTAGGTTAGCCTCACCTACGTCATGCTCGCCACTCTCGTCATCGGCCTCCGTGAAGGCCTCGAAGCGACGCTCATCGTCGGCATCATCGCCGCGTTCCTGCGTCGCAACCGTGTCCCCCTCGCCCCCATGTGGTTCGGCGTCGGGGTCGCCGTCGTGCTCAGCATCGGCGTCGGGTTCGGCCTGCAGGTCGTCGAGCAGGCCCTGCCGCAGGCGCAGCAGGAGGGCATGGAGGCGATCATCGGCATCGTCGCCGTGGTCTTCGTCACCGGCATGATCGTCTGGATGCGCACCCACGCGCGCACCCTGACCAAGGAACTCGAGGCGAGCGCGACCGAGGCGCTCGGCCGCGGCACCGCGTGGGCACTGGCCGGCATGGCCTTCCTCGCCGTGCTCAAGGAGGGCTTCGAGACCGCGGTCTTCCTCCTCGCGACCTTCCAGGCGTCGTCGGACACCGGTCTCGCCGCCCTCGGCGCGGTCATCGGCATCGCGGGCGCCGTCGTCATCGGCTACGGCATCTACACCGGCGGCGTCCGGCTGAACCTGTCGAAGTTCTTCACCGGCACCGGCGTCTTCCTGGTGTTCGTCGCCGGCGGGCTCGTGCTGACCGTGCTCCGGCGCGCGCACGAGGCCGGGTGGATCGTCATCGGGCAGCAGCGGACCGTCGACCTGTCCTGGCTCGCCCCGAACGGGTCGGTGCAGGGTGCGCTCGTCACGGGCGTGCTCGGCATCCCGCCGGATCCCCGGGTCATCGAGGTGCTCGGCTGGGTCCTGTACGTCGTGCCCGTCCTCGCCCTGACGCTCTGGCCCCGCGCCTGGCGTCCGTCGGCTGCACGCGTCCCGATGGTCCGCGCCACCGTCGCCGGAGCCCTCGCGGTGGCCGCAGCCGCGCTGGCGATCGCCGTCCCGACGGGCGGCGTCGACCTGCCCGGCTCCGCCACCGTCCGCGGCGACGCCACGTCCGTCTCGGCGGACGTCCACGGTGCGTCCGGCGTCCTCCGCGTCGCCGGCACCACCACCGGCCAGGAGGCACGGCTCACGTTGCCGACGTCGGCCCACCGCCGCGTGACCCGCGCGGGCGTGGCCGCCGACCGGTGGCGGATCCGCACGTCGGCCACCGCCGCGGACCGCCCGGCGACGCTGACGCTCGACGACCTCGTCGACTTGTTCGGCCGGATCCCCGTCGGCGTCTCGCCGTCGACGAACCCCGGCCCGTTCACCGCCCGCTGGGCGGTGCGCGACACCGTGACCCTCTGGACGGTCCGTGGTGGGGTCCTGGACGCCACCCGCGATGAACGCACCGTGCTGACGCTGAGCGGTGGGGGCCTCCCGTCCGCTCGCACCACGACCCTGGACCGCTCCGTGTGGTCCGTCCCCGACTCCCGCGTCGAGCAGGCAGCCACCTCGGTGGCGGCCGCGGACACGCGGGCTGCCGAGCTGCTGCTCTGGAAGGCCTGGTTGCCGATCGCCCTCGGCGTCGCAGCTGCCGCCCAGGCGCTGCTCGCGCTCCGTGACCGCCGTCGTCGGACGGCACCCGTGAACCCCACCCCCGAAACCGTCCCGACACGCGGCCCACCCGCCGGGGACCCTGCAAGGAGCAACGACTATGCCGTTCGGTAAGCCCGTTCGACCCCTGATCACCCTCGGCGCCCTCGGCGTCGTCACCGCCCTCGCACTGACCGGCTGCGCGAGCTCCGACGGTGCCTCCGACAGCTCCACCGACGCCGCGAAGGTCTCGCGCGTCACCATCACCCTGACGAACGACGGCTCGGACCAGTGCAAGGTCTCCGAGACGAAGGTCCCCGCCGGGCCGGTCACGTTCTCGGTGAAGAACGAGTCCTCGACCGCCATCACCGAGGTCGAACTGCTGCAGGACCAGCGGATCCTGGGCGAGAAGGAGAACCTCGCACCCGGCCTCGACGCCGTGCAGTTCACCGCGACCCTGACCGGTGGGGAGTACCAGGTGTACTGCCCCGGAGCCGACACCGAGCTCACCGACTTCACGGTCACGGGCAAGGTCACCTCGACCGCGAACAGCAGCGCCGCCACCCTGCTCGACGAGGGCACGAAGGGCTACGCCGACTACGTCGACGGCCAGGTCACCGACATGGTCACCGCGGTCGAACTGCTGCAGAAGGACATCGACGCCGGCGACCTCGACGCCGCGAAGACCGACTACGCGAACGCCCGACCGTTCTACGAGCACGTCGAGAGCGACGTCGACGGCTTCGTCAAGAAGGGCCACAAGGCGACCGACAACGCCGGCAACCTCGACTACCTGATCGACATGCGCGCCTCGAACCTCGACCCGGCCGTCGGCTGGAACGGGTTCCACGCCGTCGAGAAGGACCTGTTCCAGGCGGGGGAGATCACCGCGTCGACCAAGAAGACCGCGGCCGACCTGACCGAGAACGTGCAGCTGCTCGCGAAGCTCGTCCCGACGCTCGACTACAAGCCCGAGGACCTGGCGAACGGCGCCGCCGGCCTGCTCGAGGAGGTCCAGTCGAACAAGGTCACCGGTGAGGAAGAGGCGTACAGCCACATCGACCTCGTCGACCTCGCCGCCAACGTCGAGGGTGCCCGTCAGGCCTTCGCGTACCTCAAGCCGGGCCTGACGAAGCTCGACCCGACCCTGACGAAGCAGATCGCGAAGCAGTTCGACGCGACGAACGCGATGATGGACGGCTACCGCAACGCCGACGACCTCGGCGGCTTCGACACGTGGGACGCAGGCACCAAGAAGTCCGACGCGAACCGCATCTCGCAGCAGATCCAGGCCCTGCAGGACCCGCTGTCCCGCCTCGCCGAGAAGGTCGCCACCGCGTGACGCAGCCCGACGACGACCGTGCAGCCCGCACCGGGGTCTCCCGGCGCGGGCTGTTCGGCGCGGGGCTCGCCGCGGCCGGAGCCGGGGCGGGCGCCGCGGTCGGCATCGGCGGCGCGACGGCCGCGACGGGGGTCAACCCGTTCACGGCGGCCGCCAACGGTGACGAGTCCATCGACCTGTCCCAGAGCCACCCGTTCTACGCGACCGCCGCACGGCAGCCGCAGGGCGGGGTGCAGACCGCCCCCCAGCGGTACTGCGTCTTCATGACCTTCGACCTGTCCACCAGCGTCGCGACCGAGCTGCAGGTGCTCCTCGCCCGCTGGTCCGCGGCGATCGCGCAGCTGCAGGCGGGCAAGACCGTCGGCAGCGTCGAGCCCGCGCACGGTGACGGCGTCGGCGCGGACACCGGTGAGGCGCTCGACCTCGGCCCGGCGTCCCTGACGGTCACGGTGGGGTTCGGCCCCGGCGTGTTCGACGAGCGCTTCGGTCTGGCCGACAAGCGTCCGGCTGATCTCGCCGACGTGCCTCGGCTGCCGAGCGACAACCTGCAGGCCGGACTGACCGGCGGCGACCTGTCGTTGCAGGCCTGCGCCGACGACCCGCAGGTGGCGTATCACGCGGTCCGCGACCTGGCCCGGATGGCGCGGGGGACGGCCACCGTGCGGTGGACCGTGCTCGGCTTCGGTCGCGCGTCGGCCGGCCCGCACCAGACGACGCCGCGCAACCTGATGGGCTTCAAGGACGGCACCAGGAACATCACGACGGACGAGGACCACGACCGCTTCGTGTGGGTCGACGACCCGGGCGACGGTGCGGGGTGGATGACCGGCGGCACCTACCAGGTGGTGCGGAAGATCCGGATGAACATCGAGATCTGGGACGCCGACGTCGTCAGCGACCAGCAGCGCGTGTTCGGTCGGACCAAGATCGAGGGCGCACCGTTGTCCGGTGGGACCGAGCACACGACGCCGGACTTCGCGGCCACGGGGAAGGACGGTGCAGCGAAGATCGACGTGACGTCCCACATCGCCCTGGCCGCCCACGAGGCGAACGGCGGCGTGAAGATCCTGCGTCGTCCGTACAACTACACCGACGGCCTCAACGAGTACGGCCAGCTCGACGCCGGGTTGCTGTTCCTGGCGTACATGAACGACCCGGAGCACTTCACCCGGCTGCAGCGGAAGCTCGGCGCCTCGGACCGCTTGAACGAGTACATCTCGCACATCGGGTCCGCGGTGTTCGCGATCCCGCCGGCACCGCGCAAGGGGTCGTACATCGGCGAGCAGCTGTTCCGCTGACGGTGTCCGGAGCGCGCTGACGCCGCTGGGGGAGAGGGCGCCCTCCGCCGTTTCCCTGGAGGCGGAGGGCACCCGCGCCGCGGGGTCTCGTCGAACGGAACCACCGCCGACCTGAGAGGCGACCCGGCGCGACGCGTCGCGATGCGACAGCCCCGAGAGTACCCCGCCGGTCCCCGGATCCGCAGTGCGAGCGCCGCTATGGGACAGGGAGCGCGGCAGCGGATCGGCGCGCGGTGCGCGCCGGACGCGATCCGTGCCTCCCGGCGTGACGGAACGGGCCGCCTCACGGTGGTGAGACGGCCCGTTCGTGTCGGACGGGAGGCGCGGTGTCAGTCCGTCTGGACGCTCGCGTCGGTCCGTGCGCGCTTCCGACGCACGGCGACGAGTGCGGTGATGCCTGCCAGCAGGAGCAGACCCGCTGCGATCCCCGGCACCGTCAGGTCCGCGCCCGTGTAGGCGAGGTCACCGCCGGCGTTCGTGGAGTCGGCGGGGTCGCCCGCCAGGTCCGTGCCGGTGCCCGTGTCCGTTCCCGGAGCGTTGCCGTTGCCGTTGCCGGCACCCGGGGCGTCCCCGTTGCCCGCGCCCGGGTCAGCCGGGTCCGTGGGGTCGGTCGGGTCCGTGGGCTCGGTCGGGTCCGTCGGGTCGACGGCCGCGGCGAGCGGGATGGTCACGGCGAGCGTGATCGTCTGGCCGCCCGGCAGGGTGACGACGAGCGGCTCGTCCGTCGTCGCGGCGGCACGGGCAGCCGTCCGGACCGTCGCTGCGTCGGCCGACGACTCGACGGTCGGCACGGCGAAGGTCAGCGTCGCACGACCCTGCTCGTCGTTCGTGTCGACGATCGTCGGGTCGATCTCGGCGGTGGCGAGCTCGACGTCACCGGCGCTGACCGACACGGTGCCGGCTGCAGCGGGGTCGTCGCTGCTGAACACGAGCGACGACAGGTCGATGCTGATCTCGTCACCGGGCTGGAACCCGCCCTCGGGGGTCGGCGTGACCGTGGTGCCGACGGCACGCTGGTCGGACGGCGGGGTGACCGTCGGGTTGGCCAGGAAGTAGTCGACCTGCGCCTGCAGGTCGACCTGGCCCGAGTCGGCGATGTTCGCGCCGGTCGCGAAGGCGGCGAAGTTGTCGCCACCGGTCGACAGGAACGAGTTGACCGTCACCTTGAGGGTGTCGTCGAGGGCGATCGACTCGCCGTTCAAGGTCATGCCGGTGATGCGCTCGCCACGGCCCTTCGCGGGGTCGTAGGTGTACGCGAAGCCGTCCGAGACGCCGAGCTTGAGGAACGGACGCGGCAGGCCGTCCGGCTGCCACTGCTGCTCGAGGGCGTCCTTGATCTGCTGGCCGGTCATGTCCTCGGTGACGAGGGTGTTCGCGAACGGCTGGACGAGCGCGGCCTCCTTGTAGGTCACCGTGCCGTCCGGGTCGCCGGCACCGCTCGACGCGTAGACCATGTCCGTGCGCAGCCCGCCGGGGTTCATGAAGGCGATCTGCGAGCCGTTGCGCTCGGTCGCGGAGCGCTGCACCTCGGCGATGTAGTTGCCCAGGACGGACTCGCCGCCGCGGTTCTCGGTCGTGCGGTCCGACTGCACCGCACGACGCAGGTCGCCGGTGATCTCGCCGAGCTTCTTGCTGCCCTCGACGTCGGCGACGGCCTTCGCAGCCGTCACGATGTCGGCCACCGCGTCCACCGAGGTGGAATCGGCCGGCACGCGGTTCTCACCGTTGACCGACTTGACCTCGGACGTGATGCCGGTGAGCTGCTTGTCGGCGTCGACGGTGAGCTGCAGGTGTCCGTAGTTCACGCCGTAGGAACCGGTCTGGATCACCGGGCGGGTCGTACCGTCGGGACCCGCGATCTGGTGGTTGTAGGTCGCGTGGGTGTGTGCGGAGACGATCGCGGACACCTTCGACGAGACGCCCGAGGTGATCGTGCCGAACACGCCGGACCCGGTCGCGTCGGCGAGGGCGTTCGTGGGAGCACCCTCGTGCACCAGCAGGACGAGCACGTCGGCCTCGCCGTTGCCGTCGACACCGTCGGTGAGCTGGTCGGCGTACTTGTTGACCTGGCTGACGATCGGGGCCATCGCGAGGCCCTCGACACCGCCGGGGCTGACGAGCCCCGGGATGAGGTCCTCGGTGGTCGCGCCGATGAAGCCCACCTTCACGCCGCCCTTCTCCACGATGGAGTACGGCTCGAACGCGGGGTCGGTCGTGCCCTGCTTGACGATGTTCGCCGAGACGTAGGGCCAGTCGGCCCGGTCCTCGATGCGCCCGGTCAGGTCGTCCTGGCCCTTGTCGAGCTCGTGGTTGCCGATCGCGCTGACGTCGAGGTCCATGGCGTTGAGCGCATCGATCGTCGGGGCGTCCTGCTGGATCAGCGAGGTGAACGTCGAGGCACCGACGTTGTCGCCGACGCTGGCGAAGATCGTGTTCGGGTTGGCCTCGCGGTACGACTGCACGACACCGGCGAGCTTGGCGGCACCGGCGGCCTTGTCGACGGCGGTGCCCTCGGACTCGATGCGGCCGTGGAAGTCGTTGACGTCGATGATGTCGATCGTCGTGTCGCCCTCGGCGGCGACGGCGGTGGAGGGGACGGACAGTGCGACGAGCACACCCGCGGTGGCGAAGGCCGCGCCGCTGATGATGCGCCGTCGGCGGCGCGGAGAGGAGTGGAGGTTCATCGTCGGAGAACCTATGAGGACGCACAGCCGACCCGCCAGTGTCGGGTCGAAGTCGTCACACGACGTTCACATGAGCTGGGGGTCCTGTGCGATGAGGGGTCGGAGCGTGCGGTGGGCGATGCGCAGCCCTTCGAGGACCTTCTCGTCCGTGCCGCCCCAGAGCGGGTCCTCGTGCTCGACCGACAGGGTGCCGTCGAACCCCGCTTCGTACAGGCGGTCGACGACGTGCGGCCAGTCCACGACGCCACGGCCCGGCACCCGGAAGCGCCACCAGCCCATGTCCCACGGGTCGTCACCCTTGTCGACCTTGCCGAAGAACCCGTACGCGTCGCGCTTCCGGGGGAACAGCTCGAGGTCCTTCGCCTGCGCGTGCACGATGTGCTCGGCGAACGGCAGGATCGTCTCGACCGGGTCGATGCCGATCCAGGTCAGGTGCGACGGGTCCCAGTTCAGACCGAAGCCGAGGCCGGTGACCCAGCCCCAGAGCTCGGGGGAGTACGCCAGGTTGCCGGGGTAGCCGTCCGGGTGCCAGCCCTCCATCACGCAGTTCTCGATGATCAACCGCACGCCGCGCTCGCCGGCGTAGTCGACGAGCTCGGGGAGGACCCGGTCGCCGATCCGCATGTTGTCGACGACGCTGCGGCTCATGTCGCGGCCGATGAACGTGCCGACGTACGGCACGCCGAGCACCTGCGCGGCATCGATCGCGTGCTTGAGGTGGGTGCGGACCTCCTCGCGGCGGTCGAGGTCCTGGTGCAGGTTGTTCTCGTAGTACGCGAGCGCCGAGATCTCGAGGCCGTTGCGGTCGAGCAGGTCACGGGTCGCCGCAGCGTCCTCGTCGGTGAACGTCGCCACCGGCAGGTGCGCCGCCTCGAAGTCGCGGCCACCGGTGCCGGGCCACACGCCGACCTCGAGCCGCTCGTACCCCTGCTCGGCGGCGAAGTCCGCGATGCGGTCGAGGGGCCAGCCGGGCAGGCAGGCCGTCAGCATGCCGAGCTTCACCGGATCTCCCGCCACGTGGTCTCGGCCGCGCTGGTGATCACGGCGTCGATGATGTCGGCGGAACGTGCGCCGTCCGCGAAGGTCGGCAGGCCGTCGGGGGCCACACCGGTGCGGACCGCGGTGTAGGTGTCGGCGACGAACGCGGCGAAGGCGTCGAGGTACCCCTGCGGGTGCCCGGACGGCACGATCGCCAGACGCCGCTGGTCCGGGTACCCCTGCGACGGGTCGCGCACGACGATCTGCGCACCACGCTCGTTGCCGAACCACGCGGACTCGGGCTGTTCCTGGTCGAAGGCGGCGCTGCCCCGGGTGCCGTCGACCTCGAACCACAGGCGGTTCTTCCGACCGGACGCCACCTGCGAGATCACCACGTTGCCGATGCGCCCGGTGCCGGTGCGGAACGTCGCGACCGCGGTGTCCTCGGTGGTGACCTCGGCCCGTTCCGCAGCGTCGGCGACCGGGTCGGGGTCCGGCGAGCCGGAGAACGAGGGCCCCGAGGCCGCGGGCCGGGTCGGGTAGACGATGTCGGTCGCCGCGGACACCGAGGTGAAGCGCTCACCGGTGACGAACTCGACCAGGTCGCACCAGTGCGAGCCGATGTCGGCGAACGCGCGGGACAACCCGCTCGAGGTCGGGTCGACCCGCCAGCTCGAGGCGTCCTCGTCGAGCATCCAGTCCTGCAGGTAGTGGCCGTGCACGGCGAGCAGTCGACCGAGGTCCCCGTCGGCGATGCGTGCGCGGATCTCACGGATCATCGGGTGGTAGCGGTACACGAACGGCACCGTGGCGACGACACCGGCACCCGCCGCCGCGGCGACGAGTTCGGCGGCCTGCGCCGGGTCGATCGCGAGGGGCTTCTCGCACACCACGTGGATGCCCGCGGCGATGACCGCCATCGCCTGCGGGTGGTGCTGGTCGTTCGGCGTGCAGATGTGCACGACGTCGGGGGCGTCCGCGATGACGTCGTCGAGCGAGGCGTACCCACGAGGCAGGTCGAGTTGCGCCGCGACCTGCTCGGAGCGCGATGCGTTCCGGCCGAGCACCCCGAGCACCTCGGCACCGGCGGCCCGGGCCGCGCGGGCGTGGACCCCCGCGATCATGCCGGTGCCGATCACGACGACGCGGAGGCGTCGTCCTTCGTACCCACTGCTCATGGTGCTCCCTCGCGCCGAACTGTCACCACCGTAGCGGCCCGGCCGTCCACCGGGGCCGATGAGTACGGTCGGAGGCATGTCGAGCCTCCAGACCAGCCTGCTCATCCTCGGAGCCAGCGGCGACCTGTCCAAGCGCCTGCTCCTGCCGGGTCTCGCGACCCTGCTCGAGGTCAAGGACGACTGGGACGTCCAGCTCATCGGGGCGGGTGTCGAGGACCTCTCCGACGCCGACTGGAAGGTGCAGGTGCGCGAGTCCTTCGAGAACGCGCAGGCCTCGAAGAACGAGGGCGACGAAGGCGCGGAGGGCGAGTCGTCGCTGTCGGAGCGGCTGCAGGCCGTGATCGACGCGTCCTCGTACCGCAAGGCCGACGTCACGAGCGCCGACGACCTGCGCGCGCTGCTCGGAGCCTGCGACCACGACCCCGCGATCTACTTCGCGCTGCCCCCGGCCGTGACCGAGAAGAGCTGCGAACAGCTCGCCCACCTCGACCTGCCGAAGCGCACCCGCCTGGCGCTCGAGAAGCCGTTCGGTACCGACGCCGCCAGCGCCGAGCACCTGAACGACCTGCTGCACTCGTTCATCCCCGAGGAGCGGATCCACCGGGTCGACCACTTCCTCGGCCGTTCGACGGTGCTCAACCTGATCGGACTCCGCTTCGCGAACCGCATCATCGAGCCCCTGCTGTCCTCGCAGCACGTCGAACGCGTCGACATCGTGTACGACGAGACCCTCGGGCTCGAGGGCCGTGCGCGTTACTACGACAAGGCCGGTGCCCTCACCGACATGATCCAGAGCCACCTGCTCCAGGTCATGGCCGTCGTGGCGATGGAGGCACCGGCGTCGATCGACGCCGACGACCTGCGCACCCAGAAGGAACTCGTGCTGCGCGCCGTGCGGCCGTGGGGCGGCGACGTCGTCGCCGCCGGCAAGCGCGCCCGGTACACCGCGGGCACGGTCGGCGACCGCAAGCTGCCGTCGTACGCCGACGAGGACGGCGTCGACCCCTCGCTCGGCACCGAGACCCTCGCCCAGCTGACCCTCGAGATCGCGAACTGGCGATGGGCCGGCGTCCCCTTCACGCTGCGTTCCGGCAAGGCGCTCGCGAAGCAGCGCCGCGAGATCGTCATCACGTTCAAGGACTCCCCGCAGGTGCCCGTCGGCCTGTCCGGTGCCGCCCACCCGGACCGGCTCCGGATCTGGATCGCCCCGGACGAGATGCAGCTCGAGCTGAACGTCAACGGGCCCGGCGACCCGTACACGATCGACCGCACGAGTCTCGAGACGACGTTCAACCCCGGACGACTCAGCGCCTACGGCGAGGTCCTGGCCGGTGTGCTCGAGGGCGATGCGACGCTGTCGGTCCGCGGTGACAGTGCCGTGCAGGGCTGGAAGGTCGTCGGACCGTTCCTCGAGGCGTGGAAGGCCGGCACGACGCCGCTCGACGAGTACCCGGCCGGGTCGAGCGGTCCTGAGGACTGGGACAACATCGACGCCTGAGCCGGACGGCGGCGTAGCGTCGGACGACGTGACCACCATCGACGACGTCCTGCAGACCGTTCCCGAACCCGCCGGCGCCGACATCCGTGTCGAGCCCGTCCACTACGACCACGAGGGCACCGACCTGCTCGGCGTGCTCGCGAAGGACGCTGCCGTGGCCGGACCCCGCCCGGCCGTCCTGGTCGTGCACGACTGGCACGGCGTGAACGAGCACGTCGAAGCGCGCGTGACGATGCTCGCCCGCCTCGGCTACGTGGCGTTCGGTGCGGACATCTACGGCGCCGGCATTCGGCCCGGTGACGACACCGCCGGCCAGGTCGCCGGGTCGTACTACCAGGACCTGCCGTTGCTCCGGGCACGTGCGACCGCCGGACTCGAGCGGCTGCGACAGGACCCCGACGTCGACCCCGCCCGCATCGTCGTCATCGGCTACTGCTTCGGCGGCTCCACCGCGATCGAGCTCGCACGCACCGGCGCGGACCTGGTCGGAGCGGTGTCGTTCCACGGCGGCCTCATCACGCACGACCCCGCCGACGCCTCGGCGATCCGGGCGAAGTTGCTCGTGCTGACCGGGGGAGCGGACCCCGTCGTGCCCGACGACGCCGTGCACGCCTGGCAGGACGAGATGCGCACCGAGCCCGGCGTCGACTGGCAGGTCGTCACCTACGCCGGGGCCATGCACGCGTTCGCCGTGCCCGGGACCGACGCGCCCGACCACGGCGCCCAATACCAGGAGCGCGCCGATCGCCGATCGTGGCAGGCGCTGCGGGTGTTCCTGGCCGAGGTCTTCGACGAGGAGGCCGCGGCGCTGTGACGTCGGGGGCTCGGCTGTCGCCTCGCGACACGCCGGGTGGAGCGGTCGGGCGGCCTCGATTGGCGCCCGGGCCGGAGCTGTTGTAGAGTCTTCCACGGCCGCAAGGCCACGCGCTCGTAGCTCAATGGATAGAGCATCTGACTACGGATCAGAAGGTTGGGGGTTCGAGTCCCTTCGAGCGCACAGTGCCGGTTGAACGGCATGACACCGAACAGATGAAGGGCCCCGGCGGATTCCGCCGGGGCCCTTCGTCGTTGGTGGTTCGTGCGCGAGTCGTGTTTCACCGACGCTGACGCCCGAGCAGCGCGATCCCCAGCACGACCAGCGCCACGACGACGAGCCCGACGACGACGAGCAGGGGGAGCAGGTCGATCGACGCGGTGTCGTGGCACTCGACGGTTCCCACGGCACAGGAGGCGAGGACGGTCGTCGTGGTCATGGTCCGAGTGAAGCACGGCGAGGTTGGATGGGGAACATGACGACGACGTCCGTGTTCGAACTGGTACCACGCACGCAGTGGGTCGCGGAAGACGAGTTCATCTTCGCGATCCTCGATGCACACCCGGTGTCACCTGGTCACACGCTCGTCATCCCGAAGCGGCGGATCACCAGCTGGTTCGATGCGACCGAGGGAGAGCTCGCCGGGATGACCCGGATGGTGGCGCTGCTGAAGGCCCGGCTCGACGAGCAGCACCACCCCGACGGCTACAACGTCGGGTTCAACGACGGATCGGCCGCTGGCCAGACCGTCTTCCACGCCCACCTGCACGTCATCCCGCGCTTCGACGGCGATGTCGCGGCGCCGGCTGGCGGGGTGCGGCACGCCGTCATCGGGCGCGGCCACTCCTGAGCGCGGTGGCCGGTGGTCAGTGGCCAGTGGCCAGTGGCCAGTGGCCGGAGGACGGGGCGACGAGTCAGCCCCAGAGGTGGATCGTCGAGTCGATGACGCCGGACAGCGCGAGGGCTCCGGGGACGAGCACGCCGAACAGCGTGAGCGTCGCGCCGATCAGGATGGCCGCGAACGCCAGTCCGTCCCCGCGCTCGCCGGTCCGTCGGACTTCGTGCCGCGCGATGAACCCGACGACGACGCCGCCGATCGGGGCGACGAAGGCGAGCGCGATCGCCACGACGGCGAGCAGGCTCAGCGGCGCGAGTCCGGGCGTCCCGTCCGTGCTCGGGGCGGAGGCGGTCGGTGCGGAGGCGGCCGGCGCGGAACGCTCGGGGGCGAGGTCGGTCACGGGAGTCTTCCGTTCAGTCGGCGCACGTGGCGAGCTGCGGGCGTGCGAGGTCCGCTCAAGAGTAGAGCGACGGCGCCCGGAGCGGAGGCCCGCATTCGGGGTCCAGCTGCCCGGTCGGGCGACTTCGTGAGCAGAAATGGTCGGGTTCATCGACGGGACTCGACCATTTGTGCTCACGAAGCGCACGCGCTCACGAAGCGCATGGCTCACGAAGCGCACGCGCGTACGCGCTCACGCGCTCAGCGCCCGAGCGCCGTGAGCTGCTTCTGCAACCCGCGCTCGAGGTACGGCTCCAACGACGTCGCCCACGTCGCCGTGATGTGCGTGGTGTCCCGGTAGACCAGCACGCCGCCGATCACCGCGGGGCAGGTCGTCTCGGTGCAGTAGTAGTCGGTCAGGTCGATCACCCCGGCTCGTCCTCCGGCGGCCTTGAACGCCCGCACGGCCTCGATCGAGGAGTCGGTCTGGGCGAGCGCCTCGGAGCGGGGCCGGTCGCACGACGTGTTCGTCGGCCCGGACATCTTGCTCACACAGGCGATGACGTCGGGCCGGGGGACCGGGTTGTCACGGATCGCGATGACGGGGAGTTCGTCGCCGGCGGCCTGCTCCCAGGCGTCGACGAGGCCGTTGCGGGTGGCGATGTCGCGTGAGGCTCCGGCCGGCAGGCTGACGGGCATCTGCGTGGCGGAGTGGGTGACGACCAGGGCGTCGGCGTCGCGGTGGGCGCGGACGTAGTCGATGGCCGCGTGCTTCCACGCGTTGCAGCCGCGCAGCGCGCCGGCGTTCACCGAGTTCTGCTGCGCCGTGGTGAGGTAGCAGCCGCCGATGCCGGCCATGTCGATGCGCCACCCGTTTTCTTCGGCGATCTTCTCGTAGGCGCCGAGCAGGGCGTTGCTGTGCGAGTCGCCGATGACGATCAGGTGCTTCGACCAGCCGGTCGCCTTGCCGAGCACGCAGGTGCGGAAGGTGCCGCTCCAGCACTCGGGGCGGTTCGCGTCGTCGTCCTCGGCAGCGGCGGGGTCGGGGACGCGCGTGTCGGCCAGCGCCGGGTCGACGCAGGGGTCGGCGGAGCTGATCCGTGCGGCTGCGCCGATGCAGGACTCGTCGTCCTGTGCCCGTTCGGTCGCGAGCCGCTTCGTGAGCTGCTCGGTGGCGCCTTCGGCGTGGACCTCCTGCACGTAGACGGCGGTCAGGGTCGAGGCGCCGAGGGTCACGACCGTGAAGGTGCAGATGACGCCGAGGGCGACGACCCCGCGGGGCCGCAGGTCGCGCAGCCAGGTCGAGAAGCGGACGGGTTCCTCGAACCAGATGGTCGTGACGGCGGCGAGTCCGACCGACACCAGGAGCACCGAGGTGCTGGTCGCCCAGTCGAGCGGGCGTCCGAGCATGATCGGCAGGATCACGACGAGCGGCCAGTGCCAGAGGTACAGCGCGTAGGAGATCCGTCCGGTGAACGCGACCGGTCCGAGCGCGCCGATCGACTCGAACACGGTGCGTCCGCCGAACAGCACCACAAGGGTCGCACCGGCGACGGGGAGCAGCGCGGCGATCCCGGGGAACGGCGTCTCCGCCCCGATGACGAACAGGGACAGGACGAGGGCCACGGCGCCGATGCTCGTCAGGATCATGCGCACCCGCCGGGCGACCTCGGTGCGGACCTCGGGCAGGTGCACGGTCGCGGCGAGGCCGCCCAGTGCGAACTCCCACGCGCGGGTGCCGGTGGAGAAGTACGCGACGCCGGGGTTCGTGCTGGTCTGCACGATGCTCCACACCAGGGACAGCACGACGACCGCGCCGAGCAGCAGGCGTGCGGTGGTCAGCGTCGAGAGGCGCCCGCGCACGGCCACGGCCAACCCGATCAACAGCAGCGGCAGGACGATGTAGAACTGCTCCTCGACCGACAGCGACCAGAAGTGCTGGAACGGCGAGGGGTCGTCCGCCGAGGCCAGGTAGTCGACCGAGTTCGCCGCCAGCTCCCAGTTCTGCAGGTAGACGGTCGACGCGATGAGCTCGCGGCCGTACTGCCCCCACAGTGCGCTCGGCACGGCGACGAGCACCGCTGCGCCGGTGGTGGTGATGGTGAGGAACGCGGCCGGCAGCAGGCGTTTGGCCCGGCGGGACCAGAACCGACCGAGGTGGATCGTGCCGGTGGCGAGCTGTTCGCGCAGCAGGAGTCCGGTGATGAGGAACCCGGAGATCACGAAGAAGACGTCGACCCCGACGAACCCGCCCCGCAGGGCGTGCGGCCACAGGTGGTACACGACGACGGCCAGCACCGCGAACGCGCGGAGAGCCTGGATGTCCCACCGCGTCGTGTCGCGCGCGCGGTGCGCGGGGCCCCGCTCGCCCGGCGTTGCAGTGTTCACTGCGACGATCCTACGAGAAGCGCGTCACGCCCTGGGACGGCACGCGAGAAGACGGGAGGCCCGTGGCGGTCTCGCCACGGGCCTCCCGTCCGTCGTTCGCTCGCCCCCACCCCGTGGGGTTCCGAGACCTCGGAACCTCGCGGGCACGCACCGTCCTGATCGGAACCTCGACGGAACGCACGCGGGGTGTCGTGGAACCTCGACGCAGCGCGCGTCGCGTGTCGATCCGCGCGCAGCGTCAGACGCTCGCGCGCACCTCGGCCAGCGACGGGTAGTCGGTGTAGCCCTCGGCGCCCGCGCCGTAGAAGAGCTCGGGGCGGGGCTCGTTCAGCTCCGCGTCCTGCTCCCAGCGGTGGGCGAGGTCCGGGTTCGCGATGGCGGGACGACCGACCGCGATCGCGTCGGCGATGTCCTGGTCGTGGACGACGGTGATCGCTTCCTCACGCGTCGTCATCGCGCTGAAGCCCGAGTTGACGATGAAGGGTGCGCCCGCGGTGCGGCGGACGTGCTGCACGAGGTCGCCGGTCGGCTCGGCGTGCAGGACGTCGATGAAGGCGAGTCCGAGCGGCGCGAGGCCCTCGGCGACCGCGGTGTAGGTCGCGCGGACGTCGGCCGCGTCGTCCTCGATGACGCCCTGGATGCCGTGCTCGGGCGACAGGCGGATGCCGGTGCGGTCCGCGCCGACGGCCTCGGCGACGGCGGTCGTGACCTCGATCGCGAAGCGGGCGCGGTTCTCGGGGGAACCGCCGTACTGGTCGGTGCGGGTGTTGGACACCGGGGACATGAACTCGTGCACCAGGTAGCCGTTGGCGCCGTGGACCTCGACGCCGTCGAGTCCGGCGGCGATCGCGTTGCGGGCAGCCTGCGCGAAGCCCTGCACGGCGTCCTGCACCTCGGCGGTGGTCAGCTCGTGGGGGACGGGCATGTCGGCCTTGCCGGTCGCGGTGTGGGTCTGACCGGGAGCGGCGATGGCGCTCGGGGCGACGATGCGCGGCGTCTGCGAGATGTCGGGGTGCGAGACACGGCCACCGTGCATGAGCTGCATCACGATGGTGCCGCCCTCGGCGTGCACGGCGTCGGCGACGCGGCGCCAGCCGGCGATCTGCTCGTCGGTCTCGATGCCGGGCTGCCCGGGGTAGGAGCGGCCTTCCTGCACGGGCCAGGTGCCCTCGGTGATGATCATGCCGAGGCCCGCACGCTGACGGTAGTGCTCGACGAGCAGGTCGTTCGGGATGCCGTGCTCACCGGCGCGGGTGCGCGTGAGCGGGGCCATGACGACGCGGTTCGACAGGCGCAGGGCGCCGAAGGAGGTGGGTTCGAAGAGCTTCACGAGGGAGTGGAACGTCGTGTTGCTCGGTGCAATTCCCGCCGTCAGTCGCGCGGGCAGACCAGGGTCGACGAACGGACCTGGCCCTCGGGGCGGATCACCTGGTGCAGGGAGAGGGGCTTGCCGCAGATCGGGCAGCCGCGGTCCACTGACCGGTCGTCGACCCCCTCGGGGTGTCCGGCGCCGATCTGCGACGGTCCCATCTTGTTGATGAGCGTCGTGTTCCACCGTTCGTACCACTTGCCGAAGCGCCCCACGGTGTGTCCTTTCGTTCGTGCACGAACCATTATGGCACCATCGGCCCCGGGATCACACCTGGTCGACCCGCTCCAGCAGTTCCGTCAGGTCGTCCTTGAGCGCTTCGAGGCGTTCCAGTGGCCACCCGAGCCGGTCCGCGACCGCCAGGGGGACCGCTCGTGCGCGGTCGCGCAGGGCCCGCCCGGCCGTGGTGAGCGAGACCTCGAGCTGCCGTTCGTCGGCGGCGCTGCGGGTCCGGCGGACGTAGCCGGAGGCCTCGAGTCGCTTGAGCAATGGGCTGAGGGTGGCTGAGTCGAGCCGCAGTTCGCCGGCGATCTCGCGCACCGACCGGGGATCCTGCTCCCAGAGTGCGAGCATCACGAGGTACTGCGGATGCGTCAGGCCCATCGGCTCGAGCAGGTCGCGGTACAGCCCGATGACGCTCCGGCTCGTGGCCGCGAGGGCGAAGCAGAGCTGCCGGTCGAGCGCGAGCGGGTCGGGTGCGGAGGTCATGCGCCCACGATACCGTTCGCCCACGAAGTGTTCCGGGGTCCTCTCACGATGCCGCGCGGGCGCTTCCATGCGTGAGCAGGATCCGACAGAACACCAGTCGATCAACGCGTGTTCTGTCGCACGTTGCGGCCGCATCAGATGCGTGCGCATGTTCCGACGTTCCACGCGTCGATCAACGGGTGGATCGTCGGAAGGTGCGGACGCATGCGTCCGGCCGCCGGGCGCGGGGTGGGCGCACGCACGGGAGGCCCGGTGCCGGTCTAGTGGACCGGCCCCGGGCCTCCAGGCTGGGTGCGTCGACTACGCGCGGTGCGCGGGCGGGTGCCCCGACTCGTGCGCGTTGGCGTCCGGCGCCACGGGGAGGGCGTGCGACCCCGTGTGGGTGTCCTCGTGACCGGGCTGACCGGGCTGGCCCGGCTGACCGGCGACCGGGTGCGACCGCTCGAGCTTCGCGCCCTCGACGTCGACGTCCGGCACGATCCGGTCGAGCCACTTCGGGAACCACCACGCGCTCTGGCCGAGCAGGTGCATCGCAGCCGGGATCAGCAGCATGCGGACGACGAACGCGTCGATGAGCACACCGAACGCCAGCCCGAAGCCGATCGGCTTGATGGTGGAGGAGTCCGAGAAGATGAAGCCCGCGAACACCGAGATCATGATGATCGCCGCTGCCGTGACCACCGCGCGACCGGCGTGCAGCCCGCGCTGGACCGCGACCTTCGCCGAGGCGCCGTGGGCGTAAGCCTCACGCATGCCGGACACCAGGAACAGCTGGTAGTCCATCGCCAGACCGAACAGGATGCCGATCTCGATGATGGGCAGGAAGCTCAGGATCGGCGCCGGGTCGTGCACGCCGAACACGGAGCCGAGCCAGCCCCACTGGTAGATCGCGGTCAGGCCACCGAAGGACGCCATCACGGACAGGATGAAGCCCGCCGTCGCCGTGATCGGGACCAGGAAGGACCGGAACACGATGATCAGGATGATGAGCGACAGGCCGACGACCACCACGAGGTAGAGCGGCAGGACGTTCGACAGCTTCTCGGACACGTCGATGTTGGCGGACGCGTTGCCCGCGACTCCGAGCGTGACCGTGCCGTCGTCGGTCGTGACGGTCTGCTCGCGCAGGTCCTTGACCAGGTTCTCGGTGGAGATGCTGTCGGGACCGCCGCCGGGCTTCACCTGGAACGCGATGATGTCGCGGTCCGACGAGGTGCCGATCGGCAGGACGGCCTTGACGTCGTCGTTCTTCGCCAGGGCTTCACCGATGGTGACCTCGGTCGCGGTGACGTCCGACTTGCTGATCGACTCGGGCAACGTCGCGACGACGAGCAGCGGGCCGTTCTGGCCGGCGCCGAACTCCTCGTCGAGGGCCTTGTACGCCTTGTACTGGCTCGAGTCGACGGACTCGGACGCACCGGTCGGCAGGCCGAGGCGCATCTGCGTCGCGGGGAGTGCGATGACACCGAGCACGGCGACACCGGCGACGAGCGTGACGATCGCGCGCCAGGTCTTCATCGGCTTGTTCGGCACCCGGGTCGAGCCGGTGTTGCCGATCTTCGCGCGCTCCTTCTTCCGCAGGATCCGCATCCCGATCAGGGAGAGCAGCGCCGGGGTGAACGAAGTGGCGATGAGGATCGCGAAGAACACCGCGACCGCACCGACCGTGCCCATCAGCCCGAGGAACGGGATGCCGGTGATGTTCAGCGCGAGCAGCGCGACGATGACGGTCGCACCGGCGAACACCACGGCGTTGCCCGAGGTGCCGTTCGCGAGGCCGATGGACTCGTGCACCTGCATGCCCTGCTTCAGCTGGGTGCGGTGTCGGTTCAGGATGAAGAGCGAGTAGTCGATGCCGACCGCCAGGCCCAACATCACCCCCAGCACCGGCGTGACCGAGATGAACTCGACCAGGCCGGAGAACGACAGCGAGGCAAGTGACGCCACGCCGACACCGAGCACGGCGCTGACGAGTGGGATCGCCGCACCGATGACGGTGCGGAGCATCAGGAAGAGCACGAGCGCGGCGATGATGACGCCGACGATCTCGCCCGGGCCGAGGATCGACGGCACGCCCTGCGCGATGTCGTTCGACACGTAGACGTTCACGCCGCTGATGTCGGCCGAGTCGGCGTCGTCCGCGATGGCGGTCTTCGTGTCGGCGGGGACCTCGTAGGTCGACTTCGTGAACTGGACCGTGCCGATGGCGGCGCTGCCGTTCGACGACACGAAGCGGACGTCCTTCGACAGGTCGAGGAGCTTCGAGCCCTGCTCCAGCTCGTCGGCGCTGTCGTCGAGCTTCTTCGTGTTGGCGTCGATCGTCTTCTGCGCGTCGGCGATCTGCTTTTCGCCGGCGTCGATCTGCGCCTGCTGGGCGTCGATCTGGGCCTGCGCCTGCTGGAGCTGTGCCGCTGCGGCCTGCGCCTGCGCTGCGGGGAGCGCTGCGCCGGCGGCCTCGCCCTGGGCCTTCTGGGCGTCGAGCTGCGCCTGGGCGTCCTCGATCTGCTGCTTGCCGGAGGTCAGCTGCGCCTTCTGGGCGTCGAGCTGGTCCTGGCCGGTCTCGAGCTTCGCGCGGCCGTCGGTGATCTCCTTGCGGCCGTCGACGATCTTCTGGCGCTGCTCGTCGAGCTGGTCCTGGGTGTCGAAGCCGCTCGTTGCGCCCTTGACGCCGTCGAGCTTCTCGACCTTGGTCAGGAAGTCCGCGACCTCCGACTTCTGCGCGTCGGTGAACGCCTTGCCGTTCTTCGTCTCGAAGACGATCGTGCCGTTGCCGCCGTTCGCCGACGGGAACTTGTCGGCGAGCTCGTCCTGCACCTGACTGGTCTTGGTGTTCGGGATCGAGATCGCCGACGAGATCGTGCCCGAGAAGAGGCTGTAGGTGACGCCGGCGACGGCCATGATCACCACCCAGGTGATGATCACGAGCCAGTGGCGTCGTGCGGAGAACCGTCCGAGACGGTAGAGGAGACCGGCCATGCGGTTGCCCCGTTCCTTTCGTTGCAGGTGCTGTGTGGAGCGGGGTGCGCCGGTGGACCCCTGGGGAGGGAAGTGTCAGTCGGTGGGCATGTAGCCGCTGCGGACGCTGTGCACGAGTCGTGCCAGCAGGGCGTCCCAGTCGGCGACGGACTGCTCGTCGATCGCGGGGCCGGAGGTGGCCAGCCAGTGTTCCGCGATCACGACGATGCCGCTCATGAGCGACTCGACGAGCAGGGCGGCGTCGAGGGGATCCGCCGCCGGGTAGCGGCGTGCCACCTCGTCGCGGAGTCGTTCGGTGACCCGCGAGAACGCCGTCTGGGTGAGGACCGCGGCCTTCGGGTCGTCCTTGCCCGGGTCGCCGAGGATCCGGTACATGCTCGAGATCGCGGCTGCCAGGTCGGCTCCGCGTGCGGCGGACTCGAGCTCGTCGAACATCGAGGCCCGGCTGCCGTCGCCGACCGGGGTGCGTGCCATGTCGGCGAGGAACCGGTCGATGATCACGGACAGCTCCTGCTCGCACACGGCCAGCAGGACCTCGTCGAGCGAGGCGAAGTGGTTGAACACCGTCCGCCGCGCGATGTCGGCCCGTGCTGCCAGGTCGTCGACGCTGAACTCGCGGCCGCCGCGTTCGTCGACCAGGTCGCGTGCGGCCTGCAGGATCGCCGCACGGTGTTTCGCCTTGAGGGCGGCGCGGCGGTCGGTCGTGAGGGTCACGAATGAGAACACTAGGTGCATCGATGCACTCGGTGCAACGACTACGAGTGCATCCTCAGGTTCGTACCCCGCGGTGGAAACTCGGTTCTGAACAGATGTGCGCGTGGTTGACTGCACCCAGCACGACCGCCGGTGCGACCGGCGGCGTGACCGCCAGAACGACCGCCGTACGAAGGAGTACCCGATGCCCGTCCGCCTGTCCCCGGAGACCCTCGACGAGATCGCCGCGAGCGGTGTCGCCGTCCCGACCTACGACCGCAGCGGGATCACCGCCGGCATCGTGCACTTCGGCGTCGGCGGTTTCCACCGCGCGCACCAGGCGATGGTGATCGACCGGCTGCTCCAGCAGGGCGAGGCGCGCGAGTACGGCATCTGCGGCGTCGGTGTCCTCGAGCAGGACCGCCGGATGGCCACGGCCATGGCGGAGCAGGGCGGGCTCTACACGCTCGTCCTCAAGCACCCCGACGGCACCCGCGAGTCCCGCGTCGTCGGCAGCATCGTCGACTACCTGCTCGCCGTCGACGACCCGGACGCCGTCGTCGAGAAGATGGCGCACCCGGACACCAGGATCGTCAGCCTGACCATCACCGAGGGCGGCTACAACTTCGACCACGTCACCGGCGAGTTCGTCGCGGACGAGCCCGGCGTCGCGGCCGACCTGCGCGGCGACGGACCACCCCGCACCGTGTTCGGCCTGGTCGTGGCAGCGCTGCAGCGGCGCCGGGAGCGCGGGCTGGAACCGTTCACCGTGATGTCGTGCGACAACATCCAGGGCAACGGGCACGTCGCCCGCGACATGTTCAACGCCTACGCACGCCTGCAGGACCCGGCGTTCGCCGACTGGATGGACGAGCACGTGTCGTTCCCGAACTCGATGGTCGACCGCATCACCCCGGTCACCGCCGACGAAGACCGCGCCTGGGTCCGCGACGAGCTCGGCATCGAGGACGCCTGGCCCGTCGTCGCCGAACCGTTCTTCCAGTGGGTGCTCGAGGACGACCACCCCGCCGGACGTCCGCCGTACCAGGACGCTGACGTGCAGATCGTCGAGGACGTCGAGCCGTACGAGCTGATGAAGCTCCGGTTGCTCAACGCCTCGCACCAGGGCCTGTGCTACTTCGGGTACCTCTCGGGGTACCGCTACGCGCACGAGGCCACGCAGGACCCCGCGATCGCCACGTTCCTGCGCCGCTACATGGACGAAGAGGGCTCGCCGACCCTGCACCCCGTGCCCGGCATCGACCTCGAGGACTACAAGTCCACCCTCATCGAGCGCTTCCAGAACCCCGAGGTCCGCGACACCCTGGCCCGGCTCTGTGCCGAGTCGAGCGACCGGATCCCGAAGTGGCTGCTGCCGGTGGTCCGCGACAACCTCGCCGCCGGCCGGCCCGTCACGCTGTCCGCCGGCATCGTCGCGTCGTGGGCGCGCTACGACGAGGGAACGGACGAGTCCGGCGAGCCGATCCAGATCGTCGACCGGCTGGCCGAACCGCTGCACCGCATCGCCCTCACCCAGCGCGACGACCGGCTCGCCTTCATCGCGAACCGGCAGGTCTTCGGCGACCTGATCGACGACGAACGGTTCGTCGCGGCGTACCGCGACGCCCTCGACGGGCTCATCGCCGACGGCGCCCACGCCACGGTCGAACGCTTGTCGCGTTCCTGACGCGAGTCGCGCTCTGCGCGTGACCCGACGGCGGACGGGAGGCCCGGTGCCAGCTGGCACCGTGCCTCCCGTCCGGTGCCGGTCGCGTCACGGGCTATGGTCGCGTCGTGAACCGGACCGACCGCCTGTACGCGCTCGTCGAGGAGCTCCGCGCCGCTGCGCCCGCGCTGCGGAGCGCGCGCCGACTCGCTGAGCGGTTCGGGGTCAGTGTGCGCACGGTCGAGCGGGACCTGCTGTCCCTGCAGCAAGCCGGAGTGCCGATCTGGGCCGAGCCGGGGCGGACCGGCGGGTACACGATCGACGCCCGTGCGACGCTCCCGCCGCTCGGGCTGACCGTCGACGAAGCGCTCGCGGTGGCGATCGGCCTCGGCACGCTCGGCTCCAGCCCGTTCCGCGACGCGGCGCGCAGCGCTGCCCGCAAGGTCACTGCGGTGCTCGCCGAGGACGACGCCCGACGGGCAGCGCGACTCGCGAGTCGCGTGCACCTGCTGGAGTCAGGGGAGCGCACGCCTGCTCCCACGGCGCTCGCCGGTGCGCTGACCGGCGGGCGCGTCGTCCGGATGCGGTACCGCGACGCAGCGGGCGCGGAGACCGATCGCGTCGTCGAACCGCTCGGCTACATCGGGAAGGGCGAGGACTGGTACCTGGTCGCGTGGTGCCGGTTGCGCGACGGCGTCCGTGCCTTCCGCGGAGACCGGGTGCTGGCGGTCGAGGAGACCGACGAACAGGCCCCGCCTCGGGTGGTCCACCTCGACGAACTCGACATCCCGCACGGCGTCCTGCGCCCCGTGCTCGGAGACCTGCTCGGGGACTGAACCGCCAGATCCGCCTTGTGGTTCGCCGAAACACCGACAGGACGGTGTCGCGGTGGTCGCGCATGCTCGACGAGTCCGGTCACGGTGGCCGGCCAGGAGGGCTCACCATGCAGTTCGCATCCATCCGGATCATCACCGACGACCTCGACGGGATGGTGCGGTTCTACGAACGCGTCACCGGGACCGAGGCGCGGCGGCCCGCACCCGTCTTCGCCGAGATCGTGACCGGCGGCGCCGTGCTCGCCCTCGCGACCCCGGTGACCGTGGCGATGCTCGGACCGGCCGCGCCGGAGCCCGGCACGAACGGCAGCGTGTTCCTCGAGTTCGTGGTGGACGACGTCGACGTCGCGTTCGCGGGATTGCGTGGTGGCCTCGACGACGTGGTGCTGCCGCCGACGACGATGCCCTGGGGGAATCGATCGGCGCTGTTCCGTGACCCTGACGGCAACCTCGTGAACCTCTTCAGCCGCCCCGCTTGACCGTGTATTCTGTCAGTCACTGACAGAATCGAGTGCACATGCAGCTCCACGACGAGACCCACGGACGCGGCCCGGTCCGGGTCGGACTCGTGCACGGCATCCTCGGTTCGGCGCTGGTGTGGCGCGACCTCGTGTCCCACGCCGACCCGGACCGGTACACGTTCCTCGTGCCGGACCTGCGGGGTCACGGCGAGAGCGACCGCGCGGCGTCGTACACGCTCGCCGCGTTCGCTGACGACCTCGCCGAGACGCTGCCGCAGGGGCTCGACGCCGTCGTCGGACACTCGCTCGGCGGACGGGTGCTGTTCGACGCCGTCGACCGGTTGCGCCCGGCCCGCGCGGTGTACCTCGACCCCGGCTTCCACCTGCGGGCACCGGGTCGGGGTGTGCTCGGGCGGGCGTTCTGGGCGCTGCCCGGGCTGCAGCCGCTGCTCGTGCAGGCCTACGACCGCACCGATCCGCGGTGGGGGCCGGCGAACGTCGCCCGGGCCGAGGAGAGCCACCGGCACTGGGACCGCACGATGCTGCGCGACGTCCTGCGAGCGGTCGCGACGACACCGGTCGCTCCGGCGGCCCCGTTCGTGCCGTCGACGCTCGTGCTCACCGACGACGGTCGACACGTCGTGCCCGAGGCCGAGGTGCCGGTCTACGAGCGCCTCGGGTGGGACGTCGAACGGGTGCACGGCGTGCACCACGACCTCGCGATGGAGGACGCCGCGCGCACGATGCGGCTCCTCGACGACGTGCTCGGCGGGGCGCACGCATGAGCGTCACCACGGTGTTCGGCGGGGTGTCCAACGTCCTCGTCTCCGACGGCACGACCTCGCTGCTCGTGGACGGCTTCTTCAGTCGTCCCTCGTTCCCGCGGCTGATGCTCGGCCGGCTCCGACCGGACGTCACCCGGATCGAGGACGCACTCGCACGGTTCGACGTCGACCACCTCGATGCCGTGCTCGTCTCGCACTCGCACGCCGACCACGCCCTCGACGCGCCCGTGGTCGCGGACCGGACCGGGGCGGAACTCGGCGGCTCGGCGTCCACCCGGATGATCGCCACCGGGTACGGGCTCGACCGCGTGCCCTTCCGGGAGCTCCACGACCGAGAGTCGTTCGCGGTGGGGGCCTTCACGGTCACGCCGCTGCGCGCCCTGCACAGTGACGGCGACGCGGTCCCGGGCGAGATCACCGAGCCGGTCACCCTGCCGGCCCGGATGCGCGACTTCCGTACCGGCGGGTGCTCCTCGTTCCTGTTCGAACACCCGGACGGATCGGTGCTGGTCCACCCGACGGCGAACTTCATCCCCGGAGCGTTCGCGGGGCTCCACGCCGACACCGTCTACCTGGGTGCGGGCGCCGCCGGTGCGAAGCCGACGACCTGGATCGAGCAGTACTGGCAGGAGACCGTCGGCGCCCTGCGGCCGAGCGTCGTCCGACCGGTGCACTGGGACGCGTTCTGGCGTCCGTTGACCCGTCCGCTCAGGCCGCTGCCGAAGAAGCTCGACCGCCTCGACGTCACGATGCGCGCGTTCACACGCCTGGCGGATGCCGACGGTGTCGACCTCCGGCTGCCGGAGCTCTGGCAGCGGGAGACGGTCTCCACGCGGTCCGCGTCGTGACCGGGGTCCGGGCGCAGCACCGCCGGGCGACGGAGCGTGCCGTCGAGGACGCCGCGGTCGCGCTGGTCGGCGCGCGCGGGTTCGACGTCGTCACCGGGGCCGAGATCGCCACCGCGGCCGGCATCACCGAGCGCACGTTCTTCCGGTACTGCGCCGCGAAGGTCGACGCGTTCCTGTTCGTCCCACGCGACGTCCACGACGCCGTCACCGTCGCGGTGACCGCCCCGGTGCCGTTCGATGCGTTGACCGAGGTGATCGCCGAGGTGCTCGCGACGTTTGAACGCGACCGCCCCGACGACCTCGACCGCCTGGTCCGGGTGCGCGCGCTGCTCGTCGCCGATCCGGCACTGCTGTCCGCCGTGCTCGAGCGGGACGCCGCGCAGATGCTGGAGCTGCAGTCGGCGTGGCAGGGCGCCGATCGGTTCGCGGTGCCGTTGGCGCTGCTCGCGCTGCGCGCCGCGTTCGACGAGTGGGCGGAGCGCGCCGCGGGGGAGTCGCTCAGCGCGGCGTTCCGGCGGACCTGCGCCGCGCTGCGGACGGCGGCGACTGGCGGTTGATCGCGCGTCACGCCCTGGACGCATCCACCGGGCGGACGGGAGGCCCGTGGCGGGCGTGACCCGAGCCTCCCGTCCGCTCTGGACCGCGATGCGAGACGCGCCGCGTCAGTCGTCCGGAAGCACGTCGTCGTCCCACGGCACCGGCGTCGTTTCGCCCGTCTCCCAGTCGTGGCGCAGCATCCCGTACCCGACCGACGCGACCGCGCGGCCGCCTTCGATCGGCCACCCCTCGCGGTAGTGCGCCTCCTTGACCCACCCGGCACGCACGAAGACCCGGCGCATCGCCGTGTTGTCCTCGCGGGTCTGGCCCTCGAAGCGGGTCACCGACGGCAGGGTGCCGAAGACGTGGTCGGTGACCGCGCGAAGCGTCGGGACGCCGAGTCCGCGGCCGCGGAACGCGCCGGCGATGCGCAGGTCGAAGAGCGGGACCGGGTCTTCCAGATCCTCCAGCCGGACGAACCCGATGCGGCCGTGCTCCGTGTGGTCGACCCAGTACGAGTCGTGCTCGTCGTCGCGGTAGGAGCCGGAGTCCACGGCCTGGACGGCTTCTGCACGGCTCCACGTCCGCCGCACGTGGAACGGGAAGTCCTCGGTCGACAGGAAGTCGACGAGTGCGTCGTGGTCGATCCCGGTCGGGTCGAGCCGGGTCAGCCGGACGGAGCGCTCGGTCATCCCGTCACGCTAGCGGGGGTGCAGCGTGGTGGCCCAGCGTCCGATCGCGTCGTACGCCTGCTCCCGCACGTCGGGCGCGGACAGCACCACGTCGTGCACGGCTCCCGGCAGTCGGCGGACCGTCACCTCGTTGCCGAGTGACAGGGCTCGGTGGGCCACCGTGTCGACGTTCAGCGCGACGTCGGCGTGTGCCATGCCGGGGTCCCACCGGGGTTGCAACATGCTCTTGTCGCTGAGCATGACCAGGACGGGGACCTGGATGTCGAGCCCGTGCTCGACCGTCTCCTGCCCCGCGAAGACCGCCGCGAGCCAACCGGGGTGCAGGGGGAACCCGCGTTCCGGCCGCCACTGCTGGTCGTACGTCCAGGAGCCCTCGCCCGCGGCCGACACGGTGCGCGTGTAGAAGCCCGGGTCGACGGCAGGCATCGGGGCGAGGGGGTTCCGCTTCGCGCCGAGCTTGATGACGGGCGCGACGATCGCCCGGCCCACGGCGGTCGCCTGGAACTCGAGCCAGGGACTGTTCAGGATGATCCCGTCGACGAGTTCCGGGTGCCGCGCAGCCCACAGCGACAGCGTCAGACCGCCGGTGGAGTGCCCCATCAGCACGAGTCGCCGCTCACCGGGGCCGGGGTGCTCGGCGGACACCGCGTCGAGCGCTGCGGCGATGTCCTCGTCGTACACCGCCAGGTCGTCGACGTTCCCCGGGGTCTGCTGGGGGCGGAGGCTCCGGCCGTACTTCCGCAGGTCCAGTGCGTGGAAGCGGGCACCGAGCCGTTCGACGCGCTCGGCGAGCTCCGTCTGGAAGAAGTAGTCCGACCACCCGTGCACGTACAGCACGTCAGCGCCGTGCAGCGGTCCGCGCCCGTGCAGCAACAGGTCGGTCGGGGTGTGGCGACGACGGACCAGGGTGGCGACGACGGGCCCCTCGGAGTCGGTGCCGAGCGGGAGTTCGAGTCGCTCGTAGGGCGCCCCGAGGACGTCCTCGTGCCAGCGCTGGACGACCATGTCCCCACCGTATCCGGCACCGCTGCGGGTGGTACCGGGGTACCACGGTCGCTCCGCGGAGATCGTCTGCGACGGCGATGTGGCGGACCCGGTCGTCTCCGTACCGTTGCCGCATGATCGAGATCCAGAACCTCTCCAAGCGCTACGGCGAGAAGGTCGCCGTCGACGACGTGTCCTTCACGGTGCGCCCCGGCGTCGTCACCGGCTTCCTCGGTCCGAACGGCGCGGGCAAGTCCACCACGATGCGCGCCGTCGTCGGACTCGACCGGCCGACCTCGGGCACCGCCCACGTCGACGGACGCCCCTACCGCGAGCTGCGCGACCCGCTGCGTCGCGTCGGCGCACTGCTCGAGGCCAAGGCGGTCCACAAGGGACGCAGCGCCTTCGACCACCTGTCGGCGCTCGCCGCGACGCACCGGATCCCGACGGCCCGGGTGCACGAGGTCATCGGGATGACCGGTCTCGAGAACGTCGCGAAGAAGCGCGTCGGCGGGTTCTCGCTCGGCATGGGGCAGCGGCTCGGGATCGCGGCGGCACTGCTCGGTGATCCGCAGACGCTGATCCTCGACGAGCCGGTCAACGGCCTCGACCCCGAGGGCGTCGTGTGGGTGCGTCGACTCGCCCGCAGCCTGGCCGCCGAGGGGCGTGCGGTGTTCATCTCGAGCCACCTGATGAGCGAGATGGCCCTGACCGCCGACCGCATCGTCGTGATGGGTCGCGGCCGGGTGCTCGCGGACATGGACATCGCGGACCTGGTCGCCGCCGCCACGGAGCGGTCGGTCACCGTGCGGACGCCGGAGCCCGAGCGGCTCCTCGACGCGATCGCCGGACCGGACGTCACCATCGGCTACGAGGGCGACGGGTCGCTGCAGGTCCGTGGCCTCGGCGCCGAGCAGATCGGCGAGGCGGCGGGTGCTGCGGGGATCGTCCTGCACCAGCTGGCCACCACCGAGGCGAGCCTGGAGCAGGCCTACCTCGAACTCACGCACGACCAGGTCGAGTACCGATCGGAGGTGGCCCGATGAGCGCGGTCACGAGCAACGCCGCGCCTCGGCACGACGGAGCCGGCAGCCACACGTCCGGCGTCCACTTCTCCGGCGTCCTGCGCTCGGAGTGGATCAAGCTCCGCTCGCTGCGGTCGACGGCGTGGAGCTTCCTGCTGGTGCTCGTCCTGCCGATCGGCATCGGTGTGCTCCTGGCGGCCTTCGCGGACAACGGCGGTCAGGGGCTCTCGGGTGACGCGGCTCGGAACGCCCTCGTCCTCTACAGCACGAGCGGCACGATGCTCTCCTCGCTGATCGTCGCGGTGATCGGCGCCCTCGTCGTCACCGGCGAGTACGGCACCGGCATGATCCGCTCCTCGTTCGCGGCGGTCCCACGGCGGTCGGTCGCACTGGCGGCGAAGGCGATCGTCCTCGCCGTGGCCGTCTTCGTCACGAGTGCCGTGAGCGTCTGGGCCACCGCGTTCACCACCCTGCCCATCGCCGCGGGACGGAACGTCGAGGCGTCGCTGGACGTGAGCGTCGCGATGCCGCTGCTGGGTGCCTCCGTCTACCTGACGCTCATCGCGCTGCTGGCCTTCGCGGTCGGTGTGGTCCTGCGCTCCACAGCCGGCGCGATCGCCGGAGTCCTCGGCCTGATGCTGGTCGCCCCGGTCGTCGTGCAGCTGGTGCAGTCGTTCACCGGAGCGGACTGGCTCGGCACGCTGACGAACCTGCTGCCGCAGAACGCCGGCCAGCCGCTCATGCAGTTCGGCACCGAGGTGACGTCGGGGTGGCACGACGGCGTCCTAGCCTTGGGTGGATGGAGCGGATTCGCGGTACTGCTGGCCTGGGTGGTCGTCGCCTCGCTGACGGCGCTCGCCCTGGTCGAGAAGCGGGACGCGTGACCCCTGCCGACCTCGCCCCCGGTGCCGTCCAGGACGGTGCCGGGGGCATCGCCCTGCCCGACGCACCCGGCCGGCTCCGGCGGTTCTGGGCACGCCACCCGGTCATGACCGACGCGCTGCTCATGGTCTTCTGGGGTGCGATCGAGGTCGTCGTCGCGTTCCGGAGTGCGTGGCAGGTCGACGGGAGCCCCGTCGCGCGGGTCACGGTCGTCGTCCTCGTGGTCATCGCCGTCTCCGGCATCCCGCTCCGGCGCACGCACCCCGCGGTGACGGCGGTGCTCGGGCTCGCGTCCGTCGTCGCGATGACGTGGACGGAAGCGGGGTACTCGCCGGTCCTCTTCACCGTGTACGCCGCGACCGTGTGGTGGTCGCGTCCCGCCGGGTGGTGGACGGCCGCGGTCGCCGTCGTGCTGGCCGCGGGGGCGACGGCGCTGCGCGTCTTCGTGGTCGCGCCGGGGTCCGGAGGACTCGCGGACGTCCTGTACCCGCAGCCCACGACGTTCCTGCTGGCAGCGGTCCTGATCGGCGTCAACGTGTCGAACCGCCGTCGCTACACCCAGGCCCTCATCGACCGCGCGCACCAGCTGGCCCGGGAGCGCGACCAGCAGGCGCAGCTCGCCACCGCCGCGGAGCGGGCCCGGATCGCGCGGGAGATGCACGACATCGTGTCGCACTCGCTCACGGTGATGGTGCGGCTGGCCGAGGGCGCGGCGGCCGGGGCGTCCGCTGGTGCACCCGCCGGTTCGGCGGGGTCCGCTGCCGCTGCCATGCGCGGTGTCGCCGACGTCGGCCGTGGCGCGATGGGCGACATGCGCCGCATGCTCGGGGTGCTCGGAGGCGACGGCGAACCCGCGCTCGCGCCGCAACCGGGCATCCACGACGTCCCGCAGCTCGTCGACCGGTTCCGCGCGCTGGGCGCCCCCGTCGCCCTCGAACTGGTCGGCGTCGTCCCCGACGACGACGCCCTGCAGCTCGCCGTGTACCGGGTCGTGCAGGAGGGCCTCACCAACACCGCCCGGCACGCGCAGCACGTCCGATCGGTCGACGTCCGCGTGGCCGCGTCCGCCACCGAGGTCACCGTGGTCGTCACCGACGACGGACGGACAGGAGGCCCGACTCGGCCGGGCGGATCGGCCCACGCCCCAGCGGGGTCGGGTCGAGGGCTCATCGGGATCGACGAGCGCATCCGTGCGCTGGGTGGGCAGGTGCGCGCGGGCTCCCGCGACGGCACCGATGGTTGGCAGATCCGGGCGACGATCCCGGTCAGGACGGAGGACCGGTGATCCGCGTGGCGATCGTCGACGACCAGCAGCTCATCCGGACGGGCTTCCGACTGCTGCTCGAGGCACCGTCCGACATCGAGGTCGTCGGTGAGGCCGGCGACGGCGGTGCGGGTGTTCGGCTCGTGCGTGCCCTGCGTCCGGACGTCGTGCTGATGGACGTCCGGATGCCCCACGTCGACGGCGTCACGGCGACGGCCGCGATCGTCGAGCAGGTCCCCGAGACCCGGGTGCTCGTGCTGACGACCTTCGACCTGGACGAGTACGCGTTCGGTGGCCTGCGTGCCGGGGCGAGCGGGTTCCTGCTCAAGGACGTCAGCGCCGCGCAGCTCCTCGACGCCGTCCGGTCCGTGGCAGCGGGAGAGGCCGCCGTCTCACCGCGGGTGACGCAGCGGATGCTCGAGCTCTTCGGCTCCGTGCTGCCGGACGACCGGCCGGCGGGTCCGGACCCGCTGGAGCCCCTGACCCCGCGGGAGCGCGAGGTGCTGCTCGCTATGGCCCGCGGGTTGTCGAACCCCGAGGTCGCCGCACACCTGGTGACGAGCGAGTCCACGGTCAAGACCCACGTCGGGCGGGTGCTCGGCAAACTGGGCCTGCGCGACCGGGTGCATGCGGTGATCTTCGCCTACGAGCACGGTCTCGTGCCGCGGTCCTGACGGGGCGCCGATCGTGTGGTGGCGCGGTCAGCTGCGGGGTGCGCGCGAGAAGAAGAGGGTGATCGCGCCGAGGGCGATGGACGCGACGATCAGCACCCAGGCGAGCACGGGGATCAGCCCGTCCCACGGGGTGAACAGGAGCACGATGCCGATCACCAGCACGGCGGCGGCGGCGATCAGCACGAGGCGGTGCGGTCTTGCCGGATGGGTTCTGGTCACACGTGCACCGTACGCGTCGGGACTGCGGACGGGCGGGACGCCGATGCGCCCGGCGATCAGGCTCGGGCGTCGACTCCGCGGCGGTGCCGTGCCGCAGGGTGGCGGCTCGGCAGTCGTGCCGGCCCGCCGCCCTGGACGCGCTGGCGAAGCGTCTCACCGTCGGTGTACCGCTCGGGCAGTCGGCCGCGTTCCCGCAGCAGTGGGGTGACGTGGGTCGCGAAGTCGCGCACGGTGTCGAACGAGTGGTACTGCCGCAGGTTGATGCCGTCGATCCCGTCGTCGTCCAGCCAGCCTTCGATCTGTTCGGTGACGGCCTCGGGGACACCGGCGGCCCAGAAGGCGCCGTGCCAGGCCTCGTTCACCCGGTCCAGGAGCTCTCCCACGGTCTGGTCCAGGGCAACGCGGCCGACCAGCCGCTCGCCGCCCTCCACCCCTTCGGCATCGAGTGCGTCCCGGACGGAGCGGGTGCGCGGGTGCGCGAGGGCGTCGAAGGGCACGCTCCCGTGGATGAGGGGGCCTTCCTCGCTCTGGAACGCGCGGTACTGGGCGACCTTGTCGTCGACGTCGCGCTGCGTCGGCGCGGTGATCACGGCGGCCTGCGTCACGAACTTGACGTCGTCACGGTCACGGCCCGCCGACTCGGCGGCGGCCCGGACGGCGTCAGCGGTGCGCTCGACGCCGTGCCCGCCGGTGAAGACGACCTCGGCGTGCCGGCCCGCTCGGGCGATGCCGGCCGGCGAACCGGTCGCCAGGAACAGGGTCGGGGTGCGCTGCGGCGACGGCTCGGACAGGTGCGGGCCGGCGACCCGGAAGTGCTCACCGACGTGGTCGATCCGGTGGACCTTCGCGGGGTCGGTGTAGATCCCGCGTTCGGCGTCCCGCAGGACGGCGCCGTCCTCCCAGGAGCCCTCCCACAGCTGGTACAGCACCTCGAGGTACTCGTCAGCGATCTCGTACCGGGTGTCGTGCGGGATCTCGGTCGCCAGGCCGAAGTTGCTGGCCGCGTTCGGGAGGTAGCTCGTGACGACGTTCCAGCCGACGCGGCCGTTCGTCAGGTGATCGAGCGTCGACATCCGTCGCGCGAACGCGAACGGTGGCTCGTAGCTGGTCGAGAAGGTGATGCCGAAGCCGAGGTGCTCCGTCACGGCCGCCATCGCCGGGACCACGAGCATCGGGTCGTTGTTCGGGATCTGCAACCCCTCGCGCAGCGCCGGTGCAGCGGAGCCGCCGTACACGTCGTAGGCCCCGAGGACGTCGGCGATGAACACCGCGTCGAACTGCCCGGCCTCGGCGGTGCGCGCCAGCTCGGTCCAGTACCGGATGTCCGTGTAGCGCTGCCGGTTGTTGCCGGGCAGGCGCCACAACCCGTGGGTGATGTGGCCGACGCAGTTCATCTCGAACACGTTGAGCAGCAGGCGTTTCGGCATCCCCCGAGCGTAGGAACCGACGCCGGATCCCCGGTGTTCGTGACGGAGTGCTACGTGCGTGGCGACGTCATCCGACGGCACAGAGCGGACCAGGTGTGACGCCGGATGTCCGTCCGTTGCGGGGTGTTGCCCGGCGCTCGCGGCCGACGGACCCCGGCCGTACCGTCCTTCCCCATGGTTCGTCTCTCACTCCGACCGTTCGTGGTCGCGGCCTCGGTGGTCGCCGTCGTGACGCTGCTCGCGGGCTGCGCCGACGGGTCGACCGGCGCGGGCCGCGACCGGGGCCCGGTCCGCGGCGGCACGCTCGTGTACGCCACCGACCGCGAACCGACCTGCCTCGACCCGCACAACTCCGGGGACATGCCGCAGACGTACATCGCCAGGCAGTACCTGGACTCGCTCGTGTCGCTGCAGGAGGACGGCAGCGTGCAGCCGTGGCTCGCGTCCAGTTGGACGATCTCGGACGACGGCAAGCAGTACGACTTCACACTGAAGCAGGGCGTGCGGTTCACCGACGGCACCCCGTTCGACGCCCAGGCCGTGGTGGACAACTTCACGCAGATCCTCGACCCGGCGACGCAGTCCTCGACCGATCTGCTGTACTTGACGGGGTACTTCGACAAGGCCACCGCGATCAGTGACCACGTCGTCCGGGTCTCCCTGAAGCGGCCGTACTCCCCGCTCCTCGCCGCGCTGTCGCAGGCGTTCTTCGGCATGGAGTCGCCGAAGGCCATGGCACGGGGACTCGCCGCGAACTGCGAGTCGCCGGTCGGTACCGGGCCGTTCGAGGTCACGAAGTGGAACCACGAGCGGGACGTCGAACTGATCCGGAACGACACGTACAACAGCGCGCCGGACGACGCGAAGCACCAGGGCCCCGCGTACCTGGACGGCATCACGTGGAAGTTCCTGAAGGACAACACCACTCGGTACGGCGCACTCAGCTCGGGCGAGGCGGACGTCATCTTCAACGTGCCGCCGGAGAGCGAGGGCCTGGCGAAGTCGGATCCGTCGATCGAGCTGCAGTCGTTCGTGCACTCGGGATCGCCGTTCAGCCTGGACATCAACACGCAGAGCGCGGTCTTCAGCGACATCCGCGTCCGCAAGGCGTTCGTGCACGCCTCGGACGCGAAGGAGGCCGTCGAGAGCGCCTACAACGGCGTGTTCCCGTACGAGGGCAACAACGTCTCCTCGGGCACACCGCACTACGACGCCGCGCACCACGAGCCCTTCCCGTACGACCCGGCAGCGGCGAAGGAACTCCTCGACGACGCCGGCTGGAACGGCCGTGACGCCGACGGCTACCGGACGAAGGACGGACGGACGCTCACGGTGAAGCTGCCGTACAACGCGGACTCCGCCGAGACCCCACCGGCGGACGTCACGATCCTGCAGGACATCCAGGCGATGGAGAAACGCGTCGGGATCAAGGTCGTGCTGCAGGCGCTCGACTCCTCCTCGATGAACGCCGTGTGGGGCGACCCGAAGGCCTACGACCTGCTCGGGAACTACTGGAACAGCCCGACCCCGCACGTCATGTACATCAAGTACTCGAAGGCGACCTACGACGTCGACAACGGGCAGAACTCGGCCTTCGCCTACGACGACGAACTCGACCGGCTGCTCATCGAGGGCACGGCGACGACCGACCCGGCGAAGCAGGCGACCGCGTACTCGAAGGCGCAGGCACTGCTGTCGTCCAAGGCCTGGTCGCTGCCGCTCTACCCGATCCAGACCCGCCTCGGGATCTCCGAGCGCGTCAGCGGCGTGTGGATCGAGCCGAGTGAGGGCGAGCCCGTCCTCTCCGACGCCTACTTGATCGACGGAGGCAAGTGATGGTCGTCCGAGTCACACGGCGCCTCGTCGAGGCGGTGGTCCTGCTCCTCGCCGTCGGCACCATCGTGTTCTTCCTCGAACACGCGGTGCCCGGTGACCCGGCGGTCGCGATCCTCGGTGGTGCCGCCGCTCACCCCACGAAGGAAGCCGTCGCCGCCGTCACGGAGCAGTACGGTTTCGACCGGCCGCTCATCGTGCAGTACGGCGACTTCCTCGGCGGGCTGTTCCGGCTCGACTTCGGGGAGTCCTACACACTGAAGCAGTCCGTCACGACCGTCGTCGCGGGACAGATCGGCCCGACCCTGGCGCTGACGGTGTCCGCGCTCGTCATCGCATGGTTGCTCTCCATCGCCTCGACGCTCGTCACTGCCGGACGTCCCGGAATGGTCGGACGCCTCGGCTCGGTCGTCGAGACGGTCGCGGCCGGACTCCCGCAGTTCTGGCTCGGCCTCGTGCTGCTGCTGGTCTTCGCGGTCCAGCTGCACTGGTTCCCGGTCATCGGGTCGGGCGTGCTCGGCATCGTCCTGCCGGCGCTGACCCTGGCCATCCCGCTCGCCGGGTTCCTCGGGCAGGTCACCCGCGACGAGTTCGAGGACAAGCAGCAGCAGCCGTTCGTCCTCTCCGCCCGCAGCCGTGGTCTGTCCGACCGTGCGATCCGCGGGAAGTACGTACTCCGGCACGCGGCGCTCCCCGGAGTCACGCTGTCCGGCTGGGGGCTCGGATCGTTGGTCTCGGGAGCCGTCATCGCCGAGGTCGTCTTCGCCCGCCAGGGCATCGGGCAGGTCCTGGTCACGGCCGTGAGCGCGCAGGACCTGCCGCTCGTCATCGGCATCACCTTCGTCGTGGCACTCGTCTACGTCGTGGCGAACATCCTGACCGACATCGCGTACGTCCTGGTGGACCCGAGACTGCGCCACACGAGCGGAGCCGCAGCATGACCACCGCAACGATCGCACCCAGCGAACCCCGTGCCCTGCAACCAGACCCGGCACCGGCCGAGGCCGGTGTCCGCACGGTGCGTCGAGCCTCCCACCCGTTGCGCCGCGTCTCGTTCTGGGTGGCCGCCGCCTTCATCGCGCTCGTCGCGGCGGCGGCCCTCTGGCCGTCCCTGCTCGCACCACAGGACCCACTCGCCATCGACCTGGGCAAGAGCTTCGACGCACCCAGTGCGCAGCACGTCTTCGGGACCGACCAGTCCGGCCGGGACGTCTACTCGCGTGTCGTGCACGGGGCCGGCCAGTCGGTCCTGATCGGGGTCGGCGCGACCGCGCTCGGCCTCGCCGGGGCCGTCCTCCTCGGCGTCCTCGGCGGACTCGGCGGCCGAGCGGTCGACGCCGTGGTGACGCGTGTCATCGAGGTGCTCTACGCGTTCCCGGGCATCCTGCTCGCGCTCATCCTGATCGCCGTCTTCGGGTCGAGTGCCGGGACACAGATCCTGGCCGTCGGCATCGCGACGATCCCGGGGTACGCCCGGATGGTGCGTGGGCAGGTGCTCGCGGTCCGCGGGGCCGCGTACGTGCAGGCCGAACGCGCGCTCGGGCACTCCTCGGCGCACGTGCTGTTCCGGACGCTGCTGCCCAACGCCTTCCGGCCGCTCACCGTGCTCGTCACGCTCGGCATCGGGCAGGCGATCGCCTGGGCGTCCGCGCTCGGGTTCCTCGGCATGGGCGTGCAGCCGCCCGCCCCGGAGTGGGGCGCGATGCTCAACGCCGGCCGGAACTACCTGCAGCAGGCGTGGTGGCTCGACTTCTGGCCGGGCGTCGTGATCGTCCTGCTCGCGCTGTCACTGACCGCCGTCGGTCGCGCCCTGCAGACCCTGACCCAGCCTGGAGGCCCCCGGTGACCACCGCATCGCAGCTCACGTCCGCCACGGCGTCCGTCCCGTTCCGTGGTGGCGACGATCCCGTCGTCGACGTCCGAGGTCTCTCCGTCGCCTTCGGCGGCCGCACCGTCGTGCAGGACGTCTCCTTCACGCTCGAGGCCGGACGCTGCGTGGCGATCGTCGGTGAATCCGGCTCCGGCAAGAGCGTCACGGCCCGGTCGCTGCTCGGGCTGAACGGTCCGACGTCGACGACCACGGCCTCGACGCTGTCGCTCGGCGGACGCGACCTGCGCGACCTGTCCGACGCCTCGTGGCGGAAGGTGCGCGGGAAGGAGGCCGGGTACGTGCTGCAGGACGCCCTCGTCTCGCTCGATCCGCTCCGGAAGGTCGGGGCGTCCGTCGCCGACGCGCTCCGGGTGCACGGCGTCGGACCGCGGGCGGAGCGCGAACGGCAGGTGCTCTCGCTGCTCGAGCGCGTCGGGATCCCGTCGCCGTCGTTGCGTGCGCGGCAGCTGCCCTCGGAACTGTCCGGCGGGCTCCGGCAGCGCGCGCTCATCGCCGCGGCGATCGCCCTCGACCCCGCGGTGCTCATCGCCGACGAGCCGACGACGGCGCTCGACACCACCGTGCAGGCGCAGATCCTCGCGCTCCTCGACGAGCTCCGTGCAGGCGGGACCGGGCTCGTGCTCATCAGCCACGACCTCGGCGTCGTCGAACGACTCGCGGACGACGTCGTGGTGATGCAGCACGGTGTCGTCGTCGAGCAGGGGCCGGTCGGCGCCGTCCTCGGCGACCCGCAGGACCCGTACACGAAGCGGCTGCTCTCGGCGATCCCCGCAGCGCACGCGCCGGGCACACGGTTGTCCGACGCTCCCCGTGCCACCCTCGCGCCGCGGCCGGCCTCGCGGCCGGTGCCCGTCGCCGGATCGGTGGTGCTCTCCGTCTCGCACGTCAGCAAGCGCTACCGCGGCCCCGACCGGGTCGTCCGGACCGTGGTCGACGACGTGTCGTTCGACCTGCGCGCAGGGGAGACGCTCGGGATCGTGGGGGAGTCCGGCTCCGGGAAGTCCACGACGGCTGCCATCGCCCTCGCGCTGACCGCGCCGTCCTCGGGCTCCGTCACGTTGGAGGGACGGCCCTGGTCGGCACTGTCGGAGCGTGCTCGTCGCGGTGATCGACCGCGGATCGCAACGGTGTCGCAGGACCCCCTGTCGTCGTTCGACCCGCGCCGCAGCGTGGGTGAGCTGATCCGTTCGGCGCTCACCGGGGCGCGAGCCGCCCGTGGCGCACCCGAGGACGGTCGTTCCGACACCGCTCGCACGGAGGAGCTGCTCACCGGCGTCGGACTCGACCCGTCCATCGCACGCCGGCACCCGTCGACGCTGTCCGGCGGGCAGCGACAGCGCGTCGCCATCGCCCGCGCGCTCGCCACCGATCCAGACGTGCTCGTCCTCGACGAGGCCGTCAGCGCGCTCGACGTGTCCGTCCAGGCGCAGGTGCTCGACCTGCTCGCCGACATCCAGCAGGAATACGGAACCGCTGCGCTCTTCATCTCGCACGACCTCGGTGTGATCCACCACGTCAGCGATCGCGTGCTCGTGCTGCGCGACGGTCGTGTCGTCGAGGAGGGAACGGCCGACCAGGTGTTCCGCTCGCCGCGCGACCCGTACACGCAGGGGCTGCTCGACGCGATCCCGGGCGTCAGCGCCCACCGGAAGTTCCAGGAGGAATCATGACCACCACGACACTGCCCACCCGCACCTCCCTGCTGGAGCGCTTCGCGCCGGTGTTCGAGCGGATCGCGGCCGGGGCGGTGGAGCGCGAGCAGAGCCGTTCCCTGCCGCACGAAGCGGTCAGGTGGCTGGCGGATTCGGGCTTCACAGCCGTGACGGTGCCGACGTCCTCCGGCGGCGCGGGTGCGTCGGCGACCGACCTCTTCGCGCTGCTCATCCGTCTTGCGGAGGCCGACTCGAACATCCCGCAGCTCCTCCGCGCGCACTTCGCGTTCGTCGAGGAACTGCTGCTCGAACCCGACGTCGTCCGCCGTGACGAGTGGTTCACCCGCATCGCCGCGGGCGAGGTCTTCGGCAACGCCAGCCACGAGCGCTCGACCGCCGCGGTCGGATCCCTGTCGACGCACATCGTGCCCGACGGCGACGGCTGGCGCCTGCACGGTGAGAAGCACTACAGCACCGGCACGATCTTCGCCGACTGGACGACCGTCTCCGCGCGCACACCGGACGGGCACACCGTCGGGGTCACCGTGCGGGTCGACGACCCCGGTGTGGAGGTCCGCGACGACTGGAACGGCTTCGGGCAGCGGCTGACCGGCAGCGGCACGACGAGGTTCGACGGCGTCCGCGTGGAGCTCTGGCAACTCCGACCCGAGCGTGCGGAGCGGCGAACCGTGCTGCCGGCGTTCCTGCAGACCGTGCTGCTGGCGTCGCTCGCCGGGGTCGGCGCCGTGGCCGCCCGCGACGCCGCATCGTTCGTACGGTCACGGACCCGGCACTACCAGCACGGAGTCGGGGCGACCGCGGCCACGGACCCGCTCGTGCAGTCCGTCGTCGGCCGCATCGCATCGGACGCGATCGCCGCCGAGGCCCTCGTCCTGGACGCCGCCGCGGCCATCGACGCTGCGCACGGCGCGATCGAGTCCGGTGATGACGGAGCCGACGCGCTGATCGATGCGGCCGAACTCCGGACGATCGCCCTCCAGGGAGTGGTGGTCGAGATCGTGCTCCGGGCGGCGACCACGCTCTTCGAGGTCGGCGGGGCCAGCGCCACCGACCGTGACCGTTCCCTCGACCGGCACTGGCGGAACGCGCGGACCCTGTCGTCGCACAACCCGGTGGTGTTCCAGCAACGGGTGATCGGCGACCACCTGGTCAACGGCTCCCCGCTGACCTACTTCTGGGCCACGGGTGAGACCGGGTGATCACGCCGGCCGACATCGTGCGGAGCTACGCTGGCGGACAGTGACACGTCCTCCCGCTCTGTGACCCAGAGCACACCCAGCGGCACCGGTTCGCTCCTCGGACGAGGGGCGGTGGTCTCGTGCGCCCGGAACGGGGACTCCCGACGGAGTTCCCCAGCGCCCCGGCGCCCTGTCGAGACCACTCCAGAGGGAGCGTTCGTCCATGTCATCGTCTTCTTCTTCTTTTCCTCCTCCCTCTTCTCCCGCCGAACGCTCGGCCCTCCGCGCTTCGTGCGGTGACTGCTTCGCGCTCTGCTGCACCGCCTTCGGGTTCCAGCGGTCCAGCGACTTCCCGATCGACAAGGCCGCAGGGACTCCGTGCCGCAACCTGGCCGACGACTTCTCCACCAGGCCCTCCGTCCACGGGGGTTCACCGGATGCACCACCTTCGACTGCTTCGGGGCCGGCCAGTACGTCTCGCAGGTCCTGTTCGACGGCACGAGCTGGGTCGACGAACCCGACTCGAAGCCCGAGATGTTCCGGGCCTTCGCCGTCGCCCGGCAGCTCCACGAGATGCTCTGGTACCTGGCCGAGGCGGTGTCCCGATCGACCGTTCTGGGGTCTGCGGAAGCACCGACCGTGCTCGGGCGCCGCATTCAGCAGGTCCTCGACGGCGAGCTGGCCGACGTCATCGCGGTGGACGTCGAGTCGCTCCGGTTCGACGTTCGTTCCGTCCTGATCGACGTCAGCGCCGAGGTTCGAGGTGGGTACCCCGCCGCCGGTGAGGCGGTCGGTGACCTGCACCCGTCGGCTGACCTGGCCGGCCGCGACCTGCGATCTCGCGTCCGGGTCGGCGCCGATCTGCGCGGTGCGGTCCTGATCGCCGCGGACCTGCGGGGAGGCGACCTGTCTGGCGTGGACCTGCTCGGGGCGGACCTGCGCGATGCCCGGCTCGGGGGAGCGGACCTGTCGAACGCGCTGTTCCTCACCCAGCCGCAGGTGAACGCCGCCCAGGGTGACGCATCCACGGTGCTGCCCGACGACCTGGACCGCCCGTCACACTGGTCGCTCCGGTGATCCGGTGATCCGGGTCAGGGCAGAACGATGACCTTGCCGGCGATCCTCCCGGCTGCGCCCTCGGCGTGCAGTGCGGGGAGCTCGGCGAGCGGGATGCGCCGCGTGACCTCGACCGTCAGTGCACCGTCGTCGACCAACGCGACGAGCTCCGTCAGGCGTTCGCGGTTCGGCAGGACGAACACGGTCGCTGCGCGCACGTCTCGGGACTCGTCACCCGGGGTGGCCATGAACGCCGTGGTGCTCACGACGACCCCGCCGTCGCGGACCGCTGCGACGTCCGCCGCGAACTGCTCGGGCTCGATCGGCGCCAGGTTGAGCAGCACGTCGACCTGACCGTCGAGGGCGTCGAGCAGGTCGACGTCGGTGTGGTCGATGACCTGGTCGGCACCGGCCGCGCGCACGGCATCAGCACTGCGGGGGCTGGCGGTCGCGATGACGTGTGCTCGGGCGCGCTTGGCGAGCTGGACGGCGTACTTGCCGACGACCCCGCCGGCACCCACGACGAGCAGCCGCTGTCCGGCGGTGAGCCGGCCGTCGTCGAACAGGGCCTGCCAGGCGGTCAGCGCGACGGACGGCAGCGCGGCCGCGTCGGCCAGTGGGATGCTCGTCGGCGCTGCGACCACGGCGTCCGCCGGTGCGATGACGTACTCGGCTGCCCCGCCGTCGCGGTCCATCGGCAGGAACGCGATGACCGCGTCGCCCACGGTCAACCCGGTCACCCCCTCGCCGATCGCGTCGACCGTGCCGGAGACGTCGTAGCCGGGGACGTGCGGCAGCTGGATCGGGATCGGCAGGAAGCCGGCCCGCATGCCGTTGTCTGCGGCGTTGTACGCGGACGCCGCGACGCGGAGCCGCACCTGACCCGCTGCCGGGGTCGGCTGCTCGACCTCGCCGTACTGGAGGACCTCGGGCCCGCCGACTTCGTGGAACTGCACTGCCTTCATGATGCTGCCCTCTCGTAGTTGCTTCGAATTCGAAGCGCTTGTCGGAGACGTTAGCACTGCTTCGAACTCGAAGCAACAGGTAGGATGGCTGCATGAGCGACACCCCCACCGCACTGACCCCGACACAGCTCGGCGCCTACTTCGCGCTGACCGAGGTGAGTGCACTCCTGCGCCCCGCGGTCGAGAAGCAGCTCCGCGACGTCGGCGGGTTGAGCACCGTGCAGTTCCAGCTCCTGGCGCGCTTGGGTGACGCTCCGGAGGGGCACCTGCGCATGACGGACCTGGCCGACGGTGTCGTGTACAGCCGCAGCGGGCTGACCTACCAGGCGCAACTGCTCGAACAGCGCGGGCTCGTCACGAGGTCCCCGTCGCCGGACGACGAGCGCAGCACCGTCGTCGCGATCACCGACGCGGGGCGCGAGGTCCTTGCCGAGGTGTTCCCCGGCCACATCGGCACCGTGCACGGACTCCTGTTCGCACCGATCACGGACGACGACGCGACCGACCTCGGCCGGATCCTCGGACGCATCAGCGAACACCTGCGAGCGAACCCACCGCGGTCGGCGTCGCGACGATCCGTGAAGGGGGCGTCCGCGTGACCGTCGGAGCGCGCGCTGCTCGGTGGATCATCGTCGGCTCGGTCGTCGTCGGACTGGCGCTCACCGTCTACGCGACGTCGTACTGGCTGTTCCCGACGTCGTTCCAACTCCAGGAGCGGTTGCCCGACGGATCGATCAACCCGCGCACGTGGGCCGACCTGCTCGTCTCGTACGTCCTCGCGCTCGGGTGCTTCGCGGTCGCCGGATGGGTGGGCGTGCAGCGGCTCCGCGCTCGCCGCCGCTGAGGCGTCAGCTGCGCGTGCGTGACCGTCGCTGCGACACGGTGGCGACGACAAGTGTGGCGACCCCGAGCGCGATCCCGATCAGGCCGAGCAGGTAACCGAACAGCATCAGGATGCCGCCGCCGATGTTCGCACCGCCCCCGGTGTCGTTCGCGAGCGACCACCCACCGATCCCGACCGACAGGAAGGCGCCCAACAGGAACACCGTGCACATCACGTGCAGGACCCTCGTGCTCTGGGAGGTCATGGCGGCTCGCTTCCGTGGGTGGACCGGTACCGGATGGTAGCGCGACCTGCGAGGGTGGAGCGATGACCCTCGAGATGCTCTGGGAACGTGCCGATCCCGCCCAGGTGCTGCGGAGCCGCTTCGGGTTCACGGACGTCGCCGCTGCCGAGGACTGGGTCATCCGGACGCTCGACCGGTGGTGGAACGTGCACGTCGTCGTGTGCGAGCGCATCGTGATGAGTGACCACAACGCGCTCGCCTGGGTGTCGACCGCTGACGGCCGGATGCTCCTGAAGTGGTCCATCGCACCGGAGGGGTTCGAGCGCTTGGCGTTCGCGGCGGACCTCACGACGTGGCTCGCGGAGCGCGGCCTGCCCGTTTCCGCCCCGGTGCCGACGCCCGACGGACGGGTGCAGGTCGAGGAAGACGGGGTCTCGATGGGGCTCCAGCACGTCATCGGCGGAACCCTGCTGGACGTCCGCGATCCGGCACAGGTCCACGCGGCCGGTGCGACGCTGGCCCGCATCCACGACGCCCTGCGCGACAGCCCCGATCGGGCGCGCGCAGCCGGTGTGCGCCCACCGCCGACCCCGCTCGTGCAGCAGGTCGCGGGATGGCTCGAGGCTGCGCCGATGCACTTGCCGGAGCGTGTCCAGCGGACGCTTCGACGCCGGCTCGGGGCCGCGCCCTCCGACGACTTGCCGGTCCAGATCGTGCACGGCGACTACCGAGCGGCGAACGTCCTGTGCGCTGACGCGGACGTCGTCGCCGTCATCGACTTCGAGGACCTGCGCCTCGATCACAGGATCGTCGAGCTGGCACGCTCGGCCGTCCTGCTCGGGACGCTCTTCCACGACTGGGGGCCGGTCCCCGGAGCGGTCCACCGGCAGTTGCTCGACGGCTACCGCTCGGTGAGCGCGCTCACTGCCGACGAGCTCGCGTGGTGGGACGTCCTGGTGCTCTGGAACACGATGCTGTTCATCCCGTCGGGGGATGACCCCACCGGGTGGGGCGCTGCTGCCGAGGCGCTCGCCGGTTAGCGGCCGAACCGCTTCGCCGCCCGGGCGACGGCCACGAGCGCGGCGACCCCGAGTGCGATCCCGGCGATGCCGACGACCATGCCACCCATGTACATGAACCCCGCGGCGAAGTTCACGCCGGTGCCGTCCGGGGTGAGGATCGTCCAGACCGAACCACCTGCGGTGAGCAGGAAGCCCAGACCGAGGAAGACGATCGCGAGGGTGACGATCGAGCGGATGTGGTGCATGGTTCGAACCTACCGAACCCGCGCCGGTGGCAGAGTGGCGTGATGGGGAGCATCCGGAACATCTCGGTCGGGCTGCCGACCAAGGACGGCCACGTGCTGCTGTCCGAGTCGTTCGACAGCGTGCGGGACCTCTTCTTCCACCGTGCAGTCGGCGGCGGCATCGAGTTCGGCGAGACCGCGGTCCAGGCGCTCCGTCGCGAGTTCCGCGAGGAGCTCGACGTCGCCCTCGACGAGGTCCGGCTGCTCGGCGTCCTCGAGAACCTGTTCGAGTACGAGGGGCAGCCCGGGCACGAGTACGTCCACGTGTTCGCCGTCCGGTCGGCGGAGCTGGACGCGGTGCCGCTGGACGCTGAACTCGTGGTGCTGGACGAGGGCAGCCCGGTGCGCTGGGTACCCGTCGACACGGACGTCCCGGTGTTCCCGGACGGCGTGCTCGACCTGCTCGCAGGCACCATCCCGGCGACGCAAGGTGACCACTCGACCCACTGACGTCACGATCCCGTCACGACGGGCGCATTCCCAGCGGACACGGCGGTGTTCCGCGGCGAAGTCCCGGCGACCGCCCGAGATCGGCTGGGACGCTCCCGAACTACCGCACCAGATCGATGCGGTGATGCACCACGGGGGATCCAGAGCGATGACGATGAGACGTGCAGGGGGAGCCGCGCTCGGCTTCGTGGGCGGCAGTGTGCTCGCAGGGTTGATGGTCGGGGTCGGCGTGACGCCGATGATCGCGGTCGCCGGAGTGAGCACGACGTCGGCGATCGGGGTGTTCGAGTCGCTGCCGGAGCACATCGAGATCGGGGACCTGCCGCAGCGCAACCAGGTCTGGGCGTACCGCGGTGGCGAACCGGTGCACCTGGCGAACGTGTGGGCGCAGGACCGGCAGGAGCTGTCGTTCGACCAGATCAGCGACCAGCTGAAGCACGCTGCGGTCGACGGCGAGGACAAGCGGTTCTACGAGACCGGTGGTGTGGACGCGACGTCGATGGTCCGCTCCCTGGTGAGCGTCGCCGCGTCGCAGGGCGAGGGCGGATCGGGTGGCTCGACGCTCACGATGCAGCTCGTGCGCAACATCAAGATCCAGCGGGCGATCGAGCTGCCGACGCTCGAGGAGCAGAGGGCCGGCTACAAGGAGGCGACGAAGCGGTCGCCCCAGCGGAAGCTCGCCGAGATGAAGCTCGCGATCGGCCTGGCGAAGAAGTACACCAAGGAGCAGATCCTGACGGCGTACCTGAACATCGCGTACTTCGGCGACCAGACCTACGGCGTGCAGTCGGCCGCGCAGCACTACTACGGCAAGTCCGCCACCGACCTGACCCCGGCCGAGGCGGCATCGCTCATCGCGATCGTGCAGTGGCCGGAGCGCCGCGACCTGTCCACGCCGGACCACTACCGCGACAACGCCGCGCGGCGGAACGTCATCCTCCGTTCGATGCACGAGCAGGGGCATCTGACGACCGATGAGTACCGCACGGCACGGTTGTCGCGGCTGGCCGACTCCGTCCGGATCACCGCGCCGCAGCAGGGGTGCGAGGCCGTCGAGACCGGGGCGGAGTTCTTCTGCGACTACGCCAAGCGCGTCGCCGCACGTCTGCCGCAGCTCGGCGCGACGAAGCAGCAGCGCGCCGATGCTTGGCGGACGGGTGGGTACCGCATCCAGACGACGCTCGACCTCGACCTGAACGCGAAGCAGAAAGACCTGCTCGACCGGTACGACCCGAAGACCGAGACTCGTCTCGCGCTGGGCGCGACGCTGAACACCGTCGAGGCGGGCACCGGCCGGGTGCTCACGATGGCGCAGAACACCGACTACGACCGGTCGGAGCAGGCGCCACCGACGGCGACGTCGCTGAACTACGCCGTCGACCAGGCCGACGGAGATTCGACGGGCTTCCAGACCGGCTCGACGTACAAGATGTTCACGCTGCTGGCGTGGCTCGAGGCCGGCCGCAGCCCGGACACGGTCGTGAACGGCACCCCGCACCCGCAGAGCACGTGGACGGCGTGCGGCGAGCAGACGACGGCCTTCTGGCAGCCGAAGAACGACTCGCCTGGCCAGAAGGGGCCGTACTCGGTCCGCTCGGCCACGGCCCAGTCCGTGAACGCCGCCTACCAGTCGATGGCGGCGCAGCTCGACCTGTGCGACATCCGCGACGTCGCGAAGCGCCTCGGTGTGCACCTGGCCGCCGGCGGCGAGCTGCCGTGGAACCCCGCGTCGCTGCTCGGCACCGAGAGCATCGCGCCGCTGACGATGGCGGCGGCGTACGCGGGTGTCGCGAACGGTGGTCGGTACTGCGCGCCGGTCGTCATCGACCAGGTCACCGCACCGGACGGCACGGAGCTCGGCGGGCAGCCGCGCACCTGCTCGCAGGCCGTCTCGCCGCAGACCGCGGCGACGGCCTTCGAGGTCATGCAGGGCGCGTTCCGGGGCGGCACGGCGAGTGGCGGCCAGACCCCGGACGGCACCACGCTGTTCGGCAAGACCGGAACGGCCGACGCCGCCGACCAGGTGTGGTTGGTCGGCGGGAGCTCGCGTGCTGTGACCGCGTACTGGCAGGGCAACACCGACGGCGGGAAGCACAACCTGCGGTACTACTCGAACGGTCAGGGCGGCACCTACGCGGGGTCCCGCGCAGCGGTCTGGCGCGATGCGCAGACTGCGGTGAACGCCGCCTTGCCGGTGGGCTGACGACACCAGGCGGGGCACGTGCACGAGAACGCACCACGGACAGACGGGAGGCCCGTTGCCAGCTGGCAACGGGCCTCCCGTCTGATCGTCGGTTGCGTTCTAGGACAGCTTCTTGCTGTCCTCGAGCCAGCCCGCGAGCTCCGTCATGTAGCCGGCCTGCGAGGCGTAGTCGAGCGCCGGGAAGGTGAAGCTGTGCACCTGGCCGGCCTCGAGCGCCGCGTTGTCAGCGAAGGTCGGCTGCTTCTCGAGGTCCGCGACCTGGTAGCCCTGCTGCGACAGCAGCAGCACGTCGGCCTTGATCTGGCCCGCGTTCTCCCACGAGTAGATGCCCCAGTAGAAGCCCTTCGGCTTCGGGTTCACGAAGTCGACGCCGAACGACGAGTACATCTGCAGCAGCGGCTCGTCGGTCGGGCGGGTGACGTAGGCGCCGTCACCGTCGGCGTACATGGAGACGACCGACAGGTCCTGCTCCTTCGCGACCTTCTCGAGCTCGTCACCGGCGGTGTCGAAGCGCTTCTCGGCGGCCTCGATCGTCGACTCCTTCGCGCCGAGGGACTCGCTCAGGTCGGCGATCTTCTCGATGACGTCCTCGCCCTTGCCGCCCCACTTGACCTGGACGACCGGCGCGATGGCCTCGATCTGCTTCTCCTGCTCGTTGTCCTTGAAGCCGTAGCCGGGCTGCGTCTCGTCGAGCGTGCCCTTCTCGTCGGTCGGGTAGACCGAGGTCACGACGAGGTCGGGCTTCAGCGCTGCGAGCTTCTCGAGGTCGACGTCGCCGTACCCGGTACCGAGCTGGGTGATGCCGTCGGTGTCCAGGTCATCGAAGCGGGCGTCCTTCGCCATGGTCAGCTGGCCGAAGGTGCCGACCGGCTTCAGGCCGTACTCGATGAACGAGATCGCGATGTCGTTCAGCACGACGACGCGCTTCGGCGTGTGGTCGACCTTGACGGTCGTGCCGGTGGCGTCCTCGTAGGACCAGGCCTTCGACGCCGCGGTGTCACCGTCGGAGTCGTTCGAGTCGGTGCTCGAGCAGCCGGCGAGGAGGAGGGCCGAGACGGCCACGGAGGTCAGGAGAGTGGCTCGGAGGGAGCCGCGTCGGGAGAGCTTCACGTTAGGAGAGGCTAACCTAAGTGCGCGGCTCCCGCCAGTTCGACGTCCGGTTCGGCATGCGGCGCCGGGTCGTGCTCGTCGGCCTCGGGCACGATCATCGGGGCACCGGTCACGGGGTCCGGGAACACGCGCGCGTGCAGCCCGAAGGCGTGCTCGAGCAACGCGGGGGTCAGCACCTCGTGCGGTGCGCCGTCGGCAGCGACGCCGCCGTCGTGCAGGACGACGAGCCGGTCGGAGAACCGGGCCGCGAGCGACAGGTCGTGCAGGACCATCACGATGGTGGAGCCCTGCTCGCGGTTGAGTCGGCGCACCAGGCGCAGGACCTCGAGCTGGTGCGCGAGGTCGAGGTAGGTCGTCGGTTCGTCGAGCAGCAACGTGTCGGCCTGCTGCGCCACCACCAGGGCGATCCATGCACGCTGTCGCTGGCCACCCGACAGGCTCGCGACGTCGCGGTGGGCGACGTCGGTCAGCCCGGTCGCCGCGATGGCCTGCTCCGCCACGTCGGCGTCGTCCGCGGTCCACGGCTTCGCCCACGACTGGTGCGGGTTGCGGCCGCGCATCACCAGGTCGAGCACGCTCGTGCCCGCGGGTGCGACGGGGGACTGCGGCAGGATCGCGAGCTTCCGCGCGACCTGGCGGTTCGGTTCCTTGCGGATCGGGGCACCGTCGAGCAGGACCTCGCCGGACTGCGGCTTCAGCACGCGCCCGAAGGCCTTGAGCAGGGTCGACTTGCCGCAGCCGTTCGCGCCGAGGAACGTCGTCACGGTGCCGCGCTCGATGCGCAGGTCGAGATCGGTCAGCACGGGGTGCCGGTCGTAGCCGACGGACAGGCCGCGGGCTTCGAGGACCGGGGTGGACGGGGGTGTCGACGGGGGAGTCATCGGGACATCTCCTTGCGGTGACGGATGAGGAGCCAGATCAGGTACGGGGCACCGATCACGGTCGTGATGATGCCGACGGGCACCTGCCACGGGAACGCCGATCGGGACAGCAGGTCCGCGGCGAGGACGAGCGCTGCGCCGAGCAGACCGGCGAGCAGCAGGGGCGGACGGTTCGTGCCGGCCAGCCGGAGTCCGACCTGCGGTACCACGAACGCGACGAAACCGACCGGTCCCGCAGCGGCGACGGCGGCGGCGGTGAGCACGACGGCCAGGGCGATCACGAGCAGGCGGTGCCGCTGGACGGCGAGCCCCACCCCGGTCGCGACCTCGTCACCGAGCTGTCCGATGCCGAGCGCCGCACTCGTCGCCAGGGCGATCGGCACCGCGACCGCGGCGACGATCAGCAGCGGCCAGACGCTCGACCACGAGGTGCTCGACAGGCTGCCGACGAGCCATTGCGACGCCGCGGTCGCGATGGTGATCTTGGCGCGGACGAGCAGGTAGCTCGTCACGGCGTCGAGGGTCGCGCTCACGCCGATGCCGACCAGGATGAGCCGGTAGCTCTGCACCCCGCCGCGCCAGCCGAGCCCGTACACGACGGCGGCGGCGACGAGCGCACCGATCGTCGCGGCCACCGGGATCCCGCCGCTGAGCACGATCGAGGACACCGAGTACGTGCCCCCGCCGAGCACGATGGCCGCCACGGCGCCGACGCTCGCGCCCGACGTCACGCCGATGATGTCCGGGGTGCCCAGGGGGTTCCGCGTGAAGGTCTGGGTCAGTGCGCCGGCGATGCCGAGGGTCAGCCCGACGAGCGCTCCGGTGAGGACACGGGGCAGTCGGAGCGTGGTGATGATGAAGCCGTCCGGGCCGGTCTCGAGCCCGACCAGGGAGCGGAGCACGATGCCCGGGGCAATCCAGGTCGAGCCGATCGCGACACCGAGGACGACGAGCACCAGGACCAGACCGAGCGAGGCGGCCGTGTACCAGAACACCCGCGGGCGCCAGGCGAGGCCGATCGGACCGATGCGGACCCCGGTCCGGCCGGGCGCACGGACCGCTGCGCCCGTCACAGGGACACCAGCGATCGGCGACGGGCGACGGCGACGAAGACGGGGCCGCCGATGACGGCCAGGACGATGCCGACCTCGACCTCCGAGAACCCGCCGATCAGGCGTCCGACGACGTCGGCGAGCAGCACGAGCGCCGCTCCGACGAGCCCGGAGACCGGCAGCGTCCACCGGTGCCCGGTGCCGACGAGGGCTCGGGCGACGTGCGGCACCGTCAGGCCGACGAACCCGATCGGCCCGGCGGCGGCGGTCGCTCCGGCTGCGAGCAACGTGATGGCCCCGAGCCCGACGAGCCGCGCGACGAGCACGTTCTCGCCCAGGCCCTTGGCCAGGTCCGAGCCGAGCCCGAGCGCGTCGAGGGCCCGGACGTTCAGGATCGCGAGCACCAGCCCGGCGACCAGGAACGGCCACACCGCGCCGAGGATGTCGAGCTGCCGTGCGGCGAGGGAGCCGACGACCCACAGCCGGTACGCGTCGAGCGAGTCCTGGTCGGTCAGGACGACGAACGAGGTCAGCGCGCCCAGCAGGGCCGAGACGGCGGCACCCGCGAGGGCGAGGGGGACCGGGCTGGCCGTCCCGCTGCCCGCGATGGTCACCGAGAACACCACGACGCTCGCGACCAGCGCGCCGCCGAGTGCGAACCAGACCGTCGCGCCGGTGCTCGTGACCCCGAACACGTAGACGCCGAGGACGACGGCGAGCCCGGCGCCCGACGAGACCCCGAACAGTCCGGGGTCGGCGAGCGGGTTGCGCGTGTGCCCCTGCATCAGGAGCCCCGCGATCCCCAGGGCCGCACCGACCGCGGCACCGATGAGCGTGCGCGGGACCCGGGAGCCCCAGACGATCGCCTCATCGGTGGTCGACCCGGTCCGGAACAGGCCGTCGAGCACCCGGTCGACGCCGATCCGGTTGCTGCCGAGGAGCATGCTCGCGACCGCCACCAGGACCAGCACGACGACCAGTCCGGCGATCACCAGGACGCGGCGACGGACGGCGGTGCGGTGGACACCGAGGGCTGCTGACGCATCGGCGGTGCGGGCCTCCGAGACGGAAGCCAGGGCGGGGGAGGGGGCTGGCACGGAGAACATCTTAGGTTAGCCTTGCCTCATGGCGAAGACTCCGCGGCTCCTGCCCGAGAATCCCCGGCTCTTCCGTGCCCGGGTCCTGCGCACCGAGCGCACGACGCCGTCGATGCAGCGTGTCACCGTCACCGGCGACGACCTGCACGAGTTCCCGTTCCTCGGCTTCGACCACTGGTTCCGCCTGTTCACCGGGCGTCCGGACCAGGACGCGTTCCGGATGCCGGACCTCGACGGCAAGAAGTGGTGGCCGACGTTCCTGGCCATCCCCGAAGACGTCCGCCCGCACTGCGCGAACTACACCGTCGCCGCCTTCCGCCCGATGCCCGACGGCACCGCCGAGATGGACATCGACTTCGTCGTGCACACCGACGCCGCCGGCGAGCCCGAGGGCCGTGCCGCGATCTGGGCCTGCGGTGCCCGCCCCGGCGACCAGCTCGCGATGCTCGACCAGGGCTGCATCTTCGACTGCCCGGACGACACCAGCGAGATCGTCATCGCGGCCGAGGAGACCGGCCTGCCCGGCGTGCTCGGCATCGCCGCGTCGCTGCCCCGGAACGCCGTCGGCCGCATCATCCAAGAGGTCCCCACCGCTGGCGACGTCCGCGAGATCGACGCACCGGCCGGGGTCACGGTCACGTGGATCGTCCGTGACGAGGTCGACCACCTCGCCGTCCCGGGCCGCGCGGCGCTCGCCGAACTGCAGCGGCACGTGCCCGTCGACGACCGTGGGTACGCCTTCGTGGTCGGCGAGTCGACCCTCGCCACCGAGGGCCGCCGGCACCTGCACCGTGCGGGTCTTCCGAAGGCGCGCATCACGTTCTCCGGCTTCTGGAAGCACGAGGCCAAGGAGTCCGTCTCCGCCTGAGCGGTGCCCGTTCCTTCCCATGACGCGTGCGATGCCTGGTGCTTCCGGGCGTACCGTCACGAAACTTCTCGGCAGGTACGCCCGTTTCTGCCAGGTACGCCCGCGCCTGAGACGCGACCAGCACGACGGACGGGAGGCCCGGTGCCAGCTGGCACCGGGCCTCCCGTCCGTCGTGGGGTTGCGTCAGCCCTTGAGGCCGGAACCCGTCACGCCCTCCACGATCTGCCGCTGGAAGATCAGGTAGAGGATGATCAGCGGCAACGCCGCCAGGATCGCTCCGGCCTGGATGTCCGCGTAGCGCTGACCGAAGCTGCCCTGGACCGTGGCGAGCCCGACCGGGATCGTCATGAGGTCCGGGTTCGACAGCACGAACAGCGGCAGCAGCAGGTTGTTCCAGACACCGACGAAGGTCAGGATCGTCACCGCGGCGATCACCGGACGCGACAGCGGCAGGATGACCGACCAGTAGATCTTCCAGATGTTGGCACCGTCGATGCGTGCCGCTTCCTCCAGCTCCTTCGGGATCCCGTCGAAGAACTGCTTGAAGATGAACACCGCGATCACGGCCGGCACCTGCGGGAAGATGACCGACCAGTAGGTGTTCAGCAGGCCGACGGCGTTGAGCTCCTGGAAGATCGGGATGATCAGGACCTGCGTCGGGATCATGATGCCGAGGATGATGAGCAGGAACGCGATGTTCCGACCGCGGAACACCAGGCGGGACAGCGCGAACGCCGCCATCGAGGCGAACATGACCGTCAGGACGGCCGTGATCACGCTCGTGATGGCGCTGGCGAGGTACCAGTTCCAGATGTCGCCGGCCTGGAACAGTGCCGCGTAGGAGTGCAGCGTCGGGTTCCAGTTCGACAGGATCGAGTTCGCGCCGAGGGCGGCGACGCCGTTGTCGGACAGCGACGTCTTCAGGGCGAACAGGCTGGGGATGAGCCAGATGATCGCGAAGACGATCAGGATGATCCCGGCGACCAGGTTGAAGCCCTTGCCGGAGACGCCGATCTTGGCGGCGTTCGCGGGGGCGGCGGCCGAGACGCCGGTGCGGAGCTTGGCGCGGCCGGTGGTGATGCTCTCGGTGGCGGTCATGTCAGGCCCCGATCTCTCGCTTGGCGGCAGCGCGCTCGACGAGCTGCCGGATGACCGCGATCGCGACGATCACGATGAACAGGAGCACCGACGCTGCCGAGGCGGCACCGAGTCGGTTGTCGGTGAAGCCGACGCCCGTGATGAGCTGCAGCGAGACCTGGGTGGAGATGCCCGGTCCGCCGTTCGTCATCAGGTACACCTGGTCGAAGATCTTCAGGCTCGCGATGATCTGCAACAGGATGACCAGCGTCGTGGTGCGGCCGAGCAGCGGCAGCGTGATCGACTTGATCTGCTGCCAGTTCGACGCGCCGTCGACGGCGGCCGCTTCGTACAGTTCGCGCGGGATCTCCTGCAGACCGGCCAGGTAGAGCACGAAGTTGAAGCCGAGGGTCCACCAGACGGTGGCGATCGCGACACCGATCATCGCGGTGTTGGGGCTGGACAGCATGCCGGAGCCCGGGGTGAGGCCGATGGCCGACTGCATGCTCGCCCACAGGCCGGTCGCCGGCGTGAAGATGAACACCCAGATGAGCGAGATCGTCGCCGACGGCAGGATGAAGGGCAGGAAGAACGCCAGTCGGAAGAACCACTGGCCGCGGTTCATCCGGTTCGTCAGGACGGCGAAGACGAACGCCAGGATGACGAGCGGCGGCGTCGTGTACAGCGTGAACTGCAGCGTGTGCCAGAGCGACGACCAGAAGTCGGAGCGTCCGAGCATCTCGGCGTAGTTCGCGAACCCGGCGAAGCTGCCGAGGCCCGTGCGGACGGTCGAGGTGTTGAAGAAGCTCGAGACGATCATCCAGACCGTCGGGCCGAGCAGGAAGGCCGCGTAGAACAGGCCGAACGGGGCGAGGAAGAGCCAGCCGCTGCGGCCCTGGCCACGGGTGAGGCTGGTGCCGTAGGTGCGGTTCCGGCGCGGACGCGACGCGGTGGCCGCGTCCGTGGGCCGGTCGAGGACAGGTGCTGTGGTCACGTCATCGTGCCTTTCGCGCGGTGTTCACGGCGATCGCGTGGGTCGTGTGCCCGGAGCGTACGAGCCGGGCGGTCGTGTGCCCGGTCACAGCGGGCTCGGGGTGTTCAGGTAGGTCGCGAGCTGCGACTTGATGGCACTGAGCGCCTGTGCGGGCGACGAGCTGCCCTGCTGCACGAGTGCCAGCTGGGCGCCGACGGTGCCCTCGAAGGTCGAACCGGAGCCGCCGTACCAGGCGGGGTCGTCGAACACGGCGGTCTCGGCTGCGGCCGCGTAGTTCGACTGGGGCTTGAGCTCCTTGTAGGCGCTGCTGTCGAAGGTCGGGATGTAGGCGGGGACGTGTCCGCCCTCGGCCCAGGTCAGGCTCTGCTCGAGCATCTGCTTGATGAAGAGCATGTGCTGCTTGCGCTGCTCGGGCGTGCGGTCCTTCTTCGGCAGCACGAAGGTGTGCGAGTCCGCCTGCGTCGCGGGCTTGTCGTAGAGCTGCGGGATCGGGGCCATGCCGAACTTCAGTCCCTTGATGGACTGCGCCGTGCTGATCTCCCACTCGCCCTGCATGAAGAAGCCGGCCTTGCCGTCGAACATCAGGGACTGCGCCGTGGCGTAGTCGAGCGCCTTGTTCATCCAGCCCTGCTTGACCCACTTCTGGGTGCGGCTGGTGACCTCGTTGTAGGCGTCCTCGTTGACGGTGAGCTTCGCGCCGCCGTCGCTGATGAACGGGGTCGCGTCGTTGATCTGGTTGTACATCGTCCAGAAGAAGCGCCACGGCGTGGCGGTCTCCGGCACGACGTTGGCGACGTTGAGCGCGGTGCCGCCGGTGACCTTCGCGACGGCGGCGAGGGCGCTCTCGAACGTGTCCATGCCGGACAGGTCCTTGAGGTTGCCGTCACTGTCGAGCAGGCCCGCCTTCTTGCACACGTCAACGTTGTAGAAGAGCACGAAGGGGTGGGTGTCGAGCGGGATGGCGATGTTGTTGCCGTCGGTCTTCTGCGCCGTCCACGCCTTCTGGTTGAAGTCGGCGGCGCTGAGGCCGACGCTCGCCAGGTCCTCGGACGTGATCGGGTCGAGCAGGTCGCCGTCCCACAGCGGCTTCGCGCGGGTCAGGTGGGCGACCGCGACGTCCGGCGGCTTGTTCCCGACGGTGGCCAGTGTCAGCTTCGAGTAGTACGGGTTGCCCCACGCGAACGTGGTGGCCTGCAGCGAGCTCGATCCGCCGTGCTGCTTCGCGTAGCCGTCCTCCATCGCCTGCATGCGGAGGCCGTCACCGCCGCCGAAGAGGTTCCAGAAGACGAGCGTCTCGGGGTTGAGCGCACTGCCGGCCAGGCCGGCTGCGATCGGGCTCGAGCACGCGGCGAGCGGGAGCACCGTCGCGGCGGCCGCTCCTGCGGCGAGGAAGCCGCGGCGCGAGAGGCGCGACGCGGGTGTTGCTGGGCGGTTCGGCATGGCATCACTCCATCGGGATGGGCCGGGCTCGGGAACAGGGTCGGTGCTCCCGCCGGAGCATCGCTGCTCCGTTCGCGGAACACTGCTGCTCCGTGCACGAGAGCCGTGGGTCGGTGCTCCGTGAGCGCTCACATTAGCGCTCGCGAAGATCATCCGCCACCCCTTTCGCGTCGCCGTGGAACCCGGTAGCGTTTCTGTCAGGTGAGCGCTCACTTTCGTGACGGTCCGCTTCGCTACCCCTGGCGCCGGACCGAGCACGCGCACCGCACGACCCGCAGTACCCGCTCTCGCACGATCGAAGGAGATCCATGCCCCGCACACACCTCGTCCTCGACGCCGCGTTCACCGTGGGGCCGGTGCGACGTCGCCTGTTCGGCGGGTTCGTCGAGCACCTCGGCCGCCACGTCTACGACGGCATCCACGAGCCCGCGCACGAGACCGCCGACGAGCACGGCTTCCGGAAGGACGTCGTCGAGCTCGTCAAGGAACTCGGCGTCTCCGCCATCCGCTACCCCGGCGGCAACTTCGTCTCCGGCTACAAGTGGGAGGACGGCGTCGGCCCCGTCGAGCAGCGCCCGAAGCGCCTCGACCTGGCCTGGCACTCGACCGAGACCAACGAGGTCGGCCTGCACGAGTTCCAGCACTGGCTCGACCAGGTCGGTTCGGAGCTCATGCTCGCCGTGAACCTCGGCACGCGCGGCACCGCCGAGGCGATCGAGCTGCTCGAGTACGCGAACATCAACGCCGGCACCGCACTGTCCGAGTACCGCAAGTCCAACGGCCGACAGGAGCCCTTCGCCATCAAGATGTGGTGCCTCGGCAACGAGATGGACGGCCCGTGGCAGCTCGGCCACAAGAACGCCGAGGACTACGGCAAGCTCGCCGCCATGACCGCGAAGGCCATGCGCCAGATCCAGCCCGACCTCGAGCTGGTCGCCTGCGGTTCGTCCGGAGCGTCGATGCCGACGTTCGGCGAGTGGGAGCGCACCGTCCTCGAGCACACCTACGACGACGTGGACTACATCTCCGCGCACGCCTACTACGAAGAGGACAACGACCTGCCGTCGTTCCTCGCCGCCGGCGTCAACATGGACCACTTCATCAAGACGGTCACCACCGCTGCCGACCACGTGCAGGCGCAGAAGAAGTCCGACAAGCGCATCGACATCTCGTTCGACGAGTGGAACGTCTGGTCGATCACGAAGTGGCACGAGCAGGCCGCCGAGTTCACGCTCGACGAGTGGCCCGTCGCCCCGCGTCTGCTCGAGGACGTCTACACCGTCGCCGACGCCGTCGTCGTGGGTGGGCTGCTCATCTCGCTGCTCCGCCACGCGGACCGCGTCGCCTCGGCCTCGCTCGCGCAGCTCGTCAACGTCATCGGCCCGATCATGACCGAGCCCGGCGGCCCGGCCTGGCGCCAGACGACGTTCTTCCCGTTCTCGGTGACGTCGCGCCTGGCGAACGGCACGTCGCTGCAGGTCAAGGCCTCGGGTGACACCGTCGACGGCGGCAAGTACGGCGAGGTGCCGGTCGTGGACTCGGCCGCCACCGTGACCGAGGACGGCAAGGCGGCGGTCTTCCTGATCAACCGCCACCCGTCCGAGTCGACCACCGTCACGATCGACCTCGCGGGCCTGGCGGCCTCGGGCGACGTCCGTGCCGAGGGCGTCTGGGACGACGACATCCACGCCGTGAACGACCTCTCGTCCACCGAGCGCGTCGGGCTCCGCACGAACGAGACGGTCAGCCGCGACGGCGACACCATCACGATCGAGCTGCCGCCCGTGTCCTGGACCGCCGTGTCGATCGGCTGAGACGCCTCGGCGTTCGCTGCGGCGGGCGTCGAGTGAGCACAGAGGACGTCGGGCGCTCGCGCCCGACGTCCTCTGCTCGTTCGTGCGGGGCGCGGGGCGCCGGCCGCGACTTCACGGGCCGGGCGACAGTTCACGGGGCGCGGCGCGCGTGAGGTGTCGCTGGGCACGAAACGTGCGCGGCTGGCGGACGGGAGGACCGTGGCGGGCTGGCGCCGGGCCTCCCGTCCGGCGCGTGCGCGAGATCACGGGCTGGGCGACAGTTCACGGGGTGCGGCGCGCGTGAGGTGTCGCTGGGCACGAAACGTGCGCAGCGCGCAGCGCAGCGCAGCGCAGCGCGGCGCGCAGCGCAGCGCGTCAGCGCGCGGCGGGCGGCGGCGCGGTGCTCGCCCGCTCCACCAGGCGCACGGGCACCAGATCGGGGGCGGAGGACACGGACTCGCCGTCGATCTGGGCGAGCAGGTTCGCGACGGCTCGGCGCCCGACCTCGTCGAAGGACTGGTGCACGGTGGTGAGCGGCGGCCAGAAGGAGTCGGACTCGGGGGAGTCGTCGAAGCCCACCACGCTGAGCGACGACGGCACGGACCGCCCGAGCTCGTGCGCGGCGCGGAGCACTCCGAGCGCGGTCTGGTCGTTGGCGGCGAAGACGGCGGTGATGTCCGGGCGTGCGGCGATGGTCAGGCCGGCGCGGTAGCCGGAGTCGGTGCTCCAGCCGCCGTGGAACACCGGCGGGACGAGCCGACCGGCGCGCTCGAGGGTGTCCTGCCATGCGGCCAACCGGCGTGCGGCGGAGTACGACGAGGTCGGTCCGGCGACGTGCCAGACGGTCTCGTGGCCGAGGTCGAGCAGGTGCTGGGTGGCCTGGCGCGCGCCGTCGGTCTGGTCGGTGTCGATCGCCGGGTGGTCGGTGCTGCCGGTGGAGTCGATGATGACCATGGGCACACCGTCGGGCAGCACGACCTCGGCCGTGTCGATGATGTGCGACTCGATGATGATCACGACGCCGTCGACGGCCTGTTCGTGCAGGCGGGAGAACGCGGAGCGCACGCCTTCTTCGGTGCGCGAGGCCATCGGCAGCAGCGTGATCGTGAAGTCCGCTGCCCCGGCGGCGTCGGCGATCGCCTCGAGCGTGCGCATGTTGCCGAAGGACGCGAGCGTGAACATGATCACGCCGATGGTGCGGAAGCGCCCCGATCGGAGAGCCCGTGCGGCACGGTTGGGCCGGTAGCCCAGGGTGTCCATGGCGCGCTGCACGCGGTCGCGGGTGTCCGGGCTGACGTTGTCGAACCCGCGGGCGACGCGCGAGACGGTCTGCATCGAGACCCCGGCGGCGTCGGCGACGGCGGCCATCGAGGGGGAGCGGCGGGTGCCGGCGGGGGACTCGGTCGTCATCGGCTCGAGCTCCTTCCGTTGCGGGATCACGCAGTCTGCGTTCCCGGACGCTAGCGCATGTTGACGTTGCCATGCTATCGTCCTGACGTTCGATGTTGACGTCAACATCTGCGACCGCCAGAGCGCCCGTCACCGGGCCCGGGTCGCGGCCGAGACACCGGACACCCGAACGCAGCAGACGAAGGAGTCACATGAGCACGCTCGCAGCGCGGCCCGGCGAGGCAGCCGCAGCGCAGCCGGCAGCCCCCCGCCCGGCAGGTCGCCGGACCAAGGCGCGGGGGCGCTACACCGGCTGGCTGTTCGTCGGCCCCTTCGTGGTCGTCCTGATCGCCATGCTCATCGTCCCGATCGGCTACGCCCTCTGGCTCAGCCTGTTCCGCGACCAGCTCATCGGCGGCAACCAGTTCGTCTGGTTCGCCAACTACGTCCAGCTCTTCCAGGACGCCAAGTTCTGGTCCGGCTTCGGTCGGGTCGCGATCTTCCTGGTCGTCCAGGTGCCGATCATGCTCGGGCTCGCACTCGTCGCCGCCCTCGCACTCGACAGCGCACGGCTCTGGGGCACGTCGTTCTTCCGCATCGCGGTGTTCCTGCCCTACGCCGTCCCCGGTGTCGTCGCGGCCCTGATCTGGGGCTTCATCTACGGCAACCAGTTCGGCCTGACGGGCGCCGCGAACGACGCGCTCGGCATCGACCTGCTGCAGCCGTTCAGCCCGAGCTGGGTGCTGACCTCCATCGGCAACGTGGTCACGTGGGAGTTCCTCGGCTACAACATGCTGATCTTCTACGCCGCACTCCGCACGGTCCCCGGTGAGCTGTACGAGGCCGCCGAGCTCGACGGCGCCGGCCCCCTGCGCACGGTCTTCTCGATCAAGCTCCCGGCACTGCGCGGCCCGATGGTCATCGCCACGATCTTCTCGATCATCGGCAGTTTCCAGCTCTTCAACGAGCCGAACCTGCTGAAGACCCTGGCCCCCAACGTCATCGGCAGCGCCTTCACCCCGAACATGTACGCCTACTCGCTGTCCTTCAGCGGCCAGCAGTTCAACTACTCCGCCACCGTCGCGATCGTGATGGGCGTGATCACCGCGGTGATCGCCTACGTCGTCCAGGTCCGCGGAACCCGCCAGGAGAACCGATGAGCACCATCCAGCACCCCGCGACCGGCGCCGCCGGACCGGCCACGGTCACCGAGGCGACCACGACGCAGCGCGACCCGGGCACCCGCTCGACCCGGGCCTCCAGGAAGGCCGAGCGGAAGGCCGAGCAGCACGTCGACGGACGCAAGCCGAAGCGTTCCGGCCTGCTGACCGCGGTCATGGTCGTCTTCGTCGTCTACTCGTTCGCGCCGCTGTTCTACCTGCTCGTGAACAGCACGAAGACGCAGGCGTCGCTGCTCTCCACCTTCGGGCTCTGGTTCGGCGGGGACTTCAACCTCTGGCAGAACATCGTCGACACCGTCACCTACAACGACGGCATCTTCCTGCAGTGGTTCGGCAACACGTTGCTCTACGTGGTCGTCGGTGCCGGTGGCGCCACCCTGCTCGCGACCGTCGCGGGCTACGGTATGGCGAAGTTCCAGTTCCCCGGACGCCGCGCGGTGTTCGCCATCGTGCTCGGTGCCATCGCGGTCCCCGGCACGGCCCTGGCGGTCCCGACCTTCCTGCTCTTCTCGCAGGTCGGCCTGACCAACACCCCGTGGTCGATCATCCTGCCGTCGCTCATCAGCCCGTTCGGCATGTACCTGATCTGGACCTACGCGGTCGACGCGATCCCCGCCGAGCTCCTCGAGGCCGCCCGCATGGACGGTGCCGGCGAGTTCCGGATCTTCTTCACCATCGCGCTCCGCCTGCTCGCTCCCGGTGTCGTGACCGTCTTGCTCTTTGCGGTCGTCGCCACCTGGAACAACTACTTCCTGCCGCTCATCATGCTGAGCGACCCGAAGTGGTACCCCCTGACGGTCGGCCTGAACCAGTGGAACGCCCAGGCCACCGGGTCCGGTGCGCAGCCGATCTACAACCTCGTCGTCACGGGATCGCTCCTCACGATCATCCCGATCGTGGTCGCGTTCCTCTTCCTCCAGCGCTTCTGGCAGTCCGGCCTCGCGGCCGGGTCCGTCAAGGCCTGATCCGTCGGACGGGAGGCCCGTGGCGACCTCGCCACGCGCCATCCGGTCCGGAACGCAGCAGCCCTACCCCCCTCTCCACGAAGAAGTGAAAGGCACCCCCATGAACAAGCGTCTCCGGCGCGGGCTCAGCGCCCTCGCCATCGGCGTCACCGCCACGATCGCCCTCGCCGCCTGCGCGACCGGCGGCTCGTCGTCCGGTGGCTCGTCCGACGACATCACCAAGGCACTGAAGGACGGTGGCACCCTGACCTACTGGTCGTGGACCCCCTCCGCCAAGGCCCAGGTCGCCGCGTTCGAGAAGCAGTACCCCAAGGTGAAGGTCAAGCTCGTCAACGCCGGCACCGGCGCCGACCAGTACACCAAGCTCCAGAACACCGTGAAGGCCGGCTCGGGCGCCCCCGACGTCGCCCAGGTCGAGTACTTCGCGCTGCCGCAGTTCGCCCTGTCCGACTCGCTGCTCGACCTGTCCGGCTACGGCTTCGACTCGCTCGAGGACAAGTTCGCGAAGAGCACCTGGAGCTCGGTGTCGATCGACGACAAGGTCTACGGCCTGCCGCAGGACTCCGGCCCCATGGCGCTGTTCTACAACAAGACGGTCTTCGACAAGCACGACATCGCCGTGCCGAAGACCTGGGACGAGTACGTCGCCGCCGCGAAGAAGCTGCACGAGGCCGACCCGAACGCCTACATCGCGGCCGACTCCGGCGACGCCGGCTTCACCACGAGCATGATCGCCCAGGCCGGCGGTACCCCGTTCACCACCGACGGTGACAAGGTGACCATCAACCTGCAGGACGAGGGCTCGAAGAAGTGGACGAGCACCTGGAACGAGCTCGTCGAGCAGGGCCTGCTGTCGAAGACCGTCGGCTGGACCGACGACTGGTACAAGCAGCTCGGCAACGGTGAGATCGCCACGATGATCACCGGCGCCTGGATGCCCGGCAACCTGGAGTCCGGCGTCGCCCAGGCCTCGGGTGACTGGCGCGTCGCCCCGATGCCGACCTACGACGGCGGCACCGCCCAGACCGCGAACAACGGTGGCAGCGCCGAGGTCGTCATGAAGCAGTCGAAGAACCCGGCCCTCGCCGCGGGCTTCCTGAAGTGGCTGAACTCGTCCAAGGAGTCGACCGGCGTCTTCATGAAGTCCGGTGGGTTCCCCTCGACGACCGCTGACCTCGACTCGTCGGCCTTCCTCGACGAGAAGCCGTCCTACTTCGGTGGGCAGCAGATCAACAAGGTGCTCGTCGACGCGTCGAAGTCCTCGGACAACGACTTCACCTACCTGCCGTACCAGGTGTACGCGAACAGCGTCTACGCCGACACCGTCGGTCAGGCGTACGAGAACGGCACCTCGCTCGACGCCGGCCTCGAGGCCTGGCAGAAGGCCCTCGCCAAGTACGGCAAGGACCAGGGCTTCACGGTCTCGACCAAGTAGCACCGGCACCAACTCCCCGGGGTCGGGGGGGGGGGGGGGGCCCCCCCCCCCCCGGGGGGGGGGGGGTAAAAAAGGGGGAGACCAACGCGGGCCCCCCCACACCAACGCAGGCGGGCCCCCCCCCCCGGAGGGGGCGGGGGGGGCAAAAA